>LDAQ01000055.1 GCA_001028025.1 Faecalicatena fissicatena | reverse complement strand
ACGCTTCTGCTTTTTTACCGCTAGTACTTCCCCGCAAACGGCCAGCCCCCGGAAACTGTCAGGTGTATCCGGGACGGCGGCCCCATACCAGCTCTATTCTGCTACATCCCTCATACTGAAACTAAATCTGCCCATTTTGTCTTTTCCTAAGCAGACTACTTTTACGATGTCTCCCAGTTTGAGTACGTCTTCCACTTTGTTGATTCTTTCTTTGGAAATCTTGGAAATGTGTACCATTCCTTCTTTTCCAGGTGCGAATTCGAGGAATGCACCGAATTCTTTGATGCTGATGACTTTTCCTTCAAATACCTGTCCGGCCTCGAAGTCTGTGGTGATGACTGCAATCATCTTCATTGCCTCATCCATGCCTGCCTGCTCTGTTCCGCAGACGGATACTGCACCGTCATCTGTGATGTCTATCTTTACGCATGTCTGCTCGATGATCGCGTTGATTGTCTTTCCGCGCTGGCCGACTACATCGCCGATCTTCTGCGGGTCAATCTGCATCTGAACGATCTTGGGAGCATATGGACCTACTTCCGGTCTTGGCTCTGCAATTGTCTTGTTCATTACCTCGTCTAAGATAAAGGTTCTTGCCTTCTTAGTTGTAGCGATTGCTTCCTCAATAATTGGTCTTGTCAGTCCGTGGATCTTGATATCCATCTGGATTGCTGTAATACCTTTGTGGGTTCCGGCAACCTTAAAGTCCATATCTCCGAAGAAGTCTTCCAGTCCCTGGATATCTGTCAAAACAAGATAATCGTCGTCTGTATCACCTGTCACAAGTCCTGCAGAGATACCTGCTACTGCTGCTTTGATCGGTACACCGGCAGCCATCAGTGACATACTGGATGCACAGATACTTGCCTGTGATGTGGATCCGTTGGACTCAAATGTCTCGGATACTGTACGGATTGCATATGGGAACTCTGACTCGCTTGGGAGTACAGGTATAAGCGCTCTCTCGGCAAGCGCACCATGGCCGATTTCACGGCGTCCCGGTCCCCTGGACGGTCTGGTCTCTCCTACAGAGTAAGACGGGAAATTGTAGTGGTGCATATATCTCTTGGAAGTCTCTGCCTCATCCAACCCGTCAATTCTCTGTGCATCAGACAGCGGAGCCAAAGTTGTCACAGTACAGATCTGCGTCTGTCCGCGTGTAAACATTGCGGAACCATGAACTCTCGGGATCAGATCTGTCTCTGCGCTCAGAGCACGGATCTGGTCAATTGCACGGCCATCAGGGCGCTTCTGATCCTTAAGGATCATCTTTCTTACTGTCTTCTTCTGATACTGATATACAGCCTCACCCAGAACTGCAAGCCATTCCTCCTTCTCTGCAAAAGCCTCTTCCAGCTTAGCAGTAATCAGACGGATATTCTCTTCTCTGGTCTGTTTGTCATCTGTAAATACGGCCTCTTCCATCTCTGCCGGAGTTACAAACTCTTTGATTGCTTCAAACAATTCTTCCGGTACTGCACAGCTCTCATAAGAATGTTTCGGCTTGCCGCACTCTGCTACGATCGTCTCAATAAAAGCAATCACTTTCTGATTCAGCTCGTGTGCTGCAAAAATGGCATCTATCATCTGAGCCTCTGGCACTTCATTCGCGCCCGCCTCAATCATAATAACCTTTTCCTTTGTAGAAGCAACGGTCAGCGCCATGTCAGAAATATCTTTCTGCGCTGCTGTCGGGTTAAATACAAACTCCCCGTCTACCAGGCCTACCTGTGTCGTAGAGATCGGGCCGTCAAACGGAATATCAGAAATGCTGGTGGCAATCGCCGCACCCAGCATAGCCGTCAACTCAGGACTGCAGTCCTGATCAACAGACATAACCAGATTTTCCAGTGTTACATCATTTCTGTAATCCTTCGGGAACAGAGGTCTCATCGGTCTGTCGATGACACGGCATGTCAGAACTGCATTTTCTGAAGCCTTACCTTCTCGCTTATTGAATCCTCCCGGAATCTTTCCTACAGAATATAATCTCTCATTATATTCTACACTCAAAGGGAAGAAATCAATTCCTTCTCTCGGCTTTTCAGATGCGGTTGCGGTACAAAGCACTGTTGTATCCCCATAGTGCATCAGAGCAGCTCCATTTGCCTGTTTTGCGACTCTGCCAACATCTACACGCAGAGTTCTGCCGGCAAGTTCCATTTCAAACTTTTTAAACATATCGTTCTCCTTTTATCTATTTACATAATTCGGGGCAGGAGACTCCGAAACTACTGAAAAACACATTAGAATCCGCTAATATCCTTTTCAGTGGTCTCGGGTACTGCTATCCTGACCACAATCTTAAATATTATAGCATAGTCGCCCCCTTAAAGCAAGAACTTGATTATGGAATAAGCTTTGGAGGTATTCGCGGATGGGGGACGCGAATGATAAGGGAAGGCCGGCATCTGGCGGGAGAATGTCTGCTGGTGAAATGTCCTGACACTGCGCGAAGAAGCTGTAGGAGAAAATGGAAGGAGAAAAGAGGTATTTGCCGCAGTTGGCCCGAATGCTGATGCATTCGCACCGCCGGCGGCAACAGAATTTGCCTGGTAAGGCAAATTCTGCCCTCTTTTCTCCTTCCATTTTCTCCAACAGCTTCTAACGCTCGCTTTATGGACTTTTCACCAGCAGACATTCTCCCGCCAGATGCCGGCCTTCCCTTATCATTCGCTGGTGCATCCTGCCGGTAGTTAGGAGCGTATTGCCTGGAGGGGGCAACACCGGGACAGCGTATTTGTATTGACTATGATTTTCTTTAATCGTACCGATAGTAAATTTGCTGAAGTTTCAGAGTTTTATATTTTTAATATTTCTTCAGAAAAGAAAATCAAACTAGTGTCAGATACACTAAACTGGGACTGTATATCCCGTATAGCCATTACCATTCACTGCCCCCGTTCTGAAGCGCCTCCTGTAACAGGATTTTTTACGTTCCGGCCGGATGAGCCAGCCAAGGGGACTGTAAGCGGCAGGCCCCTTGGCGTCCCCTCCCGCCAAACTAAAAAAAGAACCCTCCCTCGGGAAGGTCCTGCGGATTTGAAATTATTTTCTTAATCCAAGTCTTTCGATCAAAGTACGGTATCTCTCGATATCTGTCTTTTTCAGGTATGCAAGCAGACCACGTCTCTGTCCTACCATCTTAAGAAGTCCTCTTCTTGAGTGGTGGTCTTTCGGGTTTGCTTTGAAGTGGTCTGTCAGTTCGTTGATTCTTGCTGTAAGAATTGCGATCTGTACTTCCGGAGATCCTGTGTCTCCCTCACTTCTGCCATACTCTGCAATGATTGCCTGTTTCTTGTCCTTTGCGATCATCTTACGTTTCCTCCTTATATTTTCTTTATATAAAACCGCCTGGCATTAAGTAACGGTTGGAGTCATCCTATTACCGAACACCGGCTAAATTCATACTTAAATAGTATATCACAAGTTAATTCTTATGTAAAGCAGTACTTTTTCAACTATTCTTCCTCGTCCTCGGACTCGTCTGTATTTTGCGGCTCCAGAATGGCAAACGCGATATTGGTCGCATGATCGGCCACACGTTCCAGGCCGGATATAGTATCGGAGAAAATCATGCCTGCTTCCGGTGAACACTTGCCCTTTGTCAGACGTTTTATGTGTGCTCTCTGAAGCTTCTTCTCTCTTTCATCCACCTCATCCTCCAGCACCATAACCTCTTTCATATGTTCCTGGCTGCGGTTGGAGAACATTTCAAGCGAATACACCAGCGTCTTTTCCACAAGATCCATCATATCCTGAAGCTGACGGATTCCTTTCTCACTGAATGCGACGTGTCTGTCAATTCGCATTTTTGCGGAGTCCGCAAAGTTCTCCGCATGATCCCCGATCCTTTCTATATCATTCACAACATGAAACAATCCGCCTACCATCATTGCATCCGCGGTAGGAATCTCCATACTGTTGATCCTGACCAGATAGTCGGTAATCTCCCGGTTCAGATAATCTATATAAGCCTCCTGCCGGTATACTTCTTTAATTTTTTTCTCATCCAGGGTACAGAGCGCATCCATCCCTCTTTTTAGATTTTCGATTGCCAGTCCGCCCATATGCTCCAGCTCACGAATCCCCTCAATAACCGCCGTCGTAGGCGTAATCATTGTACTGTTTCCGATATATTTCAGTTCATACTCATCATCTGGCGAAGCATCTCTCCCCGGTATAATAACATAAGTTGCCTTTACCACCCATTTCATAAATGGGAAGAGGATGATAACCTCACATATTTTAATCAATGTGTGGGCATTTGCAACCGCTCTGCCCATATTACCTCCGGACACCTTCATGATGGCATCTGCAATAGGCTCCAGCGCAAACATCAGCACTATAAAGATAAACACGGACCCTATAATATTAAATAAGAAGTGGATCCACGCTGCTCTTTTTGCATCTTTTTTACCACCCAGGCTCGCGAGAAGCGCTGAAACGCATGATCCCATATTACAGCCCAGAATCAGGAAAAAGCAGATTGTAAAATGGAGAAATCCCTGGGACGCCAACAGGATCACAATCCCCACGGTAGCCGAGGAGCTTTGCAGAATTGCCGTTATGGCAAATCCAACCAGAATTGCCGCAAACGGATTGCTCAGCGATTTGAGCAACTCTACGACATGCGGTGATTCCCGCAGGGAAGACATGGCATCTCCCATGGTACTAAGTCCCATAAACAGAATACCAAATCCCAGGATCACCCCGCCGATCTTCCTGACATTCTGCTTTTTGCTGAACATAAACATAACAACACCCGTGATGACAAAGAGTGGTGCAATGTCTGAAAGATTAAAAGCAATTAACTGTCCGGTTACTGTTGTACCGATATTGGCACCGAGGATTACCCCTGCGGCCTGAAAGAGGTTCATAAGTCCTGAATTTACAAAGCTTACTACCATGACTGTTGTCGCACTGGATGACTGTACCACCGCCGTGAACAGAATACCGACCAGCATCCCCACAAACCTGTTCTGTGTGAAGAACTCCAGGATGGATCTCATCCGGGCTCCTGCAACCTGCTCCAGCCCGTCACTCATCATTTTCATTCCGAACAGGAATAATCCCAGTCCTCCCAGAAGCAGAAATATTGTCGTTATACTCATTTGTATTTACCTAATCTCTTTCTTTAGATTCTCACACATTCCTCACGGAGGAAATATTCCTTTCCGGATTCGATATCCCGGTCCACCTGCTTTTTCAGCTCTTCCACAGAACAAAATTTTGTTTCCGGGCGCACAAAAGAACAGAACTTTACCCTGATCTCTTTTCCATAAGCATCGCCTTTAAAACCGAAAACAAATACCTCGGTCAGCAATCTCGGTTCGTCTGTCACTGTCGGTTTAATTCCCACATTTCCGATTCCATGATAGTTTACGCCGTCTACCTGTATGCCACAGGTATATACACCAAATCTTGGCACAATCTTCCGCTCTGCGGGTGTGATATTCATTGTCGGGAACCCCAGGGTGCGCCCCAGACGGCGGCCGTGCTCCACAAGCCCCGACATGTGATAAGGATATCCAAGGAGCTGGTTCGCCAGTTTTACATCGCCTGCTTCCAGAGCTTCCCGCACATATGTGCTGCTGATTTCCCTGCCATTGTATAACTCTTTTTCCACAACATCCAGCTGATAATTGTACTTTTCGGCATACTCTGCGAGCATACCGGCATCTCCCCGTTTGCCGTGTCCGAATCCAAAATCTGTTCCCACTACAATATGGGAGGCGTGCAGCGTATTCACCAGTACTTCTTCAATGAATGTCTCCGCTTCCATCTCCCTGATTTCCTTTGTAAAGGGGCACTCTATCATACAGTCCACCTGCTGTTTCAGATGCTGCCTGCGCTCCCTGTTTGTGAGCAGTGTATCTCTCTTCATGTCAAATGCAAATACAATGCTTTTTAGCTTTTCCTTCTCTGCACTGTCTCTTACTCTGCTGATCAATTTCTGGTGTCCCCTGTGAAGGCTGTCAAACTTGCCCAAAGTAATGGCTGTGCTCTCAGTTCCCTGATAAGAATTAATATCTGTATAATACTGCATGCTTTTCCCCATAATCCTGCTTATCACCTGCATCTTCAGGTCTGTTCTTCTCCTGATACAAAAAACATTTTCTCAAGACGGTATTCCTGTTTCTCTGCGAGGTAATGGTAAATTCCTATAAACTGCTTCTTTTCATCATATACCCTCACGGCTTGTCCATCCCCGAAAGATTTCTCTTTTGTCATGTGTTCCTGCCGCAGCGGATTTCCATTATAAGCCAGTGCTGCATGTTCCCGGGCAACCAGCATTTCCGGCAGTTCTGAAAACATGGCGTCTATTGGTATAACATAATCCATCAGCTTCCCTGTATTTTTATACTCCTCTATTTGGGATAGCTTCAGGCTGTCCCCTGCTTCAAAGCAGCTCACCTTTGTCCTCTTCAGAGCTTCCATACAGGCTCCTGTACCTGTCTCCAGGCCAATATCATGGCATAGTGTACGAATGTAGGTTCCTTTTGAACACTTGACTTCCATATGTACACGCGGAAGATCTATTTTGCTTATCTTAATATCAAAGATCCGGACTTTTCTTTTTTTCCGTTCTACTTCGATGCCCTCCCGTGCAAGCTCATATAACTTTCTGCCATTTACTTTCACTGCAGAATACATCGGCGGAAGCTGTTCATATTCCCCGATGTACCCCTGTATACAATCTTTGACTTTTTCTTCTGTCAGAAACGATATGTCCCATTCTTCCAGCACTTTCCCTGTGATGTCCTGCGTATCTGTTGTTTTTCCAAACAACAGTACAGCCTCATAAGTCTTATTTTTATCCGTCAGCATATCACAGAGTTTGGTTGCCCTCCCCAGACAGACCGGAAGAACCCCTTCCGCATCCGGATCCAGAGTTCCCGTATGTCCGATTTTTTTCTGGCCCACGATTCCTCTGAGTTTTGCAACTACATCATGGGATGTATATCCTTTTTCTTTATAAACATTAATGATTCCATTTATCATAGACTGTTATACCTGCATTTCTTCCTGATCCAGCTGAAGTGCAATCCGGGCGCTGACATTGTTGATCACATCATGGTAAGTACCTTTCATGCTGAATCCTGCCGCTCTTGCATGGCCGCCGCCGCCAAAATATTGGGCAATCACACTTACATCCACCCGTCCCTTGGAGCGCAGACTCACTTTAAAGTGCTGCGTTTCTAATTCATACATAAAAAACGCCACTTCGGTTCCCTGGGTCAGCTTCATCTGACTGACAATACCTTCCAGATCACTTGGTTTTGCCTCATAAAACTCCATTTCACTTTTGCTAACGGCGGATACAATACACCTTTTCTCCAGAATCAGAATACTCTCCAAAAGGGCTCTGCCCAGGATCTGATTCTGTATATAGGTCTTTTCATAGAATGTCTTTTCAATAATATCGTTCCCATTAATTCCTTTTCGCAGAAGTTCTGCAGCGGCCTCCATCGTCTCCGGTGAGGTACAGGAATACTGAAACACACCGGTGTCATGAGCGATTCCCATGTAGAGTGCTTCTGCCGCAGATCTGCTTATCTTTGCCTTCTCAAGAAGGCCAAATACAAGCTCAGATGTGGAACTTGCATCCGGTATTATATAGTTAATATCTGCAAATGCATCGTTGCTCACATGATGATCAATGCACAGCGTCTGCTTTGCATTCTGAAACAGAGGCGAGGAAAAGCCGAGACGCCTTTCGTCTCCGCAGTCCAGACAGATAAACAGATCATACTGCTTTCCATCCGGAATATAATTTTTTGCCTCATCCGTCCTTTGAATCATACGGAATGCATCCGGAATCTCCTCCAGATATACATCAATCTCCATATTAGGATACTGCTCCCTGAGGTACATGTACAGCCCCATGCAGGAACCAACACAGTCTCCGTCCGGACGGATATGTCCGCCCAGCGCGGCAGATTGTTTTCCTGCCAGAACTTCCGATAAATTTATCCCCTCCGGGCACCCCATAACGCATGCCCCGCGGGTGGGTCCGCAGTCAGCTGCGGAAGATTGTTTCTCCATATTACTCAGCCTCGTCTTTCAAATCTCTGGTCAGCTCATCAATCTTTTTGCTCATGTTTACTCCGTACTCAATAGACTGATCCATAATAAAACGGATCTCCGGAGTATTTCTCATATTGATTGTGCGCGCCAGTTCACGCCTGATGTAGCCTTCGGCGCTCTGGAGTCCTTTGATTGTATCCTCCTGTGCCTTCTTGTCTCCCAGCACACTGATATATGCTTTACAGGTTTTCAGGTCAGGAGCCACTTCTACTGCCACAACGGAAGTCATCGGTGCCACGCGCGGATCCTTGATACCTCCCCGCAGTATGTTGCTCAGCTCACGCTGGACTTCTGTATTAATCCGTGTATTCTTAATGCTGTTTTTTCTCATAACTGCTCCTTCACATAACCGCTGTAAAATCTACGGTTCTATTTTCTTTCTATTTCTACCATCTTGTACGCTTCTACAAGATCGCCTTCCTTAATATCATTAAAGTTCTCGAATACAAAACCGCACTCGTAACCTGTTCTTACTTCCTTCACGTCATCTTTAAAACGCTTCAGGGATGCCAGAGGTCCATCGAATATTACGATACCATCGCGGGTCAGACGCACAGAACAGTTTCTCTCAAAGGTTCCGTCCAGTACATAGGAACCTGCAATTGTACCGATGCCGGAAGCCTTGAAAGTTTGACGTACTTCCGCATGGCCGAGCACTTTCTCCTCGAAAATCGGATCCAGCATACCCTTCATGGCAGCTTCCACATCCTCTATTGCATTGTATATGACTCTGTACAGTCTCAGATCCACACCTTCACGGTCTGCGATCTCTTTTGCGGTAGCATCCGGCCTTACGTTGAATCCAATAATAATTGCATTGGATGCGGAAGACAGTATTACGTCAGACTCGTTGATTGCACCTACACCGCCGTGGATGATTTTTATAACAACTTCATCATTGGACAGCTTCAGAAGGCTCTGCTTCAAAGCTTCTACAGAACCCTGTACGTCTGCTTTTACAACAATATTCAGTTCTTTCAGATTTCCCTCTTTGATCTGCGTAAACAAATCATCCAGTGACATCTTAGCCTTGGTATCATCCAGCATCTTTACTCTGTTCTGAGAAATGAATGTATCCGCAAAGTTTCTGGCCTCTTTTTCGGTCTCACATCCCACGAATACTTCACCTGCATTCGGTACATCATTGAGACCAAGTATCTCAACCGGCTGTGACGGTCCCGCTTCTTTTACTCTGCGGCCCTTGTCATCCATCATGGCTCTCACCTTGCCGTGCGCAGAACCTGCTGCGATGGCATCTCCTACGCGGAGAGTACCTTTCTGTACAAGAACGGTAGCAACGGAACCTTTCCCTTTATCCAGCTCTGCTTCAATAACAAGACCTCTTGCAAAACGATCTGGATTTGCCTTAAGTTCCATTACCTCTGCTGTCAGAAGAATCATCTCCAGCAGATCTGTAATACCTTCTTTTGTGTGGGCAGATACCGGTACGAAGATGGTGCTTCCGCCCCAGTCCTCAGGAATCAGTTCATATTCTGCCAGTTCCTGTTTTACTCTGTCAATGTTTGCGCTTGGCTTATCAATCTTGTTGATAGCAACAATAATCTCAATGCCCGCTGCTTTTGCATGGTTAATTGCCTCCACGGTCTGCGGCATCACACCATCATCAGCAGCTACTACCAGAATCGCAATATCTGTAGAATTAGCTCCGCGCATACGCATGGCGGTGAACGCTTCATGTCCAGGAGTATCCAGGAATGTGATTTTTTCACCATTCGCTTCTACGATATATGCACCAATGTGCTGCGTAATTCCGCCTGCCTCACGGCCGATTACATTCGTATGGCGGATTGCATCCAGAAGTGAAGTCTTACCGTGGTCAACATGGCCCATAACACATACTACCGGCGGACGTTTTACCATAGCGCTTTCATCTTCTTCATCTTCTTTCAGAAGTTCTTCGATTACATCAATTACTTCTTCTTTTTCGCAGAGAACATCAAATTCCATTGCGATTTCTTCTGCTGTTTCATAATCTACTTCCTGGTTCACCGTAACAACTTTGCCCTGAAGGAAAAGTTTTTTGATAATGGTAGCAGGTACGATTTTCATCTTATCTGCGAGTTCTTTGATTGTCAGAACTTCCGGAATAATGATCTGTTTGATCTCTTCCTTTTTCTCGACCTGTTTCGGCTGCGGCTTAGCAACCTCCACTGCCGGTTTCTGGCGTTTACCTTTTTTGTTCTTGCTGTCAAAGTCTCCGTCTCTGTATTCTTTTTTCTTATAGTCTTTCTCTTTATCTTTTGCTTTATTCCTCTGAACCTTCTGCTGTTCTACTAATGGTGTTGAAGCTGTATCTCTGTCATCTCTTCTGCCATCACGGCGCTCTGTTCCTCTGGACGGACCATTGCCGGTTCGCTGGCCGCCTCCTGCATTTCTTCCACCCTGGCCGCCGTAGTTTCTGTCACCGCCCTGATTGTTATAACTTCTTTCACCATTCTGATTTCTGCCGAAGTTTCCGCCCTGGCCGCCGGCCGGACGCTGTCCTCTATTATTATTATTATTGTTATATCTCTGATTCTGATAACCGTTATTTCTCTGATCGGAGGAATTGCCTCCATTCTGCCTTGTCTCCTGTGAAGATACGGAATTTCTCTGGCCGCCCTGATATGGCTGGCGCTGACCTCCCTGATACGGCGGACGCTGGCCTCCCTGATACGGCTGGCGCTGGCCTCCCTGTGGACGCTGACCCTGTGTATTACCCGCTGAGCGCTGTACTGGTGCACCTCCGGCTGGACGCTGGCCCTGTGCATTTCCTGCTGGACGCTGACCCTGTGCATTTCCTATAGGACGCTGTACAGGAGCGTTTCCTGACGGACGCTGTACCGGTGTGGTTCCTGACGGACGCTGTGCTGGTGATGTACCTGCTGGACGCTGTGCCGGTGCGGTACCTGTCGGGCGCTGTGCTGGCGATGTACCTGCCGGACGCTGTGCTGGTGCACTACCTGCCGGGCGCTGTCCTCCCTGTGGACGCTGGCCCTGTGTGGTACCTCCCGGGCGTTGCCCCTGGTTACTTCCCTGAGGACGCTGCCCCTGGCGGTTTCCCTGCTGCATACGGCCGCCGCTCTTTGAATTCTGCGGGCGGAACACCTGCACGATATTCTTCTTTTTAGGTGCTTCTTCTGCCGGTTTTACGTCAGCCTGTTTTTCGGCTTCAACGGATTTTCCTGAATCCTGGCCTTTCTTTGAATTTTTTCTGATGTCATTTACTACATCGTCTTCCAGAGAACTCATATGGGTCTTCACCTCTACATTCTTCTTTTCCAGCATATCCATCAGTTCTTTATTGTCCATTCCCAGCTCCCTGGCCAGTTCATGTACTCTCATTTTTGTCATATTCAACTACCTCCCTTATGCAATTGTATTGTCTTTCGTTTCCAAATGTTTTCGAATTCCTTTTGCAAATCCTTCGTCCAATATCGCCAGAGATGCACGGAATTCTTTTCCCATTGCATGCCCTAAGGTATCTTTATCTCTATAAAAATAAATTGGAACCTTGTAAAATTCACACATATCACGAAATTTCTTTTTCGTATTATCTGATGCATCGTCAGCGACAATCACAAGTGCGGCTCTTCCTGACTTTACTTCCTTTTCAGTCATGAATTCTCCGCTCACTGTCTTCCCTGCCTTTGTAGCAAGCCCGACAAGAGATAAGACTTTACTTTGTATCAATCTCATTCATCTCCTTTTCCAGGCGCTCATATACTTCCGCAGGAATTGCCTGCTTAAAAGAACGCTCAAGTCCTTTATTCTTTACTGCTTTCTGAAAACATTCATTCGAGCAGCACAGATAGGCTCCGCGCCCGTTCTTTTTACCGGTAGCATCAAGTACAAATTCCTCTTCTGTAGTCCGCAGAACGCGCAGCATCTCTTTTTTCGGCTTCATCTCGCCGCAGCCAACGCATTTGCGCATCGGTATCTTTCTATTGCTCAATTATTCCACCTCTCATAAGGTTATTATTCATCCTCTGTCTCAATGAACTCTATTTCCTCATAGTCATCACCGGACATTTCTTCTGTTTCTTCCAGCAGTGGCTCTTCATAGTTTTCTTCATACTCCTGCGGATATTCTTCCTCGTATCCGCTTTCGTATCCGTCTTCCATCATTGCCATCTGTTCCATGTAATCCTCGGGAAGTTCTCCTGATTCAATCGCCTGTGTCTCGCTCTTTATGTCAATCTTATATCCTGTCAGGCGGGCTGCAAGTCTTGCGTTCTGGCCTTCTTTTCCAATTGCCAGTGACAGCTGATAATCCGGCACGATTACACTTGCGGCTTTTTCATCTGGATCTGCCATTACAGAGATAACCTTTGCCGGACTCAATGCGTTTTCAATAAGTAAAGCCGGGTTGTCACTCCAGTTTATAATGTCGATCTTCTCTCCTCGCAGCTCATTCACAACGGCATTAACTCTCGCACCGTTCATTCCAACACATGCGCCGACCGGATCCACGTTCTCGTCGTTTGACCAGACAGCCATCTTTGTACGGGAACCGGCTTCGCGGGCGATGCTCTTTATCTCCACTGTGCCGTCCTTGACCTCGGCTACTTCCGCCTCAAACAGACGCTTCACAAGTTCCGGATGTGTTCTGGATACCAGGATCTTTGGTCCCTTCGGTGTATTCTTAACCTCTACAACATAGAGTTTGATTCTTTCAGTGGGTTTGAACACCTCGCCTTTTACCTGTTCATTCTCTGTCAGCATAGCATCTGCTCTTCCCAGGTTAATGCTGATATTTCTTCCCACATAGCGCTGTACGATACCTGTAACAATATCTTTTTCTTTCTCAAAATACTGATCGTAAACAACTTTCCGCTCTTCTTCTCTGATTTTCTGAAGAATCAGGTTCTTTGCATTCTGGGTTGCAATTCTTCCGAAAGACTTTGATTCAATCGGGATCTGCGCGATATCACCGATCTGGAGCGCGGAATCAATCTGCTCCGCATCTTCCAGGCTAATTTCCAATGCCGGGTCAAATACTTCCTCAACCACTTCTTTTTCAGCATATACTGCATAATCGCAGGTCTCACGGTCCATGATTACTTTTATGTTTTCCGCCGTTCCAAAATGGTTCTTACATGCACTGATAAGAGAATTCTCGATTGCATCCATCATTGTATCTTTACTGATGTTCTTTTCCTGTTCAAGAATATTCAATGCTTCCAATAATTCTGTATTCATTATTATTTCCTCCTAAATTAAAAATCCAAAGCTAAACGGATAAGCGCAATTTCACTTTTTTCAAATACTTGTGTCGTCTCATCTTCATATTCAATCGTCACAGTATCTTTGTCGTAATCCTTCAATATTCCAACGAATTCTTTCTGTCTGTCGATAGCCCGATATGTCTTTATCTCGACTTCCTCACCCAGACTGCGTCTATAATCTTTCTCTTTCTTCAGCGGCCTTCCCAGCCCCGGAGAACTCACCTCAAAAATATAAGTATCTTCAATATAATCTTTTTCATCCAGAATATCTGAGAACTTCCTGCTGACCGCCTCACAGTCATCCACGGTAATCCCCCCCGGCTTATCAATATAAGCGCGCAGGTACCATGTTCCGGCCTCTTTTACATATTCTACATCTACCAGTTCAAACCCGACCCCTGTAACGATCGGTTCCAAAAGTTCCTCCGTCTGCTGTTCATACTGTTCTCTTCTTGACACGCTAAACTCCCTTTCTCTGCATTGTTTTCTATGCTTATTGAACTGCTTATGTTCAATAAGGTAACAAAACCGTTATAATAAGCTTTCCGGTCATAAGCGTTCTTGTATAAACTGCTCTGCTGCCTCCTCAGCAACAAAGAAGAGTGAACTTTCGTTCACTCTTCTGCCGGGTTCCTTATGTAACTGTTATTGAGTATAACACCTTTTTTTGGTAAATGCAAGGAAGATTTTGAGAAATATGCCGTTTAAGCCTATTATTCAAAGTCACGCCTGGATTAACAACAGCGTCTGCACATTTTTAATTGACTGTGACGAGGGGCTAACTTATCGACTGATTCACGTTTGCACACATTGCAAATATGAAACTATCTTTTACTTTTAATCATATCACCTTCCAATCTGTCAACCCGAAGCTTTAAACTCCCGATTTGGTATGATCTGACTTCTGCTCTCAGCTGGCTTATCTCCATCTTCACTTCATTGTAATGACTTGTAGCGATCTCCTGAACTCTGTCAACTTCGGTAAGAACGTTGTTCTCCACTTCCCTTAAATCGGCTTTTGTAGCCAGATTCGCCATTTCTTTCCATATGCAGGCTATATCGTCCTTCGTTGCCATATTGGCTATATCATCCTTCGTTGCCATATTGGCTATATCGTCCTTCGTTGCCAAATTAACTTTAAATTCTTCAAATTTAGAATCCATCATATCCGATATTGCATTTAATAATTCTCTCTCCACCATAATTAATTTCCTTTCACTATAATTTTTTTTTAATACACCATATTGTTTTATAGATATACCCATCACTTCAACATGCCTGATATAATTACACTATTTTGTGTAATCTTCTTTTCGACATACCCATAAATAATTTTCCAACTACATCCCAAGAATATATTATAATTATAATATGTGCAGTGTCCACAGACAAGCAGTTTGTAGTTTAATATCATCGAATACACGATCAGGCAGCACTGATTTCCGACCACCACCTTATCCTCTTCTCTCCCTGTCCTGGGACGATGCCCTGCTTCATCCCAACCGGTATCCGTTCATTTGTTTCAATGGTATTGTCCGATAGTTAAAGTTATATAAAATGCTCCAGCAGTGCGCCCGCCAGGTGTACCTCAAAAAAGCTGATTCACTCACACTTTAATCTGTGAATAAATCAGCTTTCCAGTACTCTATCATATATTTGCAGCTTTGTTTAAGCTTTAATTGCGGTTTTTCGTCCCCAAAGTATCTCTCCTCGCCTGTCTCAGCCGGTTCAGCGTTACTTCTTTTTCACCATAGACTATCTTCTTTTCTGTCCCTTCCTCAAACAGGTACACGTTCTCCAGCTCGTCCTTTTTCTGAAGCTTAATTCCACGGACGCCAACTGCGCCCTTTTTCTTCTCAGGTATTTCTTCAGCAGGAAATCTAAGAAAATATCCACCCTTTGTCTGAAGCACGATATTCTGGTTCTCGGTTACCACACTGACACTGATCAGGATGTCTTCTTCCTGTAGCTTCGTGGCGGCTATCGTCCGCTTTGCCACCTGAAATTCAGTTCCTTCTACCTTTTTTATCATACCCTGTTTTGTGGCAAACAGCAGTTTTGCAAAACGCATCTGTTCAGCATCGCAGACCATTACAATCTGTTCCTCACTGCTGGAATAGTTGGTCAGATTGTCGATCGGTGTACCCTTGTCGCGGAACTTTCCGTAGGGAAGATCCAGGACTTTGGCCTGATGCATCCTGCCGGTATCTGTAAAAATACAGATTTTACCTGTGTTCATACAGTGGACTACATACTTGTTCTCGCTGTCAGCAGCCTCCTTGTTTCTTTCATATGCAGTTACGTCTATTGTCTTGGCATAACCGAAGCGGTCCATCAGAAATACCACTTCCTGCTCTTCTATTTTCTTCTCCTCGAAAACTGCCTCCTCGGCATTTTCGATTGCGGTACGGCGCTTTCTGCCGTATTCCCTCTTATAAGAATCCAATTCTTCCATGATCAGATTTGCCATGGAATCGTAATTGTTCAGTATGTCTTCGTAACGCGAGATATTTTTTAAGGTTTCCTCGTGTTCCTTCTGAAGCGCCTCAATTTCCAGACCGATCAGCTTGTAAAGACGCATTTCCAGGATTGCTGTCGCCTGGCGTTCTGTAAATCGCAGAAGTGCAGCCATTTTCTTGGAAATGCTGGACTTGAATTTAATGTTCTCGGTGACACCGCTTACCAGACAGGCACGGGCATCCTTAACGGATTTACTTCCGCGCAGAATCTCTATAATCAGGTCAATGACATCGCAGGCTTTAATCAGACCTTCCTGTACTTCGCTCTTTTCCTGCTCTTTAGCAAGCATGGTGGTATACTTTCTGGTCATCAGTTCAAACTGGAAATCCACGTGGTGTTCGATGATTGCTTTGAGCCCGAGTGTCTCCGGTCTGTCGTTCGCTACTGCAAGCATATTGACGCCAAAAGTATCTTCCAGTCTTGTCTTCTTATAGAGCATGTTTTTCAGGTTCTCGACATCCGCGCCCTTTTTCAGCTCCAGTACAATCCGGATGCCTTCTTTTGAAGACTGGTTGGAAATATCTACAATATCATTCGTTTTCTTGGACTCTACCAGGCCGCATACATCATTCAAAAACTTTCCGATACCACTTCCGATCATTGTGTAGGGAATCTCAGTAATAACAAGCTGCTTTTTGCCGCCTTTTTGTTCCTCCACTTCTACTTTTCCACGGATTTTAATTTTCCCCTGACCCGTCTCGTATATATTCAGCAGGTCATCTTTGTTGACAACAATGCCGCCGGTCGGGAAATCAGGTCCTTTGATATATCTCATCAGCTGTTTTGTACTGATCTGGTCGTTCTTCATGTAAGCCTTGACGGCATCCAGCACTTCGCTGAGATTGTGGGTCGGGATGCTGGTTGCCATTCCGACTGCAATACCATCAGCACCGTTGATCAGAAGATTCGGTACACGCACCGGCAGAACAAGAGGCTCTTTTTCGGTCTCGTCAAAGTTCGGCCCGAAATCAACGATATTCTTGTCCAGATCTCCCAGGTAAGCTTCCTGTGTAAACTTTGTCAGCCTGGCCTCTGTATAACGCATGGCGGCGGCGCCGTCTCCCTCGATGGAACCAAAGTTGCCGTGCCCGTCTACAAGAATCTTTCCTTTTTTGAAATCCTGCGCCATAACCACGAGTGATTCGTATATGGAACTGTCGCCGTGAGGATGGTATTTACCCATAGTATCCCCGACAATACGTGCACACTTCCTGTACGGCTTGTCGTAACGGATTCCCAGTTCATACATATCGTACAAAGTCCTGCGCTGAACCGGCTTCAGGCCGTCTCTCACATCGGGCAGGGCTCTGGCGATGATAACGCTCATGGCGTAATCAATATAAGATTTCTTCATAACCTCAGAATATTCGGTTCTGATAATCTGTGATTCACTACTGCTCATTCTTTATCTCCTCTTACCTATATATCCAGCTCTGCATCTGCAGCATTTTCGTAAATAAACATCCGCCTCGGCGGTACCTCAGTGCCCATCAGCATCTCAGTTACGCTGGATGCCATCCGTGCATCCTCAATCTCCACGAGTTTTAAAAGCCTTGTCTCCGGATCCAGAGTTGTCTCCCAGAGCTGCTGTGCATCCATCTCTCCCAGACCTTTGTATCTCTGCAGGGTAAACGGTCCATCATGCGTCCTTCTGTACTTCTCCAGTGCCTTGTCGTCGTACAGGTACTCTTCCTCGCCCTTCTTCGGCATCACCTTATACAGGGGCGGCATTGCAATATATACATGTCCCTCATAAATCAGTTCCGGCATAAACCGGTAAAATAACGTCAGAAGCAGCGTAGATATATGCGCACCGTCCACATCAGCATCCGCCATAATAATAATCTTATCATAACGAAGCTTTGTTATATCGAAATCATTGCCGTAGCCTTCCGAAAACCCGCAGCCAAATGCATTGATCATTGTTTTAATCTCTGCATTAGCCAGTACTTTATCAATACTAGCCTTTTCTACGTTCAGTATTTTACCGCGGATCGGCAGGATCGCCTGATAATTTCTGTTACGGGCTGTCTTTGCAGATCCCCCCGCGGAATCCCCCTCTACGATAAATATCTCGCATTTTGTTGCATCCCGGCTTTCGCAGTTTGCCAGCTTTCCGTTGCTGTCAAAGGAATACTTCTGTTTCGTCAGAAGATTTGTCTTTGCCTTTTCTTCTGTCTTACGGATTTTAGCTGCTTTTTCTGCACAGGACAGTACTGACTTCAATGTTTCCAGATTCCGGTCAAAGTACAGGACAATCTCGTCTCCGGTCACTTTACCAGTAGCTTTTGCAGCATCAGGGTTGTCCAGCTTCGTCTTTGTCTGCCCTTCAAATCTTGGGTCCGGATGTTTGATGGATACGATGGCAGTCATTCCATTACGGATATCTGCACCTGTAAAGTTGGCGTCTTTCTCTTTGAGGATGCCTAGTTCACGTGCGTATTGATTCATTACCGTTGTGAATGTAGTCTTAAATCCGGTAAGATGCGTACCCCCTTCGGCATTGTAGATATTGTTACAGAATCCAAGTACATTTTCATGAAATTCGTTCACATACTGCAGCGCAACTTCCACTTCAATACCTTCTGACTCCCCTTTATAATAAATCGGCTCATGAAGTGTTTCCTTTTTCTGGTTCAGGTCCTTAATGAACCCCAGAATCCCATCCGGTTCATGATACACGATGTGCTCCGGAGATTCCATTCTCTTATCATCAAAGATAATCGTCAGATCCGGATTCAGATAAGCGGTCTCATGCAGACGGCTTTTTACTTCCTCGGCACGGAACCTTGTTTTTTCGAAAATCGTATCATCCGGCAGGAAATTCACCTTTGTCCCTGTCTTTCTTGTTTTTCCGATCACCGGCAGAAGCCCGTCCTCCAGCTCAATCACTGGAATTCCCCGCTCGAATCTGTCGTGATGGACCGCACCTTCTCTACTGACCTGTACATCCATATAGGTAGAAAGAGCATTTACTACGGAAGATCCCACACCATGGAGGCCTCCACTAGTTTTATACGCAGAATCGTCAAATTTCCCCCCTGCATGCAGTGTGGTGTATACAATACGCTCCGCAGACACCCCTTTTTTGTGCATGCCGACAGGGACGCCCCGGCCATTGTCTTCAATGGTAGCCGAGCCGTCCTTTTCAAGTGTAACATGAATCTGTGTACAGTAACCGGCAAGATGCTCATCAACAGCGTTATCTACAATCTCATAAATCAGATGATTAAGCCCTTTTGTTGAAACGCTTCCAATATACATACCGGGTCTTTTTCTGACCGCTTCAAGTCCCTCTAATACAGAAATACTATCCGCATCATATGTATTTTTATTTCCCATTCGTCCCTCTCCTTTTTACATTCATTTCATATTATCACAAAATGTAGGGTTATTCAAATAAAAGTTATTCTGTCAGTACATGATGTAGTGTATCTGCCAGGACTTCCATGGCATTCATCATTTCTCCCACAGTATTTGTCTGTGCTCCAGCTTCTATCAAAAGGGATTTTGGAACCAGATGAAGGTTGTATCTGTAGCCACCCAGATAGATATGCCGGGTGAATCCCGGATAACTGCTCTCGGACTCCAGTTCCATCTGCAGGGAGAACGCCAGATTATCCTGAATATAAGGATTATAAAGGTAGGCGATGTCTCCATTTGTCCTCGTTCGGCTCAATCCGTTAAAATACATGATCTTCGCTGTCTGTTTACCATTTACCTCTGTTACCAGATGCGTGTCTTCCGCCACACCATCACGATGGAGATCAATGACTACTTCAACCGACGGATTGGCTTCCAGAATCGGGCGGATGGATGCCTCAGCATTTTCATAGGCATTGCTCCTGTCGAGCTGCCCATTGATAATATCATATACACCAGTGTCATGGATAGTCTCTATTCCTTTTTCATTTAACAGCTTCGAAAGATACTCGCCCACTCCCACAATACTTGTATTTGTATCTCCCGGCGTGGAGTCCACAAACGTTTCCTGGGAATGGGTATGGAAGATCAGAACTTTGGGTCCCCCCGTACTCTGGTCGATTTTCATGCTTCTGCCCAAAAGGTCATCCACATTCAGCTGCTCCGGCCCGATCATTGTCGTACCGTCAACGATATAAAAATTACTGATCAGGTAGTCAAAATCCCGCAGCCTTTCTATTGACATATCGATCGGTGACTGCCCCTGCTCCGTAGACGGCACCTGGGAATCCAGCGCATTGTCCCCCACCAGATTGCCGTTTTCATCTATCATATTCTCGTCATTTGCCTGATTCTCCAGAATCTTTGCGATGGTCTCTTCATCCTCCATCACAGAATCATAAGGTTTCTTCTGTTCCACATACTGAACAAGAGGAAGCCAGGACATCGCGTTTTTCTTAATCCACTGAACTGCTGTAGGATCTGGATCCTCTTTCATATAGGCCAGGCCCGGCATGTACATTTCTTCTGTATATTTCAAAACAGCCTCCTGGCTGTCATATCTCCATTCTTTCATAATTCCTCTGCCGCTTATACAGACCAGGCTGATACATGCTATACCTCCAAGGGCAGCAAGCACCACCCGTATTAATGCCGATTGCTTCATATACCGCCTTCTTTCAAAAGAAACATTTCCGTGACAGTTAAAAAGGGATGGGTAAGGGGGTCTGACCCCTCTGTCAGAGGGGTCAGACCCCCTTACACTCTCCCCTTGCCCATCCCTTTTGTTACCTTTTCATATATATGAGTCCAGGATGCGTATTATGCCTGCCCTGCATTGGTAAACAATATGTTCAGCCCCTCTGAGATGGTATAACTGATCTGCTTCACCATGTCATCCACATCTTTCGGAGTCATAAACATTCCATTCAGATGAGGGGAAATCAATTCTTTTACCAGTTCATACTTCTCGGCTGCGCTGTAAGTGCGCAGTACATCTCCCACACCTTTTAACATTTCAGATGTTTCCAGCGCATTGATCAGATTCTCCATGGTATCATTGACTATGGTTGCAGCGTCAACTACCGTTGGAACGCCGATGCCGATCACGGGAACTCCCAGAGATTCTTTTGTAAGCCCGCTGCGGTGATTGCCTACTCCCGAACCAGGATGGATTCCGGTATCAGCAATCTGTACCGTGCGGTTCAGCCTTCTGCTGTTTCTGGCTGCCAGGGCATCTATGGCTATCACCAGATCCGGCTCGGTTTCATCCACAACGCCTTTGACAATCTCCAGGGTTTCCATACCTGTCTGTCCCATGACTCCCGGTACGATGGCACTGACCAGATTGGCATGCTCCATCCCCATTGCATACTTCCCGTATTCCTTCACTATATGTCTGGTCACACAAAGATTCTCCACGACATAAGGTCCCAGCGCATCCGGCGTCACCTGACGGTTTCCGAGGCCCACGATCAGAACAGATAAATCCACTTTGTCAAGCAGACCCAGCTTCTCTATCAGCTCCTTGATATAACCAGAAAGCTCCTCTGAAATCTCCCTGTGATAGCCTTCATCCGGAACACCCAGATTCGGGGCCTCCACAGTAAGATAAGTACCGACCGGCTTGCCCATGACCTTAGCGCCCTTTTCCGTCTCAATGCGGACCCGAGAGATACGTATTTCCCGTTCCTCATCGAACTCCTCCTCCAGAACAACACCCTGGACCTCCACATTATCTGATTCAAACCGTTCTTTTTCCTCAAGTGCAAGGTCAGTCCTAATACTATACTTTTCCACCATCTTCAAGTCCTCACTTTTTCTTAACATCATTAGAATTTACAGGTAGTTTTTGCAATATTTTGAGAAATATGTATTGACAACCATTGTTCCTTATCATAAAATGAATGAGTATGTTCCGTTTAAACGTCCGTGTCCGATTTTAACGGAATCATGAATTCACTATTTGAAAATTTCACATATTTGGAGGTGTACAGATTGGCTAACATTAAATCTGCTAAAAAAAGAATTTTAGTTAACGAAACAAAAGCTGCAAGAAACAAATCAATCAAATCTAAAGTAAAAACATCTGTAAAGAAAGTTGAGACTGCCGTAGCACAGAAAGACGCAGCATCTGCAAAGACAGCATTACAGGCTGCTATTACAGAGATTTCAAAAGCAGGAAGCAAAGGCGTTTATCACAAAAACACAGTTGCAAGAAAAATTTCCCGTTTATCAAAAGCAGTTAACGACATTGCATAATAAATAAAAGCAAGACATCCGCTCCCGTCAGGCGGATGTTTTTTTACGCAAAGGAAGACGTCCGTGTCTCCACAGACGCCTCCTTCTCCATCCATATATATTTTTTTCTTTAACCAGAGGGCTTCCCCTCTTTTTCGTCCTCTTTTATCCAGACGGATCCCGCCCTTCATTCTTACATTTATCCACCCTGGCTACAGTTTCGCATACCCAAAGCTGTTGATGATGCCTTCCAGTTTCTGACCCGCCCTGCACATCGGGCATTCATAGGAATTGTACACATGATAATCCGGCAGGTCGGAACTGGTGAATATGGTCTTAACTTCCAATCCAGCAACCTTCGAGATTGCGCTAAACACCGCACAGATCCCGCAGACAGTGCCTCCATAGTACAGCACCGATTCTATAGCCTGATAGGCAAGAGCCCCTGTTGCCAGTGAATCCGTGAGTATCAGTACCTGCTTTCCTTCGATCATCCTCTGATTGTTATCGCGGAACAAGATCTGCCCGGAAGAATCAAATTCCGGGGTTACAACAGAGATATTGTTTCCTCCGCTCATGGATACATTTGAACTGTCCGACAATGCTTCCGCCATAAATCCACCGATCACTTCTGTGTTCTTGAGGCATACAATCGTATCCACCATCGTATTCGTCAGATATTCTGCCGCCAGTGTTCTGGCCGTCTCCCGTGCATTGTTGTGGCGGGTCTTGACCGTAGACATATCAATATATGTATTGACATGTGAATGTCGCGTTGCAAAATGACCGCTCATAATTTTGATACGGGCTTTGGGATTCTTCGTTGACCGAAGATTTGTTAACCTGTCATCCATACTGCCATCTCCCTTCTGATAAAATGAAAAACATCCGTGCTATTGTTGTTCTTATTTTACCACATTAGAGTCCAATATGCAGTATAATCATTTTTGTTTATTTCAATTTTCTGACAACGTTTCCATTTTTCTCCTTTAATGCAGGCCATACTGTAATCAGCATTGTCACAAAACTTGCCGTCCCGCCGATCACGTTGGACACGGGTTCCGCCCAGAACACTCCCGCAGTCCCCAGATTTCCAATCATTGGAAACAACAGCGTCAGTGGAATGACAATAATCACTTTCCTGAACAGTGAGAAAAAGACTGCCTGCTTCGCCCGGTTCAGAGCCACATAGGTAGACTGCCCCGCAAACTGCAGCGCCATCATAAATATTCCGCAGAAATAGATCCTCATAGCCGGCACACCGGCCTGAATCAGTTCTGTCTCGCTTGTAAAAAGCCGCAGGAAAAATGCCGGTTCAAAAAAGAGAACTGCCCACACCAGAAAGGTAAAGACAATACAGCTCCAGGACATAAATTTTACAGCCGACTTCACCCTGTCATAACATCCTGCCCCGTAATTATATCCAATCACAGGCTGGGCGCCCGATGTAAGGCCTGTGACAGGCATTGTTATAATCTCCCTTACAGAATTAATCACGGTCATAACCCCTACATACAGATCGCCTCCGTAACGATACAGCGTAGAGTTACACACGATCTGTACAGCCCCGTTTGTCACAGACATCACAAATCCTGATGTCCCCAGCGCAGTAATTTCCTTCACAAGCCCTTTGTCCAGCCGCATAGACTCCCGGTCCAGCTTCAGGATGGCCTTTTTCCCTGTCAGAAAACGCAAAACCCAGAGGGCAGACAGCCCCTGCGATATGACGGTTGCGATGGCCGCACCCCTGACGCCCATATGGAATACAAAAATCAGCAGCGGATCCAGTACAATATTCGTCACAGCCCCCAGAGTAACCGTCAGCATGCCCATCTTCCCGAACCCCTGGGCATTGATAAAGTTGTTCATCCCCAGGCTGACCATGACGAACAGGGTCCCGAACAAGTAGACCGTAATATAGGCATCTGCATAGGGAAAGGTCACCTCACTTGCCCCGAACAGATACAACAACGGCTTTTTGAACAGCAGACACCCTGCCATCAAAGCCGCTCCAGACAGCAAAAGCATGGAAAAGGAATTGCCCATGACCTTTCTGGCCTTCTCCTCCTCATGTCCGCCGCGAGCAATCGAACACAGTGGTGCACCGCCCATTCCGAACAGATTGGCAAACGCTGTAATAATCGTTATTACAGGCAGAGTCAGACCGATTCCAGTCAGTGCCTCCGCCGAAGTATGCGGTATATGGCCGATGTAAATTCTATCCACAATACTGTAAAGTACATTAATCAGCTGGGCCAGTGTCATGGGCAGTGCCAACCCCATAATATTCCGTGCAATACTGCCCTGGCTGAAATCATTCTTATCTGTCAAAAAAATCTCTCCTCGCCATAATAAATTCGTCCGCCCTCTCATATTCCGCCGTGCAACAGGATAATCCCGTAGGAATATGGGAAAACCCCGGCGCGTCTGCAGAAACGCCGGGGTTCTTATCTTATGATTTCTATGCTGTCTCTGTGATTAGTTGTTGATCAACTTGTCTTCATCGCTCCAGCTGTAAAGTTTTCTTACTTCTTCACCGATCTTCTCTGCCGGATGTTCTGCAGCAATCTTTCTCATTGCTCTGAAATGAGCCTGACCGCCTGCATCTGACATATCAAGCAGGAATTCCTTTGCAAAAGAACCATCCTGGATATCACTCAGGATCTTCTTCATTGTCTTCTTTGTTTCTTCTGTAATAATCTTAGGTCCTGTTATGTAATCGCCGAACTCAGCCGTATTGGAGATAGAATATCTCATTCCTGCAAATCCTGACTGATAGATCAGGTCTACGATCAGCTTCATCTCATGAATACACTCAAAGTATGCATTTCTCGGATCATATCCAGCCTCAACCAGTGTCTCGAAACCTGCCTGCATCAGTGCGCATACACCGCCGCAAAGGACTGCCTGCTCGCCGAACAGGTCTGTCTCTGTCTCTGTTCTGAACGTTGTCTCCAGTACACCGGCTCTCGCTCCGCCGATTCCCAGAGCATATGCAAGTGCTTTGTCCAGAGCCTTGCCTGTTGCATCCTGCTGTACAGCTACCAGACATGGAACACCCTTGCCGACCTGATATTCACTTCTTACTGTATGTCCAGGTCCCTTTGGTGCGATCATTGTTACATCTACATACGGAGGCGGTACAATCTGACCAAAGTGGATTGCGAAACCGTGTGCAAACATCAGCATGTTGCCCTCTTCCAGGTTTGGTTCAATATCTTTTTTATACATTGCAGCCTGTTTCTCATCGTTGATCAGAATCATAATGATATCCGCTTTCATAGCTGCATCTGCTGCTGTAAATACTTCAAATCCCTGGGATTCTGCTTTCGCCCAGGACTTACTTCCCTCATACAGACCGATGATCACATTACATCCTGATTCTTTCAGGTTCAGTGCATGTGCATGACCCTGGCTTCCGTAACCAATGATTGCGATTGTTTTTCCTTCCAGCATGGAAAGATTGCAATCTTCCTGATAATAAATTTTTGCTGCCATCTTGACATTCCTCCTAATT
Source organism: Faecalicatena fissicatena (assembly GCA_001028025.1). Taxonomy (GTDB): domain Bacteria; phylum Bacillota; class Clostridia; order Lachnospirales; family Lachnospiraceae; genus Faecalicatena; species Faecalicatena fissicatena_A. The sequence goes on along the minus strand of LDAQ01000055.1, from coordinate 42,045 downwards.
TTTCTTTCACCATTATGCTTTATCTTATGATATTGCAACCCGCGCTCGGTAATTTCACAGAGTACGACAACATCTTATATAGATGTGTAGATTAACCTCATGTCAGTGGGGGATACCGATTCCTCTCCGCCCGCCACTGCCGTTCATCTTGTTTTTAGTGATTCCTCTCCACCTGTAGAGGTGGGAGAAACCTCAATTATCTTGCTGAACAGCTGCAATCCAATAGGTACCTTATTCCGCAGTTTACTGCGGAGCCGCCCGCAGGGCATGTGTTACGAGGTGCCCTTGGGTATACATTATTCTGCGGCTTAGCCGCAGACCCGCCGCAGGGCATGTGCTGCTGGGTGCCCTGCGGGTATGAGTTAAAGGCTGTCTGCCCCTAGCTTCCTGTCTTTATGTACTGTCTGTCAGTCTATAAATGTAACATCCTTAATTCCACGTGCAAGCCCTGTAATTCCCGTCCTTGCCAGCTCCAGTATCTCGTATCCGTCCAGCAGATTCAAAAATGCCTCCAGCTTGGACTGGTCACCCGTCAATTCAATAATCATGGATTCCTTCTCAACGTCTACCACCTTTGCCCTGAAAATATCTGCGATAGAAATCACTTCCGGGCGCTGCGAAGCACCGGCGCGTACCTTCACCATGATCAGCTCTCTGTATACGGACTCACCGTCCTTCAGAACCTTAATCTCAATGACATCCTCCAGCTTGCGGACTTGCTTTTCTATCTGGGACAGAATCAGTTCGTCTCCGCTGGCAACAACCGTAATCCTTGTAAATCTGGGATCTGCCGTCATTCCCGCCGTGATACTGTCAATACTGTATCCCCTTCTGCTGAAAAGCCCCGCAATCCTGCTCAAAACACCGGGATTGTTGTCAACCAGCAATGAATAAACCTGTCTTCTCATATGCTTCCCTACTTTCCTATAAGACTTAAGAAGTGCAAAAACAGAGTGCGTTCTGTTTTTTAATCATATCAATTTCCCATTTCTTTGTCAAGAGATTTTCTTAATTATTTATTATTTGTTTTCATTGATCTAAATACCGGTGTCTGACATCTGTTCCCGTTTCTGCATATAGTGGATTACATCCCTTACCTGCATAAGGTTACGTACGTCTTTCATCGGAATATCTGTATCAAATTTTTCTTCAAATGCGCATACCAGATTTGCGACATCCATGGAATTCAGCGCCAGGTCGTTTACAAACTCCGTATCCATAGTCAGTTTATTCACCCCTGTAACTTCGCTTACAATGTCTTCAACCAGATGCAGCATATCTTCTTCTGTCATACCATTACCTTCCTTCTCTGAATTTTCTGCATGGATGTCTTCTTAAATTCAGACTCCGACAGTTTTACAGACTGGATTCTTTTATAGACCGGAAGCTTTGCGTTCAGCGCTGTTATAGATTCCTGTATACTCTCCAGGATTCTGTAATTGTCCGTCTCACTGGTTTTCTCGGCATCCACACAGACCAGCGCAGAAAGTTTGACCTCGTCCAGCGCATTTCCGGTGCTGGCCCCATATACCATAACCTCTTTCACAAGAGGAATCTCCTGGATGTAGGCTTCCAGCTCCTCTGGAACCACTTTTTTCCCGTTGTTAAAAACAATCAGGTTCTTTTTCCGTCCACAGATAAAAAGAAATCCTTTTCTGTCCGTATACCCGATATCCCCAGTATGAAACCAGCCATCTGTAAAGCTTTCCTCCGTTGCGCCCGGATTCTTATAATACTCTTTAAAAACATTAGGACCTTTTACCAGAATCTCACCGTCCTCCAGCTTCATTTCCACTCCTGGAAGAAGAATTCCTACAGAGTTGATTCTGTTTTGGCCTCTGATACTGTTACTGATCAGCGGACTGCACTCCGTAATCCCATAGCCCTGAAGTACATCAATTCCATAAGCTACGTATTCTTCGGCTATCTTTTCATTCAGATGGGCGCCACCGCAGCAGATTGTCTTCAGCTGGTCTCCAAGGATCAGATCCATCCCGTTTACCTTCACGGTTTTTTTTGTAAATATACCTTTTTTATATTTTTCCACCGCCTGGATTGTCTGCTCCCGGATACCCATTTTTTCCTGCACACGATGAATCTCTTTGAGCAGATTCTCCAGTATCAGGGGCACTGCCATAAGAATACTTGGACTGTACAGTTTGATATCACGGAACAGAGTCTTCAGATTTCCATTGATACAGATGTTCTGCCCATGCGCAATCATATCCAGAACTCCGCACCCCAGAGAATATGTATGGTAAAGCGGAAGCGGATTGAACATCCGGTCCTCCAGCTCCACCGATGCCTGACAGCAGCACGCGTCATACATCAAATTGTAATGACTGAGCACGACAGCTTTGGAAACACTTGTCGTTCCGGAAGTATATACAATCGCCAGCGGAGTATCAGGGCCAATATCTGCGGAAAATGAAAATCCCTGAATCCCCTCCTGCTCTATCTGTTTTCTGCCCTCTTCAATCATCTCTCTGATTCCGGAGTCCATGCGGATCACACGTTCTTTTTTCCATTCCTCAAAGGCTCCTTCAAATTCTTTCTGAACCACTGCATAGGAAGCATCCGCAAATTCAGCCAGATTTAGAATTTCCTCCTCAGGCTGTTCCACATCAATCGGTACTCCTACCGAGCCAATGCAGCCGCCCGCACAAAAAGCAACAATCCACTCGTAAGTATTTTCCCCCACGAAGGCAATATGCTTTCCTGCCATCTTCTTCTGCACCATCATGAAGGCAGCTCCCCGGACATCCTCTACAAATTCCCTGTATGAAACATCCAGCTGATTTCCAGCCCTGTCAAAAGTAGTTATGGCCGGTTTTTTTGCATACAATTCCCGCACGTCCAGCAGACACTCTGGCAAAGTTTTATATAGTTTTACATTCTTATAAATATTCTTCTGCTCCATAAGATCCGTTTCTTCCTTTATTTTCATCATAAGTCCATCGTAGTTTCTCACTGATTCTATCATAGTCTCTCAGCACTTCTTTAAATGCATCCACCAGCCGACCATCAAACTGGGCGCCTCTGCCCTCCTCCAACTGGCTCACAGCCGCCTCAAACGACAGTTTTTTTCTGTAATGCCTGTCTGACATCATCGCATCAAATGCATCCGCAATCGCTATGATCCTGGCCTCCAGGGGGATCTCCTCCCCTTTCAGCCTTCTGGGATAGCCCGTGCCGTCATAACGCTCATGATGCGCGCAGACGATCTCCCCTGTATTGCTGAACATTTCCATACAGGAAAGGATATTTGCCCCCATGCCGGGATGTTTCCTGATCTCGCTGAATTCCTCTTCGCTCAGCCGCTCCGGTTTACTCAGCACTGCATCTGAAACACCAATTTTCCCGATGTCATGCAGAAGCCCCGCTACCCGTACCCGTTTCACAAATTCTTTATCACTGCTCACCTTTTCCGCCAGTTTTACTGCATAATAAGAAACGCGGTCCGAATGCCCTCTTGTGTACAAGTCCTTGGCATCTACCAGCAGCCGGAGCGCCTCCACCGTCTGCATGTAACTGTCTATCAGCCGCTTATTTACACTGGAGAGCCTCTTATTATTGGCATTCAAAAGCATTTTCAGGAGTGTATTGTGAAGGGCCGTGGAAACCTGTTCTGCATACACCGACAAAAGTGCTTTCAATGTGGTATCCGGCGCCAATTCTGTTTTTGCTCCCATTACACCCAGAATAATCTCCCGTTTTCCAAGAAGCGGCACTAGCAGTACGCCATTATGAAACATAATCCGCTGCTCCGCCATACTTTTTCTGACCGTTTCCACGATCACCGGATAATCCTCCTTCTCAAAATCATAAAATGATTTATCGTAAGATCCGGCACCGCTGTATATATCCCCCGGCAGTTCGACGCTCACCGGATCTGTCAGTACACTGTCCGGTTTTACCCATACAAAACCGTTCTCTGTCTTAGTCAGTAAATTCAGCTCCTCCAGCACCTTTCTGCACAGCTCATCGACCGGCAGCATCTGGTGCAGGTGTGGAATAGAGTCCAGTATACTGGACAACCCTTCTTGATACTGATAAATCGTATTGATATGACGGATACATTTTACACAGCTTTCTACAAGAAGTTCCAGCTGGTCAAACCGGCTGCTTTTTTCGCAGTACCCCTGGATTTCGAGCTCTCTGATCGTATTTAACGGCGGTGCCAGTTCCTTGTGCCCAGTCAGCATGATCACATAAATTCTTGTGTCAAACTGTCTCAGCCGCGCAACCACCTCGTCCCCGCAGATCGGTGACATAATAAAATCCAGGATCAAAATATCGTAATGCCCCGCTTTCAGCTGTTCCAATGCTGTCAGCGGATTTTCCTGTGTCTCCACCTCATAGCCCTTTGTGCGGAAATTGGCACTCAAAGCATCCAGAATATTTCTGTCATCATCCAGAATGAACATCTTAAAACCATTTTTTTCTTTTCCAGCTCTGTTCTTCCGCATTCCTTTTATCCTCTCTCGTCATCTTCTATTGGAAGCCCGACATAGAAGGAGGCGCCTCCTTCCTCATTGTTCTCAACCCATATCTTACCGCCAAACCGTGCCCGGATAATCTCTGCCGAGCTGTACAGGCCCAGTCCAGTTCCTTTTGTCCCTTTCGTTGTACACATAGACCGGAACAGTTTTTCCTGTACATCCGCAGATATACCGGTTCCCTGATCCTTCACGGCAATATATACACTGCCGTCCTTTTTCCATGCTCTAAGTTCAACATCACCGCCTTTTTCCTCCATGGCGTCACATGCATTGTCCAGAAGGTTGTTGATCACCTGGACCATATTATTAATATCTCCCCGTATGACAGTGCTCCCGGGAAGCTGATTTTCTGTAATAAGCCTGCAGCCATTCCTGGCCAGTTTACCTTTCAGGAACATTTCCACTCTTTTAAACACTTCATCCATCGTAAATTCCCCTTCGGAGGAAGTACTCAGGTTTGTTGCCATCCCCTTTACCGTTGTTATGATATCCGACATATAGGCACAGCATTCCTTAATTCTTGCAAGCCAGCCGTTCATCTCCCCTGCAATCTCCTGATGATCCTGAGCCGTTACTTCCGGGTCTCCCACGCTCTGAGAATATTCTCTTACCAGGTCTTCCAGAAGCGTCACATCCCCCGATATGGCCATAATCGGAGTCTTAAGATTATGTGAGATACTTCCAATCATCTGTCCCAGGGAAATCAGCCGTTCCCTCTCCATTGCCCGGCTCAGATTCTGCTGCTTCCTTTTCATCTCCTCTTTCAGCTTTGTCACGTCCCGGAACATAGCCAGGACTCCCGCCATGCTGTGCTTTACTAAAATAGGCGTAAGCTCTACGGAATAATACACCTTTCCCTCTTCACACAGTATCGCCTGCTCATAGGAGATCACATTCACAGACTGTTTGCAGACATCAAAAAAATTAAGCAGGTTATAAATCACATCCCGTTTCCGCTCCTCCAGATCCTCAACCACCTGGTTCAGATAACAGTTAATCCTCATTTTATACTGTTCCCCGAAAATTTCATCAAATGCAGCATTCGAATAAATAATACATCTGTCTGAGGACAGTATCACATATCCTTCCGAAACATTATCCACCATGCTCTCCAGGGCGACAGGTTTGATATTTAGAAAATTCAGATAATACACGGCAATTCCATGGCACAAAATGGTAACAAGAAAAGCCAGGGGTGTAGCCGATATGGGAAGATTTACTATCTTCAGGGTTGCCAGAAGGTTGGTGCAAAATGGAACAGACAGACCTCCGATAAACAGCCCAACCTGTCCCCATACCCTTCTGGTCCTGCTTCTGATTCCATACCTAATCATAATGATCACAACGATAATAGAATAGATATAGTACTGAAGGCCTGAAATAATAAAAAGAGGGCCGAATTTCACTTCCGATGCGTAGATAGAAAACTGTCTGTAAAACAGATGGTGCAGCGGGTTCGTAAATACAATAAGCGAGGAAAGCGCCGGCAGCACATACAGCAGCCAGTAATGCCGTGGAATCTGCACCAGGTTCCTGGTAAAAATCAGGGAAATCAGCAGAATGGTCATAATCAGCAGCGCCGAGCAGGCACATGTAATGGCATCCATGACCTGCAGCGCCGCCATGTTCTCTGTATAATCCATACCGATGATTGCCACCAGCCAAAGCAGAAGAAAACCGGCCGAGGAAAGATATAGCTTCTGTGCAGCCGACAGCCTGCCTTTCATCAGACAGCTGACAATAAAAAATCCCAGTACGGCCACCGAAACATCCAGTATATGTCCGACTATTGACATCGATTATCTTCCCTCCCCTCTTCATTGGTAAAGCACTGTTTCAGTTTGCTCATATCCTGCCGCGGCCACCAGAAATCCAGCGCGGCGAGTGCATCCTGCGTCAGTTGTGAATCAAGCAAAACGTCTGCTGTTCTGCTCTGCTGTGCAAACCAGGTCTGCGCAAGAGCCTGGATGTAAGGTGAATCCGTCTCCATGCTCTTTCTTTCAAGAACCTTTCCGAAAGTCTCTGCATCTGTTCTCTGCACTGGGCCGCACGCTTCTGCAATACTGCCGATCTCTACCTCATGAGGGCTGCATATATGGTAAGCGGATTTTGTAGTCCCGCTCAGCCTCACAACCGCTTCTGCCGCCTGGTTGACCGGAGTTACCTCCAGCCGATGATGGTACAGCATATCCGGCAGCATCCCCAGTTCCATAATCCCTTTTATCAGCCTGTAATATGCATTCGATTCTGGATTTCTCTGGAATATCCCGTTAAAAGAATTACCTACCAGCCTTCCAATCCGGAATATATTGGCGCAGAGTCCCTGCCTCACCGCATCATCCACCAGCTTTTCTGCCATAATCTTACTTTTTACATAAGGATTCTTCCACCAGTTCTGTCCGATATCCAGATCCTTCTCTGTCAGCACGGCTCCCGTCTCTTTCGTCCGGTCTGTCTGCTCCCCAGCAACGCTGACCGTAGAAATATACATCATTGCTGCCCCGGAAGCTTCTGCAAAGCGCAGCACTTCCCGTGTTCCCTCCACATTGGTGTACAAGAGTTCCTCCTCTGGTGCATAATGTCTGACATCCGCTGCACAGTGGAACACTTTCGCAACGGATTGCCGCATCTCTTCGTATAGTTCAGGTTCCGCCCGGAAATGTTCAGCTGTCAGCTCTCCGTCAAATACATGGAGACGGTGCTGGTATTTCTCATAGTATCCTGCACCGAAATAGTAATCCATACTTTCCTCCAGCCGGACACTTCCGCCTCTCACCAGACAGTAAATCTTCTCATTGCCATATTCCAGCAGTTTCTTAAGAATGTAGCTTCCAAGATAGCCTGTGCCGCCGGTCAGAAATATATTCCCCGGCCTGCACATCTTCTCCTCCTGTTCGGCGAGCCTGGCAGGCAGCTCCCACAACTTTTCTTTCTGCTCAGGAGCCTCACCTGACTCTGCGGATTCCTGAATCTCTGCAACAAGCATTTCCTCCTGCTCGCGCAGTGTGGGGCAGCGATAAAAGTCATTGATGTCAAACTCATAATTTTTCTGATGGTAACGGTTTAAAATAAGGATCGCCTGAAGGGATGTCCCGCCCTGTTCAAAAAAGGATACATCCCGCAGCGGCTCCCTGCCCAGAACTCCTTTCCACAACTTTGCAATCTCACTGCCCTCTGCGCTGCTGTTCGAAGTATTTTCCCCTGTCTGTGCCAGTTTTTTCAGATCGGTCTTACCGCTGGCAGTCCTGGGAAGCTTCTCCAGCACAATAATTTCAGAGGGCATCATATAATCCGGAAGTCGCTTCTTCATGAACTCTCTGAGAGCCTCTTCGCTGTATTCGTCCGCTTTTACCACCGCGCCTCTGAGGAACTGCACCGCGCCCTGCTTCAGGACAGGCACCGCCGCAGCTTCCTTCACCAGCCCCGACTGCAACATTGTCTCTGCAATCTCCAGTGGCTCAATCCGGTGTCCGTTCAGCTTGATCTGTGTATCCACCCGACCAAGACACTGCCAGTTTCCATCGGCCCTGAGCCTGCCCCGGTCTCCCGTTCTGTACATTTTTTCGCCTTTGAAATAAGGGTCCGGGAGGAAGACCTGATCCGTCAGGTCCTGCTGGTTGATATACCCCTGTGAGAGGCATTCCCCGGCAATATATATTTCTCCCACGGCTGTGGGAGGCACGGCACGGCCGGCTTCGTCCAGCAGATAGTAACGGCAGTTGCCTATGGGCTTCCCGATATGAATGCAGTTCTCCTTAGTGATATCCCCCTGACAGTTATGCACCGAAGTCTCCGTAGGTCCGTAAATATTGAATATCCGGGCATCTGTCAACCGGTTCAGCCGTTCCTTCAGCTCCATGCTCCATGGTTCTCCCAAAAGTATAATCCGGTGTATTTCCCGAAGTGCCTCACAGAATGCCTCGTCCCCCAGACACATCTGAATTCTGGACGGTGTCAGCTGAAGCACGGTAACCTGATCCCGCCTGATGCGCGCTGCCATCTTCCAGGGAAGGAGCATCTCCTCCTCATCCGCAATACTGACCGGATACCCCTTTCCAAGCGCCAGTATAGTCTCCGTAGTAAACACATCAAACACACAGTTCGATGCACATAATATCTTTTCATTTGTTCCTCCCAGCAGCGGTTCCAGATGCGCCGCCAGATTCGAGAGGGATTTGTGGAGCATCACCACTCCCTTCGGCTTTCCGGTGGTCCCGGAAGTAAAGATTACGTTTGCAGCATCCTGCGCACCGTGTTTGGCAGGCGGCGCCCCGGATCCGTCCTCTGTATCCCGGCCGTCCCAGACCAGTTCGCTGCAGGGCAGCCCGCCCAGAACCAGTTCCTGCTGTCCATAAAGTACCAGTCTGACTTCTGACTGCGTCAGCATATACAGAATGCGCTCCCGGGGAAATTCGGGATCGATCGGGACGTAAGCAGCCCCTGCTTTTAGAATGCCAAACATAAAGACAGGAAGAAGCCCCGTCCTCTTTGTCAGAAAAGCCACCTTATCCCCCTGGCCGATGCCCTCTGCTTTCAGAGTACCAGCCAAAACATCAGTTTTATCCTTTAGTTCCCCGAAAGTATAAGATAAGTCTTCTCCCCACTGTACTGCTGCACGTTCCGGATCTACAAAAGCAAAATAATCTGCGGCCTGATCCACCGTTGTCGCATCATAGGGAGTCCTGAGACGAACAGGCTGATCTAACAGCCGGATCTTATCCGCCTTATCCAGCAGGGTAATCTCCGTAAGCAGGGCCTCCGGATTCTGCAGCACTTCTTTGAGCCCCTGCAGGTAACACCTGCTGTAGAATGCGATCGTCACTTCGTCAAACAGACTCCTGGCATATTCGAACTGAAAATGATATCGCTCCTGTATAAACACAGCCTCCAGATTGAGATCCATCTTTACAGCATGCGTATCGAAAGGAAGATAAGTAAGCCCTGCTTTTCCAATTGAAAGCTCCCCGTTTTTCAGGGGCGTCATGGTAAACATCACACTGAAAAGCGGATTTTTTTCTCTTGTCCTTCGGACCCCTGCCAATTCAAGCAGTTCTTCCAGAGTGATCTCCTGATGATCCATCATCCCCGTAACCGTCTGCTTCACCGAATCCAGGTACGATATAAATGACTCCTCTGGCCCGGCCTGCATGAATACCGGAAGTGAGTTTACGAATACACCTGTCATCTCCTCCATGTGCTGCCGGCGACGGCCGGAAAATGGTGTCCCTGCCACAACGTCTCTGCTTCCGGAATACCGGCTCAGAAAAAGGCCATAGACAGCCAGAAGAAGCACGAACACCGTAACATGCTGCTGTTCGCAAAAAGCCGCGATCTTTTCATTAAAGACAGCAGGCAATTCAAACTCGTATTTGTCCCCTGTCCCATCAAATACGGGCGGCCTGGGCCTGTCAAACGGAAGTTCCTGCTCCGGCAGTTTCCCGGGCAGCTGCTTCTTCCAGTATGCCCTGCATGGATTTTCTTCCCGATTGTTTCTTTCGCTGACCCACCATGCATAATCAACATAATCCAGTTCCGGCATGGACACCGGCAGATCCTGATAATACAGATTCAGCCTGGCCAGCAGAAGCTGGCTGCTGAGACCATCGGATATAATATGATGCATATCCAACAGCAGATATGGTTCATTGTCCGGCAGTTTCAGCATGGCCGCCCTTAAAAGCGGTCCCTTAGCCAGATCAAAGGGCTTCACAAAACTTTGCATTGCCTCCTCTGCGCTGCTGCTCTCCATCCACTGCATATGAAAAGCCGACTCGGGACCGATCCTTGCAACCACCTGGCCGTCCTCTATATGGAATGTAGTCCGCAGCGAAGAATCCTCTGCCGTCATTCTGGTAAATGCGTATTCCAGCCTTGGAAAATCCAGCCATTCACTGAGCCGGAAAGCCGTTGGCATATTGTAACTGATTTTTGTCTCATCCAGCTGCTGCATGACATAGAACCCCGCCTGTGCAGGGGTTACCGGATACCAGTCCCGCACTGCAGCCCTCTGAATTTCCGCGCGCTGTGTTTCGGAACGTATCTCCCTGCCCCGAAGCAGGTTGCCCAGACGCCTCAGGACTGCATTGGCATATAGCTCCTGCACGGATATACTCCTTGAAAACTGTTTTTCTACTTCCAGAAGCATCAGCACAGCATTCAGAGAATCTCCGCCCGACAGGAAATAATCTGAATATACGTCCAGATCCTCCCGATCGAGTACCTTCCGCCATATAGCCAGAAGCTGTTCTTCCACTTCATCCGCCGGCCCCTCCTGTTTCGCCGTCAAAAGCGGCTTCTCAAGGGCTCCAAAATCAATCTTACCATTGCCGGTAAGCGGAAACGCATCCACACGCATGATCGAAGCCGGGAGAAGATACCGCGGCAGATAATTGGAGGCAAAGGTAAGCAGTTCGCTCTCTGTGAGCTGTACATCCCCTGTATAATAAGCAATCAGCCTGTTCTCCCATACACCTGCAGCAGCGGTCCCGACTTTTGCATGGCGCATCAGCACGGATTCTATCTCGGAAAGTTCGATCCGATGTCCGAGAAGCTTGACCTGGTCATCTCTTCTGCCCAGATAGATAATTTTCCCGTCTTCCGACCATCTGCCGAAATCCCCTGTACGGTATATGCGCCCGCCATCCCGGAAGGGATCGCTTACAAAACGCTCCTTTGTAAGTTCCTCCCGGTTGTGGTACCCCCGGGCAAGGCAGTCGCCGCCGATATAGATCTCTCCCGCGGAACCGGGAGGAAGCGGATTCTGAAATTCATCCAGTATATAGATCCGGCAGTTCTGCAGAGGCCGGCCTATATTCACCGCCTCTTTGTCGTTTACAGCGTCATGGCTGACAGCAACAGTCGCCTCGGAAGGGCCATACTGGTTATACAGCGTTCCACATGTATAATCTGCGAGCTTCTTATGCAGCTCAAAAGGCAGGCTCTCCCCACCGCAGATCACAGTCTCCATATGCAGAAGAGATTCACAGAATATAGGATCCTTCAGGTACGCAGACAGGCGGGAAGGCGTCAGCGCCATAAAACCGGCATCATAATTACGGATCAGAACACCAAGCTTCTGCGGATGGTTCATCTCCGATTCCGAGGCCAGCACGATTGTTCTGCCGCAGAGAAGGGCAATCACACTCTCCAGCAAAAAGGCATCAAATCCCACGTTGCACAGAGAAAGTACGGCTCCTTTCGGGTACAGGGGCCGCATTGCCGCTGCCAGGTTCATCACACTGTGCTGTTCAATCTCAACAGCCTTGGGCATCCCCGTACTCCCCGATGTGTAAACCAGATACGCCAGATCGTCCGGCCCGGCGGGTTCATATTCCACAATTTCATCCGCTTCTGCCAAATCATCAAACAGAACCAGTTCTGTACAGCCCGCCAGCTCTGCCGCTGTCTCACTGCATATACAAAAAAGAGCCTGACTGTCACACAGCATCTCCCGTTTCCGCTCTCCCGGTAAATCAATGTCCATCATAAGCCAGCTGTTTCCTGAAAAGATAATCCCGCACAATGCAGCATATATCTTCTCGTTTCTCGTCATATGAACGGCAACGGTTCCTCTGCTGCCGCCTGCTCTTTTTGCAATCCCGCGGGCGGTCTGAAAGGATACTTCTGCAAGCTCCTTATAGGACATCCTTCTGCCCCCAAATATCACAGCAGCTCTCTCCGGATTCATCCGGAATATCTCAGACAGCTGATCTGCAATTCCCGCATCCTTGTCATACCATACATCAGTCTGATTAAAATCATAGATCACCTGTTCTTCTGTCTCTTCACTTAATATCAGAAGGCTGGCAATAGGAACATCCGGCTTCTGCAGTGCTTCCTTCAGTATACGGGAGAGGCTCTCATGAAGCCGGTCGATCTCCTCCTCCGAGAATATCTGGGTCAGATAATCATAATCCACAGTAAATTGATTTTCTTTATCCCTGCTGCTCAGATGGATGCAGAGCGATTCGCTCTGATAGCCGCTGTAGAGCCAGCGTCCCTCCAGAGAAACTCTCGCCCCTTTCAGGTGATCCATCTTGCCGTTCTGATAGGACAGAACAATATCAAACAGCGGTTCAGACAGATTCCCGCCGTTTTGATTTACTATTTTCTTTATAGATTCAAATGGAATTCTCTGATGATAGAGTAACGCAAACCAGTCCTCCTGCAATTTATCATTGAACTGGTTCCATGTCATGAAACTATCCAGCTCATTCACAAAGGGCAGTGTATTGACGAACATACCACCGGTCTGCTTATCCTGAAAATTAAGCCTGTTAATAGTAGGTACACCGACACAGAACCGTTCCTGCCCTTTCATACGCCTGAGATAAATTGCCAGGCCCATATAGAAAACAGCAAACGGAGACACTTTTTTCTTCTCGCAGAATCCTCCTATGAGGCGGTTCAGCCGGTTCGACAGCCGATATGACTTTCTGAGCCCTACGGGGCTTATCACCGCACACTGATATTCCTTGGCCGCTGCCGGCAAAATACCAGTGAGCTTTTCACCCCAGTATTTTTTATCTTTTTCAAAAGCTCTGGACTTCAGATATTTCTGTTCACTTAAGATATGTTCTTCATAGGATGGCGTAACGGAAGCATCCGGAGCGTCCCCCTGAAGAAGTTGAAAATAATTATGTATGATATGATTTGTAATTAAAGCATGGGACCATGCGTCCGCAACGATATGATGCACTCTTGTCAAAATTCCCCCGCTGTTCCCGGACGTTTTAAATATCAGTATCTGGCACAATGGAGAATCATACAGTGTAAAGTGCTCTCTGGCAACAGACTGAAACCAGATTCCCACTCCCTGCTCATTCGTCTCTGTAAAATCAAAGAACGCCGTTCTGGCAGGAATCTCTTCTGTTACATACTGATAAGGCCTTTGGTCCCTCATGGTGATTCTTGTCCTGAGAGACGGAAAAGCCCTGAACACCAGCTCAATACATGTCTGAAGATATTCCAGATTCAGATTCCCCTCAATCTTTAATGCCGTACATATGTTGTTAATCGGGAGTCCCGGGTGTGCCATTTCCAGATTCCAGATATTCATCTGACTACAGGATAATGGCAGGTATTCCACATCTGTCACTTTACCTTCTGCGCACATTCACCTTTCTCCTGTTCACTTTTTCATCTATTTACTGTCCCGGTAACCGTTCGGGTTCATAGACTGCCATTTCCATGAGTCCGCACACATCTCCTCAATTCCTCGTTCTGCAATCCAGCCCAGTTCCTCTTTTGCCCTGGACGCATCACAGTAGCAGGTGGCAATATCCCCTGCACGGCGGGGTTTGATCTGATAGGGAATCGTCCTGCCGCATGCCTTTTCATATGCCTTTACGACATCCAGGACACTATATCCAGTCCCTGTTCCCAGATTGTAAATGTGTACCCCTCTGCTGGTCTTCATCTTTTCAATCGCCTTCACATGGCCCACCGCCAGATCTACAACATGAATATAATCACGGACGCCTGTACCATCATGTGTATCGTAATCATCTCCAAACACGCCGAGACAGTCCAGTTTCCCTACGGCCACCTGTGCAATATAAGGAACCAGGTTATTCGGAATTCCCTTTGGATCTTCCCCAATGAGCCCGGATTCGTGTGCTCCAATCGGATTGAAATAACGCAGAAGCATAATGTTCCACTCTGGATCCCCGGTATGCAAGTCTGTCAGAATCTGTTCCAGCATTCCTTTCGTCTGACCGTAAGGATTGGTGATCTCTCCCTTCGGGCAGTTCTCCGTGATTGGTATCTCTGCAGGATCCCCGTAAACAGTTGCAGAGGAGCTGAATATCATATTCCTGCATCCATGGCTGCGCATCACATCGCAGAGGATCAGTGTTCCGGTAATGTTGTTGTGATAATACTCCCATGGTTTTGCAACAGATTCTCCCACTGCTTTCAGCCCGGCAAAATTGATGACTGCCTCGATATTTTCCTGCTCAAATATGGGTTCCAGATCCTCCCGGTTCAAAATGTCACCTTTATAAAACTTCAGTTCCTTCCCCGTGATCTTCTGCACTCTCTCCACGGCTTTCTCGCTGGAATTGTAAAGATTATCCACTACAACTACATCATACCCTCTATTCAAAAGTTCCACACACGTATGGCTGCCGATATATCCGGCTCCGCCTGCTACTAAAATTGCCATAATACTTACCCTTTCCTTCCTGTCTGCTGTTTATCTTCTGTCTTTTTCCAAACATCCTGGCCGCCGCTATCTGTCTGCCGTTTTCCTGCTCCGGCCTCAGATCCAGGTTCTTTGCCTACCGCCAGAGATGCAGGGGATAGATTCCCTGTTCTTTCATCCTTACAATCGCATCCACAACGCTCTGCTTATCTTCCTTGTATGTGATGCCATACCATTTATCCTCGGATTTCAGTACCTTCACTGTTGCCTTATCCTCATCTATCAGTTCACCTACCACCGTCGGCAGGAAGTATTCACACTTCAAAGGCGATTCTATCAGGTTCTTCTCCAGAAATACCGGAAAACGCGCCTCAAGTTCTTTCATTAAACTATGTGTAAATCCGAACATATTCAAAGATACAATACAGCTCTTGTCTATACTGCTGTATGTCTTACCATCATCCTCTGTAAACACAACGCCGTCTTTTGTCCGTTCAATATGAGTCCGCTCGATAATTCCAGTCAGATATTCATTCTCATCCGTCTCACAGATACCCCGAGATACATAACCATTATCTGTTAATGTGTTGTCCAGACGATAGCCCACCATTGCGTACCTATATTTCTCATCATCCTCATTCTCTGAGAGATAATGATAAATCTCTTCCAGCGCATGAACGCCGTAATAATCATCTGCGTTAATGACGGCAAAGGGGCCATCGATCACATCTCTGCAGCACAAAACCGCATGGCCCGTCCCGAACGGCTTCACACGTCCGTCAGGCACATCATATCCCTCAGGAAGATCATCCAGCTTCTGATATACATAGGCCACTTCCATATATTCACTAATTCTGTCGCCAATACAGGTTTTAAATTCTTCTTCGTTTTCTGCCTTTATAATAAAAACGACTTTCTCAAATCCCGCCCTCCTGGCATCAAAAATAGAAAAGTCCATAATGATATGTCCTTCTTCATCAACCGGGTCAATTTGTTTCAGACCACCATAACGGCTTCCCATTCCTGCCGCCATGATCACAAGTACTGGTTTTTCCATACTCTCTCTCCTTTTGTTGTCTTATATCACAATAATCCCCGGTTGTATAATCACATGTTTCGGAAATATAATCACATTCATATGCGTTTATTATCTTTACTTTCGTTTTAAATCACATATATTATTATACTTCCTTATGCAGCCAGGGTCAATGCACTAAATTATTATAACATAGAGGATTTGAAATGTGAAGTCGTGGGGAGAGCGGATGAGGGGGGACGCTGCAGAGGAAACGGATATGTGATGTGGCAGGGCTGCTCTTTCGCGAACTGCCCTGCCACATCACATATCCGTTTCCTCTGCAACTGGTACTTCAAGGCGGCAGGACGGCTTCACTTGAAGGGCATCCGGGCGCACTTTGACATTCGCATCAACGTCCGCGAGCGAGGCTAACGCCCGCTCGCTAAATCGTTTTTATTTGGGAGGATAGAAACCTGAGGGTGCTTCTGAAAGGTTTATCATGATGTTTTTCATTTGGGTGTAGTGTTCCAGAATGACCTTGTGTGTCTCTCGTCCGATTCCGGATGCTTTATAACCGCCAAATGGTGCTCCTTCTGGAATTGCATTGTATGTATTGACCCACATACGGCCGGTCTCTATTGCACGGGATACCCGGATAGCTCTGTTTATATCCCGTGTCCACACTGCGCCGCCGAGGCCATAATCGTTGTCATTCGCCATTGCGATCACTTCTTCTTCATCTTTGAACTTGAGAATGCATGCTACCGGTCCGAAGATTTCTTCTCTTGCTACTCTCATGTCATTCGTCACATTGATAAGTAGTGTTGGCTTCATAAAGCAGCCTTTGGCAAGTTCTCCTTCTGCTGCCCTCTCACCTCCGCATGCTACCACAGCGCCCTCTTGTCTGCCAATTTCTATATAACCCAGTATTTTCTGTATCTGGGCCTCATTGATCTGTGAGCCCATTTGTGTGTCTGCCTCCCATGGAACGCCGACCTTGATCTGATTGAACGCTTTGACAGCCTCTTCAACAAATCTGTCATAGATGTCTTCCTGTACGAATACACGGGAGCCTGCACAGCAAACCTGGCCCTGATTGAAAAGTATGCCGAGCTGTAGTCCGTCCATGGCCATATCCCATTTGCAGTCATTGAAAAAGATATTTGCAGATTTTCCTCCCAGCTCCAGAGTTGACGGGATCAGGCGTTCTGCCGCTGCGCACGCTACATTGCAGCCTATTTCCGTGGAGCCGGTAAAGGCCAGTTTGCGGAATCCCGGATGGTCCAGTATGTACTGTCCGGATTTGGAACCTGCTCCGGTGATTACGTTAAATACACCTGCTGGAATCACATCCTGTACCAGGCGTGCAAATTCCAGTACGCTCAGTGAGGTGGCGCTGGATGGCTTAAATACAGTACAGCATCCGCTTGCAAGAACCGGAGCCAGTTTCCATGCAGCCATCAAAAACGGAAAATTCCAGGGAACGATCTGTCCTACCACACCGATCGGTTCTCTCAGGATCAGGCTGAGTGTATCCTCCCCCAGCATAACTGCGCTGCCCTCTTCTGCCATGATACAGCCTGCGAAATACCGGAAATGATTGGCTGCATAGGGGATGTCAATTGCCATCGTCTCCCGGACCGGCTTTCCATTGTCCATGGATTCCACCATTGCAAGAAATCCTGCATTCTTATCAATAATATCTGCAATCTTGTTCAGTATTGCCGCACGTTCATTGACACTTGTTTTCTTCCAGCTCTCAAACGCCGCCCATGCCGCATTAACCGCCTCGTCCACATCTTCTTTGGTGGCCTGCGCACAAGATGCCAGAACTTCTCCGTCTGCCGGACATGAGGTTGTAAATACGGCGCCATCGGAAGCATCCTTCCACCGTCCATTAATAAAAAGCTGATAGTTTGTCTTCAATTCTAGATGACCCATATGTTTCTCCTTTCATATCTTTGAATAATAAACATTCCGGTTTCCTGTTCCAATATCTATGAGTATTATAACACAATATATTCCAATATCGACTATTTTTCTGAATTTTATAATTATTACTCTATATTGTATATTATATAACAATAATGTTATATGTTTAACAAACAATTATTAATGTTATAAAAAAATCAAAGCAGTCCGCCACTGCTCTGATTTTATACAATACTATTTATGTTTATACCTTATTCTGCAGCAAAGCTGCAGACCCGCCCGAAGGACATGTGTTACGGGGTGCCCTTTGGGTATACCTTATTCTGCAGCTTTGCTGCAGTCCTGCCCACAAGATATGAATTGCGGGGTGCCAATTTGATTAGGAATTTTTCTGTGACTCTATTTTTTCTGCCAGGTCATTTAAGTATACCCACCGTTCCATCTTTTCCTCCAGATCAGCTTCGGCCTGGCTCTTTTGAGTCATTAACTCATTTAGCTTTCCGGAATTAGTGGCATTTTTCATAATATCATCGTCCAGCGTCTCTATTTTCTCTTCCAGAGCCGCGATGTCCCCATCGATGGTATCGTATTCTTTCTGTTCTTTATAAGAGAACTTTAATTTTGCAGGACGGTTCTGCTTCCACTCTTTATATGCCTGATTCTTATCCTCAGCCGCCTTCCCGGAGGCACTCCCGGCTGTTCCGGATATCTCCCTGCTTTGCTTTGCTTCCAGGTAGTCCGTATAGCCGCCCTCATACTGTACTAATTGTCCATTTTCAAATGCGAAGATTCGGTCTGCCACATTGTCCAGAAAATAGCGGTCATGAGATACCGTGATCACAATACCGGGAAAGGAATTCAGATAATCTTCCAGAATCGTCAGTGTAGGGATATCCAGTGAGTTCCCCGGTTCATCCAGGCAGAGTGCATTAATACCGGAACACAGGATTTTCAGCAGATACAGCCTCCGTTTCTCTCCGCCGGACAGCTTCCCGATGGGCGCATACTGCATATCCGGAGTAAATAAAAAACGCTCCAGCATCTGTGACGCACTGATTCTGCCATCTTTCGTCGGAATATATTCTGCTATATCTTTCACAAAATCAATTACCCGCAGGCTGTCATCCATATCCTGCTCTTCCTGGGCAAAATATCCGATTTTAACCGTTTCCCCGATTTCAATGCTTCCAGTATCCGGTTCAATCAGTCCCGCAATCATCTTGATTAAGGTGGATTTGCCGCAGCCGTTGTTTCCAATGATCCCAACTCTCTGATTTTTAAGGAAAATATAATCAAAGTCTTCCATGAGCTTCCTGTCCCCAAAGCCCTTGCTGATATGGTGGAGCTCTATCGTCTTTTTACCCATCCTGGTTTCCACGGAATCCAGCTCCACTGCCTGATCCTGAGCCGGAACCAGCCCGTTTTTCAGTGCCTCCAGGCGTTCCAGGCGCGCTCTCTGCTTCGTGCTTCTCGCCCGGCAGCCCCGTTTTGCCCACTCCAGCTCCACACGCAGTATGCTCTGACGTTTTCTCTCACTCGCCAGTTCCATCTCTTCCCGCAGAGCCTTCATCTCCAGAAATCCCGAGTAGTTTGCATCGTATCCGTACAGATTCCCCCGGCTGATCTCCAGTATCTTATTCGTTACTTTATCCAGAAAATATCTGTCATGGGTTACCATAATCACAACGCCTCTATAGCGTTTCAGGTAATCCTCCAGCCAGTTCACGGTCTCCTCATCCAAATGGTTTGTAGGCTCGTCCAAAAGCAATATATCCGCATCGGAAACAAGCGCACGTGCCAGCGCAACTCTCTTCTTCTGACCGCCAGAAAGAGGATCTATAACTGCATCATGCTCTATAATCCCCAGACTGTTCAGAATACTTTTTGCCTCATTGTCCGAGTCCCACTCCTCCTGTTTTTTACCGTTGCTCACGTAGGACAGTACAGTTGCGCCTTTCGGGAACTCCTGATCCTGAGTCAGATAATTCATCTTTAACCCATTTTGCTTCACAATCTGCCCGTCATCCGGCTCCTCAATTCCTGCAATGATCTTTAACAGGGTAGACTTCCCGGTACCGTTGATCCCGATAATTCCTATTTTATCTCCATCATGTATCCCATAAGATACATCATCAAAAATCACCTTATCTCCATAAATCTTACTAATATGCTCTATATTCAAAACATTCATCCGACTTTGCATCCCCTTTCGACCTAATAATCATAAGGGATTTTCCAAAATACGTCAATAAACTTTTATATATGCAGTCCGGTTCCCCCAATTTATTAAATGATCTCTTTATGCATTAAAAAGCACGGCCTTCACCGTGCTTTCAAATTATTACTGCCTGATAAAATTCGTAGCATAAGAAAGTTCAGAATTAGGAAGCATAATCCCGTTCTGCTTTCCCGCCTCAAAACATTTCAGCATCCATGCCATATTTCGTCCTATATTACGCATGGTCTGCAGTCCCTCTTCATCTTTTCTGACGTCATCCGGATTCTGCCCGTGCACCATGTTCCAATATGTAGACCCTACCGTCGGCATCTGTGCAATCCCAAAATACTTCTGGATTGCATCCAATGATGCCGTTGTGCCGCCCCTGCGCGCTGATACTACCACAGCTCCCGGTTTATACTTAAACGCCCTGTACCGTTCATCCGAACTATTACAGTAAAATGCCCTGTCCAGAAATGAGAGAATTCTACCGCTGGGATGTGCAAAATAAACCGGAGACCCAAACACAAAGCCGTCTGCCTCGTAGGCCTTCTCCACAAATTCATTCACCGCATCATCCGTAAAAACACATCTTCCATCCCGGCATTTTCTGCAGCCAATACAATCCCTGACCGGTTTCGGCCCAATCTGAAAAATCTCATAGTCCACCCCCTCTTCCAGCAGCACTTTTCCAACCTCTTCCAAAGCCGTATAAGTGCATCCTTTCAGATTCGAACTCCCATTCAACATCAATACCTTCATACTATCGACCTCCTTAACAACGTTATTCTATCATTATACAATTATCCGCCCCACGATACAATAACGCCCCCAAAGAATACATGGGATAATCTAAAACTACTATAAGTATCTTCTTTCCATGTTTACAAACTATAGCTATGATACTATTCGCCAATTACTAACCGGGCCTTTCACCTTCCACCAAACGAATTCATACGCTCCCCCGGTTCGCAGCCACCCCCAGCGGACGAATCTAACTACCGGCCGGATGTACCAGCTAAAAAACCGGGAAGCCTGCCCCCTGCCGGAAGCATATATGCCATTTTAAAAGTCCTAGAGTTTACGTTAGAGGCCCTTAAGGAACAAACATAGAAAACGGTGGGCAGAATTTGCCGTTTCACGGCAAATTCTGAAGCGGCCTAAGGCCCAAAATTATCAAATTTCGGGCTGCATGCCGCTGGCCCGCCATTTTCTATGTTTGTTCCTTTAGGGCCTCTTACGCAAACGGAGCGGATTTTTAAAATGGCATATATGCTTCTGGCTGGGGGCAGGCTTCCCGGTTTTTTAGCGTCCCCCTCCCGAGTACTTATTACATCCCCACTAAAGCTCCTCCGTGATTTTCTGCAGCGCCTGTGCAGATTCCCTCAAAGCCTCTTTTTCCTGTGCATTCAGAGGTATTTCTATGATATCTTCCGCTCCGTTTCTCCCAACTACGGTAGGCAAACCGATGCAGATATGATGGATTCCATAATGCCCCTGTGCCAGGCTGGAAACCGTCATAATTGAGTGTTCGTCCCTCACCAGCGCCTGGGCGATTCTCTTGACCGCCATCGCGACAGCATAGAACGTAGATCCTTTTCTGTCTATAATTTCATAAGCACTGTCACGAACCTCTTCGTATATCTCATTCAGCTGCAGACTGGCCCGGGTGCGGCCGTGCTGACGGCAGTACTCATCTACAGGCAGCCCCGCAACAGTCGCACTGCTCCAGACTGCCAGTTCGCTGTCTCCGTGCTCCCCGATCATCCAGGCATGGATGTTCCTGTAGTCCAGGTTGAATTTCTTGCCCAGAAGATATTTCAGCCTTGCAGTATCCAGTACCGTTCCACTCCCAATTACCCTGCTGGCTGGAAATCCGGAAAGTTTCAGTGCAAGACTTGTAAGTATATCCACAGGGTTAGTTACGATCAGCAGGATACATTCCGTATTGTATTTTACGATTTCAGGGATGATCTGACGGAAAACCTTCGCATTTTTAGCGGAGATATCCAGCCTCGTCTCACCAGGCATCTGATTGGCTCCGGCTGTCACTACGACCAGATATGCATCTTTCAGATCTTCATAATCGCCGGCATAGATATCGGAAGGAACAGTAAATGGGATGCCGTGTCCGATGTCCAGCGCCTCGCCCTCCGCTTTGCGTTTATCAATATCAATCAGGACCATTTCATTAAACAGCCCGCTTTCTACCAGTGTATATGCGGTTGTGGCACCGACACCGCCACACCCGATGATTCCACATTTTTGTACATTCATCATTCTCCATTTCCTTTCTGTTTTCTGTTATTATTTCCCATCACATATATTTTGTATTCCCCTATTGACAAATATATATATTGGGTATACTGTATATATAAACATATACAGTATATATACAGTGAAATTCACAGTCAGGAGGAACGTTATGGAGAATCTGCTGGAAATCCGTAATCTGAACAAATCAATAGGCAGTTTAAAACTAAACGACATCAATCTTTCACTGGAACCGGGGTATATCATGGGATTGATCGGCAGGAACGGCGCGGGGAAGACTTCTCTGATCAAGACCATCCTGCGGCTCTATCAGAAAGACAGCGGAGATATTTTTATAAACGGCCATTCCATGGATACCCAGGAACGTGAAGCAAAGGATGACATTGGCTTTGTGCTGGATGAGTCGCCCTTTGAAGACAATCTCACCATAGAAACCAATGGGAAATTATTCGGTTCCCTGTACTCCAGGTATGACCACACACTGTTTCTGAAGTTCTGCAGCAGATTTGAGATATCTCCCCGCCAGAAGGTCGGAAAGCTTTCGAAGGGACAAAAAACCAGGTTCCAGCTGGCTTTTGCGCTCTCCCATGATGCGAAGCTGTTCCTGATGGATGAACCTGCAGCTGGCCTGGATCCACTGTTTCGCAGAGAGCTTCTGGGATATATGCAGGATATCGTGGAGAGTGGCAGGCGCAGTATCCTGTTTTCCACACATCTCACATCCGATTTAGACCAGATTGGCGATTATATCGCCCTGATGGACAGCGGCAGCCTCTGCCTTCAGCTCGACAGAGAGGAATTGAATGAAAGATTCTATATTGCACATGGAACCCGCGAACAGATTGAGCATCTCTTCGGCCCCAATGTGATCTGCCGCCTTCATGAAGCCTACAAAAGCTCCCTGCTGATCGAATACCCGCAGGAAGGCCAGCTACTGGGACTTGAGACGGCACGGCCAACTCTGGAGGACCTGATGTATTACCTTTGCAAAGGAGGTTTTATCAAATGATCCGGATTATTTTCAATGATTTGTGGCTGGATGTAAAAAGAAACTTTTTAACCTTTATTCTATACTTTGTTGTATACGGAATGATTGCAATTCTGGGCGTACAGGTTACACTGATTCAGTTTTTAAGAGATCTGCAGTCTTCCGGGCAGGATTACAGCGCGGCAATACTGGATGCCATGGAGACCTCCCCGACACTTCAGGCGGCTGCCATATCTGTCACAGCCGTCGCAACGATCCTGTTTTTATGGCTGGTCCTGAGAAAGATGCCCATCCGGCTGGCCAGGCCGCTGTATGTCTGTGCCGCCGGCGAAAAAGAGAAAATGCACTATCTCCGCCTGCACCTGATCGTGAAAGTATGCCTGAGCCTGGTTCTCGCAGTTCTGGTACAGCTGTTTATGTCCGGAAGGTTCTTCGTCTCCGATAACTGGATGGAAATCGTCGTCCAGCTTGGATTATGGTTCTTCCTGATTCTGGCGCTGAACCTGCGCACGGATCCGGGAAACAGAAAAGAGGTGCTGGAGGCAGTGCCTGAAATGGTCACTGAGAAAAGTGAGGAAATCGTTGCAGGAGTCTACTGGTTTGCACTGCTGATTGTAGAATGCATTGTGTTCTACACACTGACTGTTACAGAAATAACATGGACCTTATGGATATTCCTTGTCTGGCTGGTACTGCTTGCCGTCAACGTCCTGATTGCTGCGAAGTGCAGTTCTCCCATACTGGCCTATATGCTCTCGTATGAGAAAATGTACTATCCTCTTCCCGATAAAAAGGAGTGAGCCCTTTGAATATATTTATAAAAGAAGATTCCAGCCTGCCCATATATGAACAGATCGTGCAGGCCGTAAAAAATTCCATATTAAACGGAGAATTGCTGCCCGGCGATCTGCTCCCCTCCATCCGCTCTCTTGCCAGAGATCTGGGGATCAGCGTCATCACAACGAAACGTGCCTATGAGGACCTTGAGGCCGAAAGTCTGATCTATTCCCAGCAGGGAAAAGGCTTCTTTGTCAAAGAACCTGACAGAGAAGCGCTCCGTGAAGAGCAGTTAAGGCGTCTTGAGAGCACCATGGCGGAATGCATCAAAGAAGGCCGGCGTCTTGATTTGAACTGCGCCCAGTTTCAGGATATGATACAGATTCTTTGGGAAGGAAGTGAAGATTCAGATGACAGTATTTGAGTGTACAAATATAAAGAAAACATACAGGACCTTTGCTCTGGAAGACATCTCCTTCCAGCTGGAAAGTGGATATCTTACTGCGCTGATTGGCCCGAACGGTTCCGGAAAGACAACGCTTTTCCAATGCCTTTCCGGGGCTGCCCGCAATTTTACAGGAGATGCATCTATCGATGGCATTTCTCTGCGCAGCGAGCCGGAAAAATATAAGGAACTTATCGGTTATGTGTCTGAGACCCTTTCCTTATATATGGAAAGCTCCATACTGGAAAACGGACAGCTGCTGGGCACGTATTTTGCAGACTGGTCAATGGAAGATTATTATTCCAGTCTGGATAGGATGGAGCTTGCCCCGTCAAAGCCTCTATATCAGCTTTCTAAAGGCGAAATGATGAAAATGCAGTTCTGCTTTGCTCTGGCCCATCATCCGCGTTTTTTACTTCTGGATGAGCCCATGGCCGGTTTTGATCCGGTATTCCGCAGAGATTTTTTAGGCATGATTCAGGATATTCTGGACAAAGATATTGGAATCCTTCTCTCCACCCACATCACAGAGGATCTGGATAAACTGGCTGATTATGTTCTGGTGCTGAAAAATGGAAAGCTGGTACAAAACGACACTCGCGAGGTCCTGGAGGACAAATACAGGAGCGCGGCCCGAAAAAGAAAAGCGCCGGATTCCTCATTCGAAAGATTCCACATCCGGGATTTATTATCCTGACGCGAAGAAGGAGGACTATGAAATGAATCTTTATCAAAAAGAAAAGTCTCGCATCCGCATTGGTTATCACTATTTCATCATGGGAGCCTGCATGTACTTCTTTTTCATGCAGGTCCAGAGCGAAACATCGCTGCAGATCAATGCCATGACTGCAGGTATGGGACTGGGGAAGGGCGTGATTCTGGCCCCGGATTCCCCTGTATCGTTTGGACACTCTGCATTCTGGATTGGAATTGTACTGGAGATGTTTTATTTGAACCGCCGTTTATTCTGGATCCGCGAACGGGGTCGTTCAGCATTTCTTCTCAGAAAATACGATGCCCTTCCCGTTTCCAGACGGGATCTCTATATAGCAAAAGGGAAAGTCATGCTGAAAGCTTATGTCATTTATATGATCGCTTTCCTAATTATTTATTATGAGATCATTTTATCTAACTATCTTTCAAATGCCCTGTGGCTTGAACCGATTCCCGGGATTCTGCTCTGTTTTGTACTCGGCTTTCTTATTATCCTGGCACTGCTCGGTATGGACTGGCTGCAGGATAGACGCACCGGCTGCTGAACAGTCGTTTCATAAGCCCTTTTCGAATCCTTTGATTGATATAGAGGAGGCCGGCGATGCACCGCCGGCCTCCTCCATTTTATATCAGCCTGCTCTTCTTCCACACTCCCGAAAAATAAAATCCCAGAGACAGTGCGGTTCCAATCAGCCACCCCACCGGCCAGGACAGCCAGATACCGGTAGACTGCCAGATTCCCGAGAACACAAAAGCCAGTACTACACGCAGAATGAGGTCTGAAAAAGTGGCAATCATGAAGGCCTTCATCGCCCCCGCGCCTCTCAGTATGCCATCCGCAATCAGCTTTAAGGAAATAATAATGTAAAACGGCGATACGATTTTCAAGAATTCCACGCCAACATCCGCGGCCCGTTCCCCACCCTCACTCATAAACAGTTCTACGATAGGCCTTCCACCGAAAAAGAATAGCAGGAATACGGGTACCGCCACGCTCAGAACCATGATCACCCCGGAACGGAAGCCCTTCGCTACACGCTCGGTCTTCTGCGCCCCTATGTTCTGGGCCGTAAAACTGGATAATCCATTTCCCAGCGTTGTAAACGAGGTGATCGCAAAAGTATTGATCTTCATCCCTGCCGAGTACCCGGCTACGACCGCAGATCCGTAACTGTTGATCAGTCCCTGCACAAACAGATTTCCCACAGAGATGAAGCTCTGCTGCAGGATGCTTGGTATGGCGATCTCCATGATCTTCTTCAGCATGGATCCGGAGAACAGTTTGTATTTTTTACTTTCCACCGCCTTCAGGCGTTTTTGCAATGTAAAAAATGCCAGTACAGAAGACAGTCCCTGTGCCAGAAATGTAGCCCAGGCCACACCGCTTACGCCCATATGGAAGTTAATAACGAAGACCAGATCCAGAACGATGTTGCCCAGTGAGGAGGCAATCAGAAAGTACAGTGGTGTCCGTGAATCACCCAGAGCGGTGAACACTCCCGTGCAAATATTATACATAAACAGGAATATCAAACCACCTATGTAGATGTTCAGATAAAGCGCCGAATCACTGAAAATGTCTTCCGGAGTCTTAAGAAGAGTCATCAGCGGTCTGCTGAAAACCAGCCCCAGCGCTGTCAGCACTGCACTGATTCCCAGAACCGTCAGCAAAGAAGTACTGATCGCGCATTTCATCTGTTTATACTCTTTTGCCCCAAAATACAGAGAGATAACCACTGAACATCCGATATTAAGCCCAGTAGCGACTGCCATAAAGATCATTGTAATCGGATAAGACGCCCCGACCGCGGCCAGCGCTTTCACGCCTACAAACTTGCCCGCAACGATACTGTCTACTATATTATACAGCTGCTGGAACATAACACTGACCAGCATCGGAATCGTAAATTTCCAGAGAACCCCAGATGGTTTTCCTTCTGTCATATCTGTTATCATAAAGTATCACTCCTGTCTTTCGTATCCTGTATACGGACAGCCGGGATGGCGCCGCAACATTTTCCATTCTACCACTTTTGGAAAAAATATGAAAGATTTCTTAGAACTTTATGAATTTTTGATGTTAACACTTGAGTATACATTAAAAAAGTTATACAATGACCACCAGTAATACTGACATTTGAGGAGGAGTTGCATGAGCACTGCAAAGAAGAATGGTACATTCTTTGATGACGATTTTGAGGTGACATATGAAGAAGATGTCCCCTTCACATATAGCTTTGATACCAAACAAACCACAAAAAAACTGTCCGATGCAACCGTCGTACTGGATGCCCCGGATTACCGAAGCATGCCCGGCAATAGTCCGGAACATTTCTCACAGAACACAGGACGCGTCCCTAAAAACCGTTATGACAACCGCTATGACAGCAGAGACAGCGGATTTACTGACGAATATGATTCCGAAAACTTTGATGTAGAGTACTTTGGCAGCGATGATTACGAGGACGAGAATGATAACATGGACGCCGGTTATGACAGGCGCTCCAGCAATGATTACAGAGCACGTTCCAGCCGACGTTCCCGGGATAATTACATGGAGAATGATTATGACCGACGTTCCCGCGGTGAATATATAGATGACGATTACGACAGACGCTCCAGAAGCGATTACATGGACGATGATTACAGTGACGCCCCCCGGCGGCGCAGAAAAAATGCAGGCCCGAATGTATCCCGCCTGCTTTCCCCCGCCAAAAAGACAGCCAAGTATGGAACAAAAGCGATCTATCGCGTTGCCCGTTCCGTAGTCAGGGTCGTTTCGCTTTTAATCACTGCCGGAACCTTCGGCATGCTCGCCTATAATTTCTGGCGCGGCGCCGCTCCGTATGGCGATCCTCAGACCATCCTGACAGAAAAGAACTACGCCCTGGCCGCCTACGCAGCTGTGGCCGCCATTTTCCTTCTGTTTGAACTGGTTGCCCTGTTCTGGTCCATGACAAAGATGCGGATCCGTGAAGGCCGTAAGGTATACAAAGAAGATACCGGCAGAGGCCTGTTCTCCTTTATCTTCATCTATGTAGCATCCTACCTCTCGTTCCTGCTGTGCTCATTTTTACCTGACACCTTAGGTTCACTGGCAGTCCTGAACGGAATAAAAGGAGCCCTGGACGTATTCGGCTCCCTCCACAATGTACTGCTGGGCCTGTGTCTTGCTGGAGTCATCTCCTGTCTGGTGCGCAGACATATGAATTAACCGGGTATGTATACTAAATCCTAAGCTCTATATTGTCATATGCTGAAATGAAATGTCCATTTTATTGCCCGCAGTTTTCCACCCACTGCCCAATGGTAATATAATGGGCATTCGAACTTTCTGTATGATTTATAATACCGTCAAAATAGACAGGCAGCCCAGCAGAAAACAAAAAGCTTCCGCCCTGTTGGATCTGAAAGTGTATCCTCCCCCTTTGATGCACCCAGCCGCTGGAACCGGACGTATGCTGCGGCATCCTACCCCTTAATAATCAACGCCATAAACACAAGATTTTGAATCCCCGTATTCGCCAGCCCATGCCCACAGTTATCCTGCGTGAATGTAATGTCCCCTGCCTTTACCGCCCGGCTGTTTCCATTATCATCATACATCCCTTCACCAGAAAGAATATAATATGTCTCACTCTCTCCATGATGTTCATGATATCCGAGAGTACATCCGGGCTCCAGTGTTACTTCCGCATACAATCCGCATTTTCCATTAAGTTCTGCTTCCCCGAGAATGTGTTTGATAATTACGTGTCCTTCTCCTCCGCACATGTTCTCTACTCTTTCTGTCTTCATATAAATGCCTCCTTCATCCTGTTTGTCCTTCTCTTTGACAGCATTATTTTAACACCTTAGCCGGTTTGACGCAATGCAGACTTTTCCTCAAAAGATCATCCCCCGTTTTTGCTGCATTTACTTCATTTCTTTCTTGCCGAATCTTATGACGATCAATACAAGCAGCTGCTTAAATTAGCAATCCCCGATACCGCTGCCATTTTTCATTTCCGAATCAAACTGTTCTTTCGTAAAAGAACCGTATGTTACTTACTTTAGAAAGGAATTAATGCAGGAGTACGATAGAAATAACAAAGGAGCGGCCTGCATTTTCATGCCATGACCACTCCTGATTATTTTGTAAAACTATTTAATACGCTGTTTATTAGAACTTGTCTTCTTTCGCTGCTTCCTCAATACTTACCGCAACAGCTACCGTCATTCCGACCATCGGATTATTTCCTGCTCCGATCAGCCCCATCATCTCTACGTGAGCCGGTACGGAAGAGGATCCTGCAAACTGAGCATCAGAGTGCATACGTCCCAGAGTATCTGTCATACCATAGGAAGCCGGTCCTGCAGCCATGTTGTCCGGGTGAAGTGTACGTCCTGTACCACCGCCTGATGCTACGGAGAAGTACTTCTTGCCCTGCTCGATACATTCTTTTTTGTATGTACCTGCAACCGGGTGCTGGAAACGTGTCGGGTTTGTAGAGTTACCTGTAATAGACACATCTACGCCTTCGCTGTGCATGATTGCAACGCCTTCACGTACATCGTTTGCACCATAGCAGTTAACCTTTGCACGGAGACCTTCTGAGTAAGCAGTTCTCTGAACTTCTTTCAGTTCTCCTGTATAGTAATCATATTCTGTCTGAACATATGTGAATCCGTTGATTCTGGAAATAACCTTTGCAGCGTCTTTTCCAAGACCATTCAGGATAACACGCAGAGGTTTCTGGCGTACTTTGTTTGCTTTCTCAGCGATACCGATAGCACCTTCTGCTGCTGCAAAAGATTCGTGGCCTGCCAGGAATGCGAAGCAGTCTGTATCTTCTTCCAGAAGCATCTTTCCTAAGTTACCATGTCCAAGACCTACTTTACGCTGGTCAGCTACAGAACCCGGGATACAGAAAGACTGAAGTCCTTCACCGATTGCTGCTGCTGCTTCAGCTGCTGTCTTACATCCTTTTTTGATTGCGATCGCTGCACCTACGATGTATGCCCAGCAAGCGTTCTCAAAACAGATTGGCTGGATTGCTTTCACCTGATTGTAAACATCAAGTCCGGCATCCTTTGTAATCTTTTCTGCCTCTTCGATAGAAGCAATGCCATAGCTATTTAATACTTCATTGATTTTATCAATTCTTCTTTCATATGATTCAAATAAAGCCATTTAATTGTCCTCCTGATTTATTCTACGTTACCTATATGATCCCGACTATTCTTTACGTGGGTCAATAATCTTCACAGCGTCAGCAACACGTCCGTACTGACCTTTTGCTTTTTCCCATGCATCGTTCGGTGTATCGCCTGCTTTGATAAAGTCTGTTAACTTTCCAAGGCTTACGAACTGGTAACCGATGATCTCATCGTTTTCATCCAGTGCAATTCCTGTTACATAGCCTTCAGCCATCTCCAGGTAACGAGGACCTTTTGCAAGAGTTCCGTACATTGTACCAACCTGGGAACGAAGTCCTTTTCCTAAATCTTCCAGACCAGCACCGATCGGAAGTCCGTCTTCAGAGAATGCACTCTGTGTTCTTCCGTATACGATCTGTAAGAAGAGTTCTCTCATAGCTGTATTGATAGCATCACAGACAAGGTCTGTGTTAAGTGCTTCTAAAATAGTCTTTCCTGGAAGGATCTCAGATGCCATCGCTGCTGAATGTGTCATTCCTGAACATCCGATTGTCTCAACTAAAGCTTCCTGAATGATACCGTCTTTAACATTCAAAGTCAGTTTACATGTCCCCTGCTGAGGTGCACACCAGCCTATACCGTGTGTCAAACCAGAAATATCTTTAATCTCTTTAGCCTGTACCCATTTTGCTTCTTCCGGAATTGGAGCTGGTCCGTGATTTGTACCCTGGGCTACCGGACACATCATTTCTACTTCATGTGAATAAATCATGTTAAAACTCCTTTCAAATATGTATGATTTTCATCCTATAGGCGCTTGATATTTATTTAACGCCATATATGTCATATTTTCGCACAAATTTCGACTTTCGTCAATTGTAAGATTATACAAGTTTAGCAGTGGATGGACACATTTTTCAGACAACATTTGCTCTGATTCTCAAGTCTCATTCATCAAATACTGATATACTTCCCATGAGATATTCTGTATCATCGTTATCGCCTCTTCTTCAGAGGGGCTCCTCAAAGGGGTCAGACCCCTTTGCCGTTGGGGTCTGACCCCTTTGAGCCTTACCCGGTATATCTCAGGGCATCGATCGGCCGTTTTTTTGCCGCTTTATTGGCCGGATAAATTCCAAATACTACCCCGATTCCCAGGGAAAATGCAATAGAAATCCAAACCACTCCAACTGACAGCGCATATGCCGTATCACTGCCCCCTGCTGCAGAAATTATCTGCAGTATGGTCCACGACAGCAGGATTCCTATTACACATCCGAGCAGGCTGAGCATGAGCGCTTCTATGAGAAACTGCATCATAATCGTTCCCCTGTTCGCACCGATTGCCTTTCGAATTCCGATCTCACGTGTTCTTTCCGTTACTGAAACGAGCATGATATTCATAATGCCAATCCCGCCTACAAGGAGCGAGATTGCCGCGATTCCTCCGAGCAGCAGCGCCAGTGTGTTATTCACGCTTTCCATGGCTTCCATGACTGTTGACTGGTTCACAATGGTAAATGCATCCTCATCCTGACCAAACCGCCCCATCATGGCCTCTGTCAAAACAGTATCCGCATGATCCAGCGTATCTTCACTGGAAGCGGACACGCAAAATGAGGTGATGCTCGATGAAACATCTTCCGTTAACCGGATTAAGGACGTATACGGAATATAGGCCTCGTAGTTTTGGGTTGTGGTGGAATCGCTGTCCCTGGCAGCGAGTACACCCACAATCTCATAAGCCACGCCGTTAAGGCTGACCGTCTCGCCGACTACGTTCATTCTCCCCATAACTTCCGTCGCTAGCCCTGCATTGATGACCGCCACATTGGTATGATTTTCAACATCCGTATTCTTCAGAAATCGTCCCGCGTACAGCTCTAAATCCTGAATGCCGGCATATGCCCCCGTCGTACCGTATACGCTGGCAGTCTCTTCCGAATAGGTACTGGAGGCCGTTACACTGCTCTGCGCAACCGGCGCCGCTTCCTCGATTTCTTCATCCTCTGCCAGAGCCGTAACATCCGCAAGCTTCATGGGGCTGCCTTTGTCATCTTTGATCGAGACTGTCAGCATATTACTTCCCATACTGGAAATCTGGCTGTTCACAGATTCTGTTGTCCCGCTGACCAGAGAGACGAGCACCACAAGAGATATCACTCCGATGATAATCCCCAGCATGGTCAGAAAGGAGCGCATTTTATTAGAGGAAATAGATTTCCATGCCATCTTCATCGACTGCGCAATCATCGTGCCACCTCCCTGATTTTTCCGTCCAGTATATGGATGCTGCGGCTTGCCTGTCTTGCAATGGAATTATCATGTGTGATCAGGACAATTGTATTGCCCTGCGTGTGCAGCTCGTGAAACAGCTCCATAATCTCTCTTCCGGTAGCGGAATCCAGGTTCCCGGTCGGTTCATCTGCAAGAAAAAGAGATGGTCTGGAGGCAATCGCCCTTGCAATGGCTACTCTCTGCTGC
Organism: Faecalicatena fissicatena; assembly: GCA_001028025.1. Classification (GTDB taxonomy): domain Bacteria; phylum Bacillota; class Clostridia; order Lachnospirales; family Lachnospiraceae; genus Faecalicatena; species Faecalicatena fissicatena_A. Next base: position 9,410 of record LDAQ01000055.1, on the reverse strand, counting down.
TGTCCGCCGGATAATTCATTGGGCTTATGTTTGCCGCGTCCTGACAGACGAACCTTTTCAAGGGCCTGTGCTACCTGTTCTTTTCTTTCTTCCCTGGAAATTTTCTGATAGATCAGAGGCAGCTCGATATTCTCTGCAGCCGTCATATTTCCAATCAGATTAAAAGTCTGGAATATAAAGCCGATCTTCCGGTTTCTGATCTTTGCCAGCTCTGTTTCTGTATATTCCTCAATCGGCTGCCCGTCCAGAAGATACTGGCCGCTGTCTGCTATATCGAGACAGCCTATAATATTCATCATTGTCGATTTTCCACTCCCGGAAGGGCCGATGATGCTGACAAATTCGCCTTCCCTGATCCGCATATTGGCATGGTCCAGTGCATAAACTTCTGACTCGCCGATATGGTATACTTTCGACACATCATTCAAAACAATCATATTTTAGTCCCTCCGCTATTTTGAAAAGCCCGAACCGCCGGGACCTCCCTGTCCGCCGCTGTCCGGCATGCCGCCTGAGGGCATCTCCCCGCTGGGCATTTCCTGGCCGCGGCCGCCCATCATGTCCTGGGACATATCAAAGCCGCTGTCTGAGCTTTCTGCTTTCAGATAATACACAGTATCCCCATTGCTGAGGCCGTTAACAATTTCCACCTGGCTCCCGTCGGAAAGTCCTGTCTCCACTTCTACTTCATCCGTCAGATTTCCGTCTTCATCCTTCCCGGTATAGACAAAGGTACTGTTTCCCTTCTCCTGAAGAGCGTTGACAGGGATCAGGACCGCATCCTCAGACTCATCAATCTGAATCGTTGCAGAAACACTCATGCCGAGTTTCATATCTGCCGTCTTCTCCAACGTTATTTCCACCGGGTATTTGGCACTGCTGCTCCCGCTGGAAGCTGATGCAGAAACCTTTGTTATGGTTCCCTCGAATTCCTGATTTTCCAGTGCGTCTAAAGTTATAACGGCCGTCTGTCCCTTTTCAACAGAGAGAATATCAAGCTCATCCACATTGATGGAGACGACCGCTTCGTCCGGACTGGAGATGGAAAATGCAGCTGCTTCACAGACGCTGTACTCAGAAGCCGAGACACTGTCTGAAGAACTGCTTCCGCCGGAATTTCCCGTGGTATAAGACGCGGATGCCGTACTCTGGCCGGCTCCGGAAGTACTGCTGCTTCCGGATGTGCTGCTTCCTCCGCTTATCGTACTGTTCCCGCTATTGACCGCGTCACCTGAACCGCTTCCATCCAGGCCGGCTGTCTGACTGTTGTCTGAACCGGATACGCCCCCTGAAGTATTGTTATTGTCTGAGGGCTTGTTTTTCCCGGATTCTGTTGTATCTTTATCCGCAGCGGTTTTTGCAAATTTTGCCTTTATCCTTAGAACACTGTTTCCGTCATCATCTGTGAGCACTTCGCTGGTCACGTCTGCGCCGTTGATTTCCGGCAGTATATTTGCCGAAAACGTATATCCTTCTTTTGCTGTCAGCTTGATGGTTGCTGTATATACTGTTTTCTCCAGAAAGGTTTCTGTGGAACAATTCCATGATATGTTTCCGGTATACTGATCCGTGGTTTGAATATCTGACTGAGGTTTTTCTCCGGTTACGGGTGCTGATACTGCCACATTACAGGACTCAATACTAATCTTGCTGCCCCCTGTGCCGTTATCCGCCGCATCCCTTTCGATCTCCTGTGCTGTAGTGAACATGGCAGGACCGTCTGTTTCAGCCGAATCTGCGATCTCTGTTTCCGTCGAATCTGCTGTCTCTGTTTCTGTTTTCGTGATGTCTGCCGTAAGAGACACCATGCTCATCTGGCTTCCTGAAACCGCTGTGATCATATTCGTATTTTTACTTTCCGCTGCTGTCCCTTCCGAAGATGTTCCGGATGTCGATACGGATGTGCTGCTTCCTGATGCAGCGCCGGAAGAGCTGCCCGAAGCTTTCGTGATCTCGGTATCGGCGGTTACATTGATAGTGGTGATTGTCCCTGCACAGGATGCTGTAATTACTTTTGATTCGAGAAGCGCATTCAATGTAGTCTGCATTTCTTTAAGTTCCTCCAGCTGTCCATTCAACACCTTTGATTCCAGATATTCTGTCGTACCGGCAGTTTGTGCGTTATCGGACAGATTACTGATCTCTTCTTCAACACTTTCGATACTTTCATTCACCTCCAGCAGCTGGCTGGCAATGGATGCCTCATCCAGAGTAGCCAGTTCCTGCCCTTCCTTCACTGTATCACCGCTCTCTACCAGCACTTCTTTTACTTTGATTCCTGCCGGCACCATTACGTCATTGGCCGATCCCTCCGCCAATGTCCCTGTTCCCACTACCGTTGTACTAATGCTCCCGGTTGATGCTGTGGCTGACTGTACCGTCATATCCGCAGCCCGGTTCTCTGTTGTCCGGCTGCGAAACAAAAACCCCGCAGCAACAACCGTAACTAATCCAACAGACAATATCCCTGCCCAGAATGTTTTTTTCTTTCTGAATTTCTTAACTCTTCCGGTTTTCTTAATGCCGCCAATACAGGACGGCAGTTTATTTTCTTTATTCTGACTCTCCATCTTTTCCTCCTGTCAGTCCGCTGCTTATACTTACAACTTTACTTTCACTTATCTCTATTTATAGATGCGAAGGCTTCTCGGTTTCATAAGCGGACCAATCTGTTGCGGCTGATGCACCAGAAACATCCCCTTTTGTGTCATATGTGTCCACTGTTACCACGATTTTACTGTCTCCTTCAACATATACAGTTCCGTCACTGCCTTTTATGGTCACAGACTTCCCATCCGGGTCCTGAACCGTACCTGTGCTGGAAAGAACGCTCAGCAAACTGTCCTTCGTCACCGTCCATGTGCTTCCCTCTGCAATGTACAGATTACAATATCCGTCCCCGCCGTCGCCTGCATAAGTTTCATCATCCAGTACTGCACCCGTCAGTGTGCTTCCCTCCGTAATATAAAAGTCCAGTTTGCTGATACTGTCCCAGATGACATCGCCTTCCATGGTCTGGCTGACTGCAGTAAACAGACAGTCTGCACCGTTTTCTCCTGCCGTCCCCCAGCCTCTCTGGTTGTTGTTGCCTGTGCATCTGAGGAAAAACTCGCTGTCATCTGCATTTTGTATATCCACTCCGGAAAGGGTAATCGTAGATTCCGTATTTGTTGTATAGAACATTCCACCATTTTTAGCCGTCAGTGTTCCGCTCTTCATCTCAAAAGTGCTGTTACCTGCCTCGGAGTCACCGGACATGCTCTGATACAGTATAACGTTCCAGGTACAGTCATTTTGATCATTGTCACTCATATTTCCTGTCAGGCTGCAGTCGTACAGGTGAAGCGAATTCATTCCTTCGATGCAGACTGCTTCCGAACCATTGGCTGTAAGAGCCGCATTATTTACTGCAATATCAGCCGTACTGTACACTGCCGGAGAGCCAGTTCCATTGGATGTATAACTGCCTCCGTCTGCGACCATCTTCCCACCGCCCCGGTCACTTCGGATCGCAGCGGAAGACTCTCCCGATGTATTGACGTCCATATCCCAGGCATAGAGAGTTCCGCCTCCCGCAGCATGGATTCCCCCTGCCGTATCCTGCTTTGTAGTGATCTTCGTGTCCGAGATATATACCGTCCCACTGCCATATGAAAAAACACCTGCACCTCCGGCTGCGTCTGTTTCAATCGTGCTTCCGCTTATATACGTCACTCCGTCTGTATCCAGCACTGCCGCTCCCACACCGTAAAAACTGGAATTATCCCCGCCTGTACTGTCAGACGATGTTCTTGTAAATGTTATATTTTTCAAAACAACGGATGCGCCTTCGTATATATGGGCTGCATTTTCATCTGTCCCTGTGGATGTAATGCTCTCCCCATTTATCTCTGTGTCATCGGTATATTCTTCTGCCGCACTGTAGCTCTCCACGCCGTCCGGCTGCCCCATACCGCCAGAGGACATTACGAGTATTTCGCTGACATCGCCGTCCTCGTCCAGAGTAACCGCAATTGTATTCCCTTTTTCAATATCTTCCAGAGTTATTTCTTCCTGTGATTCTTCTGGCGCTCCGCCGCCGGGCGCTTCCCCCATACCACCCGGATTTCCGCTGCCCATACTCTGATGTTTTATCACCGTATCTGCCTGTACTTTGATGTCCTGCTCTTCACCGGTCAACTCCAGCATAGAAGGCTGGCCTCCATTCGGAGGTATCTCTCCTTCCTCCATGCCATCCGGCAGATCAGGAGCTTTGTTCTCTGCGCCTGCATCAGTTTCATCGGAATGATTTTCCTCTGAAGATGCATCCTTTCCGTCCTGATTATCAGGCCTCTCCATCTCTTTCTGCATTCCTAACTCTATGGTTATCGTCTCCCCGTTTATCTCACTCACCTGCCCGTATATTCTCTCTCCTGCATCCGATGTATTCCCTTTGTCCGCACATCCGCTCAGCAGGGACGATCCAAGGGTTATTGTTATCCCAAGTAAAAAACCTGCATATCTTTTTTTCATACAGCAATCTGTCCTTTCAGCAATTCTTTTATAGTTGACTTCTTTCGTAGTATAAAGAAGTTACTTTAGCTGAACCTTAAATAATCGGTGATGTTCTGTGAAATTTATGTGAGCTGTTACAATGGAAATAAAAAAGATTTGGCAATATACTTTTAGTTAAAGACCCTGCCGAAAAAGGAGGTAGCGTATATGGAAATAAGTAATGAGAAGATTGATTCTGGAAAAGCCTTTGAATGAGGAAAGACATCGGCCAACTATGCCAGATACCGGGATATTTATCCCCGGTCTTTTATGAGAAAATCATAGAAAGGAACTTATGTATAAACGGGCAGAAAGTATTAGATATTGAAACGGGTACAGCGGTGCTCCCCAGAAACATGTATCAGTGTGGAGTTAAATGGACAGGTTCTATCGGGATTTCCGACCTATTAAAAACAGGCCGCTGTTCTGTAACTGCCGGATAAATCCATCGGCATTACAGAACGGAGGCCTGTAAATATTTATTTTATATTTATGCCATACTTCCGGTTATCCCTCATCCTGCAGCAGGTCCAGCGCCAGTGAAAGGGCTTCTTTTACAGTATGTGCCCTATTCTCGGCCCGGTTGCCCGAAAACTGGCATTTCAAAACCTTTGTTTTTCCACAGACATAACAGCCCACATAAACCAGTCCCACCGGTTTTTCTTCTGTTCCTCCACCCGGTCCTGCAATTCCTGTAGAGCTAAGAGCCACATCTGCATGAGCCGCCCCTGCAGCCCCTTCTGCCATCTCACGGGCAGTCTGTTCGCTGACAGCGCCGTAAGTCTCCAGCGTCTCATGTCTGACTCCCAACAGTCTTTCTTTTGCCTCGTTTGAATAAGTAACATATCCCTCATTCAGCACATCCGAGGCTCCCGCCACATTCACAATCGTACCTGCTATCATGCCTCCCGTGCAGGATTCCGCCGTGGTAATCGTCAGATCTTTTGCGGCAAGCCTTTCCACCAAACACTCTTCCAGGCTTCTGCCGTCTTCTGTCATTTCGTTCAATACCCATTCCGGATACATGCTACATCCCTCCCTGTGTCAGGACCTGCTTATTCTTCAGCACATAATCCAGCAGGGATATGATGGTGAGCGCAAGAGCGATCCACACAAGTACCGTACCGATCATATCGAAAAATCCTCCGAGATCTGCGATCAGAACAATAATCATAGCCATCTGGAACACGGTCTTAAACTTGCCCCAGTAGCTGGCGGCAATTACAACGCCATTGTCAGATGCAACAAGACGGAATCCGCTGATGATGAATTCCCGGCTGATGATTACGATGACAATCCATGCTTCCAGATCTCCCATCTCAACTAGACAGATCATGGCTGAGCAAACAAGCAGCTTGTCCGCCAGAGGATCCATGAACTTTCCAAAATTGGTAACCAGATTATATTTTCTTGCAATCTTTCCGTCCAGCAAGTCTGTCAGGCTGGCAACTACGAAAAGCACAAGAGAGATCCATTTATTCGCGGCTCCTCCGATATCTGTCAGCATAAACAAAACAAAAAACGGAACCATGATCACCCTCAATATGGTAAGTTTATTTGGTAAATTCATTACACAAGTCCTCCTATTAAATCATAATCTACTGCACCGGATACATTGACCCTTGCAAAATCTCCGGACATCAGCTCTTCTTCTGTATTTACAAAAATGAGTCCATCCACATTAGGGGCATCCCGGTAGGTTCTGCCCACATAGGCATTTTCATCTGCCACTTTGCCCTCTATCATTACCAGCACTTCCCTGCCGACCATGCGCTCTGCATTGTCGAAAGCAATCTCCTGCTGAAGTTCCATCAGATCGGCCTGGCGCTCTTCTTTTACCTCATCGTCAATCTGGTCCGGCATGAGGGCCGCCGGTGTGTCCTCCTCCGGTGAATATGTGAAGACTCCCAACCGGTCAAACTCCATCTCATCCACGAATTCCATTAGTTCCTCATGCTGCTCTTTTGTCTCCCCTGGAAAACCGGTGATCAGAGTCGTCCGAAGACAGATGTCAGGTATCTCGCTTCTCAGTTTACAGATTATATCAGTCAGTTCCTGTTTGGAAGTTCTCCTGCCCATCCGTCTCAGGATCTCGTCATTGGCGTGCTGAATCGGCAGGTCCAGATAATGGCATATCTTTTCTTCTTCCTTCATGACCTGTATCAGTTCATCCGTAATCTCCTCTGGATAACAGTAAAGAACCCTTATCCATCGTATTCCCTGCACCCTGCACAGCTCTTTTAACAACAGGTGAAGAGACTTTTCACCGTAAATATCCTTGCCGTACAGTGTTGTCTCCTGTGCCACCAGTATCAATTCCTTCACGCCCTGCTCTGCCAGGTACTGCGCTTCTTTTAGCAGTTTTTCCATTGGTACACTTCTGAAATTGCCGCGGATCTTCGGTATGATACAGTAAGTACAGTGCTTATCGCACCCTTCCGCGATCTTCAGATAGGCAAAATGTCCGCCGGTTGTCACAAGACGATTAGTCTCCACCTCCGGTATCCCGTTAATATCAGATATCGTAACCGAATGCTGTCCTTTGAGTGCCCCGTCGACGGCCTCCAGAATCTTATCGTAGGACGTGGTTCCAAGCACTGCATCCACCTCCGGTATCTCATCCAGTATTTCCTGACGGTAGCGCTCGGCAAGACATCCCGTTACGACAAGGGCCTTGAGCGAGCCTTCCTTTTTGTACTCGGCCATCTCCAGAATATTCTGGATACTCTCCTCCTTCGCATCGTGAATAAAGCAACATGTATTAATTACTATAATGTCTGCCGCCGTCTCATCATCTGTCATCTGATATCCTCTGGATGCAAGAAGGCCGAGCATGACCTCCGTATCCACCAGGTTCTTATCACATCCCAGAGAAATAAATAGTATTTTCATAAAACCTCCCATGTTCTGCCCTGACTTTTTACGGCCGGCATATATTCATAAAAGGCAGATACCCCCAATGTGCATCTGCCTTTTTCTTACTTATTCTTCTTCTGCATTTTCAGCGATAATCTTCAGCTTTCCTTCATTCAGTTCTTCAATCGCCGTTGATAGCGGCTTCTCTTCGCCTCTTGCATTGACAAGCGGCAGTTCTCCGTCAATCAGCTGTCTTGCTCTTTTGGATGTGGCAAGCACGATAGAATAACGGCTGTTTACGATCTTTGTCTCGCCTTCCTCTATATCTTTGTTAACGACCTTCATTAAATCTGTGTAAGATGGATGCAGCATATCTTATGATTCTCCTTTCAAACTACTGTTTAAATCTTCTTTTATTTTTTTCATAAATTCTGTATTACGAAAACTTCTCCGATGCTCCGCCTGGATGATTGCATGCATCTCTTCCACACAGGCCTCTAGTTCATCATTGACAATCAGATAATCATATCTGTTCATGCCTTCTGCTTCCTCAACTGCGCGCTTCATTCTGGATTCGATGACCTCCAGTGTCTCGGTTCCTCGTCCCACAAGCCGATTCTTCAGTTCACCCGCAGTCGGTGGTGTCACAAACAAAAGCAGCGTTTCCGGAAATGCCTCTTTTACTTTCAGCGCACCCTGGATCTCAATCTCCAGGATCACATCCCTGCCCGTATTCAGCTGTTTCTCAACATAGGCACGCGGTGTTCCATAATAATTTTCCACATACCTAGCATACTCTATCAGCTCTTCTTTCGCAATCATTTTTTCAAATTCTTCTTTTGTTTTGAAAAAATATTCTCTTCCGTCGACCTCTCCCGTCCTCGGCAGGCGTGTCGTTGCCGAGATGGAAAGTGCGTAGTACTCCTCGTAGCGAGCCAGCAGCTCTTTCATTAAAGTTCCTTTTCCGGCCCCTGAAAAACCGGATACTACAATCAGAATTCCTTTTCTGTTCATAACTGACATCCTTTACTCAATATTCTGTATCTGTTCGCGGACCTTTTCAATCTCCGTCTTCAGCCCAATGGCACAGTTAGAAACTTCCAGGTCATTCGCCTTTGACAGGATTGTATTCGCCTCGCGATTCATCTCCTGGGCAATGAAATCCAGCTTGCGCCCGATTCCTTCCTTTTCTCCCAGAGTATTCCTCATATGTCCGATATGGCTTTTCAGGCGTACCACTTCTTCATCTGTACAGATCTTATCGGCAAACAGAATTACTTCAGCCGCAATCCGGCTTTCTTCCAGCTGAGTATCCGCCAGAAGCTCTCTGACCTTTGTCTCCAGCTTTGTGCGGTATTCTGCCATGATCTCCGGTGAGCGTTCTTCAATATAGGCTACCAGCTTCTCCATACCGTCCAGCTTCTCCAGAATATCGCGTCGTAAGTTCTCCCCTTCATTTGTCCGGGTTTCTACGAACTGGGAAAACGCCCCTTCCAGAGCTTCTTTCAACCCGTTCCAGAGTTCTTCCTCGTCCTCACACTGTTCTTCCATCGTGATAACTTCCGGATAACGCGACAATGAGGATACACGGATATCATTTTCCAGACCGAATTCTTCCTCCATCTGCTTCAGATATTTTAAATATTCTCCGGCCAGTGAGGAATTGTATTTGAGTGAAACCTGATTTTCAGACGTATCTTCATAAGTAATAAAAATATCAATCTTGCCTCTGTTTGCATATTTTTTCAGCAGAGACCGTATAGATGTTTCAAAAAAATTAAGTTTTTTAGGCATTCTGATATTCACATCCAGATAACGGTGGTTAACGCCTTTGAGTTCTACCGTAAACTTTCTGGACTCTTTCTGAATCTCGCATCTGCCAAAACCAGTCATGCTCTTTATCATGTTTGTTCTTCCTTCTCGTTCTGTATATTTTGTTTCATACGCATTATGAAACATTATAACCCCCTTCGGCCTCTGCGGTCAACCTCTGCCATCCAAAAAATCGGGATTGTTGAGTA
>LDAQ01000054.1 GCA_001028025.1 Faecalicatena fissicatena | reverse complement strand
AACAGGACAGGTGCTTTTCACAGTCCGTCCCGGCTCCCGGTAAGCTGGTTCATCCGGCCGGTAGGAGAACTCGTTCCTTGATGGGGGCCCAGACCGGAACTGCGGATGAGATTGGATTCGTGTATCTTGTATCTTGGTACGGGAATTGAAAAGTTATAATTATAATTTTATTACATATATTTAACTAAATATAATCAATAGGCATACCAGTATATGAAAATACGAAATAAAAGTGCTCTTATTATATCAATACTTATCCCATTAGCCGTTGGTTCAATGTCTGCATTATTTAGCGGAAATATGTCATCATATTCTATGTTAGATAAACCAACTTTTAGCCCACCAGGATTTATCTTTCCCATCGTATGGACGATACTTTACATATTAATGGGTATTTCCTCATATATAATTTATTCTTCAAATAGTCCCAATAAATCTAAGGCATTACTATTCTATGGAATACAGCTATTCTTTAACTTTTGTTGGAGTATTATCTTCTTCGGATTGAACCTTTACCTATTTGCTTTTGTCTGGCTCATTGCGTTAATCTTTATATTAATTATTATGATAAGGCAGTTTAACATTGTCAGCCCTCTAGCTGCTTATTTACAGATCCCCTATCTGATATGGTGTATATTTGCTGCATACTTAAATTTCTTTATATTCATTTTGAACTAAAGCCCGTTCGCTAAACCCCTTTCCCAAACCCGCAATTCGGAAATGTACATTGCGGACATGACAGGCACAAACCGCCCTGTCCGAGCACTGAAAAATCCTCTTCTTTCAGCCTCTCTCCCGCCACAACCCGCGGAAGTACCAGATCAAAGATAGTGCGTTTTGCATACATGACGCATCCCGGCAGTCCCATAACAGGTACGTCCCCGGCATAGGCAAGCATGAACATTGCCCCCGGCAGAACCGGCGCCCCGTATGTGATAACTTCATCCGCAGCGTTACGGATAGAAAGCGGCGTCCTGTCGTCCGGGTCCACGCTCATCCCGCCGGTGCAGACTACCAGATCCGCCTCCTGGCCAAGCCACCCCCTGACAGCTTCGGTCACCATATCCGAATCATCATTGCATACGGTATTGCCTAGCACCTCAATCCCGTATTCCTCGAGCTTTTCAATCACCACAGGAGTAAACTTATCCTGGATTCTTCCATAATACACTTCGCTTCCGGTTGTCACGATTCCCGCTTTCATCTTATGGAAAGGAAGGATCTGAAAAACAGGCTCTTCTCCGCAGGCCTGTCTCACCTGCTCCATCTTCTCTTCCTCAATTACCAGCGGTACAACACGCATTCCCGCGATCTTATCCCCTTTTCTGACCGGGAAATTCCCATGGCGGGAGGCAACCACGATCTGCCCCATGCCATTGATCCGGTTCAGCTTCGCATTATCTACCCTCAGAAGGCCGTCACAGGATGCCGTCAGTTCAATTTTTCCTTCTTTCACCTCGGAAGGCTCCATAAAGTTTCCCTGGCATACCTGGCGCAGTATCTCGGCGGCATCATTCTCGTGAAGCATTCCCTCCTGTTTTTCCCAGACATACAGATTCTCCTTGCCGACAGACAACAGAACCGGGATGTCCTCTTTCGTCACAACATGACCTTTTCTGAACACTGCATCTTTTGTAACACCGGGGATAATCTGTGTGATATCATGACACAGCACACATCCCTCTGCCTCCTCCGTTTTGATCAGCTTCATCCTTAAAATCCTCCTTATCCCCAATTGTACATACCAAGTATCTCAAACACACTCTAATCCATCAGTGAAATATTTTCCAGATCCTTCAGCCAGACAGCCACGCACGCATCGCTCGGCATCCTCCAGTCCCCCCGCGGTGAGAGAGCTACGGTTCCCACCTTCGGCCCGTCCGGCAGACAGGAGCGCTTGAACTGCTGAGAGAAAAATCTTCTGCAGAACGTCTCCAGCCATTTCAGTATCGTAACATTGTCATAGCTGTCCTCAAATGTCTCCGCTGCCAGGCGGAAGATCTTGCTCGGCTCATAGCCGAACCGCACCAGATAATACAGGAAGAAATCATGGAGCTCATAGGGCCCCACCAGATCCTCCGTCTTCTGCGCAATATTCCCATCCTTCGGAGGAAGCAGTTCCGGGCTCACCGGAGTGTCCAGCACATCATAGAGTACTTCCTTCAGCTGCTCATCCGGTGTCACATCTGCCGCATATTTTACAAGATGGCGCACCAGCGTCTTAGGTACGGACGCGTTGACCCCGTACATCGACATATGGTCTCCATTATAAGTTGCCCATCCCAGAGCCAGCTCTGACATATCGCCCGTACCGATTACCATGCCGCCCATCTCATTTGCAATGTCCATCAGTACCTGTGTCCGCTCCCTGGCCTGTGCATTTTCATACGTTACGCTGTGGTCCTTTGGATCGTGCCCGATATCCCGGAAATGAATGCTTACCGCATCGGCGATCCCTACCTCGCGAAGCCCTGCCCCCAGCTGAACCGCCATCTTGCAGGCATTCTGGTAAGTTCTGTCCGTAGTTCCAAAACAAGGCATTGTCACAGCAATGATCTCTTTTTTATCTCTTCCCAGCATCTCAAAGGCACGTGCGGTCACAAGCAGCGCCAGCGTAGAGTCCAGGCCGCCTGAGATCCCCACGACGGCGCTTCTGGCATGGGTATGTGCCAGCCTCTTCTTCAGCCCCATGGCCTGAATCGTCAGAATTTCCTCACATCTTCTTGCCCGTTCCTTTTCATTGACCGGAACAAACGGATGCTTCGGAAAATGTCTGGTAAGAGTTGTCTTCTCCAATTCCATATAAAAAGGCACCCGAATAAGTCTGCGCTCTCCGGTCGTCTTGAATGTGGTATTCTTCCGGCGCTCTCCGGTCAGCCGGTAAATATCAAGCTCAGAATATATCATATCGTTGCGGAAACGTCTCGCTTCTTTTAAGACTGCCCCGTTCTCCGTAATCAGATTGTGGCCGCCGAATACAAGATCGGTGGTGGATTCTCCCTCTCCTGCATTGGCATAGATATATCCCGCAATCAGCCTTGCGGACTGTCCCTGGATCAGTTCTCTGCGGTAGCGGCCCTTTCCGATTGTCTCATCGCTGGCAGAGCAATTCACAATCACCGTGGCGCCCTCCATGGCTGCCTGAATACTGGGCGGAATCGGGGACCATACATCCTCACAGATCTCGGCCGATACGATCAGTTCCTCCATAGTTGTTGCCTGGAAAAGGATCTGAGGCCCGAACGGAACCAGGCTCCCGTCAAAAAGAATCTCTCTTGCCGCATCCGGCCCCGGGGTAAACTGCCTCATCTCATAAAACTCGCCGTAATTCGGCAGGAATGTTTTGGTTGTCAGCCCCAGCACCTCGCCGCGGTTCAGTGCAGCCGCCACATTGTAGAGCTTTCCGTCCACACTGAGCGGAAGTCCCACAAAGACCAGAATATCTTTATCCGCCGTAAACCCGGCTATTTTCAGAAGCGCTGCTTTTGCATCCCGCAGAAGTACATCCTGTGTAAACAAGTCCCCGCATGTATAACCGGTGATACACAGCTCCGGAAATACCAGAATCTTTGCCCTCTCCTGGTCTGCCTCCTCTATCGCCTCACAGATTTTCTTCGTATTGTATGTGACGTCTGCAACCCTGATATCCGGCGTAGCTGCCGCAACCTTCACAAATCCCTGTTTCATGCCTGTCCTCCTTATATCTTCTTTTTATTTGCCCAAGCTTCGGCCTGTCTGTTCTTAAAAAGCTTCTGCTTAGGCCTGCCTGTTATCTTTTACGGCTCTTTTACTTCTGCCTGTCTGACCCTTTTTTAATTCTTTTCCTCTGTCTATCTGCTCTTTTCCAGTAGCTCTTTTAATTCTTCTACCGTATAGTTATAAGCGGTATTGCAGAAATGACATTTCACCTCGATATCCTCGCCGTCCTCAATCATAGACTGAATATCCTTTTTCCCGATACTGATAATCGCTTTCTCAATCCGATCTTTGGAGCAATTGCAGGAAAACTGTACAGGAAGGGTGTCCACAATCTCCAGGTCAAGTCCCTCCAGCACCTGTGCCAGCATGTCCTCCGGGGTATGGCCGTTATCCAGCATTGCTGTGACGGACTGTATATTCTGAATATTCTTTTCCAGGCGGTCCAGCACTTCGTCCTCGATGAAAGGCATCACCTGCACGATAAATCCTCCCGCACATCTGACGGTGTTATCCTTTTCCATCAGAACACCCAGCCCCACAGAAGACGGTACCTGTTCCGAGGTGGCAAAGTAGTAGGTCAGATCCTCCGCTATTTCTCCCGTCTGAAGAACAGTCTGCCCGGAATATGGCTCTTTCAGACCCATATCTTTAATGACATTTAAAAATCCCGGCCCCAGCGCTCCTCCGACATCCAGTTTTCCATTCTTTGCCGGGAGAATCACATCCGGGTTGTTCACATATCCTTTCACATTCCCCTGGCTGTCTGCGGTCACGGTAAGGCCGCCGATTGGTCCCCCGCACTTCACCTGAAGCGTCAGGATGTCGGTAGGATTCTTCATCATACTTCCCATCATCACGCCTCCCGTCAGAAGACGTCCCAGGGCCGCGCTTGCGACCGGGCTAGTATTATGGCGCTGTCTTGCCTGCTCCACCAGTTCTGTTGTCGATGCCGCAAATGCACGGATCTGCGTATTCGCAGCGGTTGCTCTTACAATATAATCTTCCATGTCTATTCTCCTGTTCTTTTTCCTTTTCCTGCAATCACATAGATTCTTTCGCTCTTAGCCCCCGGCGCTTCCCTGGTAAATGCGTCGTACGCAGCCAGAAACTTAAGCCCGGATGCCTGCACCAGTTCCAGCATCTCGTCCAGGGTATAACCCCGCTGAAAATGTGTCTCCTGATATTTGCGGTATCTCTCACCGCCGTCCGAAGAGGGTACATCCTCCTTTATAAACAGGCTCAGCTCATATTCATTGATCTGCTCCTCTTCATAATAATAATTATCCCATATAAAACTGCACTCTTCCCGGTTCTCGGCGATCGTAGTATCTCCCAGGATTTCCCGGTACTTATATTCTGTGTTAAAATCAAAAATAAAAACCCCGTCCGTATCCAGATAATTATCAGCCCAGTAAAACACCCGCTGCAGTTCATCCGGTTCCGTTATATAGTTCACGGAATCACAGATACTGACAATTGCGCGCACCGTCCCATAAAGCTCAAATTCCCGCATATCCTGCTGCAGATACAGAATGTCGTGTCCGGACTTCACCTTCTTCTCCAGCGCAATCTCCAGCATATCCTCAGAGTTGTCCACCCCGATCATGTCATACCCCAGATCCGCCAGCAGCTCCGTCATCGTCCCCGTTCCGCAGCCCAGATCCAGTACCAGGCCGTCATTGATTCCATATTCTTTTAAAAGCCCGTGCAGATACTCTCCCCATTCTTCATAGGGCACATCATCCATAAACGTATCATACACGGATGCAAAACTCGTATAAGCCTCCACGTATAAGCCTCCCGATCTTTCTAAAATCCTTCAGTCATAACTTATATAGTATATCATAACCGTCCGGCACAAGACAACTGTTGCACCGGAAGTCTTGGAGGGAATGACAACCGGAATGACAACCTTTTCAAAAAGCACATTGGCCTGATCGCGGAGATTGCCAAATGGAGCGCAAAGGGAAACGGATCCTAAATAAAATAGATCCGTTTCCCTCTCCATCAGATCCCCTACTCGTGTTTATTCAACTCGCGGATCGACAATGCAGTTCTATCCCAATGTTCCTTTGCAAGTACAGAAGCCAGATAACTGTCTTTCATTTCCAGCACCTGGATCATCCTTTCGTGCTCCTCCACAGATGCTTCCAAAGGCGTGTCCCGAAAGAAGCTGTATTCCAATCTTTGAATATGTATCCACAACACATTGCAGAAATCCGTAATGTATTCATTACCAGCAGCCTCCAATATACAGCTATGAAATGCCTTATCCGCTTTTAATATCGGCATGGGCTTTTTCTGTTCTTTTATACACTCTTTGAACACATCACTCAGCTTTTTGAGTTGATTTATATGAGACGGTGTAATCTTCTCTACCGCAAGTGTGATCGCCATCTGCTGCAGCATGGCCATCGGCAGATACCATTTTTCAATATCGTCTGTCTCTAACTCTGTTACAATTGTCGCTTTCCCCGGATAAGATTTCACCAATTTCTGCGATTCCAAAAGCTGCAGCGCCTCACGTACCGGAGTCCTGCTGACTTTAAAATAATCTGCAATCTCAACATCCGAAACCTTTTCCCCAGGTTTAAACTGTCCTTCAATGATCCAGTCTTTTACGGTCTCGTATACCCTCTGTTTGGCTGATGTCCTTTCAAACGCTAACTCTTTGTTTGGCAATGGCATACACAGCACCTCTCTTTCTTTTTCAATCATACCAGAAATTAATTCTACAATCCAGATTTTTATGTTATTTCCTAGCAACGCAGCCAACGTTTTCTTTTCATTCGTTGACACCCCTTTCGACAAATGTTAGAATCTACATATATTACACATAAACAGGGGATTTGATATGTCAATTTTTTTACAAGCCTTAAACAATAATTATAGTAATTTTACTCGCTCTCAAAAAATGATCGCAGATTATTTATCCAATAACCTAAACTCCATTGCATTCTGTACGTTAGAAGAACTTGCAGAACGCATTGGCGTCAGCACTACGACCGTCATACGTTTTTCAAGAGCGCTTGGATACGCAGGATACTCAGAAATGCAAAAAGATATCCAAAGCGGGCTTCAGACAAAAGTCAGCCTTCCAGAAAGATTATCATTCCATAAAGACTATCCGGCAAACACGTTATTGGCCGACTCTTTCCAAAACGATATCCATAACATTCAGTCTACACTGGAGGCGCAAAATGTGGAAGATCTTCAGAAGGTGATCGATCTGGTCTCTGCCGCCCCTACTGTGTATGTATTGGGAATGAGAAGTTCCTTCTCCATATCCTACTACACCGCTTCCCGTTTAAGCGAAATTCGGGAAAACATTCATCTGATTCAATCTGTAGGAATGTTATATCCAGAAGAGATCGTAAGTGCAAAGCCAGGTGATGTCTGCGTTGCTTATCTATTTCCCCGATACTCAAAACTAAGTACCACCGTACTTTCATGGCTGAAAAACGAAGGGGTCACGATCATACTTTTTACCAGCCAAAACTATAGCGCTGTCCAGGGATATGGCGACGTCATCCTGCCTTGTTCCATTTCCAGCCTTTCCTACAAAAATTCTTACGCGGCACCTCTAAGTCTTTCCAATTATCTCATTGCCGCGATCGCTCAGAAGAATTATGCGCAGTCACAAAGAGTTCTCGAACGGACAGAATCTATTCTAAACCAAGGATTTTACCTAGGGTTATGAAAGACGCTGCAGTGCTTGGAATTTTTTTCATTCCAGGCACTGCAGCGTCTAAAAAAGAATGAATCCTTATTCCAAAACCGGCAATCCAGTCTGAGGTCTCGGATAAAAAAGAATCTCGCCTTCTTTCTTCTCTGTAAGCTTAACCGCCTCCTCAATCGCATCTTGGAGTGTTTTACAAGGGGTCATGAACATCTGTCTGATTTCTTCGTCCGAAACATTTTTGCAGCATACAAAAATATCAACATTTTTCTTCAAGATCTTTGAAAGCAACAATACATGATCCATTTGAATTTTATAATGTTCTTTTGTATAAGAAATTACTTGTTCAAGGCTCTCACCACTTCTAAAAGCTCGCAGCATATCTTCCGAATTCACTCCTTCCTGACATCCACAGTATAATATCACTTTCGTCTTTTTATCAAGAACTTCCGTAAGAGCGATCAGTGTCTTTACCGTCTGATAAAAATCGATATCCAATGGCTGCCCCGGTGTAGTTACCAAAATATCCGGAGCCTTCATCTTGACACCAAGATATTTTCTGATATATTCTATCGCCGCCAAATGACTCCTCGTCATATCCCCTGCGAAAACTGCCGAAAGCTCCAGCCGATTGTTGATGATACAGTTTACTCCAAAGTCAATCCTGAATTTTTCCGCACTTTCCACCATGTCCTCATGGACCGGATTTCCTTCCAGCACCCCAATCGCTGCATTTTCCGATAGGATCATTTTCGGCCTGTGATTGATCACGATTGTTTCTTCCGCACTGATGCCCGGCAAAACAGATTTTCGTCCACCTGAAAATCCCGCAAATTCATGGGGTTCCACTTTTCCGATCTGAATATGCAGATTACAATCATATGCTTTCCTGTTCACCCAAATAGGTGTACCGCGACTTGTCTCCCCCAAACAGATCAAATTAGATGTGTCAAATGGTGTATGATTTTCTATGGATATCTTGCCATAAAGGTCTCCAAGAAAACTCCTCATCTCCATATCCGTTGCTTCTCTATGGACACCAATTGCTACAAAAACGTAAATCTGATCATAAGGAATGCCCGCGGCGACCAGATCTTCCACCACATATTTCAACATTCGTGCGGTGGGAACCGCTCTCGTTGCATCCGATACTAAAACACATGCAGATTTCGCATTTTTTTCAACAACTAAATTTTTTACCGATTCTCCATAACCAGGATATTTGATCGACCTTTTTACCGCTTCCTCATCTTGCAGAGCCGGTAACTCCGGCGTCTCCAATTTGACCGCTTTCCAGCCCGGGGGTACTGTAGCCTTTATATCAAGTTCCCGATCCCTATAAATCCACTGCTTTTTCTTCTCTAATTGATACATCTTCCACATCTCTCCAAACAAAAACTGGTACAGCGTTTCTCTGCTATCCGCATAAAAAACCGCTGTACCAGCAACATAAGAATCCGCTTCTGTTTAATCCAGCTTCATATCACTACCACCTGTCAAATCTTCTTCCTGCTTTTCAATTGCCGCATATTTACCTTTTCCAGTCAGATCTACGATCAGATTACGAAGTTCAAAAATCGTTACAAAGACAAATGATACCGGAATTGATGCATATGCATATCCGTATGGCAGACGAAGTGCAGGTGTCGGACGATGTCCGGCCGCAAGTACATATTGTATCCCGACATAGATCACGATCAGGCAGATCACAACTGTAATTATCCGTGTCAGCTTTGTAAGGACTGCGGACATTTTCTTTGGCATATGCTCTTTAAAAACCACGATTGATACATGCTCTCTGCGAACAGCTAAGATCGCCACACTCATCATCCCAAACCAAACAAGCAAAATTTTTAAAAGTTCCTCTGACCAGGTCAGAGAGCTGTTCAGGACATAACGGAAAATAATATGAGCCATCAATATACCAACCATCGCAAGCAAGACGACACACAAAATCACCTTTATAATTTTATAAAGAACCGTTATTACTTTGTCAAATGCTTCAACCATTTCTTACCCTCTCCCGATCAATAATCGCTAATTTCATTAAGTACCTTCTCAACATCAGCAAGATATGCGTCTACCTTATCTTGACCGATATCCGCTACAACTGTTTTCATTGCTGCCGGCTGCGCAACAGCTTTCATCTCTTCACGCGCCGCATCATCCAACTCATTTACTTTCATTCCGAGGTCCATCACTTCATCTAAGATCAGTTCTTCTCTCTCTGCATTACAGAACCGGCTGTATTCCATACCAAGTACGGCTCCTGTTTTCACGATACCCTGATATTTTCCAGGAAGGCTTTCAAAAAATTCAAGATTGCAGACTAACGGCATTGCATCATAGATATGCTTTGTCAGTGATAAATAACTCTGTACCTCATAAAGTTTCTTATCTGTAACGTTTGCAATCGGATTCTCCTGAGCATCTACAGTATTTTGAGAGAGTGCCATATAAAGTTCAGAAAAAGCTACCGGAGTCGGGTTTGCACCAAGTGCTGCAAAGAATTCCATGTGGTTATTATTCTGCATCGTACGAATCTTCAGACTTTTCAGATCCGCCATGCCTGTGATCGGTGCCTTGCTGCTCGTCACTTGTCTGAAACCATTCTCCATAAATGCAAGGCCGATCATGTCACATTCTTTTAAAGAATTCAACATGTCTGTACCAATGTGGCTGTCTAATACCATCCACGCCTCCTGATATGTATCATATACAAACGGAATATCCATGACTTCAAATTCCGGATCATAGGTCACCACAGGAGCAAAAGATGCAACCGCCATTTCCAAAGAGCCCTGAGCCACCTGCTCCAGAGTTTCTTCCTCTCCTCCAAGCTGGCCGCTTGCATAAATATTTACCTCAACATTACCATCTGTCTCTTTTTCAATATATTCCTTCATCACCTGGAGACCAAGAGTCGCAGGATAGGTTTCGGAGTTTTCACATGCGATACGGATCACGTAACTTCCGGAAACATCCTCGTCTGCAGCTCCTCCGCCCGATGAACCGCCAGAGCTGTTCGTGGTCTTCATCTCACATCCGACTACTGCAACACCAAAACAGAAAACAAGAGCTATTGCTAAAAATCGTTTCATATTTTTCTTCATAATCTCTCTCCTTATATAACATCTTTTAGATACTAAATAGCATCATGATAATTAAATATCCTATCCTTATCCTGCATATCCCATCAAATTCGGAAGCCAAAGTGCCACCTGAGGCACAAACGTAATCAACAGCAGTACTCCGATCGTCACTGCCAAAAATGGCAGGGACTCTCTGGCCGTTTCTTCCAATTTTACCCCCGCTACAGGGCTTGTAACGAATAAGGTGATTCCAAATGGCGGGGTCGCAAGTCCCACGACCAGATTAACGCAAAATACTACTCCGATATGCAGCGGATTGATTCCAAGAGCCCATGCGATCGGTCCAATGATCGGTGCAAGTATGACCGTAGATGCATAATCATCCATGAACATCCCACAGATCAGCATCACTATATTCACAATCAACAAGAACACCCATGGCGGAAGAGCTGACATTGGCCCGATCAGCATATCCATCACCCGTTCATTGGCGATTCCCCATGCCATTGCAGTTCCCGCTCCTGCCAAGATCAATACTAGACCAGATGTTGAAGCTGCTTCAATAATCATATCCGGTATATCTTTTAACTTCACGCTCTTGTTCACAAAGAATGCAAGAATAGCGCTATAGACAACTGCTACTCCAGATGCCTCAGTGATAGAGAAAATACCACTGAATATACCACCCAGAATAATCACTGGGAGAACCAGTGCCGGAATCGCCGCCTTTGTCGCATGCATCTTCTCCGCCCAGGTCGTCTTACCATAAGACGCATAATCCCTCTTTTTGGCAACATGATGCGCCACCATACATTGCAACAGAGCAATCAGAATAGCTGGTGTTACGGCTGCCATAAAAATACCTGTAATGGAAGTCTTTCCTACTGCCGTACAATAAAGGATCATCAAAACACTTGGAGGCATGATCGGTCCGAGCAAGGAAGCCGAGGACATGACAGCCGCTGAAAACGGTGCTGAATATCCCTCTTTTTTCATCATCGGAATCAAAAATGCTCCCAGAGATGCTGCCGATGCCACTGCAAGCCCCACGATCGATCCCATCAACAGAGATGCACCGATCGTAACGATCGCAATCGCCCCTTTAAACCGTCCGAACCATGCATTTACAAACCTAATCAACCGCTCCAGCAAACCACCCCTCAGCATGAGCTGCCCTGTTAATACAAAAAACGGAACCGCCAAAAACGAAAAGCTGTTCATTCCTCCATACATTTTGATTGCCATCTGGATTGGATCAAATCCCGCGACCAATGTATAAACCAGTGTTGTGACGATCAAATTGTATGCGATCGGCAGGCCGATTACCATTAACAGTAAAAAGCATATTATCATAATAAGTAAAGATAGAGACACTTTTCATTACTCCCTTCGCACATTATTTTTGATACGGATCATCCCATAACGTTAATTTCGTTCCGATCCCTTCCTTCAATGCAGTATGGTATAGATCATACCCTAGACCCACATCAAATGTAGCCATACCACAAGCAACAAATGTAATTCTTTCTTTCTCATCTGTTCTGCCTGGTTTGCTTCCCATGATCACTTCACCGATACTGGTAGACTCCGCAAGCGGTGGCATTTTGCCTTCATCAATCAAGGTATAAATAGGACCTCCGATCACACCTTTATAATAAACTGCTTTATCCCCGGATTCAATCGCTTCCTGCACATAAGCCTCATGAAGTCTTACATTATCATAGATCAATTTGGTATTCATCCAATAAGAGTCATCTGTCTGCATTGGACCTGTGATCAGCAGTGTAACACCATCCTTCATCCACTCGTCTTTCACATATAATGGTTTTAATCTTGAAGCTGCGACTGTGATCACATCTGCATCTTTCAATGCTGCTTCCAGATCCAGTTCCACAACACCGTCAACTCCTAATTCTTCCTTCTCCCACTCCAGGAACTTCTGTGCTGCCGCCTCAAAAATATCAAAGCACACAACTTTCTTAATATTAGGCAGCTGTGTCATGATCGAACGTAAGCATGAGCGATTGATCTGGCCACATCCAAGTACCATTATCACTTCTGAATCTTTCCTCGCAAGATGCCTTGCAGCCACGCCAGGAACAGCTCCCGTTCTGGCGGCACTCAAAAGATTGGCTGACATAAAAGAAAGCGGTTCTCCTGTATCCTTATCATTAAGGGTTACAGTCAGAACAGATCTCGGCAGCCCCTTCTTTGGATTCTCGGCATTAGATCCATACCATTTATTTCCACATACATCAAAACGACCACCCAGATAAGCTGGCATTGCTACAAATCTCCTGTCCGGACCCGCAACCGGCATATTAGGGAATGGAGTTTCTTTCGGAAATACAATACCCATACCGTGGCTATTATGGTTGCTGCCTCCCATTAAATAATCCCCTTGACTTAATAAAGTAAAGACCTCCTCTGCATTGTCGATACATTTTTCCGCATCAAGAACCCCTGCTGCAATGGTGTCTTGCTCTGATAAATATAGAAATTCTGTTTTGTGTGCCATGTTTTTTCTCCTTCCATTCTTAATTCAATTTGATCTTTCATTTCGTTCTCTTAAAATGTTTTATTTAATACATTTATTTTATATTGATATATTGCATATGTCAATTAAATTATCCTGTTTTTGTTCACTTTTCTCTTTTAACCAATTTTTGCACGTATTTTTTATGCATTTATACTAATATGATTTTGTTTTCTATAATTCATATTGACATATTTAATATATCGCAATATACTTCAAGTATAATTTAATACATTCTTTTATTTTTCTCTTGTTTTTTGTTTTATTTAATATTTTCAAACCAAATAGTTGTCAGAAATAAAGGAGATTCTATCTATGAAAAAAATCAAGAATTATGATACACTGATCGACCATGGAGATGTGGAATCAAGGAAGGTGGTCCTAGAAATCACGGATAGGACATTGCAGCGTCTTGATGCGTATCACCGCATAAAAAGTATTATGAAACTAGATGGCGATATATTGCATATCGGAGCAAAATCATGGGACTTATCTAAAAAGAAACATATTTATCTGCTCGGAGCAGGGAAAGCCTGCAACCATATGGCAATGGCCGTAGATGAAGTTCTTGGTGAAAAATTGACCAAAGGGATCGCAATCGTCAAAGTTGCAGAAGAAACAGATCGCTTCCAAAACACAGATGTATATGTAGGCGGTCATCCATTACCAAATCAAGCCGGCTACAAAGCCTGCCTGAAAATCCTTGATCTGGTAGATCATGCCGGACCGGATGACTTATTCATCGTTGTGATCAGTGGCGGTAGTTCTGCACTTATGAGCTGCCCTATTGAGGGAATCACTTTGGAAGACGAAATCAAAACTACAGATGTCATGCTGAAATCCGGTGCCGGAATCTACGAGATCAATTCCATCCGTCGTCACATTTCCGCCATGAACGGTGGGATGCTCGCAAAACGGATCCAGTCTGTCGGGGCAGAACTAATCGGCTTTGGTATCAGCGATGCCGTGGGCAATCCAGCAACCGGTGATATCGGCGTGCCCTATGAAAAGTATGCAAGTACTCCCATGGGACCTGACAAGACTACTTTAGAAGATGCCAGAAGAGTCATTCGAGACTACGATGTCGCTGAACGGCTTCCTAAAAATGTTGTCGATTATATCATGAATGTCGGGCCAGAAGGAGAAACGCCAAAAGCATTTCCGGACAATACCTATTTTCTGCTAAACACACTGCCAGATTCCTGCATTTATGCAAAGGAGATCGCAGAAGAGATGGGTATACCAGCTATCATTCTTTCTTCCTTTTTAGAAGGAGAAAGTAAAGACGCCGGTTCCTTCTTTGCTTCCATCGCCAGAGAAGCGCAGGCATATGGCAATCCAGTCAAGCCTCCTTGTATCATTTTAAGCTCAGGCGAAACCACAACACAAATTCTAGACAACAGCACAATCACCGGACATGGCGGGCCGGGGCAGGAACTGACTTTAAGTTTTTCTATCCTTGCAGCAAAGACAAAAGGGGCCTGCATGCTGTCCATTGACTCCGAAGGAACAGATGGAACTACTCCTGTAGCCGGAGGTATTTGTGACTCCAGCAGCTATCAGCAGGCGCTTGATAAAGGCGTGGATGTATATGCCGCACTTCGAGGCCATGCCTGCTATGAAGCATTAGAAGAAATAGGGGACACTGTATTTACGGGAAATACAGGAACAAACCTCTGTGATTTTAACGTACTATACATTCCGAAAGTTGAGGGTTAAGATTATGAGTTCAAAAATTAAATCAATCCACGCTCGGCAAATTGTAGATTGCAAGTGCAGACCGATGGTGGAGGTGGATGTTATGACCGAGGACGGCTATCTCGGCAGAGGATGTGCCCCCACCGGTTCTTCGGTAGGCATGTTTGAATCTTATGTTCTGCGGGATAACAATCCTGACGAATACCATGGTTTGAGTGTACATAAAGCAGTTGACAACGTAAACAATCTGATCGCTCCTGCTTTATATGGTATGGATGTCACCAAACAACAAGAAATCGATCAGATCATGATCGATCTGGATGGCACACCAGAAAAGAGGAGCCTGGGCGGAAACGCAATTTACTCCACTTCCATCGCAGTATTTCGCGCTGCTGCCGAGGCACTCCATCAGACTTTATACCAGTACATCGCCGGTGATACCATTCAAACGGTGCCAGTTCCGAGTTTTAACGTAATAAATGGCGGTCATTACGCAGACTTAACGCAGCCATTCAACGAGTTTATCATAATGCCCTACGGTGCATCGAGCATTTACGAAGCAGTTGAAATGGGCATCAATACATTCCAGGAACTGGAAAAAGTAATCGCAAAGTATTTGGGACATAAACCAGAGGTTGCGCCTTCCTATGGATATGCATCACCATCCGCCGATCCGGAAGTGAATTTGAATCTGATCTCTGAAGCAGTCGAAAAGTGCGGTTACACAGGAAAAATCGGTTTTGCTTTCGATTGTGCTTCCAGTGAAATGTACGACCGGAAGAACAATACCTACCACCTAAAGGGAGAGAGTGTGACTGCCGATGCTCTGATCGACTATGTGAAGATGCTGACCCAAAAATTCAATTTTGTATTTATTGAAGATCTGCTGGATGAAGAAGATTGGGAATCCTATCCAAAAGCACACAAGGAAATTACCAGGACGAATATCATCGGAGATGATTTTATCGTAACAAACTTAGATCGCTTGAAGAGAGCTTATGAACTGAACGCTCTGGATGGTTTTATCCTAAAACCAAATCAGGTCGGCACGATCACAGAGGCGATGAATGCCTATACCTTCGCAAAGAAACATGATCTGCTTGCTATTCCTTCCGGAAGAGCCGGAGGCGTCATCGGAGATGTAGTTATGGATTTCGCCGTAGGGCTTCAGGTTGGCTTCATAAAAAATGGAGCTCCCCGCTCCGGTGAACGGATTGATAAACTGAACTTCCTGATGCGCGCATGCGATTTGAACCCGGGATGTCAACTTGCAGACATCTCGCCCCTGCTGAAATTTTAAATCGAGAAAGAAGGAAATAGAATGAATGCAAAATATAATCCCTATGAAAATATGCTCTCTGTTGTAAGCAATGCAGCCCAAATACTTGGCTATGCCCCAAGCGACTATGAGGCAGTCAAATACCCGGAACGAGAACTGAAGGTTGCCGTACCTGTCCGGATGGACGACGGCAGTGTTAAAGTCTTTGAAGGATTCCGTGTGCAGCACTCAACATCCCGGGGCCCCGCAAAGGGCGGCATCCGCTATCACCAGAATGTTGATCTCGACGAGGTCAAGGCACTGGCAGCCTGGATGACCTTCAAGTGTGCTGTCGTTAATATCCCTTACGGCGGCGGAAAAGGCGGTATCATCTGCGATCCCACAAAGCTCTCAGAAAGCGAGCTTCGAAGCCTGACAAGGCGCTTCACAGCCATGATTGCCCCCATCATCGGACCAGATCAGGATATCCCCGCGCCTGATGTTGGTACAAATGCAAATGTTATGGGCTGGATCATGGATACATACAGCATGCTGAAAGGCCACTGCGTCCCCGGTGTTGTCACTGGAAAGCCAATTGAACTTGGCGGCGCCCTGGGAAGAAACGAGGCAACAGGACGCGGCGTCATGATTACTGCCCTGAACATTCTAAAAGCCCTGGGGATGAATCCCAAAAATACCGAAGTCGCCATTCAAGGCATGGGAAATGTAGGCAGTGTGTCCGCAAAGCTTCTTTTTGAAGAAGGCTTAAAAATCGTCGCTGTCAGCGACGTGTCCTGCGCCCTGTACAACCCGGATGGCCTGGATATTCCTTCCATCCTGGAGTACCTGTCCCAGAAAAGAGGAAACCTCCTGGAAGGATATCACGCAGACAATGTGGTCCGTCTTTGCAACGCTGAATTACTGGAACTCGATGTAGACGTGCTGATCCCTGCTGCACTGGAAAACCAGATCAACACATCCAACGCAGATAAGATAAGGGCCAGGGTTATCGTTGAAGCAGCAAATGGACCAACCACCATCGATGCCGATAAGATACTTGATAAAAAAGGAATCGTCGTTGTTCCCGATATCCTCTCCAACGCAGGCGGGGTTGTCGTCTCTTACTTCGAGTGGGTACAGAATATCCAGTCCATTTCGTGGAGCGAGGAGCACGTAAACGGCGAGCTAAAACAAATTATGGACCAGGCATTCCAATCCGTATGGAATATCGCAAGGGAAAAGAAAGTTTCCCTGCGTACAGGGGCATATCTGATCTCGGTTAAGCGCGTCATCGATGCCAAAAATATGCGGGGGATCTGGCCTTAAAACATGAAATATTTCAGTCACCCCCGCCAGAACTTTTTCTTGACACATCTCTTATGTTGTTCTACAATGGGTTAGGATAATTAAATAAAACATTTCGGTAGGTGAGGCTACCACAGGGATTTGGATTTTCCTGAGATTGCTGCCGCGAGATTGTGGAGACACAACAAGCTGGTTAGCAGGCTATGTCGTGAAGGCATAACCTAATGCAATTGATATGCCCTGTGATGCTAAAGCTTGAACGGTGGATTTTTATATACGGGTATGCTGGTATTCCGTCACTGTTCAGGCAGTGACGGTTTTTTATTACAATATATTATTCAGAAAGGTGGTGAGGTTATGGACGCTGGTGCCAGTTATCATTCGCAGAAGCAGCTAGAATTGAATACAGATTGGAGATGTAATTATGATGGACAAAGTTATATTTGTAGAACTCCTTATGCAGCATCAATACAAGGCTGTAAGGAGCATTTTGGATGTCATGAACGAAGTGGACATAGCCTCCCTTCTTTCCGACTTAGATGACAGGGAGCTGGCTCTGGCTTTCCGCCTGATTCCCAAAGACAAAGCGGCAGAGGTATTTGCCAATATGAACAATTCCCTTCAGACTTATCTGGTGGAAATGTTTACCGAAAAAGAATTAAAAGAACTGTTGGATGATTTATATATGGATGATACTGTGGACCTTCTGGAGGAGCTTCCGGCAAATCTGGTCACCAGAATTCTGGATACGGTCAGTCAGTCAGAGAGAAATATGATCAACCTTCTCCTGAATTATCCAGATGACAGCGCCGGAAGTATTATGACAACGGAGTACGTGGGGCTGCGCCAGTCTATGACTGTTGAGGAGTCCATGGCTCATATCAAAAGAACAGGAATTCACAAAGAGACGATCTACACCTGTTACGTGACCGATAAAAGAAAGCTGATCGGCATCGTTACAGCCAAAGAACTGATGACATCGGATGACAACATGCTGATCGAAGATCTGATGGAAACGGAAATCATCTCTGTCAGCACCCATACCGATAAAGAGGAAGTAGCACAGCTTTTCCGCAAATACGACCTCCTTGCGCTCCCGGTACTGGATGCGGAAGGACTGATGGTGGGAATTGTCACCTTTGACGATGCCATGGATGTCATGGTGGAAGAGGCTACCGAGGATATCACGAAGATGGCTGCCATGAGCCCAAGTGAGCAGTCCTACTTTGAAACCTCCGTGTTCAGCCACGCAAAACACCGTATTGCCTGGCTCCTGGTCCTGATGTTCTCCGCGACAATTACGGGAACCATCATCACAAGATATGAAGATGCATTTGCGGCGATCCCGCTGCTTGTTTCCTTTATCCCCATGCTGATGGATACCGGCGGAAACTGCGGCTCTCAGAGTGCAACACTGGTTATACGGGGAATTGCGCTGAATGAGATTCAGTTCCACGATCTTTTCAAAGTAGTTTTTAAGGAATTCCGTGTTTCCCTCATCGTGGGAGTCGCGCTGGCTGTAGCCAACGGAATCCGGATCCTGATCATGTACCATGACACGATGCTGGCGCTGGTAATCGGGTGTTCCCTGGTTATCACGATCATCCTTTCCAAGCTCATCGGGTGTATCCTTCCGCTGCTGGCCAGAAAAGTAAACCTTGACCCGGCGATTATGGCTTCTCCGCTTATTACCACTATGGTAGATACCTGCTCTATCCTGGTATACTTCAGTATCGCAACCCGGGTATTTAACTTATGACCCCAAGCCCGACTCTATATAATTCTAAAAAGCGGTTGTACTGTGAACAATTCATTCATAGTATAACCGCTTATTTAATCCGTTTTCATGACTGTAATATTTGCATCATCATCTAAAACCTGCACCCGGACTGCAGAATAATATTGGCATATGGGGTTGCTTCCCCCGAACGGATCACCGCCCTGCACGTTTTAAGCCGGATCTTTAACTCTTCATGAGAAATATATTCCACCTCACACTCCCCCTGGCATCTTTCGCAGAGTCTGAGAATCTGTTCCAGAACATCCGGATTTTTCGTTCTGATCTCCTCGGCCAGAACAATTTTTTCGATTTTCATATCATCTGACACGGTTTCCAGCACATCCATAAAAGAAGGCATCCCTTCTTTCAGAGCCAGGTCGATCCTTTCCGTCTCCACTGGTATGGGCAGTCCACAGTCTCCTACGGCTATGGTATCTGTGTGCCCCATATACGAGAGTATCCTTGAGATATCTCCGTTTAAAATCCCTGATTTTTTCATGCCGCTCATCCTCCTACGTCTTCCACTGCCTGAGATTAAATATGATGCTCTATTTTTTATTATCTCCGGCTTCTACGCAAAAACTTCTCTTGCCAGCCTGATAAAATTCACGAGGTGTTCATTCGTGTTTCCGCACGTACGGATATCTTTCAGAATAATTTCCACAAAGCAGTCTTTCGTCTTATCAGCAACCTGCTTCAGGTACTTCCTCATCTCATCTTCGTCAAATCCCGTGCAGACTTTGGCCGGATCCGGTTTCCATGAAAAGATTGCCCTCTGTCCGATTTTTTCTGCGGCTTCCTCCACATTAGACCAGGGGCTCACACTCAGCCTCCGGATATTTGTTATGTGCCTGTAAATAGCTTCATACTTATGGTCCAGAGGCTCACAGCAGCCATAGCATCCCCTCCCGAAAAGATTCAGGCCGATTTTCTGATTTGCTATGGCAAACTCTTCAAACATATCCGGAGATACATTGCTGAATTCCTGTGCATCTGCAAATCCCCACATATCTTTAAGCTTTACTTCCTCCGGTTTTTTCCAGGGGGCATTCGTATAGCCAAGGCTTCCGGAGCCTGTATAGATATTGATCCGGTTATCAAAAAGCAGCCTCTTTTCTTCCAGGCGCTTTAGAAGCCTGGCCTTACTCTCACCCATATGCCGGAATACGCTGTTCAAAAGATCCGGCTCGTCATACAGATCATACATAAGATTCTCCAGCCCGCGCAGGTGCACCATCTCGATCAAATGGCTCTGTACCAGTACGCTGTAGGGAAGCTGGAATTCATAACCCAATATTCCATCCAACGTTTCTTCGATGATCTCCTGCATTTCGCCTTTTTTATTCTGATCGGGGATAAAATCCACTTCGTGGTTCAGCAGAAGCTCATAATCTTTCTCTGTTTTCAAAAAATTATCAAGATGATACGCTTTCTCTCCGATCTGCGGTTTTACGATGGAGATTCCCCAGGCCGTTTTCTGCTCCGTATTCCCATACAGATAGCCGGTATAGATTCCGGGATAAGTAAAATACAGGCGGCTTTCAAAAACAAAATCATCTTGAAAGTACCGATTCTGGTAAAGGTATCTTTTTATTTTATTCTCCATATCCCGCAGTAATGGATCTTCACACCGAAGAGAGGCTTCCGGCACCAGTTCCAGCCATCCTCCGTCATCGTCCGGGCAAATCCATAATAAAGGCTGCTGTCTCGACTTCAGGTCATTGTGGTCTGCCCAGCGCTGCCTTTTTCTGCTATTTTCCTCCGTACCGGGCAGCTCTGCCATACGTTTTGCAAGTTCCCGGATATAGGCAGCCTGGCTTTTATAATCCTGCATGCGCACCTTCCCCCTTATACTATCTCCTGCGGACCGCAGCCGCTTTGGATGTCCTCAGAGCCCGCTTCCTGATCCACATACATTTTCACATCCTCGGTTTCGATGACCGCATCCTGCCTTCTGAATAACGGAATATAGTCCAACGGGCACTCAAATGCATACCACCCGCCGCCTTCGAATACACGCTTTTCTCCAAGCATTTCCACCCACACGCCTTCTGGAAGATATACCTCTCTTCTGGCCATATCTCCGCCAAATACCGGCGCCGCGAGGATGTCGTTTCCGAAGAAATACTGGTCATAGATTGCCCTAACATTTTTGTCATCCGGATATTCCAGTACCATTGGCCGAATGAAAGGAACTCCGTCTCTTACGCATTCCGAAGCCGTTTTCCAGATATACGGCATTAATTCATAGCGGAGATCCACAAATTTCTTCAAAATCACTTTGGTCTCATCGTCATATGCCCACGGCTGTCTTGTGGTCGTGCCGTGCAGCCTGCTGTGGGAGGTAAACAGTCCAAACTGGGACCAGCGGATAAAGATATCCTTCGTTACTTCCCCATAAAATCCGCCCATATCATGGCTCCAGAAGAGGACGCCCGACATAGCCATGGAAAGTCCTGCCCGCAGCGTGGATGCCATTCCCTCATAGCTGGAATAGGGGTCTCCCGACCAGCAGACAGGGAACTGCTGCATTCCTGCACAGCCGCTTCTTGCCCACACCAGGGCATTTCCTTTCCCTTTACATTCCTCAGACACTTCAAATACAGACTGATTGTACAGCCGTGAATATACATTGCGTATCTCCCTGCCCGTCATTCCGTTTGAAAAGACAACATCATAGGGGATATCCTCGCCAAAATCCGTTTTCAGAACGTCCACGCCTTCC
Source organism: Faecalicatena fissicatena (assembly GCA_001028025.1). Classification (GTDB taxonomy): domain Bacteria; phylum Bacillota; class Clostridia; order Lachnospirales; family Lachnospiraceae; genus Faecalicatena; species Faecalicatena fissicatena_A. The sequence goes on along the minus strand of LDAQ01000054.1, from coordinate 20,566 downwards.
CGGAGCACTGTCCTGATTTTCCCCTGGAACCATTGTACCGCTTCCGGGCTGGTAAAATCCAACAGGACACACGGCGACAGCAGTCCGTGCCACAAATCGGCCTGGTAAGGCTCTCCGTCTGCATTTAATGCAAAATAACCGTGTTCTTTCCCTTCCAGATACATTTCGGAAGTAATTGTCACGTAAGGATTTATCCAGAGACAGATTTTATATCCGTCCTTTTTCAGCCCTTCCATCATCGTATGACGCTCGGGGTACTGTACTTCATCCCACACGAAATCGCACCATTTATCTTCTCTGAGCCAGTAGCAGTCAAAATGCATGACATCACACGGAATTCGCTCCTGGCGGAAACGTGCCGCATCCTCTTCCACATTTTTTCTGGAATTGCCCTTAAAACCGGTAGAATACCACAGCCCAAAGGACCATTTCGGAGGCAGAACCGCCGGCCCTGTCAGTTTTACGTAAGAAGATACAATCCCCTTCAAAGAATCCTTAACAATCAGATAATACTCCAGGGACGTATCAGGAACATGCGCGCTCAATGTGGCGGCGGACTCGCTTCCCATATGGAAATCAAAGATACTGTGATGGTGCACGTACAGCCCATAGCCATAACTGCTTACGTAAAACGGTATGTTTTTATAGGCCGTCTCATCCCGGCAGCCCAGGGTATCAAAATTCCGCATGGTAACGGTCTGCCCCGCCTTATCAAAGGCCGTAAAATGTTCCCCAAGTCCATATATATTTTCATCATAATGCAGCAGAAATCCCAGGTTCATGCCCATGACTTTGCCGTCCTCCATGCTGTATCCCATGGGAGGGATCTGGTTATACCCGTCCCCCACGGAATCCACATCGTTTACACTCTCTTCGCAGGCCGGGCTGCCGTCCCCATGGTACACCTTGAAGGCAAACGGTTCTTTCTCTATTTCAATCTGATAATCACTGCAGATAATACGGTATTGGCCCGCTGTTTCCTCTATTTCTGTCTGTACCTCTTTCAGAGCTTCCTCACAAACTACCGGATAGGCCGGAGGTGTAAACTTCTGCCTGGCAAGCCGGACCCTGATTATCCCGGATTCAAACACAGCAAGCTGTACCTCAATCGGCTCCCCATAATTATCCTCCGCTTCTATTATAAAGTCATTTCCTTTTCTCTGAAGGTTCCGTATCACTGCCGGAAAATGATGCTGATATTCTTTATATGCTTTCTTCATCCCTGTTCCCTTCCATTTTTCTCTACATATCTAATAATCTCTTTCGCTGTCTCGACGTCATCTGCCTCCGTATGTATATACAGGCCCTTTATAGAAAGGTTTTCCAGCAGAATCGGCACATCATCCGGAGGCGCCATGATAATCAGCGCTTTCCCCGCTGACTGCATCCGTTTCAGAACCGGCAGATAGTGTGACGCTGACGGCTGGCCGGCAACATGGGTCCACTGAATGGCTTTCAGCCTGTCGAGTCCCAGAATATAATCCAGATGCTGTTCCTGCTCGATTCCATCAAAATGATATACCGGGTATTCCAGCCATTCCATCTGCTGCTTCAGTTCATCCACAACGAATTCCCGGTACATGTCTTTCGAGAACATGACCGACATGTCGCACTGCATATGCGCCACCCGGCCCGGCGCCAGAATATGCATCCATGCATGTGCCCCGCCCCCGTTCAGCTTTTCAGTCACCTGGTAGAACATTTCATTCGTTCGGATCCAGCCCTCATTCAGAATCCGGATCGCATTCTTTACTGCATCCGGCTCCGCAAGCATATCCATCAGCACATTCTCTGTGCCGTAAAGATGTCCCAGTGCGTCCAGCGTCCCGCTGCTGTCTGGCATCCCTATAAAATAACTGTCCCCAGCTCGCTCCGTCAGGTAACGGGTGATCTCCAGATGCTGTTTCAGCCGCTCTTCCGTGTAACTGTTCTCCGCCTCGGTCAGATCGTCCCACACTGGGTCAAACCAGATGGTATCGTTACCGTAAGAAGGGACAGCTCCATAATAATTACAGTGTCCGCTGGTTCCGTAATTCTGGAAAATAATCGGGAGCGTCTCCCCGCCGAGAAATGTGTTTTCCAACCTCTCCATATTGTTCCTGTATATCGTTTCCGGGTCTTCCCAGTACTTTCTCAGTTCTTCCGGTTCGCCTGTCATATCTCTGGAATTGTGAAACATGGAAATGTTTTTCCCTTTTTCCTTCGGAGCTATGACGGATACCAGCGCCCGGTCTATAATTTCCCTGTCCCAGAATGCATACAGCCTCTTTTTTACACTCTCTATGTCCTCTTTAAATCTCATCTCCAACCTCCTGTCTCAAACACCGGGACATTCACTCTTCCTCCCAGGGAATTTTCCGTGAAACATACCGTTCTTCCTCTTCGGGAAGCGCAGGGAATTCTCCGTGGGGCTCAATCTGATACCAATAAGCGGTCGACGCAATATCTTCCTGCAGGCAGACATACTGGCTGCCGCACCGCACACCCAGCGGCTGAACGGTAACTTTTATCTTATCATCAAACCGAATCCGATCCTGGATATGCCAGCGGTATAGCCCAAAACGCTGCTGGCTCTGATACAGTCCGTCCGGCTTAATAATCTGCGAAAGCCCCAGGTAAGGCGTGGAATATCCACAGTAACTTCCGGGCGGCTGTTCAAAATTATAGGCGCCGCCAAAATAATCTTCCGTACCGGTTGAACAGATGGACGGATAGTCTTCATCCTCATCCAGATAGAACTTTACTTCTCCTTCTCCCCACCAGTCACAGCTGTTTGACTGCCATGCAAGGTAGGTTCCCACATAGTATCCCCTTCCCTTAACGCCATCCAGAATAGTATGGGGAATTTTACTCAGGGTGGGATTCGTGCGGCGGAACTGGGCATGGAAACACGCCATATCGTCCCCCATATTCCCTTTACAGTAATCTATCTGATAGTATACAATGCAGTTCTTATGGTACAGGTTCTTCAAAACTATTTTTGCCGAGCATTTGAAAGGCATTTTCCAGTAAGAATTAAACCCGCCTTTCGGCGCTGCCACGATCGGCAGTGAATTGACCAGGCTTGGCTCACACCACCCATTGCAGAAGAAATCTCCCACAGGCACCTGAACCGAGGGGGTCTCCTCATCATCCCAGTAGCATTCAAAGATCAGGTCTCTCCATGCGCTTACCGGACATGTCATCCAGATATGGCTGATTTCTCCCATTCCACGGATTTCTCCCAGCACATATTCCTGTCCCGCCTCTATTTCAACACTAGGGGACATTTTAAAGCCCTCTCCCAGCTTCCTTGAAAAATAGGCGCCCGTACCGTTTTTGGCTCTGCACGCCTGATTTCTTTCTCCCGAAGGATTTTCCGGGCAGATAGAATATGATTTAAAATTATCTAAGCGTCCAAGATTCTCCATCATATATGTTCACCTACTCTTTCATTCCCGACATCGTGATGCCTTCTACAAATTGCTTCTGCAAAAACAGGTAAATAACAAGTACCGGCAGAATTGTGATCGCAGCCCCCGTCAGCTGTTTCGCATAGTCCGTGTAGAACCGCCCCTTAAAGAGGGCCAGTCCGACCGGTATGGTATATTTGGAATCGCTGTTCATTACCAGGAAAGGCCACAGAAAATCATTCCAGATCTGCAGGCAGATAAAAATCGCGAGAGCCGACAGCGCGGGTTTGATCAAGGGGAATATAATCTGATGCAGAACACGGAATTCTCCCGCCCCGTCCAATCTGGCCGACTCGATCAGGGAATCCGGGATACCTGCGATGAACTGTTTCATTACAAAGATTCCGAATGTATTAAATACTCCGGTGATGATAAGCGCTTTGTAAGTGTCAATCCATCCCACCCATACCATTTCCTGATACAGGGACAGTATGGTTACCGGAACAGGGATCATCATCGTGGAAAGCACGATCAGAAAAATCCCATTCCGGAAACGGAAATGCAGTTTCGAAAATACATAACCGCCCAAAATACTTGTATAGAGTATAATCAGTGTTTTCACAACCAGCACGAACACACTGTTTAGAAAATAACGGCCAAAATTCATTTCACTCCACACATTGATATAATTTGCGATCGTAGGGTTTTCCGGAAAAAATGTGGGCGGAAAGGCTACGATCTCTTCCATCGTCTTAAAGGAGGATAAGAACATCCAGAAAAACGGGAACAGAATAATGATCGTTCCCAGCAGCAGGAATATGTATATTATTATTTTTGAAATACTTACTTTTTTCTTCATTCTCCGCCTCCTATATTTTCTTTTCCGTTTTCATCTGTATGACCGAAAACGCCAGAGTAATCAGGAAAATCACAAAGGCAATCACCGCCGCATTTCCAAACCTGTAGTTTACAAACGCCTCGTCATACAGCATATATACAGCCGTCAGTGTGGCGTTATTCGGGCCTGCCTTCTCCGTCATCATGAACACCTGGTCAAACATCTGCAGATTACTGATAATTCCGGTAACAGAGATCAGAACCGTGGTGGATGAAAGCATGGGGAGCTGTATTTTAAAGAATTTCTGTATCATATTTGCACCGTCCACATCTGCCGCCTCATACAGCGAAGTGGAGATATTGCTCAGTCCCGCAAGATAAAATACCATAGAAAACCCAACATCTTTCCAGATCGTGGTAATCATAATCGAGGGCAGAGCAAGATGCTGGTCCTTGAGCCAGCCCAGTCCCTGGCCCCCGAAAAAGCCCAGTATCTGATTCGCAATTCCGCTGGTCGGCTCAAATATCCATACCCACACCAGGGAAATAGCAACCATGGATGCAACCACCGGAAGGAAATAAACCGTTCGAAAAAAAGATTTTAAAAACCCCAGAGAATCGATAAGCACGGCCAGAAGCATTCCCAGCACCACTCTGAAAAGGGTTACTACAACGGTAAACACCAGGGTATTGACCAATGCTTTCTGAAAGGCCGTCGAACCAAGCATTGTCTTATAATTTTCCAGACCCACAAAATCCATTTGACCAATCATGGGATTCCAGTTACAGAAACTCCCCACAAACGCATAAATAATCGGTATAATCATAAATGCCAGGTAAAAAACCGCCATAAGTCCCAGGGTCCCTGTAATCATTACTTTTTGACTTGTTATTTTTTTATTCGGCTTCACAGTCATTCCTCCATAATTACGGGGCTTAAGTACGCACAGCCCCGTCACTTTATTCCCGCGGGCAGTGATCCGGGATCAGGCATCCCTGTTCCCGGTGGCTGCCGGGATGTCATATCCCCCGCAGCCCGCTGCGACGCATATTTGATGCTTCATATCCTGCAGGAGGGCTTATGTTTACTGATCGGACATTTCATCGGCAACCGCCGCTTTGCGCTCTACTGTCTTGAAATTCCTGCCTTTCAGCCCTTCCGGAACCATCTTTGCCGCTTCCTCCAGTGCCTTTGCGGGCTCTGTTTTATTTACCAGGATAGACTGTCCAATATATTTCTGGATATCGCTGAAGTAATTATCCGGAACCGCTCCCGGCCAGATTGATTTATCCAGCATCTCGGCTTCTACCTTTAATACAGGCTCTTCCTGAATAGAGGGGTGATCTGACAGGGAGTATTTGGAAGGAGCCATTCCGTCAAAGACATCATATTCGATAATCATATCGTCATTGCACATCTGATATAATACGAAATCAAGCGCGGCTTCTTTTTTTGCGTCGTCCGCATATTTGCTGACGCCTACGGATACATCTCCGTTTGTTCTTCCATATGCCGGGAAGCTGTTTTCATCAAATACCGGAAGTGCAAATGCGCCATAGTTTAAGTCCGGGAAATTGGATTTGAAGTAGTTGCTTGCCCATCCCCAGCAGTAAATCATTGCAGCCTTGCCATTTGCAAAGGCCTCTTCGCCCTTGGGCTGTGTTCCGCTTCCGCTGCCGTCCGTATTATAAATATCGTACATGAGCTGTGCGGCATTCAATGCTTCTTTAGATTCAAACACCGGTGTTTCTTCATCCGGGCCAAATAACCATTTTCCCTGCTGATACATTAGGTCAACCCAGATGTATTCTGCATTATTCGTATTAAAACCGGCTACCTGTATATTTCCTTTGTCATCTTTTACAGTCAGCTGTTTTGCAATTTCGCGGAAATCATCCCAGTTTTTCGGAATGTCGGCATCCGTCAGCCCTGCTTCTTCCCAGATGTCTTTATTATAGAAGATAACTCCTGTCATCAGACCCATATCAACATAGTAGAGTTTTCCATCCACTATATTAGCCTCTACATTACGAAAATCCGCCTTCACCTGGTCAATAGGGAATTTATCTTCAGGCAGGGCCTCCATATGAGGAAGCATGATTTCATTCACACTATTATGCATCCAGAAAATGTCCGGGCCGCTTTTTGACTGTATCGCCATGGGAACCTTCTTCCAGTGATCGTCAAAGGAAGTGATTGTAAATTCAAAGCTCACATTCGGATGTATTTTTGAATACTCACTACTCCACTTCGTATAATACTCCTCCCATGCTGCCGGCACCCAGAAGTTTAAAGTTACGTCCTCTCCGCCGGCAATCTCCACATTAGGATCATACTTCAGGTTATCGCCGAACACTTCCAGCTTCTCTTTGCTGTCCTCTTGTTTTGCTGCGTCTTTTTTTACCGGTTCTTCCTGCTTCGCTCCTGATCCGCATCCTGCCAGACTCCCTGCTGCCAATACGACCACCAGCAGCATTCCACAAATCTTTTTCATTTTCATATCTCTTTTCCTTTCTCCTGTACATTGTTTTTGGTTTTATGTACACGTGTACATTTGTTATTTCAATCATACCGCACACATTATCCTTTGTCAACGAGTTATTTATGTGCATATTTACCAATTATTATTTCATTTTTTCGTCATTTCAACAAATCAGTAAGATATCTATTGACCAAATATATTACAAATGTTATGCTCACATTAGACATAAGTAACGTTTTTGTAATTCAGTGTAACATTCAACATAAACGGGCTTTAAATATTAACGCCCTGTGAAGTCAAATTTTTACTGTATATTGGGAAAATATGTAATTACTTTTATTAGTTTGATTGATTTTAGAGTGTTTATTTGTTACAATGTAACAAGCAGTATAGTCAAAGACCCTGCAGCAAGCTATAGAGCATCAAATTTGCAGCACAGCGAACTGTGGGGTACATGTCTCCCACAGCGGCTGCCAAGATGAAACAAGCTTGACTTTGGCCGGCTGCCTGCAGGAATAAAGAAAAGGAGTTTATGATGACAACCTCAGAAATAGCAGAAAGGCTGGGAATTTCAAGAGGAACCGTAAGCCGGGTTCTCAATAATCATCCAAACGTCAAGCCGGAAACACGGCAGAAGGTACTGGATGCGTTAAAAGAATTGAATTATACACCAAATGAGACTGCACGCTCTCTTGTTATGAAAAAAGAATTCCGCATCGCGGTCATTGTATTTTCCAAACCTTCTTTCTTTTGGGCACAGGTAGAGAACGGAGTCAATACCGCAAAGAATGATTTGGCCTCACAGGGAGTTATCGTGGACTATTTTGTCACAGATATCCTGAAACCGGAAGAGCAGCTCGAACTCATACGCACTCTGCCTCAAAAGGGATATCACGGTATCGCCATCGCTCCCAATGACCCGCAGATGCTGGCCAGTGAAATCGACCGTCTCTCCAACAGCGGATTCCCTGTTGTGATCATCAACGTAGAGATCCCGACCGCCAACCAGCTGTGCTATATCGGATGCGACTACATCCAGTCCGGAATCCTTGCCGGCGAACTGTTTTCCCGTTTTCTTCCGGGTCCTTCAGATATCCTGGTGCTGACGCTCAAAGATTCCGTTCATTCCATCGAACAGAGAATCACGGGGTTCCGCAAGGAGCTCTCTCAGCACGAGAATCTGAATATCAAACGCATCGAACGTTTCAACCGCGATGGGTCCGGTGTTTACGAATCTTTGATAAAACTGCTTTCAGATATGCCGGATTTCCAGGGTATCTATGTCAGTCTCGCGGCACTCGTCCCAACCGCCGATGCCGTGCAGGCGCTGAATTTAACACCTGCCCCTGTGATTATAGGCTACGATCTTAACGAAGATATATTCATGCGGCTGAAGAACAGTTCAATCTCAGCCACTATATGTCATGAGCCCTTCAATCAGGGTTACTTTGCGGTAAAAATATTGCACCGTTTTCTGGATAAAAAAATATATCCATCCAGCTCACTGATGTATAATAAACTGGAAGTTGTCGTCGCCTCAAATGCCAAATATTATATGAACGAAACACTGCAGACAGAACTTTTCAGAGAAATCTGATGATGAAGGAGGACCATATTTTATGAATCACACAATCCGCAACCAATTTTTAAGCGCTACAGTTTCCTCACTGGGCGGGGAACTGCAGTCCATCCGCACCCCGGACGGCACAGAGTACCTCTGGCAGGGCGATGCTGCCACCTGGGCGGATCACGCGCCGAACCTTTTTCCCTACATCGCAAGGCTTACCGAAGGGAAATATGTTTACAGGGAAAACACCTATCATATGGACATCCACGGATTTTTGAAGGACTCCGAGATGCTCTGTGCGGAGCATACGGAAGACAGACTGGTAATGACGCTGGAAGACAATGAGGCAACAAGAAAGCAATACCCCTTTTCTTTTCGATTTTCTATTATTTATGAACTGAGTGGAAACCGGCTTAACATTACATATCTGACAGAGAATACAGGGAGCGAAACCATGTATTTTGGCGTAGGCGGACATCCGGGGTTCAACGTACCATTTGTAAAGAATGAGAAATTCGATGATTATATTCTTCAGTTTGCCCCGGACTGCTCACCAAATCAATTGATTTTCACAGATGACTGCTTTGTAACCGGAAAAGATAAGCCGCTTGAACTGCACCCCGGCAATACCCTTCCCCTCCGTCACAGCCTGTTCGATAACGATGCGCTTATCCTGAAAGATGCAGGATCTAAGATCCAATTAGTATCCGCAGTTTCTGAACGTTTAATCGAAGTAGAATTCGGGGACTTTTCATACCTTGGACTCTGGCATTTTCCGAGGGCTGAGGTGGATTATGTGTGCATAGAACCATGGAGCTCGCTCCCTTCCCGAAAGGAGGTTGTCGAAGACATAGAAAAACAGGAAGATCTGATCTCTCTGGCCGCCGGCAGTTCCTGCAGGAAAGAATGGTGCATCCACATCCGATAGTAATTTAAGGGAACGGCGGACATCCAAAGACAGCAAAAAATCGTATAATAAGTGCCCGTTTCTCTCAGAAAGTGAAAGGAACGGGCATTCTTTTCGTGCCGTAAAAAACACCTGCCATATTAAGAATTACAGGATACTCTCCTGTCTATTCGATCACCCTAATCCAGCCCTCAGGAGCTTCTATATGTCCCATTTGAATACCTGTCAGTGTGTCATACAGTTTCTGAATAGTCGGTCCCATCTTTTCCATACCGCTTGGAAGACAGATTTCTTTTCCATGGTCGATAATCTTTCCAACCGGGGAGATGACTGCTGCGGTTCCGCAGAGGCCACATTCTGCAAAGTCTTTTACTTCCTCCAGATATACATCTCTCTCTTGTACTTCCAATCCGAGATAATGCTCAGCCACATAGAGCAGGGAACGTCTGGTAATAGACGGCAGGATCGTGTCAGAGTGCGGTGTCACAACCTTGTTATCCTTTGTGACAAAGATAAAGTTTGCTCCGCCTGTCTCCTCTACTTTGGTCCTTGTTGCAGAATCCAGATATATATTCTCATCAAAACCATTGGCATGGGCTGTCACGATCGCATGAAGGCTCATGGCATAATTCAGTCCGGCCTTGATATGTCCGGTTCCGCGCGGTGCTGCACGGTCGAAATCAGAAACACACAGAGTGAGAGGCTTTACGCCGCCTTTAAAGTATGGGCCTACCGGTGTTGTAAATACACGGAACTGATACTCGTCAGCCGGTTTTACGCCAATTACCGGATTAATACCGAACATATATGGTCTGACATACAGGGTTGCTCCTGATCCATAAGGCGGAACATAAGCCGCATTTGCCCTGACCGTCTGCTCCACAGCTTCTACAAAACGCTCAGCAGGAAATGCAGGCATCTCCAGCCTTTTCGCAGAATCTACCATACGCTGTGCGTTTAAGTCAGGCCGGAAAGTTACAATATGTCCGTCCTCTGTTGTATATGCTTTCATTCCTTCAAAGATTGTCTGCGCATACTGCAGGACACCTGCACACTCGTTCATTGTGATATTGGGGTCATCAATCAGTCCGCCTTCATCCCATTTTCCATCCTTAAAGTTCGCTACATATCTCTTGTCCGTGGTGATATAGCTAAACCCCAGGTTCTCCCAGTCAATGTTTTTCTTATCCATCTGTAACTCCTCCGATCCTCTGCTTTCACTCAGCAAATAACTGTTTATGAGCCAATTATAATACTTCTCCCGTCAAAATTCAAGAGTGCGCTCTGTTTTTATACTCTTCCCTATGAGCCGCTGCCGATTCAAAGCCCGGCAGCCTGCCGCAGGTTTTAAAGGTTTTAAAGCTTTAAACGCCTTAACGCTCCATTATGTTGACGGATTCTATGCCTACACTGCCCCCGCGCACAACTTCGATATTCTTAAACTCTTCTTTCATGAGCTTAATTACTGCATCATTTTTTGTGGCAGTCTGGACAAATTCCAGAAGCAGGCTGTCTTTTCCGTAGTCGATAACTCTCGCCTTAAATGTTTCCGCAATCTGAAAAAGCTCTACTTTATCTTCCGATGTACATTTTCTGACCTTAACATATAAAATTTCCTTCATCCTGACAAAAATATCTGTAAAATCAATGACCTTGATTACCTCCACCAGGCGGTTCAGCTGTTTTTTAATCTGCTCAAATGTCTCATCGTCGCTGACGGTGGCTATCGTCATTCTGGAAATAGTCGGGTCCTCTGTAGTCCCCACCGTAAGGCTGTCCAGATTATAGGACTTTCCGGAAAATAAGCCGGATATTTTAGACAGGACACCCACCTGGTTTTCCACATATAATGAGATCCATCTTTTTTTTGTATTGTTTTCCATCTGCTTCTCTCCCTTCTCTTTTAACAGTCCACAATCATTTCTTCCAGAGTTCCGCCCGGCTGGATCATCGGGAATACCATTTCTTCCTGGTCAATGATAAATTCGATTAAAGTCGGGGTTTTGGTATTCTTCTTAGCCTCTTCAAATGCCGCAGCAATACCTTCTGTCCCGGTAACCCTGATTCCTTTTGCTCCATAACTCTCTGCCAGTTTTACGAAATTCGGTGTATATTCCGGCATCTCTTTTCCGTCAGATCTTCTGAAAAGTGCTCCGGAACGCAGGTTCGTCATGCCGTATCGCTTGCCGTAGAACAGTTTCTGCCACTGCCGTACCATGCCAAGGTAAGCATTGTTGAATACACAGAGGATCACCGGCAGTTCCTCGAGCACTGCGGTTGCAAATTCCTGGATATTCATCTGCATGCCCCCGTCACCGGAAATTGCGATAACCGGCGTATCCGGATTGCCCAGCTTTGCTCCGATTGCACCCGGAAAACCGTATCCCATCGTTCCAAGCCCGCCGGACATGATGATCCGTTTCTTCTCTGTGATCTCCACATACTGTGCCGCAAACATCTGATGCTGTCCCACGTCTGTTACGATAATCGCCTCATCAAACTGGCGGTTGATCTCATCTATGATATCTTTCGGTCCCATCTCCGCATGCTTCTTCATGTCCAGAGGATGGCCGGTCTTCCATTCACTGATATGATCCAGCCACTCTGCCGTATCGCATGGTTCAACGTATTCTTTCATTTTCAGGATGGCTTCCTTTGCATCCGCTACGATTGGAATATCTACATGGATGTTTCTGGAAATTGCAGCTGTATCAATATCAATATGCACGATCTGTGCATTCGGGGCAAAAGCATGGAGCTTTCCGGTAATACGGTCATTAAATCTGGTTCCTATGGAGAAAAGGAGGTCGCACTCGCTGACCGCCATGTTGGCAGCATAGGCTCCGTGCATGCCCAGATTGCCGATATATAAAGGATGGTTGGTCGGAATTGCACCGCGGCCCATAACGGTCGTAATTACCGGTACATTCGTCTTCTCCGCAACCTCTGTAAATAAATTGTTGGCTCTGGCAATGTTTACACCGCCTCCCGCAAGGAAGAGCGGCTTGTCCGCCTTATTCAGCATCTTGATTGCCTTTTTCAGCTGTCCGATATGGACACTTGTATTCGGCTTGTACCCGCGGATGTTGACCTCTGCCGGATACTCGGGACTGCCCAGCTCGGCAAGCACATCTTTCGGCAGATCTATCAGTACCGGCCCCGGCTTACCAGTGCTTGCGATGTAAAAGGCCTCTTTGATGATCCGTCCCAGATCTTCTCTTCTGCGGACCGTCACTCCGTATTTTGTGATACTTCTTGTAATGCCTACGATATCTACTTCCTGGAACGCGTCATTTCCAATCAAATGTCTGGCCACCTGTCCCGTGAAGCAGACAAGCGGTACACTGTCATAATTGGCCGTTGCAAGTCCGGTTACCAGGTTTGTTGCCCCCGGTCCGCTTGTAACCAGGCACACGCCAACCTTTCCCGTCGTCCTCGCATAGGCATCCGCCTCATGCACGAGGGCCTGCTCATGTCTCGGAAGAATCACCCGGATATCGTCCTGTTTATACAGCTCGTCGCTGAGATCAATTGTACACGCCCCCGGATAGCCGAATAGGGTGTCTACCCCCTCTTCCTTCAGCGCCTTAACCAATAATTTGTTTCCTGAAATCTGTCTCATACATATACCTCCTTCTTTTCCCCAAATTTTGTCCCTAAAGCTAAAAGAGCCCTAAGCTATTACTAGCTTAGGGCGAATATCCAATCCGTGTTACCACCTAAATTCAGAGAATCTTCTCTGCACTCTGCCAGTACGGGAACTGTTGTCCGATACTGCTTCCCTGTAACGTAGGAATCACGTTGGAGCTTACTGGGGTCCTCACCTGTTCGGTCCACTGCTCAAAGGCTACTTCCATAATTCCTTCACGAAGGCTCCCACCTGCCGCCTTCTCTCTTGGCATCCGGAAATTATGTACTCCTCCTTATCACTGCATTTCTCAAGCTTTATTTTGATAAAAGTTATATTCATTATAGTTTCTGCTTCCCACTTTGTCAATGATAAATTATTATGAACTTGCTTTCTGGCGGGGGAGGTGAAAAAAGGGCGCCTGCCGCGGAGCGGTACGCGCTTTACACATCACGTCCCGGTTCTCGGTAAGCGTCCCTCTCTTCAATGCAAGCTGACCCCAAGCAGATATACTGCCAGATAGTACAGGATCAAAAGTACTGCGCTGTGCCCGCGGGATTTCTTTTGACTCAGATGTCTCCAGCCCAGAATCGTATCCGATATGACAAAACAAATACCGCCAGCTCCCCCAATGATCCCCGGCACACCACCGGCACGCATCCCCCAGGCTGCCATCAGGGCCGCCATGATGCAGAGCAGTGCTGCATACACAAAGCCAGGAACCAACAGGCGCCCCTCCAGTTTGTCCAGATGGGGGCGCAAAACAAAAAACATGAGACCATATAATGCTGCGAACCAGATGATTGCCGTCCATGAATTCCGGCCGGCCTGCAGGATTCCCACAATCAGGCAGATATGTCCCATACCAAAGGAGGCAGCCCCTGCCAGAAACCATATTTCCAAAAGCACGTCTGCCGCCATATAGCAGACAATACCGGCAAAGGTCCACCAGGCCTGAAGGGTTTGGGAGGTCACCGCATAATACAGCGCCAGCAGTACAGGCATAAGTGTAGCCAGTGCCTTAAAGATAAGTGCTTTTCTGCCGCCGCTCTCTTTCCAGAAGAAATAAACGAGCCCGAAAATCGTCATAAAAACTGCCGCTGTTCCTAACATACTCCCTCCCTTTTCATTTGCCTACAGAAAAGTTTTATTCTTCACCGCTCCCGCCACCGTATATATCAGCAGGGCCGCTATATTTACAATTACCACGCTTGCACCTGCCGGAGTCGCCCAGACATAGGAGACGGTAATGCCGACGAACAAACATATAACTGAGATGACCGCCGAGTTTATAATTACGCTTTTAAATGTTCTGCACACTCTCATAGAAGTCAATGCCGGGAAAATGATAAGACTGGATATCAGCAGTGCACCCATCATGCGCATGCCCAGAACAATGGTAACCGCTGTGAGAACGGCAATCAGAGTATTATATAGATTGGCTCTCACCCCAGTTGCCAGGGCAAAGGTCTCATCAAATGTTATGGCAAAGATCTTGTGGTAAAACAAAATGTATAAAATCAGCACCGCCGCAGAGAGCACAACACTCAGCCTGACATCCGAACTGCTCATGGCGAGAATACTGCCAAACATATAGTTATAGACATCGGTGTTCATCCCTGTCGTCATGGATATCACCATAACGCCTACTGCAAGGGCGCTGGTTGAGATCAGTGCGATGGCCGCATCCCCTTTGATTTTGCTGCTTCCGCTGATTCGAAGGAGAAGGACTGCCGCCAGAATTACCACCGGAATCGCTACTGCCAGAGGGGCTGCATTTGCAGCAGTCGCGATGGCAAGGGCCCCGAATCCCACGTGGGACAGGCCGTCTCCGATCATGGAATACCGCTTCAGCACAAGGCTGACGCCCAGAAGGGCGGAACACAGGGATACCATCGTTCCCACCAGGACTGCCCGCACCATAAAGGGGTAGGAAAACATTTCAATCATTTTGTCAAACACGCTGCTCACCTCCCAGAAATGCCTTTCCAATCTCACTGTTCCTGTATTCTTCGGCGGTCCCGAAGAACAGGGCCGTCTCCTGCAGATGCAGTATATGACTGGCATATTCCATGGTACTTTCAATATCGTGTGAAACCATGACAACGGCAATTTCAGAATCTCTGTTAATCTGCCGAAGCAGCTGGTAAAATTCCTGGGTCACAATCGGATCCAGACCGGTCACCGGCTCGTCCAGAAGCAGCAACTTCCTGGTAGCACACAGGGCTCTGGCCAGAAGCACCCTCTGTTTCTGCCCTCCGGACAAATCCCGGAAGCACTGTTTTTCCAGTTCCCTGATCCCCAGCAGATCCATATTCTCTCTGGCATTGTTTTTGTCTGCCGCCGTATAAAACGGCCGCAGCCCCCTGCTGTTCAGACGTCCGGACAATACCACTTCATAGACACTGGCCGGAAAGTCTTTCTGCACATCGGTCTGCTGAGGAAGATACCCGATCTCGTTCTGCGAAAGGCCGTCTCCCAGAATAATCTTTCCTTTTGCAGGGGCCTTCAGCCCAAGAAGGCTTTTCACCAGTGTGCTCTTGCCCGAGCCATTTTCCCCCACAATACACAGATAGTCATCTTCCCCGACCTGGAAAGACAGATCATGCACTACCGTCTGGCCTTCGTATGCAATTGAAATATTTTCACACTTAATCAGTGCCATCTGATAACGCCTCCCTTAATGTCTCTACATTCTTCTCCATCAGGCTTAAATATGTTTCACCGTTCTGAAATTGTTCTGCAGTCAAATTGTGGCAGCTGTAGAATACCTTTACTTTCGTGCCGGTCGCCTCGGCAATCGCTTTGGCAATATTGTCACTGCTCAGCTCCATTTTCAAAACAACCGGTATGTTTTCTTCCTTCACCCTGTTAATCAAATATGCCATGGTGGCCGCACTGGGTTCTGTGTCTGAAGCACATCCGGGAAATGCAGCATAATATTTCAGGCCATACTCGTCCGCAAAATAGCGGAAAGGAAAACGATCGCCAAACAGAATGGTTTCTCTGTCAGATTCCTCCACTACTTTTCGAAACTCACTGTCCAGGTTTTCAAGCTTTTTTGTATATACTTCTTCATCCCGCCTATAGGCATCTGCATTGCAGCTGTCTGCCCGGCACAGCATTTCCGTGATGTTATCCACAATACTGATCGCATTTTGAGGAGATGTCCACACATGTTCATCACTTTCCCCCGTATGGCCGTCCTCTTCCCCGTGATCTTCCTTCATCCCAACGACGTGTTCTTCCTCCACAGTATCAACACAGTCCACCAGCCGCAGCGTTTTCATATTCCCGGTGTCCAGAGAGGACAGGATATCTTCCACCCATTCATCATTTTCCCCGCCCACATAGATAAACAGATCGCAATTCTGAATTGCAATGATATCCTGTGGAGTAGGCTCATAAGAATGGCTCTCTTCCCCTGGTTTCAGAAGCATCTTCAGGTCCGCCCTGTCTCCCGCAATCTGACGGACAAAATCATACTGGGGAAATATAGTCGTAACCACTTTTATTTTTTCGTCCCCCGGACTTGTCCCGTCCTTCGGCTTTGCTTTTGTACATCCTGCCAGCAAACAGAACATCAGAATCAGCAGACACATCAGCAGAGCCGTTCTTTTTCCGTCTGCTCTGTAAATCCTGTCCATGTAACATCACTTCCCTTTTTGCAGCAGCGTACCCGCTGCATTTTTATCCCTGCCGCTGATATTTTGTGAATCTGTATTCCAGGTCAAAACAGGTCTGTTCTTCCCCCTCTTCTGTCATCTTCCACTCTTCCATTGCATCCAGATCAGGCAAAAATGTATCCGCCTGAAAGGCATGGTCGATCCGGGTAATATACGCGGTGTCACAGTAAGGAAGAAGCTGGCGGTAGATTCTTTCGCCCCCGATTACATAGATCTCATCGGAAGGATATTGTTTCAATTCTTCCAGCAGTTCCTCTAAAGTATGGACAATAACCGCATCTTTTACACGATAATCCCGATTTGCTGTCAATACAATGTTCGTTCTGTTCTTTAGCGGCAATCCGTTTGGAAAGCTCTCCAGCGTCTTACGCCCCATCACCACAACTTTTCCGGTAGTCGTCTGCCGAAAAAATTTCATGTCCGTCGGTATGCTCACCAACAGCTTGTTTTTAAATCCAATTCCCCAGTTCTTATCCGCTGATGCGATTAAATTCATAAATAGTCCTCCTGTCATATCTCTTCATTCATGATGCCGGATTCGCGGCTGTTAATCAGTATCTCTATGGATGTCAGTCTTTTTTTAATTCTTTACCCACCGGTTACACCGCGATCGGAATATTTTTAATCTGCGGATGCGTCTCATAATTGTCCAGCCGCACATCATCCGTTGTAAAATCATAGAAATCCTTCACTTCAGGATTCAGCCAGAACTGCGGCGCCGGAAACGGTTTCCTGGAGATCAGTTCCTCAATCAGCGGAATATGCCTGTCATAGATATGTGCATCCGCAATCACATGCACAAATTCTCCCACCTGCATACCGCATACCTGCGCCAGCATATGGACAAGTACGGCGTACTGGCACACATTCCAGTTATTTGCCGCCAGCACGTCCTGCGAACGCTGATTCAAAATCGCGTTCAGCGTCAGCTTATCACTGTTGTTTTCCTTTGTCACATTGAACGTCATACTGTAAGCACATGGATACAGATTCATCTCATGCAGGTCCTGGTGCACATAAATATTTGTCATAATTCTGCGGCTGTAGGGGTTGTTCTTCAGATCGTAGATCACCCTGTCCACCTGATCCATCATACCTTCCCGGTACTGATGCTTCACGCCCATCTGATACCCATAAGCCTTTCCGATCGAGCCGTCCTCATCCGCCCAGCTGTCCCATATATGGCTGTTCAGCTCATGGATATTATTCAACTTCTTCTGCCAGATCCACAGCAGCTCGTCCACGCAGCTCTTAATCCCTGTCCTCCGCAGCGTAAGCGCCGGAAATTCCTTTCTCAGATCATACCGGTTCACAACCCCAAACCGTTTCACCGTATAAGCCGGCGCACCGTCCTCCCAGACAGGGCGTACCTTCTCCCCTTCCGTACTTGTACCATTCTCAATAATATCACGGCACATTCCAATAAAAACTTTATCCGCATAACTCATATCGCTGCTCCTTTCTCAAAGGGGTCTGACCCCTTTGCTCTCCGTATTCTGAATATTCTGAAAATTATCATCTATAATTATGGATCTGCAATGTTGTAAAGCATCTTCTCCAGACCTCTGTTTAATGCCGCAATCTCTTTCTTCGTCATCCCTCTGGTCATCTCTCTGTCCATCTTCCTGCGGTCAGCCTCCATCCTGCGCTGGATATCGTATGCTTTTTCTGTCAGATAGATGTTTTTTCTCCGCTTATCGGCTGCATTAGGGACACAGAGAATAAAACCTTTTTCATCCAGCCTTTTTAAAAGTCCTGTCACCGTTGGATTTTTCAGGCTCAAATGACGTTCTACATCCCTTTGATTCACTTCTTCTTTATTCGTGTGAAACAGATAATCCAATACTGCACATTGAGATGCTGTTATCCCAATTGTTTTCAGCTTTCCGTTCAGGTCTTTTTCGAAAACGTTATTGATTTGTTTTATAGTAAATCCTATCGGCTGGTTTCTTCTCTCCATGGCTTTCTCCTTTCCGTAATTTCAGGCAATATATAGCTTGCTATATACTGTTATACCATCATAAAAGAGGTGTGTCAACTTCTTCACACCTCTTAATAAGCCGAGTCCCAAACTGCCGGTTCTCCTGATATTTTTTTACTCAGTATCTGCCATACAATTTATTGCCTCTATCTAAAGGCCCAAAATGACGGACCGCCAAACAGGGGCATAAATAACCAGAAGTGTACTAGTATTCGCGAATAACACTGCTGATTTCCAGTATACTCTCCATTTCTTTTAATTCTCTGAGAGCATCCTGTAAATGATACTCTTTTACTTTTTCTGTTACAATGACAAGTTCTGCCTGATTATCTGTCACATGCTTCTGCACTACCCTGGCAATACTTACCTTGTGATCACCAAATACCTGTGCTATGCATGCCAAAACTCCCGGCTGGTTTTTCACCTGCATCCTGAGGAAAAACTTGTTCTTTACTTCTCCAAAATCTTTGACCGGAAGCTCTCTGTAGCATGTACAGCTGATTCTTCCCGTACACGCATACTGCAGGTCTCTCGCCACATCGATTATATCTCCGACTACAGCGCTTGCAGTCGGCAGCTCACCGGCACCTCTTCCGTAGAACATAGCATCATCAACCGCATCTCCGTGTACAAAAACTGCATTAAATGAGTCCCGCACTGAGGCAAGCGGATGTTCTTTGTTCAATAGCATGGGATATACACCCACTTCAATCCCGTTCTCCCTATTATGTGCAACGCCCAGCAGCTTGATAACACTGTCAAATTCCTTTGCGTACGCAATATCTTCAGCTGTTATCCTGGTGATTCCCTCTGTATAGACATCTTTAAATACAACCCTTGAGTGAAATGCAATGGATGCCATGATTGCCACTTTTCTTCCGGCATCAAGCCCCTCCACGTCTGCGGTCGGATCCGCTTCAGCATATCCAAGCTCTGTTGCCTTTGCCAGGGCTGACTCAAAGCTCATATTATCTTCAAACATCTTCGTCAGGATATAGTTAGTTGTCCCATTTACTATACCGATCACTTCAGAAATATCGTTTCCTGCCAGACACTGCTTCAACGGTCGGATAATTGGAATTCCTCCCGCAACCGCAGCTTCAAATAAAAAGTCACATTGCTTCTCTTCCGCAGCATCCAGCAGCTCCCGGCCATATTCTGCCACCAGATCTTTATTGGCAGTAACTACGTGCTTGCCTGCATGAAGGGCCTCCAAAATCATGGTTCTGGCCGGTTCTATTCCTCCCATAACCTCAACCACAACCGCAATCTCGTCATCCTCCAGAATCTCCCGCCAGTTATCTGTAAGAATGGCAGAATCTATGCCCTCCCGCTTCTTATTCATATTGTGAACCAGAATACGGGCTATCTCCAGCTCAGCCCCGATGGTGCGTTCCATCACATCCGCTCTTCTGTGTATTAATTTATAAACACCCGTTCCGACTGTACCCAGTCCAAGCAGGGCTGCCTTGACCTTTTTTTCTTCCATTTTACACCTCATCATTACTGCAGAACCAATCAGCCGGCATATGGACCGCCGTCTTCTTACTTGATAACTTAACAGGCTTTATACCTCTGCATATATTATGTAATCCATATAATTCCGAAAAGCCACTGTAATCAGTGTCCTTCGCTTATGAAATTTTCTGTTCCAAACCTGTCACTCTAGCATCTAACTCCGTATATTTCCGAACAAGCAAATTAATCGAGCTGTACTCAACCTTTATCATATTGACCGTCAGTTCAAGAGAATCCATCCGTCTTTCAAGCTTTTCAAAATGGTTGTTTGCCTTCTCCTGCACAATATCCAACTCTTCGAGAAGACTGTTTTCAAGATTACGCAGACTGTTCTCCAGTACTTTATTGGTTGGCACATCTGACAACCTCGCATCCAGTTCCGCTTTCGTTGGCATCTCTGACAACCTTGCATCCAGTTCCGCCTTCGTCGGCATCTCTGACAGCCTTGCATCCAGTTCCGCTTTCGTCGGCATCTCTGACAGCCTTGCATCTAGTTCCGCTTTCGTTGGCATCTCTGACAACCTTGCATCCAGTTCCGCCTTCGTCGGCATCTCTGACAGCCTTGCA
>LDAQ01000053.1 GCA_001028025.1 Faecalicatena fissicatena | reverse complement strand
CTTCACGGTGCTCATTTCGCGGAGCGGCCCCTCTACTCCCTGCGCCGAAGAATATCAAACTGTTGGGGGGTTTGGCTCAGCTTGATATGGAGTACTTGTTTGGAGTGTGGTGCGCTCTCCTGTTCCTCCCCCTCTTCGTTTATGATCTGAAGTACGGTTGTTTCTATATTCTCTCCGTTTGGCTTCATGATTTCTATTGTTTCGCCTACGGAAAATTTGTTTCTCTGTTCTATTCTGTACAGGCCATCTTTCTCCGGACCGATGATTCCGAGATAGGTGTACTCTTTTACATAGGTGTTGCTGTCGTAGATCTGAGTTGTCTCATCCGGTTTTCCGAAGAAGAAACCGGTGGTAAACTGACGGTATGTGCAGTTTGAGATCTGCTCCAGATACCATGGCATGTTTTTGCGGTACAGTTCCGGGTCTTTCTGGTAGTCGTCGATGGCTTTGCGGTAGGTTCTGGCTACAGTTGCCACGTACAGGGCGGTTTTCATGCGGCCTTCTATCTTCAGGCTGTCTATACCCGCTTCCAGAAGTTCCGGGATGTGTTCTATCATACACAGGTCTTTTGAGTTGAAGATATAGGTGCCTCTCTCGTTCTCATAGACCGGCATATACTCTCCGGGCCTTGTTTCCTCCACGACTGCGTATTTCCAGCGGCAGGGGTGGGTACAGGAACCCTGGTTGGCATCCCGGCCGGTGAAATAATTGCTGAGCAGGCATCTGCCGGAATAAGAGATACACATGGCGCCGTGGATGAAGGTTTCTATTTCCAGATCTTCCGGGATATTGGCGCGCAGTTCCTTAAGTTCTTCCAGAGAAAGCTCTCTTGCAGAAACAACACGGCTTGCCCCCTGTTTGTGCCAAAAATTATAGGTGCCATAGTTCGTGTTGTTTGCCTGGGTGCTGATGTGACGTTCAATCTCGGGACACACTTCTTTGGCAATCTCAAACACACCAGGATCGGCTATAATCAGGCCGTCCGGCTTTATATCTTTCAGCTCCTCAAAATACTCCCTTACTCCGGCCAGATCGCTGTTATGAGCCAGTATATTTGCTGTCACATAGACTTTTACACCATGCTCATGGGCAAAAGCGATCCCCTGCCTCATATCTTCCATGGAGAAATTCTTCGCCTTTGCACGGAGCCCGAACGCCTCTCCACCGATGTATACGGCATCTGCCCCGAATATTACTGCTGTTTTTAACACTTCCAGACTGCTCGCCGGAATCAAAAGTTCAGGATGTCTTCCCATTTCATTTTCCCTTCCGTATCATTTCCAGTATCAAACGTCTGCGACGCGACTGTCATACAATTTCTCATCTCATTGTTTTACAATACTCTTTTTTGTGCTGACTGCTACCCCGTCACCCAACGGCAGGACAGATGTTATCAGCTCTTCCTTATGCTTCAGTTCATACAGATATTCCCGCATCCTCGCGTGGATGGTGCGGTTTCTGCGTTCCACGGCAAAACGGGATTCTATGATATCCCCGTCCTGCAGCACGTTGTCAGATACAAGAGTGCCGCCGTCTGCCAGAAGTCTCAGAACCTCGGGCATAAAGTGAATGTATTGTCCCTTGGCCGCATCCATAAAAATAAAGTCAAAGCTTCCCTCCAGGCTTTTCAGCACCTCGAAGGCATCTCCCTCCAGAAGAGTGATCTGATTTTCCTTCCCGGCTCTTCTAAAGTTCCCGCGTGCAATCGGGATTCTTTTTTCATACTTTTCAATTGTCGTAATTTCGCACCCGTCCGGGGCATATTCACTCATCAATAACGCAGAGAAACCTACGGCAGTCCCTACTTCGAGAATGCGCATAGGTTTTTGTATGGTGATAAGCACCTTGAGGAAGCTCTGCATTTCTTTTCTTATGATCGGAACTTGAGTCTCCAGAGCTTCCCTCTCAATGGCTTCCAGTATTTCACTGTTCTCTGTCTCCATGGAATTGATGAATGTAACGATACGTTCATCTACTATCATATCTTACACATCCACATCCATTATTATCGGAATAATCATCGGGCGTCTCTTTGTCTTCTTCCAGATATAGTCATTCATGGTGTCACGGATGGCCAGCTTGATCTTATTCCAGTCTGCGTGCTTATTGGAAAGACAGCGCTCCAGACCTTCTGTTACAACCTGGCGTGCTTCCTCCATCAGCCCTTCTGACTCGCGCACATAGACAAATCCCCTTGATACGATATCCGGTCCTGCAAGCAGGCGGTTGGTTCCCTTCTCCAGGGTCAGTACCACGATCAGAATACCGTCCTCTGCCAGATGCTGTCTGTCTCTGAGTACGATGTTGCCTACATCCCCGACGCCAAGGCCGTCCACAAGGATTGCTCCTGTGTGTACTTTATCAACAATTTTAGCCTCATCCTCGCACAGTTCCATGACATCTCCGGACTGTATAATAAAGATGTTTTCTTTTGGTATCCCCAAAGAACTTGCAATCGCCGCGTTTGCCTTGAGGTGGCGGTATTCACCGTGCACCGGAATGGCATATTTGGGCTTAACAAGGGAATAGATCAGCTTGAGTTCTTCCTGGCAGGCATGTCCGGATACATGGGCATCCTGGAAAATTACATTTGCACCCTTTGCGGATAGTTCATTGATCACACGTGATACGGACTTTTCATTTCCCGGTATTGGGTTCGAGCTGAAGATAATCGTATCATTCGGCTGGATTGTTACCTTACGGTGTACATCTGCCGCCATTCTGGACAGGGCCGCCATGGATTCTCCCTGGCTTCCTGTTGTGATCAGCACCATCTTCTCCGGCGGATATTTCTTCATCTGGTCGATCTCAATCAGCGTATTATCCGGGATATTCAGATATCCCAGTTCCGATGCCGTTGAGATAATATTTACCATGCTGCGGCCTTCCACAATAACCTTGCGCCCGTATTTATATGCCGAGTTGATTGCCTGCTGCACACGGTCTACGTTGGATGCGAATGTCGCTATGATAATTCTCGTATTCTGATGCTCCGCAAAAATATGATCGAAAGTGATTCCCACAGTCCTCTCAGACTGGGTAAATCCTTTCCGTTCTGCGTTTGTACTGTCTGACATCAGTGCCAGTACACCCTTTTTTCCAATCTCCGCAATACGCTGCAGGTCAATCACATCGCCGAATACAGGTGTGTAATCCACTTTAAAGTCACCGGTATGCACTACGATTCCTGCCGGAGAATAGATCGCCAGCGCAGATGCATCCTGAATACTGTGGTTTGTCTTAATAAATTCAATTCTGAACTTTCCAAGATTGATTGACTGTCCGTGGCGTACGACTTTCCGTTTTGTGCCGCGTAGCAGATTATGCTCTTTCAGTTTATTTTCAATAATACCCATGGTGAGCTTTGTCGTGTAAATCGGGAGATTGATCTCCTTCAGTACATAGGGCAGGGCCCCGATATGATCCTCATGTCCATGAGTAATAACAAATCCCTTTACCTTGTCAATATTGTCCTTAAGATATGTCACATCCGGTATTACAAGATCTATACCGAGCATATCGTCTTCCGGGAATGCGAGTCCGCAGTCCACTACAATAATACTGTCCTCAAATTCAAAGGCAGTAATATTCATCCCTATCTGCTCAAGACCGCCGAGAGGGATAATCCTTAATTTTCCATTACTTGTTTTTTTCAATAATTTTACACCTCCATGTGTTTTTATGTACCTACTTCCGCGCATGAAAATAACAGCAAGCCTCCACCGTACAATATCAGCGGATTATTTGCTTTTACTGAGGCATTCTTTACAAAGTCCGTAAAATTTCAGTTCGTGGTCCAGCACGTGGAATCCTGTGTCCTCCTCAATGTGACGCTCCAGTTCTTCCAGAAGGTCATCTTCAAAAGGCAGAACTTTTCCACACGTCCTGCATATCAAGTGATGATGGCTGTGCTTTGTATCACCTTCAAAAATATGTCCGATCTCATATCTGACACACCCGTCATCTAAGTTAATGCGGTCCACCAACTGCATTTCAAGGAGCAGCTGCAAAGTACGATAAACTGTGGCCAGTCCAATCTCAGGATAGCCCTCCTTTATCACTTCATATATGTCTTCAGCCGCCATATGGCTGCCGCTGTTTTTGGACAGCGTCTGTAAAACAAGCATTCTCTGCTGGGTTACTTTTAAACCTTTTTCTCTCAGTTTTACTTTTAGCAGTTCCTGCACTTTTTCCTGTTCCATTGCCATACTCCGATTCATTAGCAGTAAGTAAATCTTTTAGTAACTGTTCAGTACCAGACTGTGCATTCACTGCACAAACGCTGAACATGCGATACAGGCCCCATCGCCAAAGGCGGTTTTCATGGGCTTGCGGTGTATCTGTCCATCGTTGTGAACAGGTACATCTATTGTAAAAATCCTCGGCCACTTCTGGCCTTTCCACAGTCCAGTCCCTTCAAATGGGCGCTGCACGGCGAATTCAGATCTTACATTTCAATATCTACGTCCTCCAGCAGTTCCTCAAAAACCTTGGAAACCGCCAGAAGCTCAGTGTCATCTTCGACAACCTCATATACACTCTCTGCATCCTCTGCAGAGCTTGTGTCTTTCAAAATGAGACATTCTGCATCATCTTCTTCTGAGTCTGTGACCAGTATGTATACAGCCCCATTGATCTTTGTCTGTTCCAATACAAAAAATTCTACTGTTTCACTTGTATCCTCAAATGTAAATTTAATCTTTTCCATACAAATGTCCCCTTATTTCCGCGGCATCCGCTTCAGCCCACAGGCTAAGCCCCTATTCTTCCTGACCTGCCTGCCTCTGTAAATAAACAGAATCCAGATAGCCCTGCAGAATGAATATTGCCGCAATCTTGTCAATATACTTTTTCCGATTCTCACGTCTCACATTGCTCTCGATCAAAGTCCGTTCTGCTTCCACAGTTGTCAGGCGTTCATCCCACATGATGACTTCCAGCCCGGTGCGCCGCACAAGCATATCCCGAAACTCTAAAGATTTCTCCGCACGTTCCCCAATATCGTTGTTCATATGTTTTGGAAAACCAAGCACGATCTTCTCCACCTCGTATTCAGAAACCAGTTCTTCTATACGCGCCAGAGTCCGCCTCAGCTTGTTCTCCTCTTTTCTTTGAATTGTCTCTATTCCCTGGGCAGTAAAACCAAGCGCATCGCTGATCGCTACGCCGACAGTCTTCGTGCCATAATCAAGTCCCATGATCCGCATATTGATTATTCCCAGGAATTATGCGTAATATACGCTTTTAACAATTCTTCTACCAGTTCATCCCTCTCCACTTTCATCACCAGGCTTCTGGCGCCGTTATAACTTGTGATGTAAGTCGGATCGCCTGACATGATATAGCCGACAATCTGATTCACTGGGTTATACCCCTTTTCTTTCAGAGCTTTATATACAATCTCCAGAATATCCCTTGCGGAAATCTGCGGACCAGGCTCTACCTGAAAGAATTGGGTGTTGCTTAAATCGCTCATTTCTTCTCCTCCATTTTTGTGTATCCTGTTATTTTAGTGTTATCTGTATTTTCCAACATTCTTTTGTTACAATCCACGTTTATCTTGTTGAAAAATCCGGCTTTCATGCCTAATACCCTATTTACAATTTTAATATAAACACTGCCAAAATTCAATGTATAATTTGTAAATCATTTTCAATTTCAACTTTTACGATACAATTCTGCAGATTTTCATCCGTGTCTAGTGCAATTTTCATATATTCTTTTGTATGGCCCGTCTGTTTTTTACTGCCGTTCACTTCTGTTTCTTCCTCAAACAGGACTTCCACTTCTTTTCCGATAAAACTTTTCTCGTAGTCCCGTCTTTTTTTCTCGTTTAAAGCCAGCAGGTTATCGCTGCGCTGCGCTTTTACCTGTTCCGGCACCTGATTCTCCATGACTGCAGCCTTCGTGCCCTGACGTTTTGAATATTTAAAAATATGAGTCTCGTAAAAATCCACCTTGTCCACAAAAGCCCTGGACTGTTCGAATTCTTCCTCCGTCTCTCCCGGGAAGCCCACGATTACATCCGTTGTCAACGCCGGATTGTCAAAATACTTTCTCAGCAGCAGACATTTCTCAAAATACTCTTCACTGCTGTACCGCCTGTTCATCCTTTTCAGGGTAGTGTCACAGCCGCTCTGAAGGGACAGGTGAAAATGTGGACAGATCTTCTCCAGTGACGCAAGCTCCTGCACAAACTCTTCTGTAATAATACGCGGCTCCAGAGAACCCAGGCGGATTCTTCTGATTCCCCTGACTTCGTGTACCGCCCGGATCAGGGACAGCAGGCTTTCTGTTTCCTCAAGATCAATCCCGTAGGAACTCAGATGAATTCCCGTAAGGACAACTTCCTGGTACCCGTTTTCAGCCAGACGCCTTACTTCTTCCAGTACATCCGCCTTTGCACGGCTTCTGACGCGTCCCCTTGCAAAGGGAATGATGCAGTAAGAACAAAACTGATTGCAGCCGTCCTGCACTTTAATATAAGCCCTCGTATGCTCCCCTGTCTTAGACAGGCGCAGGGGTTCATATTCCTTTGTATGGTTGATATCCAGCATTTCCCTGACAGATACAGCGTTGGGCCTTGCTGCTTCTTTTTCAGCATGCTCATTTTCATATTCCTGCAGGATCTTAAGCAGATCCTGTTTCTTATTATTGCCGATTACAATATCAATGCATGGATCCACCTCCTGTTTTTCTTCCTGCGCCTGCACATAGCAGCCCGCAGCAACCACCACAGCAGCCGGGTTCATCCTTCTGGCCCGGTGGAGCATCTGCCTGGACTTGCGGTCCGCAATGTTTGTCACAGTACAGGTATTAATGATATAAATATCCGCCCCTTCTTTGAACGGAACGATCTCATACCCTGCCTTCTCCAGCATTTCCTGCATCGCTTCTGTCTCATATGCATTCACTTTACACCCCAAATTATGCAGCGCAACCTTTTTCATAAAATAATTCTCCTATTTCCTGGTTTTTCCTTCTTTGTTTCTTGACTTTTAAACTGTCATCTCGTAGAATAGACGTAGGGCAAAAGCCCTGTAAACGTATAATAAGGAGGTATTTCACGATGAAAACAGTACAGATTTCTTTAAACTCTATCGACAAAGTAAAATCATTTGTAAATGAAATTACAAAATTTGATAATGACTTTGATTTAGTATCCGGAAGATATGTAATAGATGCCAAATCAATCATGGGTATTTTCAGTTTAGATCTTTCTAAACCGATCGAACTGAATGTACACGCTGAGGGAAGTGTAACAGATGATATTCTCAGCGCACTGGCTCCATACATTATCCAGTAATGTCCGGCGGCATAACCATAATCACAAAAAGAGTGTCCGGCCCGGGCACAAAATACAGAATGCCGGATTGGCACACATCTGCATTATAAGAGCTGTCTCACAGGAGACAGCTCTTTTCACGATATTCCTACTTCACAGTCAGTATCTCTGTCGTTTCTATCGCTGTCTTTACAAGCTCATCTATCTTTTCTGTCAGATTGAGCTCTGACTTTTCAATCCTCTCCAGGTTCGGTTTTGTAACCGGATGCTTTGCCACAAAGATAGTACAGCAGTCCTCGAACGGCTGAATCGATGTCTCATAGGTGTCTATCTTCTCGGCTATTTCCACGATTTCCCGTTTATCGAATCCAATAAGCGGACGGTAAACAGGCAGTGTACACACCGCATTTGTTGCCGCAAGGCTCTGCATGGTCTGGCTTGCAACCTGCCCGATGCTCTCTCCGGTAATCAGGCCCAGGCAGCCATTCTCCTTTGCAAAATGCTCCGCAATCTTCATCATATAACGGCGCATAATGATCGTCAGTTCTTCATGCGGACATTTTTCATAGATATAGAGCTGGATATCTGTAAAATTGACAACATGCAGCTGAACCGGTCCCGCATACCTGGAAACCAGTCTGGCCAGATCGATGACCTTCTCTTTTGCCCGCTCACTGGTGTAGGGCGGCGCATGGAAATATGTGGCGTGCAGCCCCACACCTCTTTTAGAGATCATATACCCTGCAACCGGGCTGTCAATCCCGCCGGACAGAAGAAGCATGGCGTTGCCGTTGGTTCCTACAGGCATACCGCCTGGTCCCGGTATGATCTCGGAATAAAGATAGATTTCTTCCCGAACCTCCACATTCAGCCGGATATCCGGATTGTGCACATCTACCTTCATCTCCGGGAACGCATCCAGTATCACACCGCCCAGCTCGCAGTTAAGCTCCATAGAAGTCATGGGGTACTGTTTCCTGCTTCTCCTGGCCTCTACCTTAAAAGTCTGGTTTTTGTCAGGATACATCTCATCCATATAGGCTGTGACATCCCTGGAAAGCTGCTCAAATCCGCGGTCTTCCACACGCACGACCGGACAGATTCCCACGATTCCAAATACCCTTTTCAGGCTCTCTACAGTCTCTTCATAATCATACTCACCCTCGCATTCAACATAGACCCTGCCCTGGGCTTTGTGAACATAAAAATCTCCGTCCACCCCTTTTAAAGCAAAGCGCATCTGGCGGACAAGGGCGTCCTCAAACAGATATCTGTTTTTTCCTTTAATACCGATTTCTCCGTATTTAATCAAGAATGAATGAAATCTCATATCTATCTCCTTTGTGTTATAGTTACTGTTCACAGGCAAGCCCGTAAACAGTAACGTGTTATGCTCCCCGCATTGCTGCCGGAAGCACCTGTTTTTCAGTGTCTTGTATATTTCCGAAGCATTGGAACACAATTATATAACGTCTCAAGCGTATAGTCAATTTCTTCTTTTGTAGTAAACTCAGACATACTGAACCTTAATGTTGCATCCAGATACTCTTTGGGAGCCCCTATTCCTTTGAGCACACCGCTGACAGCCGGGTGGTTGGAAGCGCATGCGGAACCGGATGAAACATAGATTCCCTTGTCCTCCAGCGCATGCAGAAGCACTTCGCTGCGGATGCCCGCGATCCCCACACTGATAATATGGGGTGCACTGTTCTCATCAGTCAGACCGTGCACGGCAATATTCTCGATCCCGGAGATTCCCTCCAGGAAATATGCCTTCAGCTCACGCATCAGAGCCACCTTCATGTCCAGATCTTTGTAAATCATCTGTGCCGCCAGGCCAAGCCCCGCGATACCAGGAACATTTTCCGTACCCGAACGGATATTCTTCTGCTGCTCTCCACCGAACACAATCGGTTTAATCTTTACTTTTTCATTAATATAAATAAATCCTGTCCCCTTCGGGCCATGAATCTTATGACCACTGGCAGTCAGCATGTCAATTCCCTGCCTTTTTGGATATATGTGATATTTGCCGAATCCCTGCACGGCATCTGAGTGTACTAAAATGTTCGGATTGTATTTCTTTACAATCTGTGCCGCCTCGTCCACAGGCTGGACCGAACCCATTTCGTTGTTCACATACATAATTGAAACTAGAATCGTATCTTCACACAGAGCTTCCTTCAGGGCCTCCAGCTTTGCCCTTCCGTTTGCATCCACCGGCAGGTATGTGACACGGAAGCCTTCTTCCTCTTCGAGATACCGCATTGTGTTCAGGATGGCAGGATGTTCGATTGCCGTTGTAATCAGATGGTTACCTGCCCTCTTATTGGCCCGCGCAGCACCGATAAGAGCGAGGTTGTCACTCTCTGTTCCTCCTGAAGTAAAAAAGATTTCTTTTGTGTTCACCTTCAGAATTCTGGCCAGTCTTTCCTTTGACTCTTTTACATAGCGTTCCGCTTCCACTCCTTTTCGGTGCATGGAGGAAGGATTGCCGTAGTCCTGGCACATTACTTTATAAACCAAATCCCCAACTTCCGGATAGCATCTGGTCGTTGCTGAATTATCTAAATATACTTCCATGATATCATTCCTTTACTGTTTCTTATTATTACATTATGCTTTCTGAACCCTTAATGTTCAGGAACCGGTTTGTACCGCTGCAGGGAAATAGCCGAAACCCCTCCGGCTTAGCCGAAGTGCAGCATTTATCTCTCAAAATGATACATCAGAACAGACAGGATCGTGAAGCCCGCCGTCTCCGTCCGCAGGATCCTCCTGCCCAGCGTAACAGGCAGCGCACCCATTCCCATGGCCTTTTGGATCTCTTCCTCCTCGAATCCGCCTTCCGGCCCGATGAAGATTCCGACGCTCTTTCCAGGCTCAATGGAGGAAATAATCCGCTTTGTCTCTTCCATCCCTTTTGCCAGTTCATAGGGGATCAGCACCACATCCAGCCCGTCCGCATACTCCAGGGCACCGCCGAAATTTTTCACCTGTGCCACCTGCGGAATGATGCTCCTCCCACACTGCTTCGCAGCGCTCAGGGCAATGGAATTCCACCGCTCCGTCTTTTTTGCGGCTTTCTTTTCGTCCAGCTTTACAACCGCACGGTTCGTCGCCACCGGAATAATCTCATGCACACCCAGCTCCACCGCTTTCTGAATGATCAGTTCCATCTTATCACTTTTGGGCAGCCCCTGAAACAGGAAAATCTTAGAGGGCAGTTCGGCAGGTTCCCCCGCCGAAGACAGAATCCGAAGGATCACAGCGTCTTCTTCATACCTGTCGATTTCACAGAGATACTCTATCCCCGCTCCGTCACTGATCTCCGCCTTTTCTCCGGGCTTCATGCGGAGCACATTTTTCATATGGTTTACGTCCGGCCCGCCGATCTCAATCACCTGATCATGGACGCGGGACGGTTCTGTAAAAAAACGATGCATCTCACAACTCCTTCTTTCCTCTGATTAATTCTTTCTTGCGGTTACAGAGACCCATTCTCCCTGATATGTCACTTCCAGCACTTCCAGTCCAGCTTCCTCTACAGCACGGATCACGGTCTGTTCCTTGTCGTCAATGATACCGCTGGTAATATAAATTCCTCCGAATTTCATCTGATTCACAATGACCGGTGTCAGTCCTACCAGCACATCAGCCAGAATATTTGCCACAACAATATCATACCGTGCATATCCCGCTTTTTCCTGCACTGCCTTATCATCAATGATATTTCCAATCATCACTTCATATTGTTCCCGGCCGATGCCGTTTACTTCCATGTTCTCATTGGTGGCATTAATCGCACAGGGATCCAGGTCCGTTCCCACAGAGTACGATGCCCCGAACTTCAGCGCCAGCATCCCAAGGATACCGCTTCCGCAGCCCACATCCAGGATCTGAGTCTTGGGAGTCACGTATTTGCGCAGCTGGCGTATGCACAGTTGTGTCGTCTCATGCATGCCTGTGCCAAATGCAGTCCCCGGATCGATATGGATTACCAGTTTATCACTGTCCTCCGGCTTCACGTCCTCCCAGGATGGAATAATCAGGATGTCATCTACATAAAACTGGTGGAAATACTGCTTCCAGTTGTTCACCCAGTCCACATCCTCTGTCTGAGACTCTTCTATAAGGCATTCTCCAACATCCAGATAAGAGGCCATCTCTTCCAGCTCTCTTCTGACGTTGCCAAGAATCTTTTCTTTGTCTTCCTCCTCTTCCAGATAAAAGTTCAGGTAAGCCACTCCGTCATCGGCCTCCCCCTCCGGAAGAATGTCCACAAACATCTGCTCCTTGTCTGCCTGAGTCAAGGGAACCTTGTCCACAATCTCAACCCCCTGTATCCCCAGATCCGCCAGCATACTACTGACAATGTCTTCCGCCTCTGTCGTCGTCTTTAACCGGAAACTATTCCATTTCATCTTTCTTTTTCCTCCTGAAACAATCTTCTTAATCTCTTCATCACATGAAAATATGCCG
The DNA here is from genome assembly GCA_001028025.1 of Faecalicatena fissicatena. Lineage (GTDB taxonomy): Bacteria > Bacillota > Clostridia > Lachnospirales > Lachnospiraceae > Faecalicatena > Faecalicatena fissicatena_A. Next base: position 13,919 of record LDAQ01000053.1, on the reverse strand, counting down.
GAATCAAAAACAAATCCGCCGCCAGCCATGCAAGTCCGTTTCCAAGGCACACCGCCCCGTATCCGAATGCCGGCACCAGGATGAATCCCGCAAAACCTCTCGCCACCATTTCACACACACCTGCAAGTATGGCAAACATACTGTATCCCATCCCCTGGATGAGAAAGCGAACAATATTCACCACCGCAAGAAGCATATAGCAGACTCCGGAGCCAAGCAGATACAGATATACCTGCCCCAGAATCTGTTTTTCTCCCTGATCAATAAACAGCCAGGCAATCTGCTTTCCGAACAAAACAGTAATTCCCAGTGCCACGGCAGAATAGACCGCCCCGATGATCAGACAGCTTTTTAACCCTTTGCTAATCCGGTCCAGCCGCTTCGCTCCCACATTCTGCCCGCCGTAAGTCGCCATGGTGGCTCCCATCGCATCGTAGGGACAGCACACCAGCATCTGGATCTTAGATGCCGCCGTAACTGAGGCGACCGCCATGGATCCCAGGGAATTCACCGCAACCTGAAGAATCACGCTGCCTATTGCAGTGATGGAATACTGCAGACCCATTGGAATTCCCATCCTGCAAAGTGAACTTACATATCTTCGGTTCAGTTTCCAGTCATCCTTCTGAAGCCTCAAAATCGGGAAATGCTTTATCATATAGAAAAGACACAATATCCCCGAAACGGCCTGGGACGCAACCGTTGCATAGGCGGCCCCCGCCACTCCCATCTTAAACACTACGATAAACAGCACATCCAGAACAATATTCAGCAGAGACGATATGGTAAGGAAAATTACCGGTGTCCTCGCATCTCCCAGTGAGCGGATATAGCCCGAGAGCAGATTATATAAAAATATGGCCGGAATGCCTGCAAATATCACTACGATATACTGATAGGCCCCGTCGATAATGTCGGACGGGGTATTCATAAACTCCAGAATCTGACGGCACAGCACCACCGTTATGATTGTCATAACCGCCGCAAAAATTACGCTTAAGGTTGCCCCGTTTCCCGCGGATTTACGAAGTCCCCGCTCGTCCTTCGCTCCGAATTTCTGCGCAACAGGTATTGCAAATCCATTGCAGATTCCCATGCAGAATCCGATGACGCAGAAGTTCACGGAACCCGTAGCGCCCACGGCGGCAAGCGCTTTCACTCCCAGGAACCGGCCAACAATCACGGTATCTGCCATATTGTAAAACTGCTGGAACAAAAATCCAAATATCATGGGCAGGGTAAATTCCAGAATCAGCCTGATCGGACTTCCCTGCGTCATGTCTTTCATCAATGTTTTCTTTTTTACTGTACTTTCCATCTTTTTGCCTCTGTATTTCTTCATCATAATCTGGCTGCTTTTTGGCAATCCATTGTCCACTATATAACGTTTCAGACACACATGCAAGAAATTTTTCAGAGACAGGCGGAATCTGCCTTTTCCGTTACTGCTTACAGACCGGCGTGTAAACAGTAAGCCTTTTCTGATTTTACCGCACTTTCTCAGGGATTGCCAGTATAAACAGCGTAGACAGGACCAGCGCAAACCCCAGAATATCCATTTTCATAAACCTGGTACCCAGGCACACTGCCGCTACGACAGTAGCCGCAACCGGCTCTACGCTGGAAAACAGCCCGGCATAAACAGAGCCTGTATACTTTACCGATGAAAGATAAAAACAGAAGGGCAGTATCGTTCCGACCGTAATAATCATAAAAAAGGCCGCTGCTACCTGAAGGTCTATCACCACAGGAATCCTCCACGGCCTCGTAACAGCCATCAGAACCAGTCCCCCGGCAATCATACCCCAGGCACTGACTGCCTCCGCACTGTACCGTTTTACCAGAGGTGCTGGAAGCACCCCGTAAAAACAGGTGGTTACAGCTACAAGCATGCCGAGTACGAAGCCCTTTGGTGATATGGACAGGGTGGAAAAGTTCCCATGGGTTGCAACAATCGCAATCCCCGAGACCGCCGCCATTACTGCCAGGATTTCTTTCCTGCCGGGCATAATCTTATGCACCACCGCAAAAAACAGAATCAGCATCGCGGGATTCAGATACTGAAAGATCGTTGCCGTACCAGCATCCATCTCCTGCACAGCTGAAAAGAAGGTAAACTGCATTCCCATCATGCCGAGTATCCCGAACAAAACCAGCCTGCATGCATCCTTCTTTTCCTTCCAGATACTCGTAATATCCTGCCCCCGGATACCCGCATAGATCAGCAGGAGCAGACCGGCCGATATCAGACGGAACGGCACAAGCCATTCAGACACTATATTTTTTCTTTCAAACAAGTATTGTGCCGCCGGGCTTGTAACACCCCAGAGGGCACCTGCCAAAAAAGCATACAGGCACCCCTTTAACTTTACGCTCTTAACCTGCGTCATTCTTCTCATTCCCCATATTTCTTAATTTTTTTCAGATCCGTATGATTTCCCCCGTGCCTTTCAGGCCATAGCCGCCGAGACCAGTAACCTTCTCCTGGAATTCCCGGCTTTTCAGAATCTCTATAAACATCTGTACTTCCGGCAGCTCAAGACTGGCAGCTTCTGCTGCAAAATCATATTCTTCTTCTCCCACCTCGATGAAATCCAGGTCCATCGCCTTTGCCGCTGAAAGGATGCCCATGCCTGCATCCACGCCGCCCTCTTTCACTCTGGCGGCTACCGCCATATGTGTGGCGGCTTCGGTGTCATATCCGTCAATCTCCTCCGGAGAGATTCCCGCCTGTTTCAGTTTATAGTCAAACAGCACCCTTGTCCCGGCTCCTCTCTGGCGGTTCACATAGCAGCAGCGGGTCAGATCTTCTACACCCCGGATCCGGAGCGGATTTCCTTTTTTTACAAGAATTCCCTGAATCCGCTTTACACCCCGGATCAGAATCATTTCTTTCCCTGGAAACAACCTCTTTATATAAGAAATATTATAAATACCTGTCTCCTCGTCCAGCAGATGTGTCGGAGCCAGATGTGCCTCTCCCCGCCTGAGGGCCATAAGGCCTCCCATACTTCCCACATGGGTGCTGGAAAGGAAATGACCGGGGAAATGCAGCGGCAGCAGGTCCGCGAGCACATCCAGGATCAGGTCATGGCTTCCGATAGACACGGCCGTATGCTCTACTTCCCGGATATCCCGACAGAGGTCAACCCGAACTGTTTCCCCTGCCTCATACCCTTCGCTGTTTTTTTCAATCACACAGAACCCGTCCGCCCGGACAAGGCTCATGGCAGCCCCCGCGCCTCTCGCCAGAGGCGCCGCCACATAGCGGTCCTTCACCTTTCCCACTTTGACCCGCACATACTCCCGGTGTTTCAGGGAGGATACCAGCCTTCTGGAAAGCACGGCCTCCACCGTATCCGCTATGTGCCTGACATCACCGGCATAAAGTTCCAGCACCGGTTTCACAAAATTCTCAAAAGCCAGATATGCCGACACGGGATATCCCGGCAGTCCGATCACCGGACGCCCCTGCACAACTGCGAGGATCACCGGCTTGCCCGGTTTCATAGCCACGCCATGTACCGCAACGGTACCGATCTCCCGCAGGATATGGACGGTGTAATCCTCGGTTCCCGCGCTGGACCCTGCGCTGACCAGAACAACATCATTCTCCCCGGCCGCTTTTAATACCGCCGACCTGATTTTATCATAATCATCTTCTACAATCGGATACCGGGAAGGAATTCCTCTGCAGTCCTGTACCAGAGCCTCAAACATTCTGGAGTTGGACTCTATGATATCGCCCTCGCCCGGAATCATATCCGGTTCAATGATCTCGGTACCCGTTGGAATGATTCCCACCCGCGGCTGCCTGTAGACTCCGATCTCCCGGATTCCGCCGGCCAGAAGGGCGCCAATGTCCACGGGCCTGACAGTATGCCGGCTGGAGAGGAGCATCTCTCCCTGCACAATGTCCTCTCCCACAGGACGCACATGATTCCAGGCAGGCACGGGTGCTGTGATCTGCAAAGCCCCTTCTTCTCCTCCGTCTGTCTCCAGCAGATCTTCCGCCATGATAACGGCATCGTAGGGAAACTTTACGGGATCCCCCGTATCCACAACCATATAATCCCTGCCCTGATATAACATCTTCGGTGACTTCTCCGATGCTTCCTGCGTATTGTGGGCAATAACAGCGATACCGTCCATTGCCGCCGAATTATACAGCGGTGAACTGCATTTCGCATAGACAGCCTGAGCAGTGACACGCCCCAGGCTGTTTTCCGGACAGATATACTCTACTTGTTTCTCTATACTCAACAAATCTCTATACTGCTTCCAGGCCTCTTCTACAGGCGTTGTCTTCAGATACAAATTCCTCTTTTCCACCTCAATACTGCCTCCTCTCCAGCAGATAGACGCTGACGGTCTCCCCCTTCTTCAGGCCTTCCGCATCTTCCTCCAGCATCACATATCCGTCCGCAGCCGCCAGTGTGTGAATGAGCCCCGACTTTCCCCATATGGGAACCGCCTGGTATCCCCCATCTCTCCCTGCAGCATTCAGGCTTACAAGCTGGCATGTTCTCTTTCCGGGTGCCCCCGGTATATTCGTGGACAACTCCGCTCTGAAAGGGATTGCCTCTCTGCCGCCGGTCTTTTCCGTCCACAGCCATCTTATCAGCAGTTCAAAGACAAGCATTGCCGCAGCGGGATGACCGGGGAGTCCTGCCAGAAAGGTCTGCGATGTTTTGTCATATCCAAGGATAGTCGGTTTTCCCGGCTTCAGAGCAAGTCCATGGGTGAGTATCCCTTCGTCAGCGGCATTTTCAATCACCTCTGCGGTCGCATCCATCTTTCCCTTAGAGCTCCCTCCGGATATTACAACGATATCGCTTTCACACATCGCCCTTTTCACTCTGCTTTCAATCAGTTCTCTGCTGTCTTTCAGTACAAAAGATCCAATTATTTTAAAATGCAGGCTCTGTGCCTGCGCGCATATCCCGTATGTATTAATATCTCTGACCTGTCCGGGCAGTGGATCCGCCACCGGTGAAACCAGTTCATCCCCGGTAGAAATAATTGTCAGATTCCACGGCACATACACCGGAACCTCTGTTATCCCAAGCGACGCCAGAACACCGACTGTCTGGGGCCGGATCCTCTCCCCCCGGGAAAGCACTTTCTCCCCGGACTCCATGTCCTCGCCGATATACACCACGTTTTCTTTCAAAGCCGCCGTATGATAAACGGCGATCTCTAAGTCCGAGAACTCCTCGCAGTATTCGATCATCACACATGCATCCGCCCCCTCTGGAATCATTCCTCCTGTGGGCACATAAACGCATTGCCCGTCCTGCAGTGTAAAATCGGCCCGTTCGCCCATCTTTACCTCGCCGATACACTTTAACAGCACCGGAAGGCTCTCTGTAGCGCCACTGGTATTGGAAGCTTTCACAGCATATCCATCCACAGTAGACCGACAGAATGCGGGGACAGGCACCGGCGCAAAAATATCTTCCGCCAGTGTATAACCGCCTGATTCCAGAAGCGGCAGTTTTTCCTTCTTCATTTGTATGTCCGCAAGCGCTGCCTTTACTTTCTGCCTTGCCTCTTCCAGCGTATCAACTTTGAGCAGTTCCATCTCTGACAACCTTCCTTTTCCTGACGCGGCTACAACATTTCCAGTTGATCTCCCACCCGGATTTTTCCACCTTTGATCACGATTGCGAAGACGCCCTCCCTGGGCATAATGCAGTCTCCCATTTTCTGGAAAATCTCGCAGCCGTGATGGCACTCTTTTCCAATCTGGGTCATCTCCAGAATCACCTCATTGCACTGAAAACGGGTTCCCACAGGAAGTGATTTAAAATCAATCCCCGCGACCACCAGATTTTCGCCAAAAGCACCGTCGGCTACTTCCGCCCCGCGTTTCCTGAAATCCTCTATCTTATCATAAGAAAGAAGGCTCACCTGCCTGTGCCATTTACCGGCGTGGGCATCCCCCTCTATTCCGAAATCTTCTATAAATACAGCTTCTCCTACATTGGTCTTCTGCGTTCCCTTGGCAGGGCTTGTACAGACCGCAATTACTTTCCCCATCATTATCCCCCAATCCTTGACATTTGTTTTTCTTCCAGTGCACTGTCATCCACGATATCCTGTCCGGCTTCTTTTTCTGTTGTAAACTGATGGCACCGCGGCTTTTCAAATATAACCTTTTGAATGACTGCTTGCAGCCCTGCATCATCCGTTTCTCGTCTCAGCAGCTCTCTTAAATCCGCTCCGTACGAATACTGCAGACATGGTTTCAAAAATCCTTCCGCGGTCAGACGGACTCTGTTGCAGTCCCCGCAGAACTGATGTGAAATGGCACTGATGAAACCAATTTTCCCGCAGAATCCAGGAAAAGCCGCATACACTGCTGGTCCGTTTCCAAACCTTCCGGATAAAAACCGGGGTTCACCGTACGCCTCCTTAAGTACTCTGCACACCTCCGCCTGGCTGCTGCCGGTGCTGGCTTTTCCAAGTCCGATGGGCATCATCTCTATGAAACGCACATCCACCGATGCACGCTTTGCCAGCCCTGCCAGGGGTACCCACTGTGCCTCATTGACACCGTGAAGTGCAACACAATTTACCTTTACCCGAATATCCGGATACTGCAGCGCTGCTTCCAGCCCCTCCAGTGCTCTTTCAAGTTCATCCCGTCTGGTAATCTGCGCGTATTGCTCCCTCTCCAGCGTATCCAGACTGATATTCACCGCATCCAGTCCTGCTTTTGCAAGCGAATCGATCTGTTCTGCCAGGAGCACTCCGTTGGTCGTCAGAGTCACCTCTTCAATACCGTTTATCTGCCTGAGTTCATACAGAAGACTGCTGATCCCTTTTCTAACCAGAGGCTCCCCGCCTGTCAGCTTAATCCTGGATATCCCCTCGTCCGCACAGATACGGCAGACCCTGACAATCTCTGCGTAAGTCAGAATCTCACTGTGGGTAACCTGTTCCACCCCCTCTTCGGGCATACAATAGCCGCACCGCAGATTGCATCTGTCTGTCACAGATACCCTCAGATATTCTATTTTCCGTCCATACTGGTCTGTCATATGTCAGCCTCCGGTTTCCTTTTCTCGTTTTCCTGTAGTCCATTATACGGGATTACCGCACACTTTACAATCCGGGTTCTTTTTTACCGGAATTTTCTCCATGCTTCCGGCATTCCCGTCAAAATTCCAGACTCCGCCTGTCTTTTTCATGCCCGCCAGATACAGCAGGGCTGTCTGTGCCTCGGCTGCTCCCACCTGCATTGTTACAGGACCAAAGGAAAGGCTCTCCCTTTCCGGTTCTTTTCCCTGCGGATTCAGACAGGCCAGGCAGGGGTCCAGGCCGCTGAATACTGCCGTTACCGTGCCATAAAATCCATCCACAGCCCCGTCCACCAGCGGCAGACTAAGCCTGCGGGCGGCTGCGTTCAGAACCATCCTGGCCTTCACAGTGTCCAGTGCCAGAAGGATCATATCATATCCCGCCACCAGCCTGTCCACATTTTCTCCGGTCATTTTAAACTCATAGATATCCACACTGCAGTCCGGCCGGAATCTCTTCACCCATTCTCCTGCTGCTTTTGCTTTGCTTTTTCCGATGTCCTCCGGCGTATAAAGAAACTGCCGGTTCAAATTCGTCATGGCGATCCTGTCTCTGTCCGCGATACCGATCCGCCCCACACCGGCGGCGGCAAGAGCAGTGATAGCAGGGCAGCCCAGTCCGCCTGCCCCGGCAACCAGCACGGAGGATTTTCTCAAAAGGGTCTGACCCCTTTCACCCAGCCCCAGTATAGGCAGCTGACGGCTGTACCTGGATTCCCCTTCAGCAGTGTATCCGCAGACTGATATATCCGATAATCGGATTTCATCTCCAGTCTTCACGGTTCCACCTTGGACCACCTTGGCAAAACAGGCGTTGCCGCAGAGCATACACTCCATTCCCAACTGCCTGCGCCCACATTCCGGAAAGCATTTCTTGCCTTTCTGCGTTATCTCAATCTCGGCAGATCCGATGCAGATTCGGGTTCCCGCATGAAGCACTGCATAGTCCAGCCCACGCGTCAGAAAATTCTCCCGGAACCGCTGAAAGCACAGTCCCTCAGTCATCTGTACCTGCATCCAATCCCTGGTGCCCTCATCCAGAAGCGTCAGCTGACGCTCCCGATTCTTTCCATGCCGGTCTCCTTCTATTCCCTCTCCGACAGTGAGCATTACGCTCGCAGCAGCCTTTGCCAGACCGGTTCTCTTTTTCTCTGTGCTGTGTGCAGAATTTTCCTCCTGCCTTGTATAAATAGCCCGGATGCTTCCGCCCTCTCTATTTCCGCAGATATCATTTTTCATGTTTCTTCACATCGCTTCCGCACTCGCCTGACAGGCCTTTCATAATCTCCAGACCATGGGGAAGGGAAGATAAGACGTATTCCAGATTTTCTTTCACCGCTTTCGGGCTGCCCGGCAGATTAATGATCAGGGTCTTTCCTCTGATCACGGAGGCTCCCCTGCTCAGCATAGCACGGGGAGTAATCTGGAGGGAAGCGTAACGCATCGCCTCGGCAATTCCCGGCGCATTCTTCTCCGCCACGGCCAGGGTTGCCTCCGGCGTACAGTCCCTCGGTGAAAATCCTGTCCCGCCGGTGGTAAGGATCAAATCTGTCCCGCCCTCGTCGCAGAGCTCTTTCAGTTTCTCCTCAATCATTTTCTGCTCATCCGGCAGCAGAATCATCGCCGTTGTCTCATATCCTTCCTGCTCTATCATCTCCCGGATCAACAGCCCGCTTTTGTCCTCCCGCTCCCCTGCATATCCTTTATCACTCAGCGTGATAATTGCTGTCTTCCATTTTCCTGCCATCTTTTTTTGCTCCTTGTTTTGTATTTTAATATGCTTCTTTCTATCATTCGATTTCTCATAGAATCTGGATCTATTATAACATGAGCCCGTTACTCTTAAAAGCGGCTTTTCCTCGTTTCATTGATTACCACTTTCCGCAGCATCCAGATACACAGTATATTCGGTATGGCCATAAATGAGTTAAACAGATCCGATACCGTCCAAACAAGGTCCAGTGACATCACAGCGCCCAGATATACCGCCGCTATATAGGCGATTCTATAAGGAAGTATTTTTCGGCTCCCCCACAGATACTGTACCGCACATTCCCCGTAGTAACTCCACCCAATGATAGATGCATAGGCAAAAAGCACCAGTGACACCGACAGCATCAGGCTCCCGCCCACAGGCAGTTTTTCAAAAGCCAGAAAGCACAGCTGGTCATCCGCAGCACCGGCATAAATCCCCGGATCACTCAGCATACTGCTCACAATCGCAATACCGGTGATCGCACACATCACTACCGTATCCCAGAACGGCCCCGTCATAGATATGATCCCCTGCCTTGCCGGGGAACTGGTTCTGGACGCAGCCGCAGTCATGGGGATAGAACCCAGGCCCGCCTCATTTGTAAACAGCCCCTTTGAGATCCCTGTGCGCATTCCCACCATCACAGCCGTACCGGCAAGCCCTCCAAACACTGATTTTGAGGTAAATGCAGACTCTACAATAACAGCAAGCGCCGCTCCCAGATATGCCCGGTTCATCCAGATCAGGAACAGACAGCCGCCGAAATAAAAAACACTCATAAAAGGAACCAGATATGTACACACTTTTGAGATCTGTTTTGCACCGCCGAGCATCACGGCCCCCACCAGGACTGCCGCAATTATCCCGATCACGGACGGGGAAATTGGATATTCCACCCGCACCGCCGCACAGATCGAATGCGACTGTACACTGCTGCCCATCCCCAGAGACGCCAGAATTGTACTTACGGCGAACACCACCGCAGCGCTTTTCTGATGCAGCACCTTTTCCATCACGTACATAGGCCCGCCGGTATATGAACCGTCCGGCCTTCTTATTTTGTATTTTGCGGAAAGGAAACACTCGGCATAACAGGTTGCTATGCCGAACACCCCGGTCAGCCAGCACCAGAACACCGCCCCTGGACCGCCGATGGCAATCGCGGCCGAAATTCCCACGATGTTGCCGGTGCCGATCGTAGCCGCCAGCGCCGTCGCCAACGCCGAAAAGGGCGAAATCCCGTCTTCACCGGCCTCTTTTTTCGAAAAACTGAGCCGGATTCCCAGTGGGATCTTCCGCTGGATAAATCCAAGCCTGACGGTAAAATACAAGTGGGTACCCAGAAGAACCACCAGCATTGGCATTCCCCACAGGTACCCGTAGATAGATTTCATGATCTGTGATAATGTCTCCATGCCATAACCCCATAAACGGATATTACTCTATTTATATGACAGGAGCCCTCACTTTATCATATTCTCTGCTTTACATTATTCTTTTCTCCATTCCAGAAATGCTCCGGTCATGGCATGAATCTCGAAATCGTATTTACTGCTGACGTATAGTCCCTCCCATTCAGATATTCCCTCTGCACATTCAAACGAAGTGACTCTTTTTATCATTCTTCCAGATATTTTTGTAGTATATCTGCAAATTTTCCGATGTGTATGCCGTCGACAAATGAATGGTGAGCCTGAACGGACAATGGCATAACGATCCTTCCATCCTTTTCATAATATTTTCCCCAGTCAAACAAAGGAGTGGCATTGTCTTTCCTGCCCGAATTCGTGTGGGAAATATGGGTATATGTGATCCACGGCATAGGGGAGCATTGAAAAACATCATTTCCTAAAGGACCTGTAAAATATTCTTTCTGCTCAGCCGCCGTTTTGGCAGCCAGTTCCACATATTCCTTCATATTTTTCTGCATTGGAACATTGACCACTTTGAATAATTCACTCCCGGTATTTAAATAGGTAAATGCGGTATCTATTTTATCAAACAAAACGATCTTCCCATCTAAAAACCGATATCTGAAGGCTTCAATCTCATTCGCACATTTACATACCGCATAGACCATAGCAAGTGTAAAAGAATATTATTCAATATCAAAAGTTTCAGAACTGAAATTGCTGTAGTATCTCCCCTGACTGGCGGTAAAACGCAGAACACAATAGTCCGGGTCGGTCACACCTTCTGGATAATACATAGTATCCCCTTCCTGCCATATCATTTCTTTATACACAGGATCTTCCAGCACCTCCATCGTCCCAGTTAACATAACCCCCCTGAAAAATCTTCTGTCACAAAAATAAATACACGCCTGAGGACGATCCCTATACTGCCTTACCCTCATGGAAGATGTATTCGTAGTAAAATAGAATACCTTTATCCCCTCTCTTTTCCGCGGCGGCAGCATAGCCTTCGTATTCGGAAATCCATCCTCATCCACAGAACTGATAAATGACACACCTTGCTTATCAATCAAATTACCAATTGTTTTCACTGAATCTCTCATCTTAGCACCTCCTTGTCCTAACTCCTATTATAAGTGAATCCGGCGGCACAGTAAATCAGTTACTTTTTTGTAACTATAGCAGCCCTTTCTCCTTCAGGAACTCCTCCCTATTATCCTCAAGCATCATCTCAATCCCAACACTCTGCATAATAGAAACAGCTTCAAAAATCTTTTCTCCACGATCCGTAAGAAAATAATTAGATTTCAAAGGATACCCATCACTCACCGTCTTCCCGATCACCCTCCACTCCAAAAGCTCATTCAAATGCTGCACCAGCATCTTCTGACTCATCCCCCCAATAGCCTTCTTCAAAGCAGAAAGAGAACACTCCCCCTTACTAAGCTCCCACAAAATAACCGGCTTCCACTTCCCCCGAATAATATCATGCGTCATCTCCAGCGGACAATTATAATCACTGCGCATCTTCATCCCAATCCCTCCCATCTATCCCCCATTATAATCAGACTGCCCTCCAATAGCAACAATACTCCATAATTCTGTCCTCCCGCCCGGATGCACATAAGCGACGTGAAATGTGGGGCGGTAAGCCCTTCACATACACACATGACGGTTTGAAGAGCTCCTAGCACGTTTAGCAGCAGTAAGGCGGGAAAGAGCAGAATTGCGTGACTGAACCCTGATTCCGAATCAGGATTCAAGCGGACCTGAGGCATGTAAGCATCGGCTTACACGCTGAACGTCCGTGGTGTCATGCAATTCTGCTCTTTTCCGCCATACTGCTGCTTAACAAGCGACCGCCCTTCAAACCGCCATGTGTGTATGTGAAGGGCTTACCGCCCCACATTACACGGAGCGCCCCTCCTTCATCGAACCTCAATCGTGAAGGGTTCCCCAACCTGCTCATAATCGTTACTCATTCTCCCACTTTCTTCCGGGAATTTTACCGCATAAGGAGTTAATGTCAGTGTTTCTGCATCATCGCTCAAATTTTCAGCAGAATTATCAATCACGAATCTCCCCCCCTCTTTATTGGATGAACTCACATAAAAGCTTACCGGATTCCCCAGATTATCCGTGCCCTCCAGCTTCATATCATAGTCATTCTTATTCCCATCGGTTGTATAAAATATTTTCTGCCCTATAGCATTACTCGTATATTTTGTAAATGTGATATTGGAACCATCCGGAAGCTGACACTGATATGTGAGATCAATGGTCTGCGTATCTGCTGAGAGCTGCTCTCCGCTGGCACTAAATTTAAACTCCCAGCTGCCCCTGTTTTCCTCATAATCATTGAAACGGACAGCGAAGTTTACCTCCTGTTCCAAATCAGCCATATCTACCTGATCCAGATAATATTTCATCACAACCTCTCTCGTATGTTCATCTGACGTATAGGAACCGCCGCCAGCGCCGCCGGATGCACGCACACCATTAATGTAAACATTTCCCATCAGACCCGGCCCGCCTTCTGTAATAGCCTCTTCATAAACCTCCGTTGTGGAAACGATCAGTTCGTCCACGTCCAGTACCACCGAATTCAGAGTAACCGTAATCCCGCCCTCCGTTACAGACTGGTTGACAATCTGTTCATATGGTGCCAGATTTTTGTCAATTCCAAGAAAATCCCCGATCCGGTAGGACAATTGTTCAACCGCATCCGCCACCGCACCTCTGAAAGGCACCGCTGCCAGCAGAGCAAAAGTTGCTGCCGCGCAGACACCCGCTATGGCAATTTTCTTCCTGCTCTTTTTGTGAACCCTGCCAAGCACCTTTTTCTTCAGCCTTTTTGCTTCCAGCTCCGTCCATTCATCCTCCTGGTATTCATTAGCGCCGGAATCTATATCATTTAACATCATATAAATATTACTCTTCATATTCATCTCTCCTTCTGCTCTCTCGGATACAGATTTCTGATTTTACGTTTTCCGCGGGATACATGGTTATAAACTGAAGATTCCTGCATCCCCATTTCCCTGCTTACCTGGCTGATATCCTGTTCCTCGATATACAGCCGCCTGAAAAGCTCCTGATCCCGCGGTGTCAGGCAGGAAAGCATCTGTTCCAGCTCCTCGGATATCTCCTTTTCGATCAGCTCCTGATAAGCCACCTCCTCTTTTGCCGCAGGTATGTCCTCAATATTCTCCACTTCCAGCTCCCTGCGATGTTTGCGCAGGCAGTCAATAGCACGGTACCGCGACACACCCGCAATCCAGTTCTTGAAAGAGTTCTTCATACAGTCAAAATACTGGATATTATTCCACACCTGGAAGAAAATATCATTCATACACTCCTCCTGATACTGCGGCAAAGCGTAAAGATGCTTTCTGACAACTGATTTCACTAGCCCTCCATACCTTTCAATAATATAGGCCAGGGCGGATTCATTATGCTGCTTTAGCTCCCTGATATAATTTTCATCGTTAATTTTCATAATCTGCGTCCTTTTCTGTAATTGTAAGCTTACAAAATATTGTTACACCTATTATTACGTATAAACACGGGGATAGTCTATCATAAAATTTTATTTTTTTCGGTGTAATCACTGTACGGAAACGGTCCGAAACAGAATCTGGTTAATAGAGTAGGGAAATAATG
>LDAQ01000052.1 GCA_001028025.1 Faecalicatena fissicatena | reverse complement strand
GGGAAGCGGAGAGTAAAGAGATTAAGACAATGCTGATTCCGGGAGGCCATATACACGTGGGAAAGACCATGGCAATCTATACCAGATATGCAAATTGGAAGGCTAAGGAATAAAGGCAGTTTACTTATTGACCTGTTAACATGCAGAGGCGCGCAGATATAAAGCAGTATGTATCATGCGCGTCTTTCTTTCATAGGAAATCCATATGGGACGTCCTGCAGGATCAGAACCGATGAGGTGATAGTTATGTTCATTCTTTTATTTGTACTATGGATTATTTTAAATGGCAGAATAACAATGGAAATTGTAATATTTGGCGCGGTTATCTGCGGTGCCTTGTATTTGTTTTTATATAAGTTTATGGAGTATTCACCCAGGCGGGAGCTCAAGACTGCAGGGTGCATATGGAAAATTATAAAATATATGCTGTTCCTGGTTGTAGAAATTATGAAAGCGAATCTGGCTGTGTCGAAGCTGATCCTGGAATTTGACAGGGAACCCGAACCGGTACTTGTGAAATTCAGAACGAATGTAAAGACACAGACCGGGCAGACGGTGCTGGCGAATTCGATTACCCTGACTCCGGGGACGATTACAACCGATCTGGAGGAGGGCAGCTTTATTGTACACAGTCTTGATCGTGAATATGCAGTAGGGATCCACGAATCTGGCTTTGTGAAAAAGATCAGGGAACTGGAGGTTATGGCAGAGGGAGAGGTGAAAGGAGATGTTTCATGACATACCGTTGCTGGGGGACGTAAGTGAAAAATTTTTAATTATTGTATTTGCAGTGCTTTCGGTAATGTTCCTACTATGCCTGCTCAGGCTGATTCTCGGCCCGTCTGTGGCAGACAGACTGGTTGCGGTCAATATGCTGGGAGGTATTGTGATTGCGGCCATTGCCGTTCTTGGTTTGCTGCTGAATGAGTCATACCTTCTGGATATCAGCCTGATCTATGCATTAATTAGTTTCCTTGGAGTTATAATTTTGTCACAGATTTACATCGGTGTATACCGTGCGCGCAACGGGCGTAGAAAAAAGCGGAAGGAGGATGCTTTAGATGATTGTTCTTGAATGGATCCGTTTTTTGACAGGTGCCGTCTGTATAGCAGCAGGGCTTATATTTTATGTGATTCAGTTTATTGGTGTCTTCCGGTTTCAGTATGTGCTGAACAGGATGCATGCAGCAGCCATCGGAGATACATTGGGCTGCGGTCTTTTGCTGGCAGGTACTGTGATCTTCAATGGATTTACCTTTCCAAGCGCCAAGATCCTGTTCATCATTGTATTTCTCTGGATGACTTCACCTGTTGCGGCACACATGGTTGCAAAACTGGAAGTGCTGTCCCGGGTAGAAATGGAAGAATGCTGTCCGGTAGAAAATCCTGAGGATATAGAGGAGGATGAAGCATGACAGTTATTACATGGATACTTTTAGTTTTTCTTGTTATATGTGCAGCGGCAGTCAGCTTTCATAAAAATATCCTGAATTCTATTCTCATTTTTATGGCGTACAGCCTGATTATGTCAGTTATCTGGATGATGATGGAGTCCCCGGACCTGGCAATAACGGAAGCGGCCGTTGGGGCAGGTGTTACTTCACTTTTGTTTTTTGTAACCCTGAAGAAAATTCAAAGAATATCTTCAGAAGATGAAGACGAAAAGGAGACTGGAGAATGAGCAGAAAACGTCCCCAGGAGGAGTATAACAGCAGTCTGGCCTACCGGTTTAGAAGGTGGATGAATGGGGAAAAGGATCCCTTTGTGGGAACTCTGGAAATGAAACCACCGGCGCCCCTTGAAGACCCGGAGCAGATATATGAGCCGTCAGACTACGAAGAGATAAAGAAAAAGAGCAGAGAGTACTCTTGTAATGAGAGATTGAAGACATACAGCAAAGTGTATATCGCTGTCAGTATTCTGATCTGTCTGCTGCTGATCATGATTTTAGTTTATGCAGTATCTTATCTTCCGTCTGTAGGGGGGGAGTCAAATCCCACCAACAATGAAGTGCCTGAAAGGTATATTACGGAAGGACTACAGGAGACGGGGGCTGTCAATATAGTAACGGGAGTGATCTTGAATTACCGTTCATTCGATACCTTCGGGGAAGTGACAGTCCTGTTTATAGCGACCTGCTGTGTAATGATTCTTATTATGGTGGAGAATGAGGAAAAACGTAAAAAACTAAAGCTTGATGACTATGGGCTGGAGCCGTTGTATGATACCGTACTGCGGAAAGTGGCAAAGATTGTATGTCCGGTAATCTTTTTATTTGGTATCTATATCATTTTAAATGGACACCTGTCTCCGGGCGGCGGGTTTTCAGGCGGTGCTGTCATAGGGGCAGGGCTCATACTTTATGCGGCATCTTTCGGATTTAAAAGTACACAGAGATTTTTTAATGAGAAGATTTATGTAATCGTCAAGGTTACCGCACTTTTGATGTATGGCCTGATTGCACTGTATTTTTTCTTAACCGGGGCAAACGGGCTGGAGCATATTTTCCCACTGGGAGTTCCTGGGGATATATTAAGCGGAGGGATTATTCTTCCCATTAATATTTGTGTAGGGACAGAGGTTGCATGCACAATTTATGCATTTTATGCATTGTTCAGAAGAGGGGGCCTGTAACATGGGAAGCAATTTGACGTCTAATTTCATTGAAATCGTTGCAGTTATCTTATTTGGAATTGGTTTTACAGACCTGTTCCTTCACAAGAACCTGATAAAAAAGATAATCGGGCTGAACATTATGGACACAGCAGTGTATCTTTTCCTTGCGGTTAAAGGGTATATAAGGGGGCTGAAAGCGCCCATTATTGTGGATCAAGTGCAGAGTGCTGAGGTCTATATTAATCCTCTGCCCAGCGGGCTTGTACTGACAGGGATTGTTGTGTCGGTGTCTGTTACGGCTGTAATGCTGGCGCTTACAATCTGCTTGTATAACAGATACCACACGTTGGATCTGGATGTAATATCGCTCAAGATAAGGGAGAAGGAAGAATGAGTTTTGTACAGAATGTTCCCTGTTTTTCTATATTGATGGCAATGTTTGCCGCCATCATTACGTCCGCGGTGAAGGGAAAAGCGGCGAGACGGATCAGTATCTTTGTGACAGCTGCGATAGGGATAATGTCTGCATTCCTGCTTGTGTTCCTGATGGGAACAGGTGAAAGTTATGCCTATATGATGGGGCATTTTCCCGCACCGTGGGGCAACGAGCTCCGCGCAGGTATGCTGGAAGCGGCTATGGCATTGTTTTTCTGCATCATTATGATGGTGGCGTTATTTGGAGGGATGGAAGAAGCGCGTGCAGATCTTGAGGCAGATAAGGCTAATTTTTATTACATTATGGCAAATCTTATGCTGGCGTCCAGCTTGGCGTTAGTGTATACCAACGATATGTTTACAGCGTATGTTTTTGTTGAGATAAATACAATCGCAGCATGCGGGCTGATTCTTGGAAAATTCAATGAGTTAACGATAGCCGCAAGTGTGCGTTATATGATTATGAGCCTGATGGGATCCGGCCTTCTGCTGCTTGGAATCAGCTTCTTTTATGATATGACAGGGCATCTTCTCATGAGTTATATGAAAGAGAGCATCCTTTTAATCTGGCAGACAGGCGAATACCGTATTCCACTGATACTGACTATCGGACTTGTCAGCGTCGGGCTTGCTATTAAGAGCGCGTTGTGGCCGTTTCATTCCTGGCTTCCCAATGCGTACGGGTATTCCACGGTGTCATCATCGGCTATGCTGTCCAGCATTGTGTCTAAGGGATATATATTCCTTCTTATTAAAATTATTTATAGAGTAATTGGACCGGAAGTATTTGCAGAAAGCCATATCATAGATATTCTGTTTGTGTTTGGAATCATCGGCATGATACTTGGATCTTTGGATGCTGTACGGCAAAAGAATATAAGAAAAATGATTGCGTATTCCTCCGTAGCGCAGATTGGCTATATTTTCATGGGAATTGGACTTGGTTCGGCTGAAGGAAACGGCGCTGGTGTCTACCATATTTTTGCCCATGCTGCGGCAAAATCTCTGGTATTCGTTGCAGCGTACGGTCTGATCAAAGCGTCAGGTGGATGCAGGGATATCAACGGGCTGAGAGGAGCCGGGTTCCGTAACAAGGCGGCTGGCGTGGGATTCGCAGCAGGTTCCCTGTCCATGGTTGGTATTCCGGGATTTGCCGGATTTGTCAGTAAGATGATGTTCGCAGAAGCATCCCTGGAGACGACCGCTTATACGATACCGGTGCTCGCGGCACTGGCAATCAGTACCGTACTGAACGCAATTTATTTTATGAGAGTGGTTCTGATCCTCTATACACCGCTGACGAAAGAGGAAAAAGCAGCGGGGATGAAGGAGAAGACTGTGGACAATTCCTGGCAGTTCAAGGCTGCAATTGCGGGAGGAACAGTCCTGAACCTGTTTCTTGGTATCTGTACGGCTCCTGTCATGCGGGTGGTCAAAAACGGATTGGAGATATTGGGATGAGACGTGTCCTGTAATTCATGTGCAGTGAACCGGCAGACACATTTTTATGGCAGATAGGAGGAAATATGTACATACAGGCATGGATTTTATGTTCAATATTTATACCGGCAGCGGCAGGACTTCTTTTTCTTGTGCTTCCTGCCCGAAAAATGAGGGAGAAGAAGATGTCCTGGGCTGCTGTACTAGCACTTGTCCTTACCGTGGCCTCTGTCGGTATGCTGCTGTTTTCATACAGCAGGGGAACCAAAGCGCAGCTGACTTTATTTTCCCTGACAGAGGGACTGGACATTTCATTCAGGCTGGATGATCTGGGAGCCTTTTTTCTGGGATTTATAGCGTTTATCTGGCTTCTGGGAGGAATCTTCTCAGTGGAATACCTGAACCATGAACATCACAAAAGAAGGTTCTGGGGATTTTATCTTCTGACCCTTTGTGCACTGCAGGGCCTGAGCCTTGCAGGAAATCTTGTAACCATGTATTTGTTCTTTGAGATGATGACACTGGTATCCATGCCCCTGGTTCTGCATACGCAGACTCACGAGGCGGTCATGGCAGGCCTGAAATATCTCTTTTACTCTATGTGCGGGGCTTACATGGCACTGTTTGGAGTCTTTGTTTTCTATCATTTTGGGAAAAGTATGGAATTCCTTCCCGGGGGCGTTATGGATTCCGCTGTATTGGCACAGAACGGAACGATCCTGCATCTGGGGATATTTCTCATGATCCTTGGATTTGGCGTGAAAGCGGGGATGTTCCCGATGCATGCCTGGCTGCCCACAGCGCACCCGGTGGCTCCTGCTCCGGCATCCGCTGTATTGTCTGCAATTATTGTGAAAGGCGGTGTGCTGGCAGTGATGCGTTCGGTTTATTATGTTGCGGGGGCAGAACTTTTGAAAGGCAGCTGGGTGCAGTATGCGTGGCTGATACTGGCGCTTATTACGATATTCCTGGGCTCTATGCTGGCATTTAAAGAGCCGGTATTAAAGAAAAGGCTGGCCTATTCTTCTGTAAGCCAGGCATCTTATATTATGCTCGGTATGGCGGTTCTGAATCCCACCGCGCTTACAGGATCCCTTCTGCATGTGCTGTTCCATGCATTTATTAAGACCGCACTCTTCCTGAGTGCAGGGGCGGTCATTTACCAGACGGGATATACGAGAGTGGGTCAGCTTCGGGGGATTGGGAAAGAAATGCCTGTGACAATCTGGTGTTATACTTTTGTATCCCTTGCGTTAATTGGAATTCCGCCGGCGAGCGGGTTTATCAGTAAATGGTATCTGGCAGAGGGGCTGTTGGAAAGCGGTGTAAAGACTTTCTCATGGCTTGGGCCGGTTGTGCTCCTTGTGAGCGCGCTGCTCACTGCAGGCTATCTGCTTCCTGTCACAATTGACGGATTTCTGCCCGGCGAGGATTACAATTATCAGGCCCGGAAGAAGAGAGAGCCTTCCGTAAAGATGGTCCTGCCGCTTATCATTCTGGCTGCAGGGGCACTGATTATGGGGGTGTTCCCGGGCGGTCTGATTACATTTCTTGGAAACATCACAGCAGCGGTAGTATAAGGAGGTGAAGACGTGAACGAAAAGTTATTAATCATAGCAGTTGTTTTACCAATCATATTAGCAGTCTTCATTCCTTTGATTCCTTTCAGGAAACGTGCCCATATGGAGATATATATTGAAGCAGTGGTGATACTGACATCTGTCCTTGTATTCCTGCTTCTGTTCAACAGGCCAGAGGAACTGGTGATGCTCCGGTTTACAGAAAAAGTAACATTTGCCTTGAAAATAGACGGATTGAGTATGGTATTCGCAGGCCTGATATCAGTTCTGTGGCCGATTGCCACATTGTACTCCTATGAATATATGTCCACGGAAGAACGGGAGCAGCCCTTCTTCATGTTCTATACCATGACCTACGGTGTTACGCTTGGAATCGCTTTCTCTGCCAATATCGTGACTATGTATTTCTTCTATGAAATGCTGACACTGGTAACGATACCTCTGGTAATACATATTTTTACAAAAGAAGCAGTTCTGGCAACAAGAAAATATATTTATTTTTCTATCGGCGGAGCGGCCCTTGGGTTTATGGGAATGGTATTTCTGATCCGCTGCGGGGACGGCAGCGGCTTTACGCCAGGAGGAATCCTGAACGGAGGGACTGCAGGAGTGGGGATGGATCTGGTACTGCTCCTCTATGTCATTGCTTTTCTCGGCTTTAGCATCAAGGCTGCAATGTTTCCCTTTTATTCCTGGCTTCCGGACGCCGGCGTGGCACCTACTCCGGTCACGGCTCTGCTGCATGCAGTGGCGGTCGTAAAGGCGGGCGGTTTTGCAATCATCCGGCTGACATATTATTGCTTTGGGACAGAAATCCTCCGGGGAACGTGGGCACAGAAAGTGGTGATGGTGCTTGCCATGTTTACCATTGTATTCGGCTGCAGCATGGCGGTCAAAGAGACCCACATGAAGCGGCGGCTGGCATTCTCCACGGTCAGCAACCTGTCCTATATCATCTTCGGGGCCACCATCATGACGCCGGCCGGGCTTCTGGGTGCGCTGTGCCACATGGTATTCCATGCGGTTATGAAGATCAGCGCGTTTTTTTGTTCCGGGTCAATTATACATCAGTCACACAAGCATTATATATATGAAATGGATGGATTTGGACGAAGAATGCCCTGGGTTTACGGAGCATTTACAGTATCGGCCCTCGGCCTGATGGGGGTACCGGGCGGATGCGGATTTATCAGTAAATGGTATCTTGCAAAAGCCGCGTTAGAAAGCGGCAATTATATGGCCTGGGCCGGAGTGGGATGCCTTCTGATATCGGCATTGTTGACAGCCATTTACATGATGGCTATTGTGGTGCGCGGGTTCTTCCCCGAAAAAGGATTTAATGAGAAGTCCATTGAGAATGTGAAGGATCCCAGCTGGCAGATGATACTGCCTCTGATGTTGTTTTCCATTGCGATTATAGGATTCGGTATCTATTCCGCACCCCTTACGGACTTTCTTACAAAGGTTGTAAATGGTGTATTTTAGGAGGTGGCACATTTGAAGGAAATACAATTGGCAATACCGGTATTCTATCCTATGGCCGGTGCATTGATTACCTATCTTATAGGAAAAAAATCGAGGGAAGCCAGAAATTATTTAGCAGATTTTATTGTCGTGTCGGAATTTTTCATGCTGCTCTACGGTGCTGTCTGCCTTCAGGGGACAGAAAGCATTCTGGAGGGGGTCTGTGGGATGGGGCTCCACTTTACCATGGATGGCTTTCGGGGCATTTATGGGGTGGTTGCCGCATTTATGTGGATGATGACCATTATATTTTCGAGGGAGTATTTCAGACATTACCGGAACAGAAACCGTTATTATCTGTTCCAGCTTATCACACTGGGAGCTACGATCGGTGTATTCCTCTCCGCTAACCTGTATACGACCTTTATCTTTTTCGAGATCATGTCTTTTACTTCCTACGTGTGGGTTGCACAGGATGAAAGAAAAGAATCGTTAAGGGCTGCACAGACGTACCTTGCTGTAGCGGTAATCGGTGGAATGGTGCTGCTGATGGGGCTGTTTATGCTCTATACATCTGTGGGAACACTGGAGGTCTCAGAACTTTATGAGGCTTGCCGGAATTATCCGGATAAGAGAGTGCTGTATATTTCCGGGAGCTGTCTGCTGGTTGGATTTGGTGCAAAAGCGGGTGCATTTCCGCTTCATATCTGGCTTCCAAAGGCACATCCTGTGGCACCGGCACCGGCATCGGCACTGCTGTCCGGTATTCTTACCAAGGCAGGCGTGTATGGAATCCTTATCATTAGCTGCTATATGTTCTATGGGGACACAAAATGGGGCAGCATGATACTGGCACTGGGAGTAGTGACCATGTTCGGAGGTGCGGTGCTGGCGGTATTCTCTATTGATTTAAAACGTACCCTGGCATGTTCTTCCATGTCCCAGATTGGGTTTATATTAGTCGGAACAGGCATGCAGTGCATGCTTGCAGAAGAAAATGGCCTGGCAGTACATGGAACATTTCTTCATATGATGAACCATTCTCTGATCAAGCTTGTTCTGTTCATGGTGGCCGGTGTGGTCTTTATGAATACGCATCAGCTGAATCTGAATGATATACGGGGATTCGGGCGCAAAAAACCATTTTTGCACCTGACATTCCTTATGGGGGCTCTGGGGATCGGCGGTATTCCGCTCTGGAACGGTTATATCAGCAAAACGCTGCTCCATGAGAGCATTGTAGAATATTCAGGGGCTCCTATTTTCGTGTTTGTGGAGTGGATCTTCCTGATTAGCGGAGGCCTTACCGTAGCCTATATGCTGAAGCTGTATCTCTCTATTTTCTGGGAGAAGAATACAGATGCCGCAAAACAGGTGGAATTTGAAGGAATGAAGAAATCTTATATTGATAAGCAGAGCATGTTTGCTATCGGAGCCAGTGCTGTTATACTGCCTGTTCTTGGAATGACCCCTGTGAAAACAATGGAAAAACTGGCGGGCATAAGCCAGGGCTTTATGCTTATGCATGAGGAACCGCATATCCCTCGTTTCTTTGGGATGGTTTGCCTGAAGGGCGGCCTGATCTCGATTGGCATCGGAGTTCTTGTGTATCTGTTTGTGATCCGGACGGTGTTTCTGAGGAAAAAGGCGGGGAGCGCCAGTTATTATGTGGATGCCTGGCCGAAATGGCTGGATTTGGAGAACCTGATTTACCGGCCGTTGTTTGAACGGATCCTGCCCTTTATCGGCGTATTCCTCTGCAGAATTGGGGATTCGCTTATTGATAGTATCATTGTTCTATTAAGAAAGACTCTCTACAAGGACTGCAAAATACCCCACCGTACAGGCTCACTGCCGAAGCTGGACGCAGTGATAGGGACGCTGCTGGACAAAGGCGCAGTTTATCTCAAAAAACGGGAAGAGTCCGTTTCCTACCGCTGGAAGCTGGGAAGGAAAGCCCTGGAAAGAAGAGAAAGCCGGGATATGATCCGGTTCAGCCTGTCCTACGGGTTGCAGCTGGCTGGGATCGGAATGCTCTTTATACTGGTGTACCTGCTGCTGTAAGACGGGACAAGGAAGGGTAGCAGAAGAAAATTGTGCGGCGCCCGAAGGGGCGCGGAAAGGAGATTTTTATGAGTTTTATTGTATTTATTTCACCGCTTTTACTGGGAATCCTGGGAAATGTATTTTACAATGTAGTAGGAAAATCGACACCTGAGAAAATAAATCCCTTTGTTTCTCTTGCAGTCACCTATACTATGGCACTTCTGGTTTGTATTGTCCTGTTCTTTCTGACAAACAGAGACAGAAATCTGTTCGCCACTGCCGCTGAGGCAAACTGGACATCCTATTGCCTGGGAGTGTGCATTGTGTTTGCAGATCTTTCACTCATTTTATTGTTCAGAGCAGGCTGGGATATTAGCATTGGATCTTTGATAGCTAACATTGCCTGCTCAGTAATTGTTGTGATTGTTGGGGTGTGTTTTTTTGGAGAAAGTCTTACCGCACGGAAAATTGCTGGTATCATTGCCTGTGCGGTTGGACTTTATATTATAAATTCCCCTGAAGAGACTACAAAAGGAAAAATATAACCTGATTTCACCTTACAAAGGAGGAGTAAATATGGAAAAAACAAAAAAAATTACAAAATTAAATTATCTGGCACCGGCAATCTTAATGATTGGGTCTCGTGCCCCTTATATGATTATCCAGAAGGTTACGCCAGAAACCATTGATCCTTATGTATCTCTTTGTCTGTGCTATAGCGTGTGTCTTGTCGTTGTAATTGGAATGTTTTTCTTAACTAAAAAAGGGCAAAATTTTATACAGGAACTGAAGAAAATCAACTGGACCGCACCAGCACTTGGGATATGTCTGGTATGTATGGACGCATCCGTACTGCTGATGTTCCGTATGGGGTGGAATCTCAGCGTTGGAAGTGTCTTGTTATATGTATTACTCGCGATTGCCCTGGTGATTGTTGGAGGCGTTTTCTATAAAGAAAAAGTCACTCTAAAACGGCTGATTGGTATAAGTATGTGTCTTGTCGGCGTTATTCTAGTTTCAGGTGTGTAAATTGCAGGACGTTTCATTGTTGTGGTATATCAGGCGGTATTCCCTGGGAGAAAGATCTGTGGCTTTCTTGAATACCGTGCTGAAATAGGAATAATTTTCATA
The DNA here is from genome assembly GCA_001028025.1 of Faecalicatena fissicatena. GTDB lineage: Bacteria > Bacillota > Clostridia > Lachnospirales > Lachnospiraceae > Faecalicatena > Faecalicatena fissicatena_A. Next base: position 37,588 of record LDAQ01000052.1, on the reverse strand, counting down.
TCCCACTCTTGTAGATACCTCATAGACCATGAGATCGGTGGAGGATAACAGTTGCTTTGCCTTTTTTATACGCAAAAGAGTTAGATAATTAACAAATGTTATCCCCACTTCTTTTTTAAAGATGAGGCTCAGATAGCTGGCCGATATATGTATGAATTTTGCTACAGAAGATAAGGAACAATCAAAATCCATGTAATGATTGTCTATGTAATCTTTCGCCTGGTTAAGTAACATCTGCTGCTGGTTTTTACAGGATATATCGGATGATTCTTCTGAATAAACTGGTTTATCCGGCTTTGCCTCAAGGCGGTCTGCCTGTGTAGCGTTTTCCTTGCCCGTGATAAGCATGTCGATGTCCAACAGCGAGCAAATACCTTCAGCGACGCAATTCTGTAATATGTTGAAATCAAAAAATCTCTCATCTACTAAAAGAACTTTCATTTTTCCCCACCTTTCATTTTACATCGATTTCTTCATAATTAATTGTAGAAATAATATCTAACATACTGCAAAATTTCTGTATCTCTTCTTCAGAAAATTTTTCCTTGATTCGAGCAATCGCTTCGTTGTCCTGTCTGCGATAGATTTTGTATTTCAGAACTGCATCCTCATTGACAGTTAATATATTCTGCCTGCGGTCATCAGGATCCGGTACTTTTATCACCAGTCCCTGACGGATCAGCGCATTAATTTTTAGCGTAATAGCTGGTTTAGAAACTTGTAGTAGATTTGCAATTTTGGATGCCGTACATTTTCCTTTCATAGAAAAAATAAGTTCCAGATAGAGCAGACTATTGTAGGAAAGAGTCTCATCCACAAACTGTTTGTTCATAAGTTGCAGGTCACATAAAACTGTACTGTAATAAAATGCATCCAAAGCCGTTTTTAATTCCATAGGTTTTCATCTCCCGGGTATAATTTGATTTTCTCTGCGCGCAATTGGTTAAGCGATTTTAATTATTATAGCTTAACTAATTTCGCTTGTCAAGATGGATTTGCAAGAGAGATTTTGCAATTATATTGGGCTTGACAAATGATATTTGTATTGCTATTATTTAAACTGATATTAGGCAAATGCTTGATCCACGCTTGTTAGGGAAAAATTCTCTGGCAGGCGTTTTTTTATAATAAATTTCCCATAAACGGAAAAAACAAAGTGTTAGAAACCCCAGTAAAATCAATGGGTTTTGGCGTTTATTAAACGCCTGTTTAAAAAAAGAGAAGGAGAAAAAAACAATGGTTACAATCAGCAAATTTAGTTATGAAAACCCAAGATTCATTCATCTTCTTAAACGAAGAAGCAGTATTCCCCAAGAGGTTGAAACTACTGTCAGGGAAGTGTTAAAAAATGTAAAAACACGGGGCGATGAAGCTTTATATGCTTACATGAAGAAATTTGATCATGTTGATATGAATGAAATTGGCTTGTTCGTATCAGAAGAAGAATTTGCATATGCAAAGGAAAAAGTATCGGAGGAATTTAAAGAGTCTGTAAAAAGAGCCTGTGACAATTTATTTAGATTTCATAAAAAGCAATTACCTGCGGGCTTTTCAGAAGTCTATGAGGATGGTGCTGTACTCGAACGAAAATATACTCCTATTAATAGTTTGGCTGTTACTGTTCCAGGAAATATGGCGCCGCTCGTCTCTACACTATACATGAATCTGATTCCTGCGATAGTTGCCGGAGTTCCAAACATATACATACTGACAAAACCAGGAATGGACGGAACGATTGATGAACATTTACTTTATACAGCTGACTATTTAAATGTCAGAAACTATTATAAACTTTCGGGTTCCCAGGGGTTAGCTGCTGTTGCTTATGGGACGGAAACTGTCAGGAAGGTTGATGCAATAACAGGGCCTGGTAATAACTTTACCCAAATGGCAAAGAAGCTTTTGTTTGGCGAAGTGAAAATTGATTCTATCGCCGGGCCTTCTGAAATTGCGATTATCGCTGACAAAAATGCAAACCCCGTTTTTATTGCTGCAGATATGATGTCTCAGGCAGAGCACGGAACGGGATTTGAAGCCAGTACAGCTTTTTGTTTATCAGAAGAACAGGCTCAAAAGATTAAGGATGAAATCAACCGCCTGTGTGAAGAAAATCATCTTATAGAAGCAACTCAAAAAACATTTGAAAATTATGGCGACATTTTTATAGTTGATTCTATTGAAGAAGCCGTGGATGCTGTAAATGAAATTGCCCCGGAGCATGCTGAATTACTATTAGATGATTATCAGGATGCACTTGCAAAGTTAACGAATGCAGGCGCAGTATTTGTTGGTGAGTACAGTACCGAGCCCGTAGGTGATTATTTCTGCGGAACTAATCATATTCTTCCAACATGTGGAACTGCAAAATTTTCTTCTGGTATGTCAGTAATGGAATTTATGAGAGGATATAGTGTGATCCAATATCCGGAAACTGCATTAAAGAAGAATGCTGATCATATTATTCGGCTTGCTGAGTCCGAGGGAATGATGGCACATGCCCTGGCAGTTAAAATTAGAAAATAGAATCTATAGCATTGGCATTTTACCAGCGCTTAAAAAGGAGAATGGTTATGGCTTTAAAGAAAAAACCGGTCACCGGAATGAAAGATATAATGCCTGAAGAAATGGAAATCAGGGATTATGCGATTGGACTGATCAAGGAGACTTATAAATCATTTGGATTTTCCTCAATCGAGACCCCTTGTGTCGAGCATATTGAAAATTTGTGCAGTAAGCAGGGCGGAGACAACGAAAAACTGATTTTTAAGATTTTGAAGCGTGGAGAGAAGCTGAAGATCGACACAGCAATCGAGGAGAGCGATCTGATAGATGGTGGTTTACGTTATGATTTAACGGTTCCGCTGTCTCGGTATTATTCCAATCATGCGAATGAGCTGCCATCTCCATTTAAAGCTTTGCAGATCGGCAATGTATGGCGTGCGGACAGGCCGCAGCGCGGGCGTTTCCGTCAGTTCACACAGTGCGACATTGATATTTTGGGTGAGCCGGGCAATCTGGCTGAGATAGAATTGATTCTGGCGACTACGGCGCTGCTTGGAAAACTTTCCTTTCAGAATTTTACCATCCGTATCAATGACCGTAAATTTCTGAAAGCAATGGCGGCGTACAGTGGATTTGCTGAAGCAGATTATGAAAGTGTATTCATCACACTGGATAAGATGGATAAAATCGGTATGGACGGCGTGGCTGCGGAATTAATGGAAAATGGATATGCGAAAGAATCGGTGGACAAATATCTTCAGTTATTCAAAGAGATTACGAATGACGTGGAAGGTGTACGCTACTGCAAGGAGAAACTGAAAGGCTTTCTAGAGGATGAAGCGGCGGCTTCATTGGAAATGATCATCACCAGTGTGGAAAGTGCAAAAGAAGCAGATTTCAAGATCAGTTTTGATCCAACTCTTGTGCGGGGAATGTCCTACTATACAGGGACGATTTTCGAAATCTCTATGGATGAGTTCGGCGGAAGTGTCGGCGGCGGCGGGCGCTATGATGAGATGATTGGTAAATTTACAGGACAGAATATCCCTGCGGTTGGGTTTTCCATTGGATTTGAGCGTATCGTAATGCTTTTGCTGGAACGAGGCTTTCTGGTGCCATCAAGCAGAGAGAAGAAAGCCTTCCTGATTGAAAAGAACATGTCCGCCGGGGAAATGCTCAAAATATTGGACCTTGCAAAAAAGGAACGCGCAGCGGGCAGGCAGGTTATGATTGTAAATATGAAAAAAAATAAAAAGTTCCAGAAAGTACAGTTGACAGAACAGGGATATACAGATATTATAGAGTGCTATCGTGATTCTGTGGATTAGCTGTAATTGTGGAGAAGTGTGAAGAGGGGGCTGACGTTTCATATCGAATTTCAGTCCCTTTAAGGGAAATTAAGAACATACTAACAGGAATCAAGTGTTTTTTACACTTGCTCTCCCGGCATGTATGTTCTTTTCTATTTTATCTGATTTTTTTGACGTCTCCAAAATCTCCTTCGCTCTGAAAGGCACAGGCCATCCAGTACATCCCCAGCCAAATCTACCAGAACATTTTGGGGGGGGGGATAGAGAGGAGTGCCGTCAGGCAGGAAAGAATTCGTGCAATATATTCCTGTGTTATGAAACTACTGGATTGCGAATAGTAAATAAAAAGAAAAATTATAACAAAGAGGCCATTATATGGTATGATATAAAAATAGTAAGACTCGAAAAAAACTTGCCAGCTACTTTTCAAGCATCACACGTAAGTGATCAAAGTATGGTCACTAAGTGCTCATGTTATAAAAAACGTTAAAATTTAACACACGGGAGGAGATTAAAATGCGTTTACTGATAAAACAGCGTGTATTTTCATGGACGGATTCTTATGATGTATATGACGAGAGCGGAGCGGCAAAATATTTTGTAAAGGCTGAGTTTTTTGCGCTGGGCCATCAGATCCATGTGTACGACTGGAGGCAGAGGGAAGTCGGGGCCATACGGCAGAAACTTCTGACTTTGATGCCCCAGTTCGAAATTGAAATGCATGGTGTTCCGCAGGGAGAGATCCAGAAAAAACTGACATTTTTCCGTCCGAGATATGAAGTGAACTTTAACGGCTGGCATGTAGAAGGTGATTTTCTCGGCTGGGAGTATGATGTCTGTAACGGACGCAGTACGGTGGTACATATAACCAAAGAACTTTTGCACTGGGGGGACACTTACGTGCTCGACTTTGCAAATCCGGCTGATGAACTCATGGGGCTGCTGCTCGTCATAGCGATTGATGCGGCAAACTGTACGAATGGGCAGTAAGAAGAAATAGAAATACGTGAATGCATGCCCCTGCGGGGGGATTTGCAGCTCTGCTGCAGAATAATGTGCCGAATTTTAGAAATCATATGGACTAAAGTACGAAACTGCCTTATAATTGGAAATAATAGTGTCAAGGATTAAAAAAGGAGGCCGTATTTATGGCAATATGGATTATATTAGCAATCGTTGTGGTTATTATTATCTGGCTCGTAGGCTCTTATAATGGTTTTATTAAGCTGAGGAATAAGACGGAAGAGGCTTTTTCTGCGATGGATGTATCTCTGAAGAAAAGATACGATCTGATCCCCAATTATGTGGAGACGGTGAAAGGCTATGCAAAACATGAGTCCCAGACTCTTGAGAAGGTGATTTCAGCGCGCAATGCGGCCATGAATGCATCAACGGCGGAAGAGAGGATCGCAAACGATAATATTCTCAGCGGGACTTTAAAGTCCCTATTTGCAGTATCTGAGGCATATCCGGACCTGAAGGCAAATCAGAATTTCCTGCAGCTTCAGGATCAGCTGCAGCGGATCGAGGAAGAGATTGCCGGTTCCAGAAGATATTATAATGGTGTTGTGAACCAGTTCAACACGAAGACAGAGATGTTCCCGGGCAATATTATTGCCGGTATTTTCGGATTCAGGAGAAAGCCGCTGTATGAGGTAAATGAGAGCAGTGAGCGCGAGAATGTGAAAGTAGCTTTCTAGGGGGATTATCAGTATGAAGAAGTTTAGCGGAAGGGCTGCCGCGCTCATTGTATGGGCGGTAGTCTGGGTATTTATGATGTTTGGTTCTGGGATCGTGGAGAGGGCCGTGAACCCGGAGGTAAAACTGAAAGAAGACCCGAACATGACAACGGAATATTTCAACACAGATATCGAGGTGGGGGAGAACCAGTCCTATAAAGTTACGGAGCATATAGGAGTTGATTTCAGGACGCCCCGCCACGGAATATACCGTTATATTCCGGTTAAGGGCACCGTATTTTCCAGAGAAGACGGCGGGAACATGCAGGCGGTACCTTATAATGCAAAGATGACAGATGTTAAATCTCAGGAAGAGATGGAGATCAGTTCTGAAAGCGGGAGCAAGGTCATCCGGTTTGGGACTGAGGATGAATATCAGAATGGCCAGAAAGAATATCAGTTTTCCTATACGGTTACCCCCAGATTCCAGGAGAATGAATACCAGAATGCTTATTATAATGTATTTCCGCTTCAATGGCAGAATCCTGTTCCCGCAGGAAGCAGATTTACTGTTACATTTCCGAAGGATTTTTCTCATGATATCCTGAAGTTTTATTACGGAGGTTATGGGGAGAATAAGAATGCAGAAGAAATTCTGGAGCTTTCATGGGACGGGAATACTGTGACGGGGATTCTGAAAACAGACCTGAAACTCGGCCAGGGGATTTCTTTCTTTGCACCTATGCCAGAGGGCTATTTTACAGGTGTCGGGCAGCTTACATATCTGCCCTGGCTGCTGCTGTTACCGGCAGTGATCCTTTTACTGCTGATTGTTTTTCTGTTCGCGAGGTTCGGAAGAGACGAACCGATCATCCCTTCTATTCAGTATCAGCCTCCGGACAATCTGGACAGTGCCGCTGTGGGTTATATTATTGACGGTAGTGTGGATGATAAGGATTTACTTTCCCTGATTATATACTGGGCTGACAAAGGCTTCCTGCGCATTAAAGAAATGCCGGATCACCAGCTAAGTTTATTTAAGCTGAAAGAGCTTCCCAAGGAAGCGCCCAGCTATCAGTTCTGCATTTTCAACAAGCTGTTCGATCATGGGGATATCCGCAAAATCAGCGATTTGCAGTATAAGTTTTCAGGGACCATGGAGATGGCCAAAAAGCAGCTGAAGAATTATTTTCAGAAGCAGGGCCGGGACATGATTTATACCAGAGAATCTAAAGCTGCCAGGGTTGCGGCAATTATTTGCTGTACTCTGCCTATGGCCTGGTTCATGCTGCTCACGAGTATTTATTCTTATACAAGCGGCGGCAGGATTTTTTTACAGGTGCTTTTGTGGATCATGCTTCTGACAGGGACACTGATTTTCTGTTTTAATATTGATACATGGTACGCCAGGACCGACACTTCCCGTAAACTGACAGCGGGAGGCACACTGGCTGTCTGCTTTTTATCTACCGCAGTATATGCGGGAAGTTATGTTATGCGTGTATTGCAATATGAAGTCTTTAACTATATAGGGGTGCTGGTTCCTGTCCTGGGGATCACGGGAATACTGATCGGGCTGGCAGGGTTCATGAAAAGACGGACCCCCCAATGTATAGAATGGATGGGAAGACTTGCGGGGCTTCGTGACTTTATTGAAACAGCCGAACTGGAGCGCATGAACGAGCTGGCAAAAACGAACCCGGAGTGGTTCTATCATATTATTCCTTATGCATATGTTTTCGGGCTTTCCGATGTATTTGCTGTAAAACTGAAAGGCCTGTCACTGCCGGCTCCTGAATGGTATTCTCCATATCACAGTTATACATTTTTTGACTACTTTATGTTTAACAGACTGATGATGAGCAGCCTGAATAAAACGGCGTCCACGTTGACTGTATCGAAACCGCCGGAGACAAGTGGTTCCGGTGGCGGCAGTTTTGGAGGCGGAGGTTTCAGCGGAGGCGGCTTTTCCGGCGGAGGTTTTGGCGGAGGCGGAGGCGGCAGCTGGTAACATTAAGAAAATGCAAAGGAATGTTGCGAAAGATTGCAGCGTTCCTTTTTCTTATATAAAATTTATATTTGTGAGTATTTTTTGTGGTGAAAAATTGAAAGGTACAGGTAATATTGAATATGGAGTATTGTATAAGAATTTTTGAAAACGGTAATGTGAGAAGAAGAGGCTCGCGTATCGTGGGAGTGCTGCTTGCGCTTCTGATGGCAGCGGGGATGGTCTGTGAACTTCCCGCTTTGGAATTTAAGGAGTCTAATGCCGTGCATAAGATGGTTTACGGCAAATATACGGGAAAGAAACTTTTGCCTTACGCAGAAAACATAAAAGACACAGGGGCTTTAGATGTTTTTGAAAATATTGCGGCTACGATACCGGTAAAATCAAATATCGAAGAACTGTCCGACAGAAACAGAGAGCCGGGGACTGTGACAAACTCTCTGGATGCAGAGAAAACAGACTTTCTGTCTGATGTACTTTTAAGAGGCGTGGAAATATCAGGACCGGATCTCAGCAGGATAGAGATTTCGCTGCCGGAAACACCTACAGGTAACTTTACACCTCCGGTGATTCCGGATATTCCCAATATTCCGTCGGGGCATCAGAAACCTTCGGTACCGGATACACCGGCTGAGCCAAATACACCAATCGTGCCGGAGACGCCAATTGTACCGGACACACCTTCAATAGACGACAATCCGACAGTACCGCCTGAGAATATTGTACCTGATAATCCGGATGAAGAGGCGCCGGATATACCGGATGATGGAGTAGATCCAGGTACTGATACAGATGATCCGGTGATTGAACAGCCGGCAGGTTTTACGGTAAACGAAGATGGAATGATCTGCAGTTACGATCCTTCTGCTGGGATTGTAAATGAGGGGCGTCTTACTTTGCCGTCGGAAGGCTGCACCGGAATTGCAAGAGGTGCTTTTGCTGGAGTCAGTGCTGAGATCTATGAACTTTTCATTCCGTCAAACATCGTGAATATCGAACCGGGTGCTCTGGGCGAGATGACAGATTTAGGATGGATCGAACTTACGGGACCTAATGAGAATTTTGTTTGTATGGAAGGTATGCTACTCGACAGCAGCATGACAACGCTTCTTGCATTCCCGTGCGGAAGAATCGGTACATACGTTATTCCGGCGAATGTAACAAGATTGGAGGATTATTCATTTTTAAATACTACAATATCAAAATTAGACATGATAAAATGTGGTGCTGTCGAAGTGGGCAGTAATGTGTTCGGTGAAAATGGCGGAAATGGAATTACCATTAAGGCGCCAAGAGATCATCTGGAGCATTATCAGAATGTTTTTGAGGGAACGGGTGCGACCGTGCAGTAAAACCGCTGTTTGTGACGTGTTTTTATCTAAACAGAGGGAAAATTTACCCGTAGAGGTGGATTTCTACTGAAAATGTGTTAAAATGTGTAAGGATTTGTGCAGACTATGTATTATAGAGATTAAAAATCTCAGTGTGCCGGGTGCGCCCGGGGTAAAGGCGGGAGAACAGATGGATTATAAGCTTGTGATGAATACGGCTGTCCTGGCCGGTGAGATGATGCTGCGCAGCGGAGCAGAGACTTACAGAGTAGAAGACACAATGTATCACATCCTGCGCACGGCTCAGACAGAGACGGTTGAGGCCAGCGTGATGATGACGGGAATTGTAGCTACAATCAGTAATCCGGATATGGAGCCGATTACTGTGATCAAAAGAGTACAGGAGCGGGGAACCAACCTGAACCGGATTATGAAGGTAAATGATATATCAAGAAAATACTGTGCAGGGGAACTGACGCTGAAAGCAGCTTACGAAGAGCTGAAGAATATCGGGGGCAAGCAGTACCGTGTCTGGGTATACAATCTGGCAACCATACTTGTTCCCACAGGATTCGCGCCCTTGTTCGGCGGGGGAATCCTGGAAACGGCAGCAGCGGCAGCCGTTGGATGTGTGCTTGCACTGGTTGTGACTTTGGGAAAACGTCTGCAGATTAACGGATTTATATTGGACACGCTGTCTTCTCTTGGGATAGCGGCAGCGGCAATACTCCTGAAATGGGTCTTTCCGTCCCTGGATGAGGATATTGTGATTATCAGTGCAATTATGCCCATGGTTCCCGGGGTAGCCATTACGAATGCTGTGAGAGATACGCTCCAGGGAGACTATATTTCCGGAGGGGCCAGGATATTGGAAGCCTTTCTGAAAGCGGCAGCAGTCGCGCTTGGGGTAGGTGCAGGAATGGCACTTGCCGGACTTATTCATCCGGGAGGTGGTATCTTATGAAGCTGATCTTCGGAGTTGTGGGCTCCTTTGTGGCTGTGGCGGGGTTCGCCGTACTTCTGGAAACACCGCGCAGATATCTGCTCCATGCCGGGATTGCCGGTGCAATTGGCGGCTTTGTGTATCTGTTTAGTGTCCAGCGGGGAGTGGATGTCGTTCTGTCATCTTTTCTTTCCGCACTGGCGATCGCACTAACATCCCATACCTTCGCGCGGATTTTTAAGGCACCGGTAACAATATTTCTGATTGCCGGAATCCTGCCCACCGTACCGGGAGCCGGGATGTATCGGATTGTGTATTACATTATTGCCAACGACAGCGCCAAAAGCAGCTATTATTTGACACAGACACTTGAGATCGCCGGAGTAATCGCCCTGGCCATCTTTATTATGGATACTTTGTTTAAAGTGCGGATAAAAAAAGTAGAAAAGCAATGAAAAATCGTTACTGTTTCCAGGCAAGCCTGTAAACAGTAACGCCGCCTGCCCATTGAAAGTCGCCTTCGGCGAGGGGCAGGCTCATTGGCTGTCTTTTGTTATGGCTCCGATGCTGTGCAGTAAATGCACAGCACGGTCTGAACAGTAGCGAAAAATCGCCCTTTTTGTTTGTTGAACAATTATAGGACTTGTTTTATAATTAACTTAACAACATAACCTGCAACAACTGTTCGTGCTTGAGGAAAGGGCGGGATGAATATGCGAAGTAAAAACATATTACAAATGCTGGAAGAAAGTAAGTACACTGTAGCGATGAGTGGGATTGAGATGCTTCTTGAGAATGGCTACCCCGGATTACGTGATGGAGAAGAATCTTATGAGATTGAGCAGAAATATGGATATTCAGCCGAAGAGATTTTAAGCAGCGCATTTTATGCGACGAGAAAAGAAATATTTTTTGAGTTTCTCAGAAACGAGATGCTTGCTGCAACAGCGGTTCCGCCGGGTACGGGATTTGAAAACCTGAAGAAGCTGGAGGAATACCACCTTGTACACTCAGAGATAACAAAACGGCTGTTTGGGCTCCTGGAGAGAGCCGGATGCAGGAATGTGATTAATCTTCACGGCAGTATATATGACTATTTCTGCCCGCACTGCGGTAAAAAGTATTCGATCGAGTACATTAGGAAAACAGAAGGTGTGCCGCTCTGTGAAAGCTGCAAGAACACGATACGCCCCAAGATCTGTCTTTTTGGAGAAATGGTGGACAACAGTATTGTGACAAAAGCGGCGGAGGAGATTCAGAAAGCAGATGTGCTTCTTGTACTGGGAACGAGCCTCCATGCGGCCCTGTGCCATCAGCTGATCCAGTATTATAACGGGGATAAGCTGATACTGATCACGAATGAAGAGCATTATTCTGACAGGCTTGCAGATGTGCTTGTCTACAGCAGAGTGGATGATGCGCTTGAAAAATTGGTAAAAGAATACCAGAACAAATGGAATAAAGAACATGAATTGGAGAAGAGATAACATGAGTAAAGTAAGAACAAGATTTGCACCCAGCCCTACAGGAAGGATGCATGTAGGAAACCTGCGGACAGCATTGTATGCGTATTTGATCGCGAAACATGAGGGCGGTGATTTTATTCTCCGTGTGGAGGATACGGATCAGGAGCGTTTTGTGGAAGGCGCTCTGGACATCATATACCGCACGCTGGAAAAAACGGGGCTGATTCATGATGAAGGGCCTGACAAAGACGGCGGATACGGCCCCTATGTGCAGAGCGAAAGAAATGCTTCCGGACTGTACCTGAAGTATGCAAAGCAGCTGGTAGAACAGGGGGACGCTTACTATTGCTTTTGTGACAAAGAAAGACTGGAGTCTCTCAAGACATCTGTGTCAGAAGACGGAACAGATATCGTTGTGTACGACAAACACTGCCTGGGACTCTCTCAGGAAGAGGTGGAAGCCAATCTGGCTGCAGGCAGACCATGGGTTATCCGCCTGAATGTGCCGAATGAAGGGACAACGACCTTCCACGATGAGATTTACGGAGACATAACCGTGCCGAATGATGAGCTGGATGATATGATTCTGATCAAATCCGATGGCTTTCCAACCTACAATTTTGCCAATGTGATTGATGACCATCTGATGGAAATCACACATGTTGTCAGGGGAAATGAATACCTTTCCTCCGCACCCAAATACAACCGCCTGTATCAGGCTTTCGGCTGGGATGTGCCGGTTTATGTACACTGTCCGCTGATTACAGATGAGAACCATAAGAAGCTGAGCAAACGCTGCGGACATTCCTCCTATGAGGATTTGATTGAGCAGGGATTTGTATCCGAAGCCGTTGTGAATTTTGTGGCGCTGCTGGGATGGAGCCCGGCCGATACACAGGAGATCTTCTCCCTGGAAGGCCTTGTGGAAGCTTTTGATTACCACAGAATGAATAAATCTCCGGCAGTATTTGATACGGTGAAGTTAAAATGGATGAATGGAGAATACTTAAAAGCGATGGACTTTGACACATTCTATGAGATGGCTGAGCCTTACCTCAAAGAATGTATCACAAAGGATTACGATCTGAAGAAGATCGCCGGGCTGATTAAGACAAGAATTGAGATATTCCCGGATATCAGGGAACAGGTAGATTTCTTCGAAGAGCTCCTGGAATATGATATTTCAATGTATACACACAAGAAGATGAAGACCAATGCAGAGACATCCCTGGAAGTACTTACAGAGCTGCTCCCGCTGCTTGAGAAACAGGAAGATTACAGCAACGATGCGCTGTTTGAGACATTGAAGAGCTATGTGGCAGAGAAAGGCTGCAAGAACGGTTATGTCATGTGGCCGGTAAGAACTGCTGTCTCAGGTAAGCAGAATACACCGGGAGGTGCTACCGAGATCATGGAGATCATCGGGAAAGAAGAGTCTCTCAGAAGAATCAGAATTGCAATTGAAAAATTAGGCTAGAAAGAGGTACGTATGAGTTTTAGTAAAGCTCAGGAAGACGCAGTCACTCATGGGAAAGGCCCATGTCTTGTCCTCGCCGGTCCCGGTTCCGGGAAGACCCTGACGATTGTAAACCGAATGAAATATCTGATAGAAGAGTTAAAAGTAAGGCCAGAAGAGATTCTGGTCATTACTTTTACTAAGTATGCCGCGACAGAGATGAAAAACCGTTTCCTGCAGTTGATGGGAAATAAAAGGCTGCCGGTCACAGTTGGAACTTTTCACGGAATTTATTACGGAATTTTGAAGTGGGCATATCACTTTGGCCCTCAGAACATACTGTCGGAGGAAGAAAAGTACCAGATTGTGAGGCAGTCCGTGAACAGGCAGGAGATTGAGATCTTTGATGAAGAAGATTTTCTGCAGGAGATCGTGACAGAGATAGGCGTTGTAAAAAATAACAGAATAGAGATAGAAGAGTACAGATCAACAAAGTGTGCCCCGGATGCTTTCAGGAATATTTACCGGGAATATGAAACACAGCGCAAAGCCGCCAAAAAAATTGATTTTGACGATATGCTTGTGCTATGTTATGAATTGTTTCGCTCCAGACCCGATATTCTGAAAATGTGGCAGGATAAGTTTCACTACATTCTGATTGACGAGTTCCAGGATATCAATCAGATACAGTATGATGTAATTAAAATGCTGGCCGAACCGCAGCGCAATCTGTTTGCAGTGGGGGATGATGACCAGTCTATTTATGGATTCCGCGGGGCGGACTCAAAGCTGATGTTCCAGTTCACAGAGGACTATCCGGGCGTGAAACAGCTGCTTCTGGATATCAATTACCGCTCCACCTCTAATATCGTGGAAAATGCACTGAAAGTAATCGGGCACAATGAGATTCGTTTTCAGAAAAAAATCCGGTCACAAAAACCCCGGGGTGCAAGCCTTCATGTGCAGGAGGTGCGCGATCCGACAGAGGAGGGCGGTTATGTGCTGGAGGAGATAAAGAGCCGGATCCAGGCGGGGGTAAAGCCGGAGGATATTGCGGTGCTGTTTCGGATCCATACAGATGCGAGGCCTCTTGTAGAGCAACTGATTGAACATAAAATATCCTTTCAGATGAAAGAACATATGCCCAACATATACAGCCATTTCATTGCAAAAGATATGATGGCATATTTCAGGATGGCATCCGGGAGCCGTGCACGCCAGGAGTTTCTGCAGATCATGAACCGGCCGAAACGGTATATATCCAGGGAAAGCCTGTCTGGCAGAGAAGCCTCTTTCGAGGACCTGAGAAAATTTTACTGTGACAAGGAATGGATGCAGGACAGGATAGACCAATTCGAATGGGATCTGAAAATGCTGATAAAGATGGCACCTTATGCAGCAATCCAGTACCTGAGAAAAAGGATTGGATATGATGACTTTCTTAGGGAATATGCTGCCTCCAGGAAGATGCAGGCGGGAGATCTGTTTGAGGTGATGGCGGAACTGGAGGAGGCGGCAAAGCCCTTTTCCACGCTGGAACAATGGTTTGGACACGTGGAAGAGTATACCAATGCATTGAGAATACGGGAAAGCAGCAGAGAAAGACAGCAGGACGGTGTCCGTCTGATGACCATGCACGCCGCGAAGGGGCTGGAATTTGATTCGGTATATATCATTGAAGCGAATGAAGGTCAGATCCCTTATAAAAAGGCTCTGAAGGAACATGGAATAGAAGAAGAGCGCAGGCTGTTCTATGTAGCCATGACGAGAGCAAAGGAACTGCTTAAAATCGTCTATGTAAAGAAAAAAAACGGAAAGGATGTCTCACCTTCCCGTTTTGTAGAGGAACTGCTTGAGAATGTAAATAATTAGTCCTCATCTGAATCCAGGTCTTCATCCAGGTCCAGATCTTCATATTCCTGGGAATCCAGCCATTCATCAAACTTATCTGCGGCACGTTCATACTCGTCATCATCTTCAATGTTTTCCAGTTCAGGCTGGCCGGGCGTTGGTTCTGAGAAACGGTAAAGGAAAACCTCTCCTTCGTCGTTGCTTCCTTCCTCGTCGAGCGGGAGCAGAGCAATATATTCCTGGCCTTCCACCTCGTAGATGGTGAGGACGGCACACTCCAGTTCTTCGTCATTATCGAGTGTCAGTGTTACAGTAAGTGATTCATTTTCGTTCATAAATGGTCTCCTTTTTTCATTGATAACTTAACTCTAACAAAAAGAATGATAAAAAGCAAGAAAAAACATGGACGGGTTCCTAGTGTGTCAGTGTACATGTTCCTGTTCACACCCTTCGGGCGTGTACACTAACTTCCTATTGACATTAAGGAGAAACACGATAGAATGAAAGAGGGTTCTTTAAATTTTGCAGAACAGGAGGAGTTTTGATGAAAAAGAAGTTACTGAGCGTATTACTTATGGTCCTGACAGCATGTATGCTGCTGGCTGGATGCAAAAAGAATGTGGGTACGCCTGAAGATAATGCAGTGCAGGATACAGAGACAGAAGAAGAGGAAGATGAGGGGGAAGAACAGACCGGCTACACGTTTGGCTACAGCTGTATTGATATGGGGAACCCCTATTTTGATACATTAAAGCTGTCCATAGAAACAGCTTTAGCAGAAAAGGATTATCACCTTGTTGTAAAGGACCCGGGTTCAGATGTGAATGTGCAGATAGAACAGGTTCAGGAGATGATTGATCAGGGCGTGGATGCGGTATTTTTGTGCCCTGTCGACTGGGAAAAGATCACACCCGCTCTGGAAGCGCTGGAAGATGCCGACATACCTGTTATTAATATTGACACGCAGGTAAAGGACACGGATCTGATAGATGCTTATGTGGGCTCAGATAATAAAAATGCCGGTTTTCTGTGCGGAGAAGATCTGATGAAGCAGCGCCCCGATGGAGGCAGCATTGTAATTCTGGAGTGCCCGTCCATGAATTCTATTAATGAGAGGATCACAGGATTCGAGGAGGCTATCGCCGATGGCGGTTTTGAGGTACTGGCCAGGGCAGATGTGCAGGGAAAAAAGGAGAATGCCAAGAGTGAGATGAAGAGCATACTGGCTGAGAACCCGAAGATCGATGCAGTGATGTGCGGCAATGACCAGGTGGCTCTTGGAGTGCTGGAAGCCATGGAAGAGGCAGGAAGAAAGGATATCCTGGTGTACGGCGTCGATGGTTCGCCGGGAGCCAAGAGTGAGCTGTCAAAAGCGGATACTGCAATGGCAGGAACAGGTGCCCAGTCTCCGATTAATATCGGAAAGAAAGCAGTGGAAACCGGGATTGCAATACTCGAGGGCAATGATTATGAGAAAGAATATTACGAAGCAACATTTTTTATAAATAAAGAAAACGTTGAAATGTATGGAACTGACGGCTGGCAGTAACAGCAGGAAGAGAGGACCTCAGATTATGAAAAAAGTACAGGGAAGCCCACAGCCGCTAGGCGTCACAATCGGAACCGAAAGGATCAATTTTGCTGTTTCTGTACCCGGAGGAAAGTCTTGCGAACTGCTGCTGTACCGGACTGGCAGTACAGATATCGAAGCAGTATATCCCATGCAGGAGGACAGTGCAATGGGGGAAGTCCGCTTTCTTGCACTGGAAGGAATCAGTCCGCAGGAGTATGAGTACAATTACAGGATAGACAGGAAGGTGTGTCTGGATCCATATGTGAGGCGTATTACCGGACATCGCATCTTTGGACAGACAGAAGACCTGGAGTTACATAAAGTGAGGGGATGCTTTCTGACGGAGCCCTTTGACTGGGAAGAAGACAGAAGGCCCTGTATTCCCTGGCATGAAAACATCGCCTACAGTCTGCATGTCCGCGGCTTTACCATGCACAGTTCTTCAAAAGTAAGACAGAAGGGAACTTTTATGGGGATTGTGGAGAAGCTGTCATATCTGAAAGACCTGGGAATCAATCAGATTCAGTGCATGCCGGTATATGAGTTTGAGGAGTGCGCAGGAAAACGCAGTAATTACTGGGGATATGGGCCAGCATGCTATTTTGCCCCCAAGGCATCATACAGTGCTTCCGGAAATGCCGCCAGAGAGTTAAAAGAGCTGGTTAAATCATGCCACAAAGCGGGAATTGAGCTGATACTGGAGATGCCTTTCGAAGAAGGCATCCTTTTTCAAACCGCACTGGAATGCCTGCGGTATTATATGCTGGAATATCATGTAGACGGATTTGTTGTTAATCCCTATCATGTCTCATGGGACGGGCTTCTGAATGACCCACTCCTGAAAGGCGTGAAGCTTCTGAAAAAGGAAGACTGGTTTCAGAATGTGATGCGCCGGTTCCTGAAGGGGGACGAAGGCATGATAGAGGATGTCATATGGGCGCTCCGCCATAACACGAAGGAGGACGGCTGCTGCAACTATATTACGGCGCATACCGGATTTACCTTATACGACCTGGTGTCCTATGATGAAAAGCATAACCAGGATAATGGGGAAAATAATCAGGATGGTCCCGTTTACAACTACAGCTGGAACTGCGGTGCTGAGGGACCGAGCAGAAAACGTTCCGTCATGGAGCTTCGTAAAAACCAGATGAGGAATGCACTTTTTCTGCTTATGACAGCCCAGGGAACGCCATGTCTGCTTGCAGGCGATGAGTTCGAAAACACTCAGAAGGGAAATAATAATGTATACTGTCAGGACAATGAACTATCCTGGCTGAACTGGAATAAACTAAAGAATAATGATTCCCTGTTCCGGTATGTAAAGATGCTGATTAAACTCCGCAGGGAACATCCCGTACTGCACAGGCCGGATGCACTGCTGGGGCTGGATCAGATTTCGTGCGGTACCCCTGACGTATCTTATCACGGGGAAAATGCCTGGCAGGTACCTGCAGATGTCTCCAGCAGGCAGCTGGGTGTTTTGTACTGCGCTAGCGGGCAGAACGACAATGACTGTTTCATAGCCTATAATATGCATTGGGTGAGACATTCCTTTGCCCTGCCTGCCCTGGCGAAAAAAAAGAAGTGGTACCGGATTGCGGAAACATCTGCCGGGATACTGGAAAAGCCGGAGCTTCTTGAGAACCAGAAGACGATGGTATTAAAAGAAAGAAACATCGTATTTTTGATCGGAAAATAAATACCGGCCGGCAGGAAAACAGGAAGGACGTTTAAGCGGTATGAAAGCAGTACAGCATTTTTGTACAATAACCAGACACAAAATATTGGTCATGAAGGAATGTTTCCGGGTTGGACTGTACAGACAGGGACTCCTGCACGATCTTTCCAAATACAGCTGGGCAGAATTCAGCGTAGGCTGCAGGTATTATCAGGGAGACAGAAGCCCCAACAATGCAGAGCGGGAGGAAAAAGGCCTGTCGCTGGCCTGGCTGCATCACAAGGGACGCAACAAGCATCATTATGAGTATTGGATTGATTATGGAGCAGACAGCGGAAAAGACATGACAGGCATGAAAATGCCGGTCCGCTATGTAGTAGAAATGTTCCTAGACCGTATAGCCGCAAGCAGGATATACAAGGGGGCGGCATATCAGGCATCCGATCCTCTCAGATACTTCATGGGAGGTAAGGGACATTATCTGATGCATCAGGAAACCGAGGAACTGCTGGAAAAACTTCTCGTCATGCTCGCTGAGAAAGGCGAAGAAGAGACCTACAAATATATCCGGGAGGAAGTGCTGCGTAAAAAATAACGCACACATACTACCTGTAAAAATTCAGTATTGGGGCAGTGTATTCCAGACGGGAGTTCGAGGAATCACAGAATAACAATAACGTTCCCCAGATAGATCCCACAAGATAACCTCTGCAGAATAGTCCCCCCTCGCCCATACACATCCGCCGCCACCGCCAGATCCAAAAAAAGTGAAGCGATCCTAACGCTTGGAAGCCCCAGCCTCAGGAACCGGACATAGGGGCGGCAGGATGCGTCTTACGACTGTTAGCTGGAGTTAAGCGAAAATAGAGGAAAACAAGGGTGAAAATTATAATTCCGAATTATAATTTTCCCTGGCCCCAGCGCGCGAAGCCATCAGGGCTTCGGGCGATGTGGTCAGGTTGCCCTTGTTTTCCTCTATTTTCGTTTTACTCCAGCTTACAGCCGTAACCCCGTATCCAGCCGTCCCTATGTCCGGTTCCTGAGGCGTCCCATACCTACGACCCCTTCACTCCGGATAATACATCTGCTTATCCTGTATATCAATCAGCACATTCTGCAGATACTTCTTTGCAACATATTTTGCCATAGGAAGATTCATATCCAGGTAATTGCCGCAGTCCTTTGCAGAAGCGCCAGGTACTTCTCCCTCAAAAGAAGATATAAAACTGAACATATCCCGGATCAGAACAATGATGTCGCCCGGTTCATATTGTCCGGCAAGAAGCAGATAAAACCCGGTGCGGCATCCCATAGGTCCGAAATAGAGAACCTTATCCTTAAAATCGGCATGATTCCGCAGGAAAGTAGCGCCAAGGTGCTCTAATGTATGTACCTCAGCAGTATTCATAACGGGTTCTTCATTTGGGTTCGTCATACGGATATCAAAAGTAGTGACAGGAGATCCGTTAACTTCATCTCTTCTGGAAACATACAGACCCGGCACCAGTTTTAAATGGTCTATTGTAAAACTTGCTATTTTCTCCATAATATTCTCCTTTTACTATTGAGTAATTCTGATTTCACCAATTATTATATAGGTATAATTGAAATAAGACAAGAAGTAAAAGTTGACGAAAGAAAAAGGAATGATTATACTGATAAAGCAGAGAGAAATGATTTACACAAAGAGACATTTTGAAGTACAGATCTTTGAGTAAAAATTATGTATCGGGGAGGCTGGTTATGAAGTTATATCTTGTTCGTCATGGCGAAACAGCATGGAATAAATTGAAAAAAGTTCAGGGACATTCGGATATCTCTTTGAATGAATATGGAAGATATCTGGCACGGGAGACAGCAAAAGGGCTGAAGAATGTTATATTCGATGCCGCCTATACGAGTCCGCTTATGCGGGCAAAGGAGACTGCGGAATTAATTCTGGCAGGACGGAAGGTTCCCATATATGAAGATATCCGGATTCAGGAAATGGGGTTTGGCGTATCGGAGGGAATGTGCTGCCGAGGTGAGAACCGGGATCCCGGAAGCGATGAATTCAACAAACTTTTTACGGATACAAAGCACTACAAAGTTCCTGAAGGGGGAGAATCCATCAGACAGCTGGAAGATAGAATACAGACCTTTTTTCAGGAATTGTTCACCAGAAAAGAATACAGTAATAAGACCCTTTTAATTTCCACACATGGAGCGGCACTCACCGCAATGCTGAACCTGATTAAAGGGGAGGAGGATATTGCAAAATTCTGGGGGAACGGAGTGCCCGCGAACTGTTCAGTAACAGAAGTTAAAGTTCAGGATGGAAGAGCTGAAATCTTAGAAGAAGGCCGGGTGTATTATTAAACGGGAGAAAGGAAAAACCTGAAGGTACAGGACACAGCAGGTGACATGTAAAGGAATCTGCAGAATGCGAATGAGACTGTAGGCAGGAGTAAAGTAAAATGAGAAGGACAACAGGGGCAATCTGGACACATTACCCGAAGCCTGGTGGCTTCGCTAGCTGTGGTCAGAAATAAGTGTAAGCCCGATTTACACTTTTGCCCCCGCTGTCCTCCTTTTTTAATCGGCCTGGGTTAACAGTGATAAAACGACCAGTTACATCTCTTGAAATAAGTAGCGGGATGGGGCAGGGGGAACGTAAAAATAGTTCTCCGGCCGCATCCCGCTCCCCATTTCAGTTTCGCGCTTCAAGACCGTACAAAAATGGAAAAATATACCAGCAGGAGGCTGCATATAAATATGCGATAATAGTTGTGTCGTAAAAGGAGGGAAAATAATGCACAAAAGCTTTGGTTATGTGAGGGTATCTTCAAAAGACCAGAATGTAGAACGACAGTTGGTTGCAATGGAATCCCTGAAGATACCGGAGAAAAATCTTTACGTTGAAAAGATATCCGGAAAAGACTTTGACAGGCCCGAGTATAAAAGGCTTCTGAAAAACCTGAAGGAGGAGGACGTGCTGTATGTGAAGTCGATTGACCGCCTGGGCAGAAACTATGAGGATATTATTGAGCAGTGGAGATTCATAACAAAGGAGATAGGCGCAGATATTGTGGTTATTGATATGCCGCTTCTGGATACCAGAAAGGGAAAAGATCTGGTGGGAACACTGATCGCTGATATTGTACTGCAGCTTTTATCATTTGTTGCACAAAGCGAAAGGGAGAGCATCCGGCAGAGGCAGGCTGAAGGCATTGCAGTTGCAAAGGCGCGGGGGGTTCGTTTTGGCAGACGCTGTCTGCAGGTACCAAAATCATTTGAAAAAATCTATTGGCAGTGGAAAAAAAATGAGATCAGCGCCAGAGAAGCCTCCAGAAGGCTGAATGTGGATTTTAAAACTTTTAAAAAATGGTGCAGCCAGAAAGACGGGATGTAAAAATAAGGGAAATAATGCAGAAAAAGGTAGACTTTGGTCTGCAAGTGCATTACATAGCTTTTTTGGTGGTAAAAGGTGACTTTATATATGAAAATGGCTATATTTTCCATTTATACTTTAAAAATTCTGTTTTAATTTATCTTATCAATAATGCAGAATAAAGTCTACCTTTTTCTTCACAAGATGCATCCAACTATTACTATTTTATCAATAATGCAGAATAAAGTCTGCTTTAATCCGCAGTGCCGTAAGGAGGAATGAATTATGTCAAGAGAAGAGGGACTGTTAGAATTTTTGGCACATCAGGTAGGTGCCGGATATATCTCTGATTTGCGGAAAGATGATTTTCACAGCGAACTAATCAGTTGTATAGAGAGTGTTAAAAGTACTGCCTACCCAATTAATGAATGGGTGGATGTACTGGACTACCTGACAGGGATAAAAAGAATCATAGAAAGCCCCGAAGAAGGCAAAAAAGCTCTACTCGAAGCGTTATGAACAGCGTAAAGAAAATCAAAACAGGTATCCCAAAATCCTAAAACGGATGGCGGATACCTTTTTTTGTAAGTGAGTATATTATTAAGCCCACTTGACATGTGGGATCGAAAGGAGTATTATTCAACATGAACATTGTTCAGTTTGGGGCAGGAGGTTTTTAGGATGAATTTGACGGCTACGTCAGAAGAGGCAATTATTGCGGCTTGTCAGAATATCGTAAGAAAAAAAGGGCTTTCAGCCGTCAATATGCGCTCTGTTGCCGCGGAATGCAATGTGGCCGTTGGCTCTATATATAATTATTTCCCGTCTAAGTCAGATCTTCTATGTGCCGCAATAGAAAGTATCTGGATAGATATTTTTCATATGCCGGGCAGTCTTCCGGAATTCGCTGATTTCGTGGATTGTCTGTCCTGGATGTATGAGAGTATGAAGGTGGGCGGCAGGAAATATCCCGGGTTCTTTTCCATGCATGCGTTAAGTTTTGCTTCAGAGGATAAAGTAAGAGGACGCAGAAGGATGGAAGAATATTTTAACCATTTAAAGGAAAGCCTTCTGGAGGTGTTAAATAAGGATACCAGAATCAGAGAAGGTACATTTAATGAAGTTTTAACTCCGGAGTTGTTTATAGAATATATACTTACTCTCTTTTTTGCATCGCTGCAGGATTCGCAGCAAACTTGTGACGGACTGATAGAAATCGTGAAAAGATGTCTTTACCGGAGCGTTCTTGATAAATCATAGTATAGTCTACCTGATTCATTTAGCTGGCTGGCAGATGGGGAAATGAAGCAGGAAGAATATGTCCCTCATTTTGCAGTAGGGAATGTTTTGATTCAAAATGAACGTTGTTCAGAGGACATAGGGAGGTTTTAATAATGAAAGTAAAAAAAGAAAACTTATTAATTATAGCAAGCCTTGTATGGCTTGCGGCAGGATTTAATATCTTGCGTATCGGGATAAAATCATACGCAGGTTATGTTACAATATTAAATCTGTTCCTTTCTATTGTGGTTTTTCTGGTATTCTGGTTTATGGTTTTCTATAAACTGACGGTAAAACATACCGACAGAATACGAAAGTACGAGGAAGAACTGCAGTTCTTTTTTAAATTTTTTGATGTGAAATCATTCTGTATTATGGCATTTATGATGATATTCGGCATATCAATCCGTACGTTTAACCTTGCACCGGATGTGTTTATTGCCGTTTTTTATACAGGACTTGGCACTGCACTGTTCGGGGCAGGTCTGCTCTTTGGACGCAATTATTATAAATATAAACAGAATCTAATATAAAACCGTTAAAAACATCGAACTGGGAGGTATGTATGTCTAAATTATTGGTTGCAGCAATTATTTTTATGACTTTGGCACTTACATTTTACACAATTGGGGTATTTGGTGAGAAGAAAAAAGGGATACTGCTGAAATGGCATGTGATTGTGTTCTGGATGGGATTTATATGTGATACAACTGGTACTACAATTATGGGGAAAATATCCGGTTCCGGCTTTTCCTTCAACATACATGGAGTTACGGGGCTGATTGCCCTGCTGCTGATGGCCTTTCATGCGGTCTGGGCGGCGGTTATTCTCGTGAAAAAGAATGAGAATGCCAAAAAAGTTTTTCATAAGTTCAGTGTCGTGGTCTGGGCAATCTGGTTAATTCCATACGTACTTGGTATGTTTATTGGAATGCAGGGTTAGAATAACGGACACTGCAAGTTTGGCGAACGGACGATATATTTTATCCGGTCACTTTTTCCACAATTGCCAGAAGCGACATCCTGAGAGTCTCCTTGTCAAACTGATAGTGAGGAGATTTGACGTCCGTCTCCTGCATGGCATCTGTATTCAGGATACAGTGCATAATACTGGCCGCGGATTTGAGGATATGGTCAGGCTTATCCGGATTAAGATCTTTTAAAAAGAGGTAGAGCATCTGCGTATACTTGGCAGCCCAGTCCAGCAGTCCTTCGTATTCGTAAGTGGCGGAGACCAGGATACTGACGCGGTGAAGCTTTCTGGTCATCTCGTGTTCTTTATAGGTCTGTGAGCGGGAGAGCAGATAGTCAATCATTGTTTCCTTATCCGGTACAGACGGAGAATGAATGACACTGGTGCGGATAAAGTCAGATACATACTCATCCCAGATGTCCATAAAAAGATCCTGCTTGCTTTTCCACTGCCGGTAGACAGAACCTACGCTGTACCCTGCGAGCGCAGCAATATCCTGTATAGAAGTTTCATCATAGCCCTTCTCCAGAAAAAGCTGTCTGGCTGCATTCTTTAATTCTGTTTTCGTCATAAGTGATTTTTCCTGCTGTCGTGTTCCCATAGGATCTCCATTCTTACACTGAAGTGTGTCTGAAAAAATATTTTCTGCTACATTCTGTATTTCATATTATCATGAAGAGAAATTGATGTAAATGAAAAGTGAAATTTAATAAAAAATAGTAAAGCTAAAAAACTTGCCGGAAATTTTTGGGCATGTATGTAAGTGGTAATAGTTCAGGCAAGTCTGTGCTGTTACCAGTAAGTAACCATAGCTATAAAAATAGTTTTAGATTTGGTTGACTTTTTCTGTGATACGAATTATCATAAAAGTGAACTAGATTCACAAAATGAGTTATATTCACAAGGAGGTATTCTTATGGGAAACAAGTATCCGAATTTAATGGCAAAAGGCACTATTGGCAAACTGGAAACGCGCAACAGAACCGTGATGTGTGCGATGGGAATTAATCAGTCGGATCATGGATTTGTCAATCAGGCTGTTATAAACCACTATGCGCAGCGTGCAAAAGGCGGAATCGGCCTGATTATGATAGAAGTAACCTGTGTGGATTCCCCTGTGGGATTGAATACGGCTAATATGCTGGTGATCGATGATGACAAATACATTCCGGGAATGACGAAGCTGGCCTCTGCCATTCACGACAATGGGGCCAAATGTCTGCTCCAGATCAGCCATACCGGGCGCGGATCGAGAAGAAAAATCACAGGACATCAGCCCGTAGGTCCCAGTGCAGTGGCAATGCCCTACTCCTTTATGATGGGCCTGGGAAACGAAGAGCCGAGAGAACTGACAATCGAGGAGATCAAAGAGATAGAGAACAAGTATGCAAATGCAGCTCTGCGCGCGAAAAAGGCAGGCTTCGACGGCATCGAACTTCACAGCGTCGGCTATTATATGGGACAGCAGTTTTTATCTTCCACGGCAAATGTACGTACAGATGAATACGGTGGAAACCCGGAGAACCGGGTGCGTTTCCATCTGAATATTATTAAAAAGATGAAAGAACTGTGCGGAGATGATTTTACCATCGCTGTAAAACTAAGTGCAGTAGAGATGGGGGAGGACGCCGGAATCACCATGGAGGACGGCATGTACTATGCAAAACGTTTTCAGGATGCCGGTGTAGATGCCATAGAAGTTCTGGCAGGGACCTGGAAGAAAGAAGCATCTATGGAAGATGTGCCGGATTCAGGAGCAGGAAAAGGCCAGGCAATCGGCCTGTGTGCAGCGCTGAAAATGGGCATCGAAAAAATGACAGGAGAACCGGCAAAAATAAAATTCATAGGCGGAGGCCGTGCACAGGATCCTGCAGTTGCGGAAAACGCTCTGGCAACCGGACAATGTGATTACATATTTATTGGAAAAGGTGTGCTGGCGCAGCCTGATCTGGTCAATTTAATTGTAGAGGGAAGAGAAGACGAGATCCGTCCATGTATCGGCTGCGGTGTCTGTATCGATTCCCAGCTCCAGGAAGGCGCCCGCGGCAGATGTTCCGGAAATGCGGTGATGGGACATGAAGATAATGATTACACCATAGAGAAAGCCAAAACCCCAAAACAGATCGTAGTAGCAGGTGGAGGCGTTGCCGGAGTAGAGGCTGCCAGAATCGCAGCACTCAGAGGCCATCACGTCCGGCTCTTCGAAAAATCAGACAAGATCGGCGGCCAGATATTCCATGCAATGGCGCCGCCGCACAAAGGAAACATGAAGCCGCTCATAACCTACCTGGAGAATCAATTAAAGATCCACGGAGTAGAAGTACATCTAAACGCAGAGTTAACC
Source organism: Faecalicatena fissicatena (assembly GCA_001028025.1). Lineage (GTDB taxonomy): Bacteria > Bacillota > Clostridia > Lachnospirales > Lachnospiraceae > Faecalicatena > Faecalicatena fissicatena_A. The sequence goes on along the minus strand of LDAQ01000052.1, from coordinate 11,820 downwards.
CCAGAACAGATCTTAGACATGAAACCAGACGCAGTAATCTGTGCAACCGGAGTCATCCCTGCTACACTTCCCATCCCGGGATTTGAAATAGCCGTACAGTCCAAAGACATCCTGACAGGAGCCGAATGCGGAGACCAGGCGGTCATCATAGGAGGCGGTTCCGTAGGCTGCGAAACCGCAGAATACCTCGCAGAAAAAGGAAAAAAAGTCACAGTAATCGAACTGCTCGATACCCCGGCCGAAAAAATGGTTAACGTAGCAAGAACCATCCTCCTGAGCCACCTCAAAGGCTACGGAGTGCAAATCCTGACCTCCTGCAAATGCAAAGAAATCACAGAAACCATGGTCATCTACGAAGACAAAGAAGGAAAGAACCATACACTCCCCGCAGACACCGTAATAGCAGCCACCGGAGACAAACCATCAGACACCCTCTACCAGCAGCTAAAAGGAAAAATAGCCCCCCTCTACAACATAGGCGACAGCGCAGCCCCGGATTCAATAGCAACAGCCGTATCCCAGGGCTATTACACAGCCCTCAAGTTATAAAATAAAACTATTAAGCGTAAAAGGAGCATCGTTAAGAATTACAAGCTCCCCCCACTAAGCGGGTACCTTACAATCCTGATGCACCCAGCCGTTCTGAAATGAGGAGAGGGACGCCTCCGGTTCTCCCGGAGGCGTCCCTCTCCCCGTTTCAGAACGGCGAACCTTCAAAATTCACATCCCCCGCTCAAAAAATTTTAATCATCCTCTTCAGTAGCGACGGTATAAGTCTGCCGTTTACGCGCCATTTCATCACTTTCAAGATATTCATCATAAGTCGTAATCTTATCAATCAATTTTCCACCAGGCACGATTTCCATGATACGGTTGGCTGTAGTCTCTACGATCTGGTGGTCACGGGAGGTAAACAGAAGAACTCCCGGGAATTTAATCATTCCATTATTCAGTGCGGTAATCGCTTCCATATCCAGATGATTGGTAGGCTCATCCAGCAGCAGGACATTGGCGCCGGATATCATCATCTTGGACAGCAGGCAGCGCACTTTTTCGCCCCCGGAAAGAACCTTCAGGCGCTTCACGCCGTCCTCACCGGCAAAGAGCATTCTGCCGAGGAAACCGCGGACATAAGTGGCATCTTTGTTTTCAGAAAACTGAGTGAGCCATTCGGTAATGGTATAGTCATTATCAAATTCCCCGCCGAAATCTTTTGGAAAATATGCCTGTGAGGTAGTGATCCCCCATTTATAGGTTCCCTCGTCCGGCTCCATTTCTCCGATCAGTATCTTAAACAGTACTGTTTTTGCAAGCTCATTGCTGCCTACAAATGCTACCTTGTCATCGTGTCCGAGTGTAAAGGTAAGGTTGTCCAGAATCTTTTCTCCATCGATGGTTTTGGAAAGTCCTTCTACAGAGAGCACTTCGTTCCCGATTTCACGGTCAGGACGAAAATCGATGTAAGGATATTTTCTGCTGGATGGTTTAATCTCGTCCAGTTCGATCTTTTCCAAAGCTCTTTTACGTGAGGTTGCCTGTTTGGATTTGGAAGCATTAGCGCTGAAACGGGAAATAAAGTCCTGCAGTTCCTTGATCTTATCTTCCTTTTTCTTATTCGCCTCTTTCATCTGGCGGATCAGCAGCTGGCTGGATTCATACCAGAAGTCATAGTTACCGGCGTAGAGCTGAATCTTGCCGTAGTCGATATCCGCAATCTGTGTACATACCTTATTCAGGAAGTAACGGTCATGAGAAACAACGATGACTGTGTTGTCAAAGTTGATTAAAAATTCTTCCAGCCATGCGATTGCATCCAGATCCAAATGGTTGGTAGGCTCATCCAGAAGCAGGATATCCGGGTTGCCGAATAAAGCCTGGGCAAGAAGAACCTTTACCTTTTCTGCACCTGTCAGATCTTTCAGACATTTATAGTGAAGCCCGGTGTCGATGCCAAGGCCGTTTAGAAGGGTTGCGGCATCAGATTCCGCCTCCCATCCGTTCATAGTGGCAAATTCACCCTCCAGTTCACTGGCACGGATTCCGTCTTCATCTGTAAAATCTTCTTTTGCATAAATAATTTCTTTTTCTTTCATAATTTCATACAGACGCGCATTTCCCATTATTACGGTGTCAAGGACGACAAATTCATCATATTTGAAATGATCCTGCTGCAGGAAGGAAAGACGTTCACCCGGTGTGATATTAACTTCGCCTTTCGAAGGCTCCAGCTGGCCGGATAAAATCTTCAGAAAAGTAGATTTTCCTGCACCGTTGGCTCCGATGAGACCGTAGCAGTTTCCCTCTGTAAATTTGATATTAACATCTTCAAACAGCGCTTTTTTTCCAACGCGCAAGGTTACATTATTTGCACTGATCATAGCATAATCTCCTTTATATTCATGTATATTCATGTTGTATCTGTTCTGAACCATGAACAGATACGCCGCAAGCCCATGAAAATCGCCTGCGGCGATGGGGCTTGCTTTTGGCTGTTCAAGGTTTTCGTACGGACTGTGCAGTAAATGCACAGTCCTGTACTGAACAGTTACTTCATGTTACTGTAATCCCACCGCTTATCTTAACATGAGATGGATGGAAATGGCAAGGTTTCCGTTGGTTTTCACGAAAATTAAAAGTTTGTAGTTTTCGAATAGACGAAATCGTTATATAATGAGTAAAGAAAGCGAGGAGAATTTATGCAGAAAGCAACATTAGTTTTGGAAGGCGGAGCAACACGTGGTGTATTTTCATCAGGGGTTCTGGATTATCTGATGGAACGGGAACTGTATATGTCACATGTCATCGGAGTTTCGGCCGGGGCGTGCAATGCAGTGGACTATGTTTCCAGACAGCCGGGCAGGACAAGGGACTGCATGATACCTACAGATAAAAGCGGCAGTTATTATTATGGTTTCCGGAAGTTTGTAAAAGAGCGGAGCCTGATGAATATGGATTTGATATTCGACATTTTCCCGAATCAGATATATCCTTTTGATTATGAGACTTTTTTTCAGTCGGAGATAGAATGCGAGCTTGTGGCAACCAACTGCCTGACCGGAAAAGCAGAATATTTTAAGGAGAAGAGTGAAAAAGAGAGGCTTATGAAGATATGCCGTGCATCTTCAAGCATGCCTCTTGTGACGCCGATTGTCAATATAGAAGAGGTCCCTTATCTGGACGGAGGCCTTGCAGACAGCGTGCCGTTGAAACATGCGATGGAGCTGGGCAATGACAAGGTGGTGGTAATTCTGACAAGGAATGCGGGATACAGAAAAAAGAAACTATCTCCCGGCATGGTGGAGGTCTACCGCAGGGCCTACAGATCCTATCCGAATCTGGTCAAGGCGGTACTGACCAGAAGTTTTTATTATAATCGTACCATGAACCATCTGGAGACACTGGAACGCCAGGGCAGGATCTTTGTGCTGCGCCCGCTTGTAAAGCCTGTGGCCAGAATGGAGCGGAACAAGGAGACTCTGACAGCGTTTTATGATCATGGATATGAGCTGATGGAAAAGGAATACGACAGGCTGATGGATTATCTTACAAGATAGATGCAACAGGATCATATGTTTCTGCAGCTATGCTGCACACCTGCCCGCAGGGTATACCCAAAGGGCACACCGTAATTCATGCCCTTCGGGCGGATCTGCAGCACAGCTGCAGAATAAGGTATACCCAAAGGGCACCCCGTAACTCATGCCCATACGGGCGGATCTGCAGCACAGCTGCAGAATAAGGTATGATTTAATAGATGCCCCGGGTATGAAGTGAATTTCATAAAGGAGGCCAGGATATGAATTTGTTTGAACATCACATTTCTACAAAGAATGCACAGCAGATGACAAAGGTGACCAATATGGTGAGGGAAGATGTGGTTAAGAGCGGAGTCAGGGACGGAATTATAGTTATATATTCGCCCCACACGACAGCCGGATTTACAATCAATGAAAATGCTGATCCGGATGTAGTGCATGACATGCTTGCCGGGTTTGAGGAAGCCTTTCCTCTGGAGGCGCCCTTTTACCGCCATGCGGAAGGCAATTCTCACGCACACATGAAGACCACTGTGACAGGGGCTTCCCAGACATTGATATTGAATGACGGGGAGATACTGCTTGGAATCTGGCAGGATCTGTATTTTTGTGAATATGACGGCCCGAGAAACCGTACGTTTTTTGTGAAGATTATAGAAGGCTGACGGGCAGTTGAAGACAGACAACTTACTGGCATTTTAGGATGCAGTTGAAAAACAGAAGTGCAATACAAGGCACTCCAGAACCTCCGGCGGGAGGCTGGAGAATGTCGCAGAACATTCCTGGCGGCAGGCATGCGGTCTTAACAGGAATTTAACATTTATTTATAAAAACAGGATAGAAGGGAGCCTCATGACATGCTAAAGTAATCATGGGATTTCAGGTACTTTATCTGAAAGCAGATTCCGTATCGGAATCCGGCAGACTGCACAATCCCAAGGTGCAGCTGTCCTGTGCCATTAAGTATACCCAAGGGCACCCCGTAATACATGCCCTGGGGGCGGCTCCGCAGTAAACTGCGGAATAAGGTATATTACTGAGAAAGATGAGGAAAAGAGTATGATCAGAAAGACATTAGACTATACACAAAACAGAGAGCTGTCCTGGCTGCGTTTTAATCAGAGGGTACTGGAGGAGGCACGGGACGAGAGCGTGCCGCTTCTGGAGCGCATGAAGTTTGTCGCAATATTTACGAGCAATCTGGATGAATTTTTTATGATTCGTGTCGGAAGCCTTTATGATTTGGCTTCTGTTGATAATAAAACTGTGGACAGCAAATCCGGCCTGACGCCGCAGGAACAGCTGGATGCGATTTATGAGGCAGTGGCCCCTCTGTATAAGGAGCGGGATAAGACCTATGCGGACATAAAAAAACAGCTTCACCCGTATGGCGTGTGCGGACTGGACTTTAAAGAACTGGATCCGCAGGAAAAAAAGTACGTGAAAAAATATTTTAAAGAACAGGTGCTTCCCGTTCTTTCCCCCCAGATTGTGGATGCAAACCATCCGTTTCCTCATTTGCTGAACAAGGAAATTTATGTGGTGGCAGACCTGAAGTTTGAGAATAAAAACATGATGGGGATTGTGCCCGTGCCGCAGTTCATATCCGATATCCTTTATCTCCCCGGGCATGATATCAGATATATCCGGATGGAGAAGGTAATCATGGAATATCTGGAAATCGTATTTGAACAGTATCAGGTATTGGAGAGGAACTATCTCTGCGTAACGCGCAATGCAGACATTTCCCCGGATGATGAGGCCTTTGCAGATAATGAAGATTTTCGGTTTATTATGAAGGAAACTCTGCACAAGAGAAAGCGTATGGCGGTTGTGCGTTTGGAAGCGGCCAACCCTCTGACCAAAGAGATGGAGAAGTATTTCTGCGATAAGTTTAATATAGAACCAGCCTGCATATTCCGTACAAAGATGCCGATGAAACTGGACTATATGTTCGCAATTGCGGAAAAAGTCCCTGTTTCTATGAAACGCTCACTGATTGATGAGCCGTTTTCACCGCAGCCGTCCCCGTCTGTAGGGGAGGGCAGTGTGCTGGCACAGGTGAAGAAGAAGGATATTCTGCTTTCCTTCCCGTATGAATCTATGGAGCCGTTTCTTCAGATGATCAAAGAAGCGTCAGTGGATCCGAATGTTATGACGATTAAGATCACGATCTACCGCCTGGCTAAAAAAACCCGCCTTGTAGAATATCTGTGTGCTGCAGCCGAGAACGGAAAAGAGGTAACCGCCCTGATTGAGCTCAGGGCGAGATTTGATGAGCAGAATAACATTGACTGGTCCGAGCGTATGGAGGAAGCCGGATGCCGTGTAATCTACGGTTTTGAGGGATATAAGGTTCATTCTAAGATTTGCCTGATTACATACAGGAATAAGAATGAGATCAAATATATTACCCAGATCGGAACCGGAAATTACAATGAGAAGACAGCAAAGATGTATACTGACTTCACTCTGATGACCGCCAGCCAGGCGATCGGGGAGGACGCGGTGGTATTCTTCAAAAACATGTCCATTGGTAATCTGGATGGCGCTTACCAGCATCTGATCGTATCCCCTACCAGCTTAAAGCCGAAGGTGCTGATGCTTATGGACGAGGAGATTAAAAAAGGAGCCGATGGCAGAATCATTATGAAAATGAATTCTGTTACGGATATGGATTTTATAAACAAGGTGGCGGAAGCCTCCAGGGCCGGGGTTAAGGTCGACCTGCTCGTGCGGGGGATCTGCTGTATCCTTCCGGGGATTCCGGGGGAGACGGAGAATCTGACTGTGACGAGCATCGTCGGAAGATATCTGGAACATCCCCGCGTATTTGTGTTTGGCAGCGGTTCAGATCAGAAGGTATATATCGGTTCTGCGGATATGATGACCCGCAATACGGAAAAGCGTGTGGAGGTTGCCTGCCCTATTTATGACGAGGCCATCAGGAGACGCCTGGTCCGCGGGCTTAATATCATGCTGGCTGACAATGTAAAAGCAAGGGTGATGCAAAGTGACGGCACATATAAAAAGAAAGAGCAGACGGAAAAAAGAATGAGCGCCCAGGAAGTATTTATGAAAGAGGCACTGCTTGCAAAGCGTCAGGAAAAACCGGCAGAAAAGCCGTCATTCCTGAGACGGCTGAGAAGTTTATTTCGCTGAGAACGGAGGAAACAAGAGATGGGAACATTAACAGAAAAGGAATTTGGAACAACAGAGGACGGCAGGATGGCGGTTTTGTACACCATGAAAAACGACAGGGGTATGGTTGTGTCCGTGACAGATTACGGCGCAGCGCTTGTGGAGCTGATGGTGCCGGACCAGAATGGCAGTCCGGTGGATGTGGTGCTCGGATATGATGATGCTGCCGGTTACGAGGCAGGAGGAGCATCTTTTGGCGCACCGGTCGGCAGAAATGCAAACAGAATCGGCGGAGCATCTATTGAACTGAATGGAATCACCTATATGCTTGAGAAGAACGACAATGGCAATAATCTGCACAGCGGTACGGATTACTATAATAAACGTTTCTGGAATGTGGAAGAAAAAACAGAAGACAGTATTACCTTTATTCTCCACAGCCCGGACGGCGACCAGGGATATCCGGGAGCGCTTGATATGAGAGTGGCGTATGAACTGACAGAAGACAACACTCTGCGCATGAAGTACCATGCAGTTCCGGACCAGGATACGGTCATTAATATGACCAACCACAGTTATTTCAATCTGAACGGCCATGACAGCGGCAGTATATTAAAGCATCGGATAATACTGGATGCAGATTATTTCACAAGAGCGGATGCAGAGTCTATTCCTACAGGAGAATTAACGGATGTGACCGGGACTCCTATGGATTTCAGAGAGCCAAAAACAATCGGCGCTGAGATCGATTCAGATTATGAAGCTACACAGTTGGGACAGGGGTATGACCACAACTGGGTATTGAAAAATAATGGAAAATTTGCTAAAGTAGCTGAGGCGGCCGGTGATGAGAGCGGCATTGTAATGGAAGTCTGGACAGACCTGCCCGGTGTGCAGGTATATACAGGAAACTTTCTGGACCGGGAACCGGGAAAGAATCAGGCAGTGTATGAAAAAAGGGCAGCAGTCTGCTTCGAGACCCAGTATTTTCCGGATGCTGTACATCACGATAACTTTGAAAGCCCGGTATGCAGGACGGGAGAGACATACTCCACAGTTACAGCATACCATTTTACAGTAAGGTAAAGTATTTCACTCCACAGGCGGCAGCAGAGTCATGAAATTCTGATTTTGCTGTGCCGTTTTTGGGAGAATAAAAAGAAAAGCAGGCAGTATAAGTATTTATGGGGAAATCAGTATACATAGCGGAGAAGCCAAGTGTGGCCCAGGAATTCGCAAAGGCATTAAAATTGAATACAAGACGAAAAGACGGTTATCTGGAATCGGATGAAGCGATCGTAACCTGGTGTGTCGGACATCTGGTCACGATGAGCTATCCGGAGGAATATGACCCCGCGCTGAAGCGCTGGAGCCTGAATACGATTCCTTTTATTCCGGAAAATTTTAAGTATGAAGTCATTCCTTCCGTGGCCAAGCAGTTTCAGATTGTGAGCGGACTGCTTACAAGAGAAGATGTAGACACTATTTATGTGTGTACTGACTCCGGGCGGGAAGGGGAATATATATACCGGCTGGTCGAACAGGAAGCGCATGTTGAGGGGAAGAAGAGACGGAGAGTATGGATCGATTCCCAGACGGAAGAAGAGATTTTGCGGGGGATCAGAGAGGCGAAAGATTTATCGGAATATGATAATCTCAGCGCCTCTGCTTATTTAAGGGCCAAGGAAGATTATCTGATGGGAATCAATTTTTCCCGTCTTCTGACTCTGAAATATGGAAACAGCATATCCAATTATCTCCACACAAAATATGCCGTAATATCGGTGGGGCGCGTTATGACCTGTGTACTGGGGATGATCGTCCGCAGAGAACGGGAAATCCGGGATTTTGTTAAGACACCTTTCTACCGTGTCCTGAGCACAATTGAGGCCGAGGGACAGAACTTCGAAGGCGAGTGGCGGGCCGTCAAAGGCTCCCGCTATTTTGAATCGTTTGACTTGTACAAAGAGAATGGTTTTAAAAAGAGGGAAAAGGCAGAGGAGCTGGTGGATTATCTGAAGGAACCTGAACCTGTGACATGCCAGATTTCAGCGATAGAAAAGAAAAAAGAAAAAAAGAATCCACCGCTGCTCTACAATCTGGCTGAGCTCCAGAATGACTGTTCCAGAAGATTCAAGATCAGCCCTGACGAGACGCTCCGGATCGTGCAGGAGCTGTACGAGAAGAAGCTGGTCACATATCCTAGAACAGATGCCAGGGTATTGTCCACAGCCGTGGCAAAGGAAATCAGCAGGAATCTGAACGGACTTTCCAAGTACCCGGCAGCTGCGCCTTATCTTCAGGATATCCTTGGCTTTGGCAGCCACAAGGGCCTGGCAAAGACAAGGTATGTAAACGATAAACAGATCACGGACCATTACGCGATTATACCGACCGGCCAGGGGCTGGGGGCGCTTAATTCCGTTTCCCCGACGGCCTCAAGGGTGTATGAATGCATCGTGAGAAGATTTTTAAGTATCTTTTATCCGCCGGCAGTGTATCAGAAAGTGGCAATCACAACGAAGATAAAAGAAGAAAGCTTTTTCTCTAGCTTTAAGGTGCTGGCTGAGGAAGGCTACCTGAAGGTGACGGGGGTGCCGCAGACAAAGAAGAACACTTCCGTCCAGGGAAAAGATAACAACGCAGACGCCGGAGAAACCGGTGAAGGCAGCGACAGCGGTGAAAACAGTGGAGACCAGGATCTGGACACCAGTTTCTTCCAGGTGATACAGGGGCTGAAGAAGGGCGCTGTTCTCCCGGTGAAGGCACTGGATATCAAAGAAGGAGAGACATCTCCGCCGAAACGGTTCAATTCCGGTTCCATCATTCTGGCGATGGAAAATGCCGGCCAGCTCATCGAAGATGAGGAACTCCGTGCACAGATCAAAGGAAGCGGTATCGGAACCAGTGCAACACGGGCAGAAATCCTGAAAAAACTGATACACATTGAGTATTTGGGACTAAATAAAAAGACCCAGATTATTACCCCTACGCTTCAGGGAGAGATGGTTTTCGACGTAGTCGAGAATTCCATTAAGTCGCTGCTGAATCCCGAACTGACCGCCAGCTGGGAAAAGGGGCTGACTTATGTGGCTGATGGCGATATTACGCCGGATGAGTACATGAAGAAGCTGGATCATTTTATCGTTAGCAGGACCAATGGAGTGAAAGGGCTGAACAACCAGTATCAGCTGCGCAGCTGCTACGACCGTGCGGCCGGATTCTATAAGGAAACCAAGAACAAAAAGTAATCCTGTGCTGTCAGTGCTGAGTCAGATTATGACGGACAAGTCATTCCCCTGTCCGAGCGTTTTGCTTAACAGGAACCATTACCGGTCAATTTGAAAAAATGTATACTCGAAAGAAATGTTCAGATGAAGAGCGAACTTGAACGATCAACCATATTTTTGCAGTGAGGAGGAAGCGCATGGAGGAGATATTGGTCACAATTCCGGTTGAGCCGCAGCATAAAAAATATCTGGAAGACGCTGCCGCCCGGGTGCTGGGCAGCGGCGGTTCACACTTTGTATACAAGGCACAGAAAGATGTAAAACAGGATATGGCAGAGAAAGCAGATATTATACTGGGAAACGTGGAACCAGAGTTTCTCAGAAATGCTGCAGATCTGAAGTTAATGCAGCTGGACAGCGCGGGGGCATCTCCTTATATTGTGCCGGGGATTATGCCGCCCGGGGCAAAACTGGCGAATGCCACAGGTGCCTATGGGCTGGCAATTTCGGAATATATGCTTGGAGCCGTGCTGATGCTGGTTAAAAAGCTGCATCTGTATGAAAGGAACATGCGGGCACATGCCTGGCAGGATGAAGGAAAGGTGAATTCCATTGCGGATTCCGTAACCCTGGTCGTAGGCCTTGGTGATATTGGCGGCCAGTTTGCACAGAAGATGCATGCTCTGGGCAGCCACGTCATAGGAATCCGCAGAAATAAGGCCAAAAAACCGGATTATCTGGAGGAGCTGCATCAGCTGGATGCACTGGATACCCTGCTTGAGCGGGCGGATATTGTAGCCTGCACGCTTCCCGGTACTCCTGAGACGGAGAAACTGTTCTGCAGGGAGCGCCTGGAAAAGATGAAAGACGGCGCGATCCTGCTCAACGTGGGCAGGGGAAGCCTGATCCCATCCCAGGATCTGTGCGATGCCCTGCACAGTGGAAAACTGGGAGGGGCGGCCATTGATGTGACGGAGCAGGAGCCGCTGGGGCCTGATTCTCCGCTGTGGGATGCACCGAACCTGCTGATCACCCCTCATGTGGCCGGCAAGTACCATATGCAGCAGATACTGGAATCAATTGTGGAAATTGCGGCATATAATTTACAAGCAATCTTGACAAACGGCACTATAAAAAATGAAGTTGACTTTCAGACCGGCTATCGGAAATTCTATGAGCCGGCAGACAAACAGGAGGAAGAAAGAATGACAGAATTAACCGTAAAAGAACTTTATACACTGGAGGAGACAATTGCTGCCGATATATTTGACGGCGTGACATATCCGTGGGAAGTCCTGCCGAAGATCAGCAGCTTCATTCTGGAACTGGGAAAGACTTTAGACGAAAAAGAATACGAGAAGCGCGGTGAGAATATCTGGATCGCCAGATCTGCAAAGGTAGCTCCTACCGCATATATTAACGGGCCGGCTATCATCGGAAAAGAAGCAGAGGTCAGACACTGCGCGTTTATCAGAGGAAATGCCATCGTGGGGGAAGGCGCGGTAGTCGGTAATTCCACGGAATTAAAGAATGTGATTTTGTTTAACAAAGTACAGGTACCTCACTACAACTATGTGGGCGATTCTATCCTTGGGTATAAATCACATATGGGAGCGGGGTCTATTACTTCCAATGTCAAGTCAGACAAAAAGCTGGTTTTGGTGAAAACGCCGGAAGGAAATATTGAGACGGGAATGAAGAAATTCGGCGCCATGCTGGGCGATGAAGTTGAAGTAGGATGCGGCAGTGTGCTGAATCCGGGAACTGTGGTGGGAAGCCATAGCAATATCTATCCGCTTTCATCTGTCAGAGGATATGTGCCGGGGGGGAGTATCTATAAAAAACAGGGGGAAGTCGTAGAAAAAATCGGGATTTAGCTCACGAGCTTTAGTCTCGGGAGCGGATGGAGGGGG
>LDAQ01000051.1 GCA_001028025.1 Faecalicatena fissicatena | reverse complement strand
AGAGGAAATCCGCGAAATCAGTCAGAAAAAATCTGCTTCCGAAGCAGATTTTTAGAACGCCTGAGGCGTTTAATCATCAGATTAAACGGTGAATGCGTTCGGTTCTGACTGATTTTGCGGATTTCCTCTTACTGCCGCTTAGCGCAGCGGCTGTATTTCCAACAGGACAGGTGCTTTTCACAGTCCGTCCCGGCTCACGGTAAGCGCCCCCTCCATCCGCTCCCGAGTCTAAAGCTCGTGAACTAAATCCCGATATTTGTCCCAAAGTCCTTGACGAAGTTCTTTTTCAGCGCATATAATGATAGAAACAGAACCCAACATGACGCTTCCCAAGGCGGAATTCGTTGGGTCTTTTGTTTATCTCAAGGTGAAGAAAACGATCAGACACACTCTGGGATTATTATAATGTGCGGGAGGATACAAGAGATGAAAAGAATGACATTGGGGACCAGCAGCCTTGAAGTTCCTGTAATCGCGGCTGGATGTATGAGAATCAACGGTCTGGATGAAGAAGGTCTGGAGAATTATATCAATAAATGCATGGAACTGGGAATAAACTTTTTTGAACACGCAGATATCTACGGAAGCGGAAAATGCGAAACGCTGTTTGCAGAGGCGTTTGAGAGAACAGAATTCAGGCGAGAGGATATTATACTGCAGTCCAAATGCGGTATTATCCCCGGCGTTATGTATGATTTCTCAAAAGAGCACATTATAAAATCCGCGGAGAACAGTCTGAAGAGGCTGAATACAGATTATCTGGACGTTTTGCTGCTCCATCGTCCGGATGCCCTTGTGGAGCCCGAAGAAGTTGCAGAAGCCTTTGATCTGCTCAATGCATCCGGCAAGGTAAGGAATTTTGGAGTATCAAACCATAAACCGATGCAGATAGAATTACTGAAAAAATATGTAAAGCAGGATCTCGTAACAGACCAGCTCCAGTTCAGTGTCCCATTTTCCAATATGATTGCAAATGGAATGGAGGTCAATATGCTGACCGATGGAGCCGTTGATCGTGACGGGAGCATTCTGGATTACTGCCGCCTGAAAGACATGACGATCCAGGCCTGGTCCCCGTTCCAGTACGGCTTCTTCGAGGGCGTATTCATTGGAAGTGACAAATATCCGGAACTCAACCAGCTGCTGGAGGAACTGGCGGAACGCTACGATGTAACGCCGACAACCATAGCAACATCCTGGATCTTAAGGCATCCGGCGCATATACAGATGATCGCAGGAACCACAAACCTGACACGCTTGGTAGAGATCGCACTCGGAAGCGAAATCACCCTGACGCGTGAAGAGTGGTATCAGATTTATTTGAGTGCGGGGCATTTACTTCCTTAGAGGGGGACGCTTCAGTGGTATATACGGTATCAGGACAACGAATGAAAATAGTATTATCATTATTGAAAGTGTGCATTTCTTCACCGATTTGCATACTTTCTTTTTTTTACTAATAAAAAATAAATTTCTGAAAAATCATTGACAACATTTGGGAAAATGGATATATTATAAGGGAGATGTAGTTAGTTACTTGACTAACAAACATGCAAACTGAAAGGAGGGATAGAGTTGTATATTAATCCCAATATTGATAAGCCTATCTTCATTCAGATTGCAGAACAGCTGGAGGACTCTATATTCACAGGAACCTATCCGGAGGAAACAAAAATTCCTTCAACGAATGAAATATCTGTACTGTTGAATATAAATCCCCATACGGTTCTAAAAGGAATGAATATGCTGGTTGACCAGGAAATCATCTATAAGAAAAGAGGGCTGGGAATGTTCGTAAAAGAGGGTGCAGTTATAAAGATACGCCAAAAAAGGCAAAATCAATTTTATGATCAGTACATTGCAACGCTGCTCGAGGAAGCTTCAAAACTGCAAATGTCAAAAGAAGAAATTATCACGCTGATAGAAAGGGGCTATGACCATGAACTCAATTCTAATTAAGAATATTACAAAGAGATACAAAGGTGTTACAGCACTTGATAATGTTTCGTTTTCTTTTGAGTACGGGAAGATATATGGATTTTTGGGGAGAAATGGAGCCGGCAAATCTACTCTCATCAATATTATGGCAAACAGAATTTTTGCTGATGAAGGAGAAGTTGTTATTGATCAAGTTTCAGCAAAAGAAAATATGGAAGTACACGAAAAGATTTTCTGTATGAGCGAAGTGGATTTATACGATACCAGTTTGAAAATTAAGGACCAGTTTAAGTGGATCAGCCGTTTTTATGACAGCTTCGATATAGAAAAAGCGTTTGATATTTCAAGAAAATTTAATCTGGATACGAACAAGAGATTTAAGGCATTATCAAAGGGCTATCAGTCAATTTTTAAGCTGACAGCAGCTTTAGCTCTTAATGTACCATATATTGTATTTGATGAGCCGGTATTAGGGCTGGACGTAAACCACAGGGAATTGTTTTATGATCTGCTTTTAAAAGACTATGAGAATAACGAACGAACAATCATTATCGCAACACATTTGATTGAAGAAATCGCAAATATTATTGAAGAGGTTGTTTTAATCGACAAAGGAAAAGTTTTGCTTCAGGAAAGTGTAGATACATTGTTAGGAACCGGTTATTGTGTTTCCGGCCCGGAACAGGAGGTTGTCAGCTACTGCCGGGATAAAAACGTGATTGGAAACGATGAATTGGGTAATTTGAAGCTGGCCTATATATTAGGAGAAAAATCACCGCTGCCGCATGGGAGCCATTTACAGATTACAGCTATGAATTTACAGAAACTGTTTGTCAAGCTGACGGAGAAAGGGGGAAATTAATATGGGTAAATTAAAAGAAGCTATCCGATATGAGTGTTCTACTTCATTTAAGTATATCTGGTATTTCTATGCAATACAGTATGCAATCGTTGCACTGATCTATGCAATTCTTTCAATTAGCACAGGAAGTACAGAACGGTTAGGCGTAAGCTGCCTGGAAACAAACACATTTATCTATGTTGGTATTGTAAGTATATTAGGTATGACAGAAGATTTTAAAATGCTGATACAAAACGGCTTTATGCGTAAATATATCTTTATTTCTACGGTTTCTCTGTTCGTATTTATGTCCGGGATAATGGCACTTTTTGACACGGCTGCAGGAAATATCTTACGGCATATAGTATATGGTTATACAACACTGTTTGGAAGTATTTACGGATATGATAATATTTTTATAAGCTGGCTCTGGCTATTTCTTTTATATATGTTTATTTGTGTTTTATTGTATTTGGCAATACTTGTGATATATAAAATCGGCAAGACTTTATCAATTTGTCTTGGGGTTGCACTTGGCGGCACCGTATTACTGATTACTGCCGTATTTCAATATGTTCTGTCAAATGAGGCGGTAAATAAAATCATAGAAACTGCCGCGAAAGCAATGGGATTTATGCCGGATGGAACAATTATTTATCTGTTTCCTGTCCTGACTTTACTTTTATTTGTGGTTGTATTGGGAATTGGATCTTATGCGGTTATCCGCCGCATAGAACTCAAATCATAAAAATTTAAACACATCCTTGCAGATTTGCTGTAAGGCGCGTGTCCCATCTCCTTTTAAGATAAAATAAGGTGGCAGTGATCACAGAAAACATCCGACCTGCCGGACAAAATCCATCAGGATGGTGTCCGGCAGGTCAGATGTTTTCAAACTTTGGGTTTTTCTATTATATAATTCTTCGGTAAAATAAGGCTATATTAACCGATACAAAATCTCCAGGGTGCGTTCGTTTTCTCATATCTGCAAAGCCTTTTCACTCAGTATCCGCCCTAAGAGATTTCCCCGTGGAGTTCCTGGAGTGATTTTACGTCTCCGTCTCCATGTTCTTTTATGTATTTGATACCCTTAGCCGTTGCGCGTGCCGCAGCCATGGTGGTCATATAAGGGATTTTGGCTTTGATTGCTGCTTTTCTGAGGTAGCTGTCATCATGGATGCTGTCTTTTCCGACCGGAGTATTGACGATTAAGTCAATGTTTCCATTGGTAATCAGATCCAGGACATTTGGCCTGCCTTCATACATTTTCTTTACTTTTTCGGCCTCGATACCGTTTTCGCGGATGAGGTCATAAGTAGTTCCTGTAGCAATGATCTTGAAGCCATCCTCTGCAAAGCTCTTTGCGATTTCCACAACCTCTGGCTTGTCTTTTCTGCTGACGGAGATCAATACGGTTCCTTCCAGCGGCAGTTTGGTCTGGGTTGCTTCCTGCGCCTTGTAGAATGCTTCTCCATAGGATGCGGAAAGTCCGAGAACTTCACCTGTTGAACGCATCTCAGGTCCGAGTACCGGGTCTACCTCCGGGAACATGTTGAACGGGAATACGGCTTCTTTGACACCGTAATTCGGGATGTTCTGCTCCTTGAGTCCGGCCACCGGTGACGGTCTGCCTGTGATCTCTGAAGTAATGATATCAGTCGCAAGCGGTACCATACGGATGTTGCAGACCTTGGACACAAGAGGTACCGTTCTGGATGCACGCGGGTTGGCTTCCAGTACGTATACTTTGCCGTTCTCAATTGCGTACTGCATGTTCATAAGACCTTTGACATGCATTTCTTCTGCGATCTTTCTTGTATAATCTTTGATTGTTTTTACATTTTCCTCAGAAATATGAACGGATGGGATGATGCATGCGGAGTCACCGGAATGTACACCGGCAAGCTCGATATGCTCCATGACAGCGGGGACAAATGCGTGGGTACCGTCGCTGATTGCGTCCGCTTCACACTCCAGTGCGTGGTTCAGGAAACGGTCGATCAGGATCGGACGGTCCGGAGTGACACCTACGGCAGCTGCCATGTAATTCGCCATACTTTTATCGTCATATACAACTTCCATGCCGCGGCCGCCCAATACGTAAGACGGACGTACCATAACCGGATAGCCGATGTTCTGTGCGATAGAAATTGCTTCTTCCACATTGACAGCCATTCCTGATTCAGGCATCGGGATCTCCAGCTTTTCCATCATTTCCCGGAACAGATCGCGGTCCTCGGCAAGATCAATGACGGATGGAGCGGTCCCCAGAATCTTCACGCCATTCTTTTCCAGGTCTGCAGCCAGGTTCAGAGGAGTCTGTCCGCCGAACTGTGCGATTACACCCAGTGGTTTTTCTTTTTTATAGATGCTTAATACATCCTCCAGTGTCAGAGGCTCAAAATACAGCTTGTCGGAGGTGTCATAATCTGTGGAAACTGTTTCTGGGTTACAGTTTACAATAATCGTTTCGAATCCAAGTTTTTTCAGCGCCAGTGAGGCATGTACACAGCAGTAGTCGAATTCGATGCCCTGTCCGATACGGTTCGGGCCTCCGCCGAGAATCATAATCTTTGGCTTTTCGGTGCTGACAGGGTTCTTATCCTCAGCGTTGTAGGTGGAGTAGTAGTAGGCACTGTCTTTGGTACCACTTACATGCACGCCCTCCCAGGCTTCTTCTATGCCGATCTCAATACGGCGGTTTCGGATATCTGCCTCCGGAATCTCAAGGATCTGACTCAGATACTTATCGGAAAAACCGTCTTTTTTAGCTGCAGTGAGCTTTTCATCGGAAGGAAGTTTTCCTTTTTCCTGGTGCAGTGCTTCTTCTTCCTCGACCAGCTCTTTCATCTGCTCTATAAAATAGGTCTTTACCTTGGTGATTTCGTGGATCTCTTCTATAGAAGCACCCTTGCGAAGCGCTTCGTACATAATAAAATGACGTTCGCTGGACGGGGTAATCAGAAGCTGCAATAGTTCTTCTTTCGTCTTCTGATCAAGATCTTTTGCATGTCCCAGTCCGTAACGGCCGGTCTCCAGGCTGCGGATGGCTTTCTGGAAAGCCTCTTTGTAGTTCTTGCCGATGCTCATGACTTCACCGACAGCACGCATCTGGGTTCCCAGCTTGTCTTCTACACCTTTAAATTTCTCGAATGCCCAGCGGGCGAATTTGATTACAACGTAGTCTCCGTCCGGAACGTACTGATCCAGTGTGCCGTATTTGCCGCACGGAATATCCTTTAAAGTAAGGCCTGTAGCCAGCATAGCAGATACGAGCGCGATCGGGAAACCGGTAGCCTTGGATGCAAGCGCTGAGGAACGGGATGTTCTCGGGTTGATTTCAATAACAATAATCCGGTCGCTGACAGGATCGTGCGCAAACTGTACATTCGTCCCGCCGATAACCTGCACAGACTCTACAATCCGGTAAGCCTGGTCCTGAAGGCGTTTCTGGCATTCCTCGGAGATCGTAAGCATAGGTGCGGAACAGAAAGAATCTCCGGTGTGCACACCAAGCGGATCAATATTTTCAATAAAGCATACCGTAATCATATTATTTTCTTTATCGCGGACAACCTCCAACTCCAGTTCTTCCCAGCCTAAGATAGATTCCTCTACCAGAACCTGTCCTACAAGGCTTGCCTGCAGGCCGCGGGCGCATACCGTCTTCAGCTCATCTTTGTTGTACACCAGGCCGCCGCCGGCACCGCCCATTGTATAAGCAGGGCGCAGCACGACAGGGTATCCCAGATCATCCGCAATATCGAGGGCCTCCTCTACGGTATAGGCAACCTCGCTGCGTGCCATCTCTATGCCAAGTTCATTCATTGCTTTTTTAAATTCGATCCGGTCCTCGCCGCGCTCGATTGCGTCAACCTGAACGCCGATAACCTCAACCTTATATTTATCCAGAATTCCTTCTGCAGCAAGCTCTGAACATAAATTCAGTCCAGACTGGCCGCCAAGATTGGGAAGCAGCGCGTCGGGACGTTCCTTTGCAATAATCTGTTCAAGTCTATCCACATTAAGTGGTTCAATGTAAGTGACGTCCGCTGTTTCGGGATCAGTCATAATAGTTGCAGGGTTGGAATTGACCAATACAATCTCATATCCTAAATTTTTCAGTGCCTTACAAGCCTGAGTACCGGAATAATCAAACTCGCATGCCTGTCCGATGATGATTGGGCCTGACCCAATAATCAGTACCTTGTGAATGTCTGTTCTCTGTGACATAACTTGCCCTCCTGTGTATTTTAAAATAAATTTATATAATAGGCTCTACCTGTCAAAGAACATTATAGTAGAGAAAGGGGGGAGAAGTAAAGCAATTTATCAACAAGATGCTGGTCTATTGTAAAATTTCGGGTTACAATAGACACGTATATAAAGAAGCATGATAACCTGTAATAAGTTGTTATAATAAATATAGAAGAAAATAAATAAAAATTAAAAATTATAAATTACTATTGACTTTGACGCAGCGTCAACTGTTATATTCATATCACGGCAGGAGGAAATGAATATGGAATACAGTATCAGACAATTATCGGAAATCGCAGGTATCAGTGCACGTACTCTGCGGTACTATGACAAAATAGGTCTTCTCAAACCGTCATGTGTACGGGAATCCGGCTACCGCTATTACAGCGAAAAAGAGCTGGAGCTGCTGCAGCAGATCTTATTTTACAAAGAGAGAGGCCTGAAGCTGGAGCAGATTGCCGCGATCATACAAAGTGACGACTTTGACATCATGGCCGCACTCCACGAGCATCTGGAAGACCTGGAATTACAGCAGGCCAGACTGGACAATATGATCACTGCCGTAAGAAAGACAATTGCGTCAATGAAAGGAGAAATTACAATGAGTAACGCAGAAAAATTTGAATCATTTAAAAAAGAGATGATAAAGAACAACGAAGAAAAATACGGAGAAGAGATCCGCAGCAAATACGGAGAAAAAGAGGTGGAGGAATCCAACAAAAGTATGCTGAACATGACAGAAGCAGAGTATGACCGCCTGAAAAGCCTGGAAAATGAGATCCGCGAAGAGTTAAACGCAGCCGTAAAAGACGGCGAAAGCCCGGAAGGCGAGAGGGCGGGAAACATCGTGCGTCTCCACAAAGAATGGCTGGGAATGAACTGGAAACAGTATACGCCGCAGGGACATATCGGGATAGCCGAAATGTATGTGGCAGATCCCCGGTTTACGGCGTATTACGACAAAGACATAACCGGCTGCGCAGAGTTCCTCAAGAAGGCGATTGTTTGCTGGGTTGAACGGGGGTAGGTGGGACGCCTGCCTGGGATGGCGGATACGGCGGCTGAGGGGATGGATGCCGGTGCTTTTGGATACCGGGCGTTTAGCCTAGTTTCCGTAGGGATAAAATAGAAAAATCTGATGGAACCGGCGACATGCAGCCCCAAATCTGATGATTTGGGGCCTTAGTCGCCTCAAACTTTGCTTGGGATAGCAAAGTTTGTCCATCAGATTTTTCTATTTTATCCCAACGGAAACACGGCACACTTGGAGGCATCCAAAAGCACCGGCATCCATCCCCTCAGCCGCCGCATCCGCCATCCCAGGCAGGCTGGGCGCATCCAGACGGGAGTCAACGCAGCATGGGGAGGAATCGACGGGGGCGGCGGATGGTGGTGGATGTGCGGATTTTGCAACTGCCAGAAGGGGATGCGGTTTTCTTATCCATGTAGGTTGCGACTGAAAGATAATACTTCTGCCATCCGAGGCGGCAGCGGATATTGTAGCTTCCAGAAAGGAAGATCAGATTTTACCAACCCTTCCCAGTACAGTACTGGAATACTGCCCCATCCGCCTCTCCGGTCTGAGTCCCCCCACCGGGGGGAGCGAGTCTTCCGATTTGATGAGCCCAGCAGTGTGAACCGGACATAGGGGTGGCAGGAAGCGTGGTTTGGCTGTTAGATAGAGTTAAGTAAAAGAGAAGGAAAACCGGGGCAAAAAATGTAATTTCCAAATTACATTTTTTCCTGGCCCCAGCGTGCGAAGCCATCAGGGCTTCGGACGATGTGGCCAGGTTGCCCCGGTTTTCCTTCTCTTTTACTTTACTCTATCTTACAGTCAAACCCCGTTTCCAGCCACCCCTATGTCCGGTTCACGCTGCGCCCCCCTTCTACAGAACCTCTCCCCGAGTAGACAATGTAATTACTTGCCAGGGGATTAGTTTGCCGCTGTTTTTGAGTGCGGTCTTTACTGCCTGTTCTATTCCTCCGCAGCAGGGTACTTCCATGCGTACGACGGTGAGGCTTTTTATGGTATTCTGCCGGAGGATTTCGGTGAGTTTTTCGGCGTAATCTACGCTGTCGAGTTTGGGACAGCCCATGAGGGTGATCTTGCCTTTCATGAAATCCTGGTGAAAGTCTGCGTAGGCGTATGCGGTGCAGTCAGCGGCTATGAGCAGTTCTGCATCTTCATAATATGGAGCCTGGATGGGGATGAGTTTGATCTGGACCGGCCACTGGCGAAGCTGGGATTCTGCAGGGGCCGGGGCATGCGGGGAGACCTTCGGTGAAATGTGAGGTTTTAGTTCTCTTGCCTGTGTGCCCGGGCAGCCACAGGGAAGGGGGGCAGCTTTTTTGCGCTCCTGATTGGCTTTGACTGCTTCGGCATCGTATGCTGCGGCTTCCCGTTCCACGAAGCTGATGGCATCTGCAGGGCAGGTGGGGAGACAGTCTCCCAGGCCGTCGCAGTAATCATCTCTCAGCAGGCGGGCTTTTCCGTTGACCATGCCGATTGCTCCTTCGTGACAGGCTTCGGCACATAATCCGCATCCGTTGCATTTTTCTTCGTTTATTTCAATTATTTTACGTATCATTTGAATTCCTCCTGTTTGATTGTTTTGTACGTAACGCTCAGAACCATGAACAGTTATCCTTGTGTCTATACTGGCATTGTACTATACTTTAAGAAGAATAAATGTTGTTATCACAACGAAATGGAGAAAATTTATGGATTACAATTTTATTGCAGGCACCAAGTTGTTTGAGGGGGTTAGCGTGGAGGACGCAGAAGCGATGCTGGGATGTCTGGGAGCACAGGAGAAGTCCTACTCCAGGGGCGAAGTCATTTATCATGTGGGTCAGTGCATAGAGCGGATGGGACTGCTTCTGGAGGGCGGCGTGAATATTGTGAGGCTGGATATCTGGGGAAATGAAAATATTATCGGACATATACTGCCGGGGGAAGTTTTTGCGGAAACGTATGCCTGCAGCCAGAAAGCCCCTATGATGGCAGATGTCATCGCGACAACGAAGTCTACGGTGCTGTTTTTGGATGTGGGGAAGGTGATTAAGAGCTGCGCGTCCTCCTGCAGCCATCACGCCAGGCTTGTCCGCAACCTGCTCATGATTATGGCATCCAAGAATCTGAATCTGGCACAGAAAATAAATCATATTACACCGAAATCTATTCGCGAAAGGCTGTTGTCCTACCTCTCATCAGAGGCGGTGAAGCAGGGGAAAAAAGAGATCGAAGTCCCGTTTAACCGGCAGCAGATGGCAGACTATCTGGCGGTAGACCGAAGCGCGCTTTCCAATGAGCTTTCAAAAATGCAGAAGGACGGGCTGCTGAGCTATCATAAGAATCATTTCATACTTCGGCAGGCAGAGGCGGAGAAAAGCGGCTTGTAAGAATCTTGTGCGGGGGCGGGAAATGGTCTATAATAAAATACGATGTGAAAAAATGTGGCGGAAACAGGAGGCTGAGAAGGAATCATATGGAATTAAAATCAATTGGGCTTACCGGCGTTGGAAATGCAAGGCAGCTTGGAGGATACATTGGGGCTGATAACAGGAAAATAAAAATGGACAGGCTTTTGCGGACCGGGAAACTGGCGGATGCGCTGCCAAAGGACCTCAAGAGGCTGAAAGAGACATTTGGTCTGGCGGAAGTTATAGATTTCAGAACTTCATTTGAAAGAGATAAGGCACCGGACCCGGAGATAGCAGGGGTGAAGAACTATCATGTGCCGGTTCTGGACGAAGAAAACGGGAGCATGGCTGCAGCCGCAGCGAGCGGTGCGTTCACAGCGGCTGAGGCATTGAAGTACTTACAGAGCGGCGCTATGGCAGATATGTATGTGGAGATTGCCACTACCCCGTTTTCCCAGAAGGCGTATGCCCGCTTTTTCAGGATTCTTTTAGAAAATGAACAGGGCGCGGTCCTGTGGCACTGTACAGCAGGAAAAGACCGGGCCGGATTCGGCTCTGTGCTGGTGTTGTCCGCACTTGGTGTGGAGCGTGGTGTTATCCTGGAAGATTATGAGAAGACCAATCACTATTACAAGGACAATATAAAAGCCATGGAGCAGTTTTTAAGAAGCAAAGGATTAGGCGATGAAGCCGTACAGGCCGCCCGGTCCACGGCCGGAGCGGAAGTGAAGCACCTGGTAAAGGCTTTGGATGTAATTGATCAGGAGTATGGTTCCATGGACGAATATCTGCGCAGCCGGATCCTGCTTGGAGATGAGGAAAAGAATCAGCTTAGAAATAAATATTTGGAAAACTGATCATCCCGGTCTTTACGTTGGGAATCAGTATGTGTTAAACTGGTTGCGGAAACAGGATGTGAGGAGAGGGCTTTTTGGCGCTGCCTGTTATATTCAGAAATTTACTGTAGAAGGAGACAAAAAAATGGGAGGATTTTTTGGTGTAGCTTCAAAAACGGACTGTACGTTAGAGTTGTTTTATGGTGTGGATTATCATTCACATCTGGGAACAAGAAGAGGTGGGATGGCAACATTTGGTAAGGACGGATTTCAGCGTGCGATTCATAATATCGAGAATTCGCCATTTCGTACCAAATTTGAGAAAGATGTAGAGGAACTCGAAGGCAACCTTGGAATCGGCTGTATATCAGATTACGAACCGCAGCCGCTGCTGATCCAGTCCCATCTGGGAAGTTTTGCAATCACCACGGTCGGCAAAGTGAATAATATGCCGGAGCTCCTGTCAAAAGTATATGAAAATGGACATACACATTTTCAGGAGATGAGCGGCGGGCAGATCAATGCGACGGAACTGATTGCATCTTTGATCTGCAAAAAGGATTCGATTGTAGAAGGAATCCGATACGTTCAGCAGCTTGTGGATGGTTCCATGACATTGCTTCTGATGACAACTGACGGACTGTATGCGGCGAGAGACCGATATGGACGTACACCGCTCGTGGTTGGCAAAAAAGAAGATGCTCATTGCGTTTCTTTCGAAAATTTTGCCTATATCAATCTGGGCTACACCGAATATAAGGAACTTGGGCCTGCGGAGATTGTATTTATCACACCGGAGAGTGTTGAGACGGTAAGCCCTCCGGGGGAGGAGATGAAGATGTGTTCCTTCCTGTGGGTATACTATGGTTACCCGACTTCTTCCTACGAAGGGGTCAATGTCGAAGAGATGCGCTACAAATGCGGAAGCATGCTTGCGAAAAGGGACGGGGACACTGTATCACCGGATATCGTTGCGGGAGTGCCGGATTCCGGAATCGCGCATGCCATCGGATATGCAAATGAATCAGGCATACCTTATGCAAGACCGTTTATCAAATATACACCAACATGGCCGCGCTCCTTTATGCCGACGAACCAGAACCAGAGGAGTCTGATTGCCAAGATGAAACTGATCCCGGTACAGGCATTGATTGAGAATAAGAAATTACTGCTGATTGATGATTCTATCGTGAGGGGAACCCAGCTCCATGAGACAACCGAGTTCCTGTATCAGAGCGGTGCAAAAGAAGTGCATGTGCGTCCCGCTTGTCCTCCGCTGCTGTTTGGATGTAAATATCTGAATTTTTCCCGTTCCAAGTCCGAACTTGATCTGATAACAAGAAGGATCATCCAGGAAAGAGAAGAGGAAGTGACTCAGGAAGTGCTGGAAGAGTATGCAAACCCCTCCTGCAGCCGATACAATGAGATGGTAGAGGAAGTACGCAGACGCCAGAACTTTACAACATTGCGCTACCACAGGCTGGACGATCTGGTGGAATCTATAGGACTGTCTCCATGTAAACTCTGCACATATTGCTTTGACGGAAAAGAATAGAAGCATCGATTTGAAAAAGGTGAGGCCGCACACGAAGTATGAAAACTTACGTGCGCGGCTTTTTTGGGCATATAATGTAAAATCAGAAATTGTGCAATCTGTCTGCCGCATGCTTTTATAAATAAAGAAAATATATGTTACTGAGTCGAATGTGTAAAACAGATTCGGATCAGGAGCTGACCGCGGATTGTTTACGGACAAACAGTTTGGGAACATATTTGACGGCTATCGTGATGGAAAGCGCTGCTATAAAACCGATGGCCGCTGCTACGACCGCATGGAACAGGTTGGCCGGGTTCCCTTCCTGATAAAACATAAGCACGGTTGATACGGAGGGGAAAGAATATACCGTACCACATGGTGTAAAGATCCCCTGATAAATACCGCCTAAAAAGCTGGCCGTAACCGTAACAGCAAGCAGGGACTTTTTCGGAATACAGATCCCGTACAGTGTCGGTTCCGATACGCCGGAAAACAGTGCTACAAGCGCCGCAGAGAGATATGTGGGACGGTCAGGAGAGTCAGGTTCCGTGATAAATGCTCCCAGAGCCACACCGGCAATGGCCATGGTGCAGACAAAGAAGCTGACCAGATAACCGATGTCCTGTCCGGTATTTCCCAGACTCTCAAGTACAATAGCCGTAAAGATCCAGCTCGTTCCGGTGATTGTCAGGAACGGTGCGAGTGCTGCAAAAACAGCCCAGGATAGTACTGGATTTAAATCCTGCAGTGTAAAAATAAACGTTGAAATCCCATTTCCTGCGATTGTACAGAGCGGACCTACGAATAAGATTCCGATCATTGAAGTCAGCAAAACAGTAACCAGCGGCATAAAAAATGACTGGAATGTTTTCGAAGATATTTTCTCCAGCAGGCCGGTCAGCTTTGACATCAGGTACACCAGAAGCATAGCCGGCAATACCGAATAGGCATAGGAAGCCTTGTATACAGGCAGAAACAGAAACTGGATCTTTTCCTGTGAGTTCAAAAGTTCAATAAGATCCGGCAGCAGGAGAACCGCTGCAGACACCATGGCGAACAGGGGATTGACCTTAAAATGGCAGGCCGATGAGTAAGCCACCAAAATCGGCAGAAAATAAAAGGTGGCATCGCTGACTGCTGACAGAATTATCTCAGTTTGAGGATAAACGGTAAACAACGGTGTATAGCCGAGCAGAATATTCAAAAGTTTTATAAAACCTGCTGCCATAAGAAGTGGAATAATAGGTTTCATACAGGCTGCAATTGTTTCAAATATTCTGGAAAACAGATGATTTACGCCAAATCTCTTCATAACTTATTCCCCTCTTTCTTTTCTTCCTAATTGTGATTATAATAAAATAAAGTGCAGAAATATATAACAATCCACACAGAATTTATAAAAATCTTACCAGACGGTGTGGAGACTGCAGGAGACGGACACGGGAGTATCCTGCGGTCATAATATGGTACAGGTTTGGCAGCAGGAACAGCGCAGTGATTATATTTGATTGTGAGGGACGTTTATGGAACATATTGAAAGAAACCAGGATAAAATGGAGACGGGAATGTTTCTTGATGAGGACTTTGCGTTCTATATATACGAAAGGCGTATTTCCGATTACCGTGACGGAGAAGTGCTGTCACACTGGCATATTGAACTGGAATTTATTCTTGTCCTGGAAGGGTGTCTGGATTATATCGGAGAAAATTCAGAGTATATGCTGTCTGAGGGGCAGGGGGTTCTGGTAAACGGAAATGTCCTTCATTCATACAGGCGGAAAGAAATGAAAGAATGCAGATATCTGGTCATGATTTTTCATCCGTCGCTGCTTGGGTACAGTAATGAAGGCCGAATTTCTAAGAAATATATTTATCCTTACTTTGCGGGAAATAAAACGTTCTTAGACATCTGCCTGTCAGGGGAGGAAGCCTGGCAGAAAGAATTTATAAAAGCTGTCTTCGAGGCAGATAGGATATTTGAGGTCCAGGCCAAAGGGTATGAACTTGACCTGCAGATGACGCTGCTAAGGTGCTGGCGGATTCTGTATGAAAATGTGCTGTGCAGCAGGCCCGTCCAGCCGGAGAAAGATACCAAAGATGAACTGATCTACAAAGCAGTGAAATACATACGGGAACATATGGGTGGGAAAATTTACCTGTCAGACATTGCAGATGCGTGCAGCATCAGCAATACAGAATGCTGCAGAATGTTTAAAAGACAGGTGGGGCAGAGCCCTATGGAATATGTGAAAAAGTACAGGATCAAAAGGAGCCTGGATTTTCTGGACCAGAAGGATTACAGTATCATGCAGGTGGCTGAGATGGTGGGATTTGACAGCCAGAGTTATTATACTAAAGTATTCCGCGGTATGATGAAATGTACGCCGCAGGAATATCGGCGGCAGAAAGAGAAAGTAAATCAAGGGGGCGGGATGTGGGAATAGGGGACGCCTGCTGGGGGGGAATTGATAAAATGGTAAAAAACTATTGACTCTGACGGAACGTTATAGGGTATGGTATTTATAGAGCGCAGTGTTTAAATGTATGGATACAGGAGTGAATTGTTTATGCGAGTGACTATTGGGGGACAGGAGGGATGATGGGGATGAAGACAGTGAAGGAGATTTCGAAAATTACGGGGGTTAGTGTGCGTGCACTGCATTATTACGATGAGATCGGGCTTTTGAAGCCTACGGTTAAGAGTGAGGCCGGGTATCGATTTTATGATGATGAGGCTTTGGAGACGCTGCAGCGGATTTTGTTTTTCCGGGAGTTTGATATTCCGCTGAAGGAGATCCGGGATGTTATGAATGATCCGTCTCTTGGGAAACGGGATATTCTGCAGATGCAGAGGAAGATGCTGGTGAGCAAGAAGGAACGGATGGAGCGTCTGATTGCCAGTATTGATGATATTCTGAAAGGAGAAAATAAGATGGATTTTGAAGTATTTAACCGGTCCGAAATCGAGGCAATCTGCCAGTCCACGATTAACCACATGCCGGACTTTCTGAGGGAAAGTATCATCCGGGAATGGGGCGGGATAGAGCAGTGGAAGAAACACTACATCGAGCGTGCCTCAAAAGAGGACATGCAGAAAGGCTATCAGAAATGGATCCAATGGTTCGGAGACAAAGAAAAAGCCCTCGATGCCATGCTCAATCCCCCTTCCCCTGAAGCCGTCCGAGAATGCGAGAAAAAAACTGATGCCCTCCTAAAAAACCTGTCGGCCCAAAAAGACCTTCCCACAGACGCCCCACCCATTCAAAAAATAATAGCCGAATACGCTTACCTAATGAAACAACTCTACCAAATAAAAAACGAAGCAGGAATCATGCAAACAATAGCCTCAAGCTACAAAACCGATCAGGCCTCCATAACAGACCAAAGATACGGAGAAGGCTCAGCAGAATACTTTGCCAAAGCAATAGAAACCTATTACAAATAACAAAAAAGTCCCGTGAATCCCAGCCCAACTCCGCCCGCACTCCCGTCTGAGCTCCATCAGGAGCGATTCACCATCCGACCTGATGCACCCAGCTTTGCGGAAGGGGAAATGGGAGGGGCGCAAAAGCCCTGTCCTGTTTTGCAGGACATAGAGCGGGCCTACCAGCAGTTAGAGGAAAAACAAAGGATTGCAGGGATGGAAATTGCTCACCAAAGCAATTTCCAAGAGGGTGTAAATTTTTCT
>LDAQ01000050.1 GCA_001028025.1 Faecalicatena fissicatena | reverse complement strand
AGCAGCAGTTAGAGGAAATCCGCAAAATCAGCGTGAAAAAAGCAGCTTCCGAAGCTGCTTTTTAGAACACCTGAGCCGCTTAATCACCAGATTAAGCGGTGAATGTGTTCGGTTCACGCTGATTTTGCGGATTTCCTCTTACTGCTGCTTGGCGCAGCGGCTGTATTTCCAACAGGACAGGTGTTTTTCACAGTCCGTCCCGGCTCACGGTAAGCGCCCCCTCCATCCGCTCCCGAGTCTAAAGCTCGTGAGCTAAATCCCGATTTATCTGGAGAGTTTCCCCAGGAATTCTTTCATTCTTGTATTGTCAGACCCAAACACTTCTTCCGGTGTTCCCTGTTCTGCAATTACGCCTTTATCCATGAATATGATATGATCGGCAACATTTCTGGCAAAATTCATCTCATGGGTTACAATTACCATGGTCATATGCTCCGCAGCCAGGTCTTTAATTACTTTCAGGATCTCACCGGTGAGCTCCGGATCCAGTGCGGAAGTCGGTTCGTCAAAAAACAGGATCTTTGGATTCATGGCAAGGGCCCTTGCGATGGAAACCCGCTGCTGCTGCCCGCCTGACAGCTGGTAAGGGTACGCATCCGCCTTGTCCTCCAGGCCCATTTTTTTCAGAAGCTCGCGCGCTTCTTTATAGACTTCCTCTTTCTCGCGTTTCTGCACTTTGATCGGTGCATCTGTGATGTTTCTCATGACAGAGAAATGCGGAAAGAGATTAAAATTCTGGAATACCAGCCCGAATTCTCCTTCATAATGAATCTCTCCCGCATCCGGCGTCTCCAGATTCGTCGCACACCTCAGCAGTGTGGACTTGCCGGAACCGGAAGGGCCGATCACCGCCAGGACTTCTCCTTCGTCTACCTTCAGGGAAATGTCCTGCAGCACTTCGACTTCGTCAAAGCTCTTTTTAATATGTTTCATTTCTAACAGACTCATGACATTTCCTCCTATCTGTAATAATTCAGTTTCTTCTCAATAAATTCCATTACTACCGCTACAATCAAGTTGAACAGATAATAAAATATCCCGGCTGCCACCAGCGGAACAATTGAAGTCTGCGATGCCGCAATCTGTTTTGCAGTGGTGAACATTTCCGCATAGGCAATGGCAAATGCCAGAGAAGTATCTTTAACAAGTGTAATTACTTCATTCGTTACTGATGGGAGAATCCGTTTGATTACCTGCGGAAAAATGATGCGGAAAAACGTCTGCACCCTGTTATATCCAAGCAGCTTTGCCGCCTCGTACTGACCAACCGGCATCGATTCGATACCCCCGCGGTAAATCTCCGCAAAATATGCGGCGTAATTGATTGCAAAAGCGATCAGTACCGCAGTCAGTCTGTAAGACGCCGTGATCCGGATTCCGAATATGTAATACGGCCCGAAATAGACCACCATCAGCTGCAGCATGAGCGGTGTCCCGCGCATGATAGAGATATATACTTTTGCAATCCACTGGATGACTTTAATTCTCGACATTCTTCCAAATGCCACTAGCAAACCTAACGGCAGTGAAAACAAAACAGTGGAGAAAAATATCCCTATTGTTCCTATCATGCCTCCTGATAACTGGCTAATCATTGCCATAAAACTAATCTTCATTTTCCTGACCTCCGGGTTATATAAAAGGCCAGATGGCTATTCTGACCTTTTACATTCTTACTTTTGATTTTTATTTGCCTAAGCATACAGCGTCTTCCACGCCCCATTTTTCTGCGATGGTCATGAATGTTCCGTCCTTAGCCATCTCATCCAGCGTCTTCTGCACCTGGTCTCTTAACTTCTCATTGCCCTTTTTAAATCCGATTCCATACTGCTCGGAAGAAATGGTCTCGTCCAGTGTTATGTATCCGCCGCCGCGGGATTCAATCTGATATTTTGCCACTCCTACATCCATTGCAACCGCTTCTGCTGCGCCTGCTTCCAGATCCATAAATGCAGTATTGTAATCCGGCACCTGTGTCAGCTGGCCGAATGTATCTGCCAGTTCCTTCTGGTCTTCCTGCAGTGCTGTCAGTGCAGAGGAATCTGCCTGTACTTCCACAAGCTTTCCTGCCAGATCTTCCAGTGATTTAATTCCGGAATCCTCGGCAACTACTACAACCTGACTGTTATCTACGTACGGATCTGACCATGTATAATCATCCTCACGGCCATTCATGGTGAATCCGTTCCAGATACAGTCGATGGTGCCTGAACTGAGTTCCATATCCTTGGCATCCCAGTCGATGGGCTGTTTTTTCAGCTCCCAGCCGTTTCTGTCACAGACTTCCTGTGCCAGGTCCAGGTCAAACCCTACATATTCTCCTTCTTCATCTTTGTAGCCGTACGGCGGGAAACTTGCGTCAAACCCTACTGTAAAGCTGTCTCCCTCACTCTTCTCTTCGCTTACTGCTTCTGTTTTCTTATTGTCCTTTGCGGAATCGTCTGACTTTGTGTCCTCCGCTTTGCTGCCGCATCCTGCCAGCGCTGTTGTCAGCACAAGTGCAGCTGCCATTGCTAATGCAATCTTTCTTTTCATAGGTACGTCCTCCTTGCCGTGGCGCTTTATTCTTTTACTAATTGATTACTTTACCACGCTAAAATGCTTAGACATAATAACACATTTCTGCTCTGTTGTCAATTCTGAAGCAGAAATGCGCCTGCCATTCTCCGCCCGATATAATGAATCCCCGCGGTTGTATTGTTGATATTTAATCACTGCTAATATATACGCCTCTTAAACTTAAGATATCTTATATATGGCTTCTCCTGTACTGCTGTTTCCACTTTTCAAGCAGAACAGAATTGAGCTCCATCTGTATGTGCTTCTTAATATCTTCCATCTCCTGTCGCATCTGGGCATTGACTTCCACATAATCATCATGCTTCGTCAGCAGAATGTGATATTCCTCCAGGGACATATACTTATAGGACGCATACAGATACGGCTTCAGCAATGTGCTGTCCTCGCATATCTGATAAGCCCGGTCGTACATCCTTGCCGATTCCTGGTACAGAAACAGCCTTCCGTAAGCGGCCCCCAGCCCGGCATATATCTTGCCGTAAAACTTGGGGTCTACGCTGTCATCTGCATCTTCATTAAGAATCGCCTGATAGACAAGAATTGCCTCCTCGATCTCACCGCTCTCCAGCAGATTGTCCCCTTTATACTTCTGGCGTTCAATATCCTTCTGATTCTTCAGCCTCTCCAGTACGTTCTGGATCCGGATCATCTCCGGTTCCCTGAATATCCGGGAACTCTTCAGAATCGTCAGAACAAACTTCTCCACGGACCCGTGCATTCGGATTACGTCCCGCAGTTTTCCTGCCAGGTCCGGCATCCCGATGTCCTCGTCCAGCCAGGTACAAAGCTGCTCATTCATGATCGTGTAGTCAATCAGGTAGAGATTGTTGCACAGATAATAGCATAATTCTTCAATTGTATATATCTTGCAGTGGATCCTTGTAATCTCATAAGGATGCGTTGCATGTCTGTCATGACAAAGAATTAAACTTCCCATCATTGCCTCCTAAGTGTATAATCTTCTCTTCCTGAAAATCTGTAGGCAGGTAGAATTCTCCAAAACCTACATCCCTTACTGTAATCTTACATGTCTTCTCATCCAAAAACAGCGTTTCTATCTGCATGCGCATGGAATATTCTCCCCGTTTCGGAAAATTTTCCAGCGAAATCACTTCTGTCTTCAGTGTCCCCTGAACAAGCGACTCCACATGCAGTTCAATATTTTCCATATCCTCCAGGAGCACTTCCCACTGATTATTCGATTCATACCAGTGTGCCCCCCAGGATACGATCGGATACCACATCTCCTGTCCGTCTACCCTCATATTTACCGTTATCTGATCCGTCAGCTTTGTCTCTGATAGATACACCGGATCCTCTATGTGCATGAACATCTTCCGGTAGGCCGTGTAACATGCCCCCTTGCTGTACAGGTTGTTTCCGATAAAAGCTCGTCTTCCGTTGCACAGCACGCGCAGAGAGGTAGGATACCAGTTATTCTCAAATCCCTCCCCCGTCAGAAAGACTGAGGACACAATCCGCTTGTCGAATACGCTCTCAATAAACTTGCAGAAACGTGAATCGGCCTCCTTCGCCTTATCTTCATTCAGTACCGGATAAACGGCCGCCAGTTCCTTCATATGGGCACTCGCCACCTCATCTACTGTAACGAAAGTCGTCTTCCCTCCGCCCAGTCCCGGTTTCAGCCTGCGCAGCATATATGCCTTAATCTCATTCCTGTCACAGCAGAATAATGCCGCATCGTACTGCCACAGCTCCTTGGGCTGATAAAACAGATAGTTACAGAAGCTTTCCTTATAATCCTGAATAAATATATGTCTCTTGTCAATATTCATACGAACCGCAATCCCCCGCAGAAGCTGTGCCAGCTCCTCCGTCAGTTCCGGCACTGAGAACACGATTCCTTCAATCTGGGGGAAAGACTGCAGCGACATCTGCACAAACTTTGAAAGCAGCCAGACCGCATCATAAGTCTCCTCACCGAACTCGATCTTTTCACCTGCCAGACTCTTATCCAGCAGACGGGTGACCGTGAACCCTTCTTTAATCGTAACCAGACGTTTTGCTTCCTTGCCATACGCCCATGTATCCCTGAGCTTGCCGATAATCAGGGGGATCTGGAAATTATCAGAATCCACCTCCAATGTCTCCGGCTCCAGCTGCTGATCGTTGTAGAAACTGATCTGGCAGGTCTTATCGTTTATCTCATATCCAATTATATTGCCTTGTCCCATTACAGACAGCCTCCTCGCTTATACAACCGGGACCCTTTGTTTCTGCCGCGGCTGCAAAGTACTTTCTGCCGGCTATGGCCCGTACTTCCCGGGCCATAGTGACATATTGTTGCCTTAAAACTAATATTGTTCAAACATATGTACCGCAATTGCATCTTCCACTGCATATGCTTTCATCTTTGTCTCTCTGTCCCTGCCGTCCTCCAGCAGGATATCATTCAGGCGTCCGTATCTTCCGGATTCGCCTTTCTTAACTTCCTTCACACAGCTTTCCTTGTCACTTCTGTATGTATTGCCATCAATTGTTTCCTTGAAATAATATTTCAGCTTTTCGTTGGCAAACAGCACGAACTTCTTCACATACAGATTTTCATACATCGGAGTCAGAACTTCTGTGGAATAATCCACTTCCTCGGAATCACCTTTCTGCAGCTGGTAGTAAAGCATGACACGGCTGCCCTTTTGTCCCTTATACTCTATCAGCGTCTTATCCCAGAGCTGAAGTTCAATCAGCCAGTCTTCCTCGTAGGCCAGGAAGAAGGGGAAATAAATCTGTTTGCCGCTGAGTTCCTGCAGAAACTTTTTGAGGGTCTTCCGTATCATGGAATTATACTCTCTGTTAGAGTAGTACTTGAGTACCGCGATCTTGCAGATATCAATCGTGTCCTCTCCCTTTTCATATTCTCTGCATATGATATCGATTATGCTTTTGCTGATCTTTCTTTCCTCAACCACATAGCCCCTGGACATATAAGCCAGATAAGCCTGCTGAAGTCTGAAATATGCCCCCTCCGCATAATATTCTTCAAATACCTGGACCTCCGCAAACAATTCTTCCGAGAAGAGCATCTGCGTCAGTATCCGCTCTGCCAGCTTATGGGTATGCACCTCGTACTCCCGTGCCTCTCTCCAGAGCCGCTTCATATCCGTTGTTGCACCGCAGTAATAATTGGAAAGATACGTGAGGATTACCTTATCGTACTGCCCCTTCTTAAATAATTCAAAACAGATATATGTCAGGAAATCGTCATTCTCATAATTATTTTCCCTTATGTTCTTGCTGCAGAGTGTAAATAGTTCCTCTTCCTCATAATTCTCAACGCCTTTTTCCCGCACAATATCAAGAGTCAGAGTTTCCTCCGCCTCCTCCAGCCGGTTCATGCGCATGCCGTTGATATACTTCTTGCACATATCCATGTAACGCAGCTCATAGAACATGCGCCTGCTTTCATAGGGAATCGAATCCGTATAGTGTCTGCCTTCCCTTGATTCCCACACCAGCCGATCCGTCTTGGCGTACAGAAATACCTGGGCACCGCGGTCCGTATAGGGAACCTTCTGGGTAATACTTCCGTCATCCGCTATGATATGGATGAACTTCATATTCGGCACCTTTGTTGTGATCTCATAGGCATGGCAGATATCATACAGCGCTTTGATACGCTCAGGATTCATGGAACGTTCTACAATAAAACGTTTATATATAATTCTCAGCTGCTCGTCAATATGCCGCCGCTCCAGCTGGTTCCAGGCAAAAGCCTCCATCTCATCGCGGTAATGCGCATAGATCTCGCTGGATTCATCCTCATATGTAATCAGATTGGAATACAAAAGCGCACATTTGTGATAATCCAGCGTATTCCCGTGCATAAAATACAGGTACACGGATCTGGGCAGTGCCTTGTGAAAATGGTTCTCCTTGATGGAAGCCATATAATATTCATAGAGCTGTGCGATCTTCTGCTCAGACTCCACCGCTTTTTCATACCACTTAAAATAATCAAAGCCGATACAGTTGCCCTTGATCAAAAGGGTACAGATGGCTGTAAGTATCATGTTTTCCTCATACATCTTGTAAGCCAGCACCAGCGTCTCGTACAGATGCCTGTCGAAATTCTTCAGCTGGCTTGCCAGGTTGGCCGTGTACAGAGCCAGTTCCTTTGTCATCAGCTTGTACTTTGCGGCAAAATGCAGCACCATGACTTCAAATGTACCCAGTTTTTTCAAAGAGGAGCTTTTATCCCGGAAACACTTAAAAGCTTCCATATAGAACCATATGCTGTGTGTCTTCTCTTCGTAGAACTGGCGTTCCAGCGCACGCAGACGCTCACTGTATATCTTATACTCCGAATCTACATTCACCAGCATACACAGAATAAGCCAGCTCTCCGGATGCTTCATGTAAGACTTGGAAAGCTCTTCAGCCACCCGCCGCTGTCCGATGGAATCATTGCTGAGTAAAGTGGTGAGATATAGATAGTAAGAACTCATCTCCACATTTTTACCGATGGCAAACCGGTTATAATTATAGGATTCCAGAATCCACTTTGCCTCTTCCATACGTTTTCCCAGAAGGCAGATATGCGCGTGTACCAAAAGGTACAGTTCATCCTTGTTGTCCTTCTCCCTGAGATGCTCAATCTTTTTCAGGGACTCTTCTGTCCATGTATTCAGATCTATCCTGCCGGCTTCATAGGTAAGGTACCGTTTCACAATACTGCAGAATTCCAGGTCACCCGCGCGGTGCTCCTCCTCACGTCTGACATCCTTCTCCACCACGATCTCATACGCCAGGGTCTCATAAGGCGTCTGGAGGGTGATCTGACCGAAGTTACTTCCACGGTGCAGCTTCTCAGGTGTGATAACATATTCCAGGCGGTAAGAATTCCCGATAAATTCTTCTGTCGTGATCTTTGCGTGCTCCACGGACAAAAATTCCCCTTCCGTCTGCACGTCAATAGAAAGATATCCCCACGTGTTCTTCTTTACTGTCAGAGTCTCCTTGCGTGCCTCCTCAACTTCCATAAAAGCGCGGCTCTCCTCCTCCAGTGTAAGGAATATCTTTTCTTTTTGCTTGCAGCCCACGAGGAATTCCTCCAGGGCCTGCTGATCCAGCTCCCATTTGCGCATATTATCGTAAAGGGCCTGGATACGTTTATCTTCATATTTTAATATCTCATAAAAATCTCTGGAACGGAACAGCTTCTCCGCTTCCGCAGGATCCCGGAAAGAAAGCTTCTTAAAATCTTCCAGGCTCTGTACCTTTCCATAGCTTGTCATAACAAAGGGCTTCTCTATGATTGCCGTAAAAGCGACATCATACTCACCGCCATTGCAGACTATGGTAAATCTGCCATGCTCAACATGTCCCGGCACCAGCCCGGAACCGTCATATGTATAATAGATATTAACCGGGTTCCCATCGAAGCCCTGTTCCTCACAATGGACACGATAAGAAGAGGGATATACAAGCCCTCTGATAGTCCCCTCGCCCTGGTTCTGCAAGGAAAAACTCCCCTTATACATCTCCCCCTCACCGACACGCATAATAATCCGTGTCTCGGGGAAAATAATCTCCGGCTGCGGAATGTGAAAATCTCCTTTGGAAAGACGTTTAATCTTATTCTTCAAGTTAGTCACCTACTCATAGTTTCTTTCGTTGCATTTTTTCATAAGCACGCTATAATGAATTATATCATCTTTATACTATTTCTTGCAACGGGTGAATGAAAGAATTTGAAGGGAGATTGTATACATGAATACAAAACCAGAATTTCACGGCAGTGACCTGGAAAAAATATCGGAATATTACGGAATTCCAAGGGATTCCATCATCAGCTTCGGCGCCAACGTAAATCCGCTCGGATTATCCAAGAGAGTCAAGGCCGTCCTGAGCAGCCATCTGGATATCATTTCCTCATATCCGGACAGAGAATACACCTCTCTGCGCCATGCCATCGGAGAATACTGCCAGGTATCCCCCTCCCATGTCATAGTCGGGAATGGTTCAACCGAATTAATCTCCCTGCTCATCGAACAGCGCTGCCCCCGGAAAACACTTATACTGGGCCCCACCTATTCTGAGTATGCCAGAGAGCTTTCCTTCTCTGACAGCAAGCAGGACTATTACCATCTGAATCCCGAAACAGGTTTCCGCATCGATATCAATGATTTTCTCTTAAAGCTGCAGAACGGATATGACCTGCTGATCATATGCAACCCAAACAATCCGACGTCCTCTGTCATTGAAACAACTGAAATGCGCAGAATTCTTTCTGTCTGCCGGGAAAACAACACCTTTGTCATGATTGACGAGACTTATGCAGAGTTTTCCGCGGATATCGCTTCGGTAACAGCCATGTCTCTGATCGAAGATTTTGATAACTTCATGGTGCTCCGCGGAGTCTCCAAGTTCTTTGCCGCTCCTGGCCTTCGTCTGGGCTACGGAGTAACCAGCAGCCAGTCTTTCCTGGCACAGGTAAAAGAACATCAGATCCCCTGGTCTCTAAACAGCATCGCAGCATTTGCCGGAGAACTGATGCTGCAGGATACTGATTATATAGAAGAAACCCGCCGGCTCATACTAAGCGAACGCACAAGAATGCTGGAAGAACTGCGTAAAATAAATAACATCACCGTATACGATGCTGCCGCCAACTTCATCCTGATCCAGATCCACAAACCCGGAGTCAGTGCCTTCGATGTATTCGAAGCCTGCATCAAACAGGGAATGATGGTACGGGACTGCTCCTCCTTTCAGTGTTTGGAAGGCGAATACGTGCGGTTCTGCGTGATGGGGCGCGATGAAAACGCGAGGCTCATTGAAGGGATTAAGGGGGTTCTTGGGTAGGAAGGGACGCTGTGCGGAAGTGGAACAGGGCTCTTCGGGAGACGGAATCAGGGCGTAAGCGCCGCTAATCAAAATCGGAGC
>LDAQ01000005.1 GCA_001028025.1 Faecalicatena fissicatena | reverse complement strand
ATTCAACTGTCAAACTCCCGTGTATGTCTAACAGAGGCGATAAAAGTAAGTAATGAAAAAAAGGCAAAGATTGACACGGCTTTGTGTTTGCAGTATACTAATTGCAGTCAGGTATGTCCTAAAGAAGCGATTCAATATGATAAATTAAAACTATAAGAAGTACAAGAAAAAAGTCGGACTAAAGAAGAAAAATGTTTGAATTAGCTGACAAATATATTATAATGTAATAAGTAGTTAAAATTGTAAAGTCGGGAGGAATTACATGATAGAACAAATATTTCAATTATCAAAAGGAAATGAAAAGGTTGTAGAGAAAGTAGTGCAGGATGATAATATTCACTATATTCATATGATATTTAACAAAGAGGAAGGATTACCTGAACATTTTTCCAATTCTAATGTATACATGACTGTGGTAAGAGGTAAATTATCAATTGGACTTGACGATGAAGAGATTCATGAGTATGAATCAGGAACCTTATTAAAAATTCCGGTAAATACAAAAATGAATGTTAAGAATATGCACGAATCCACCTTGGAGCTTATAGTAGTGAAAGCGCCCGCACCAGGAAAGTAATTCATTCATGGCAACTATTAATTTGATATAGAGAATTCAATCAGGAGGTATTTATTATGAGCATGTTTTGTTATCAATGCCAGGAAACGGCAAAAGGAACAGGTTGTGAAATCAAAGGGGTTTGTGGTAAAAACGAAGAGGTTGCAAAATTACAAGATTTACTAATTTATGTGACAAAAGGTATTTCTGAACTTGTAGTCAAAGGAAAAATTGATGTTTCTGGTATTATGGAAACGAACAGAGAAATACTTACTAGCTTGTTTATGACCATAACAAATGCAAACTTCGATGAAAATGCTATCGAAAAGCAAATTATTAAAATGATTCATGTACGTGATGATTTGGGAAAGAAAGTATCGCTAGATGTGTGTCATGATTCCGTATCTTTTGAAGTGGGATCCAGAGTACAGATGCTTGAAAAAGCTTCACAAGTAGGTGTATTAGCCACAGAAAATGAAGATGTAAGATCTCTTCGAGAGTTAATCATATATGGACTAAAAGGTATGGCTGCCTATGCAGAACATGCATACAATATTGGGAAAGAAGATATCTCTATCTATTCCTTTGTATATGAAGCATTGTCTGCTACACTTGATGATACGCTCTCAGCCAATGATTTGGTTGCCCTTACACTAAAAACTGGTGAATATGGTGTTAAAACTATGGCATTACTTGATGAAGCAAACACATCAAAATATGGCAATCCTGAGATTACTTCTGTTAATATTGGAGTAAGAAATAACCCAGCTATTTTAATTTCAGGACATGATTTAACAGATTTAGAACAGCTTTTAGAACAGACAAAGGGAACTGGAGTAGATGTATACACACATGGAGAAATGCTCCCAGCACACTATTATCCAGCCTTCAAAAAGTATGAAAACTTTGTTGGAAATTATGGAAATGCATGGTGGAAACAGGTTGGAGAATTTGAAACATTCCATGGTCCTATTCTTTTCACAACAAACTGTATCGTACCGCCAAAGAGTGAAGAGGTACAGAAACGAATTTTTACAACAGGTGCGTCGGGATTTCCAGGATGTCCTCATATTATTGCAGATGAAAAAGGAAAGAAAGACTTTTCCGAACTGATTGCAATGGCAAAAACATTATCTGCACCGGAAGAAATTGAAACAGGAAGTATTGTGGGTGGTTTCGCGCATAATCAGGTAATTGCTCTTGCTGATAAAGTAGTTGAAGCTGTAAAGACTGGAGCAATTAAAAAATTCTTTGTTATGGCTGGTTGCGATGGAAGAATGAAGTCAAGAGAATACTACACTGAATTCGCAAAAAGCCTTCCAGGTGATACGGTAATCCTTACAGCAGGTTGTGCAAAATTCAGGTACAATAAGCTGGGATTAGGCGATATAGGTGGAATACCAAGAGTGTTGGATGCAGGTCAGTGTAATGATTCCTATTCACTTGCAGTAATTGCATTAAAGTTAAAAGAGGTATTTGAATTAGAAGATATTAATGATCTTCCAATTGAGTTTAATATAGCATGGTATGAGCAAAAAGCAGTGATTGTACTTCTTGCACTTTTATACCTTGGCGTTAAAAATATTCATTTAGGACCAACATTGCCGGGATTTTTATCACCAAATGTTGCAAAAGTATTAATCGATACATTTGGAATAGCAGGAATTGGCACTGTTGAAGATGATATTAAATTATTTATGGCATAAATAGAGAAGGAGGTATTTTGAAATGAAAGCTGAAATAGATAGAGATGGCTGTATTTCTTGTGGATTGTGTGCTTCTATATGTTCAGGAGTGTTTCGTATGGGAGATGATGGGCCAGCAGAAGTATATGTTGAAACGGTTCCTAGTGATATGGAAAAGGATGCACTTGAAGCACAGGATAGTTGTCCAGTTTCTGTAATTACAGTGGAATAGCAGTGTGAATTTAAATATATATTAAGTATCGCCTCATTTTACATAACGTTTGATGAGGCGATATTTGAAATAGGAAAAATGAATGATTAGTGGCAGGTGATATTATGAATACTTCTTAAAAATGTAGAAATGCAGAAGGTATTTGAAAAATCAGAAGAAACCATGTGGGAATGCCGTAACTGTGGACATCTTGTTATGGGAAAGAATGCACCGCAGGTTTGCCCGGTCTGTGCGCATCCACAGAGTTTCTTTGAAGTAAGAAAAGAAAATTATTAATTTTAAGGAGGATTATTTATGTGTAGTAAGCAAAAATTTTTTATTTGTAAACATTGCGGAAATTTGATCGGAATAATTGATAACAAAGGTGTTCCTATGGTTTGTTGTGGTGAAGAAATGACCGAACTCATTCCAAATACAGTTGAGGCTTCGGTTGAAAAACATTTACCTGTTGTCTCAGTTATGGGCAATAAGGTTGTAGTAGAAATCGGCAGTATCCCTCATCCGATGGAGGAAGCACACCATATTGACTTTGTATATGTTGAGACAGAGTGTGGTGGACAACGTAAATGCCTTAAAGTTGGACAAACTCCTAAAGCTGTATTTAGCTTTGAAGATGATAATCCAATTGCTGTTTATGCCTATTGTAACTTACACGGTCTATGGAAGACTGAAATAAAATAATGCTGATTTTAATTATGACTGTTTCTGCAAACTGCATTAACAGTCATAATTTATAAAACAAGGAGGATTATATATGTTAAATAAGGATGTAGCTAAATTATTAAAC
Source organism: Faecalicatena fissicatena (assembly GCA_001028025.1). Lineage (GTDB taxonomy): Bacteria > Bacillota > Clostridia > Lachnospirales > Lachnospiraceae > Faecalicatena > Faecalicatena fissicatena_A. The sequence continues at coordinate 6,460 of LDAQ01000005.1, read as the reverse complement.
GAACAAATCAATAAGGAGTTTTACTCTGCATATCTTTACATGTACATGGCTAATTATTATGCAGAACAGAGTCTGAGTGGCTTTGAAAATTGGTTTGATGTACAGACGAAAGAGGAAAGAGATCACGCACTTTTATTCAGACAATATTTGCTGAATAATGGAGAAAGCGTTAAGCTGTTACCTATTGATGCACCAACTCAAATATATAATAATTTCCGTGAACCCTTGGTGGCAGCCTTTGAACATGAACAGTTTGTAACTGCTTCAATCAATTCAATCTATGATGAAGCCTATCAGTGCAAGGACTTCCGTACCATGCAATTTTTGGATTGGTTTATTAAGGAACAAGGTGAAGAAGAAAAGAATGCAGATGATAATATTAAGAAGTTTGACTTATTTGTTTCCGATGCTAAAGGCTTATATATGCTGGATAATGAGATGAAAGCTCGTGTTTATGCAGCACCTTCTTTGGTAATCTAATATTATTAAAGAAGCTGGTGTGATAGCTTTATCAATAGGTATGGTCGCGCTACCCAATTTGTAGGAACATATCGAGACGAGAATGAAAGATTGATTGGAAAGTTTTGCAATATAAAATAAAATATATCAGTATAAGTATTGTACAGAAGGAGTTTATCGTTAAATTGTATTAATATCATAACCCTAATGAAGTGATAGTGTAATTCTTATGCGGAACTAATAATGTAGCCAATCTTTCAGAAAATAGTGATTTAGTCATTGCCAATAGAAAAAGTAAATATAGCACTTGCCACCGCACCACGCATGTTGAGACGGTAGTATTGATAACACACAATATATAGCGAAGAGTAGCAACACTAATACAATATATTTTGTTTTGGTGCGTTTGAAACATAAATATAGCCTATTTATCATTAAGGAAAAATTGTAATAAGAATAGGCTAATTAAGGACGAGGAGGTAAGCTTATGGATTCAAAGATATGGTATATCGCGGCAAAGAATGACCGTTTGGAAAAGAAGGTTGGAATCTATTGCAGGGTCAGTACAAATGAAAAAGAACAGCTTTATAGCCTCGCAGCACAGATTTCTGCTTTGACGAGAGAGGTCGCGAATGTTAGCCAATGGAGGTTAGCTGATGTCTTTATCGATATTGCATCAGCGAAGGGTGAAACTCCTCGTCGTGAGTTTGAGCGATTGATTAGAGAATGTGAAGCTCATAATATCTCCGTTGTCCTCACCAAAAGCATCAGCAGATTTGGCCGAGATACTGTCGAGACATTATCGGCAATCAACAAGCTAAAGGCAGCTGGGGTCAGAATCATATTTGAAGCTGAAAATCTGGATACAAATTTAGTCGACAGCAATCTTATGATATCGGTGATGGAATCTTTAGCTCAGGCTGAAAACGAAAGCCGAAGCGAGAATATCCGTATGGGACTTGCATACCGCGCTGCAAATGGCACCTCTGGGCTGTATAAAAGGAAACTGTACGGGTATGTCAAGAATAAAGATGGAGACCTTGTCATTGATGATGAACAGGCCAAGGTGGCTCGTGATATTTTCCGTTGGTTTCTTGATGGTGCCAGTGTACTCGGTATTATTAAGAAACTGTCAGATACAGGTATTCCTTCCCCTACCGGTAAAGAAACATGGAGCAAGCGCGCTATAGAGAAAATGCTTGAAAATGAGAAGTACACAGGTACGGTTACACTTTTGGATTCCGCTACACAGGAATATGAATATCAGATGAAGGAATGTCATCCGCCGATTATAACGGAGAGCGAGTTCAGGGCTGTTCAGGAAGAAAAGAAAAGGCGAAGCAATATCGTCATAGACGATGAAGGCAAGCATCGCAGCAGTAAGAAATATAGTTCCAAAACGAAATGATTAACTGGAATTCAGGAGGGTAGTAGTATGAAAGTTTGTTTTTTTACTTTGGGTACCCGTGGAGATGTTCAGCCGTATGTTGCTCTAGGTAGGGAACTAATTAGAGAAGGACACAAAGCTGTAATCTGTGTCGGAGAGAGTTTTCGTCAGCTTGTTGCATCCAATGGCATAGATTTTGTCCCTACAACATCTGATCTTATGGCTATTGCTGTGACGCCTGAAGGAAAGGCCATTCTTGAGCATCCGATCAAGAATCTAAAATTAGCACTTAACTACTCCAAACAGGTTATCAACCCGGCATACCGAAAAACGTTGGAAGAATTCTATGCAGCAGCAAGCGATGCCGATGTGATCGTATACCACCCGAAGGCTTTAGGCGCAGTAGACATTGCAATAAAGCTTGGAATCTCATGCGTAAGCATGCCGCCTGTACCGATTACATACCCGGTGAGCGAGTTTGCCAATCTTGCTCTCACAACAAAGAATCTCGGCAAGTGGCTAAATAAAGCTACATATCGTATCAATGAAAAGGCGGAAATCTCTCAGATTAATCTGATCAACGATTTTCGGGAAAAGGTGTTGCAACTGCCAAAGCGCAAAGCTGGTCTCTATACATACACAGACGGCAAAAAGGAAATCCCAACAGTATATCCGCTCTGTAAGGCTCTTTTTCTAGATGTGAGCAGTTGGGACGGGCATGTTTTTCTGCCAGGATTCTTCTTCCTAGACAGCGAAGGTGAAACTCTTTCTGAAGAAGTTGAACAGTTCCTTGCGGCGGGAAACCCGCCGGTCGCTGTTACCTTCAGCAGCATGCCGCTTGCTAATCCGGTTAGGCTTCTTGAGGATCTCCGAATCGCACTCGAGACGACCGGAAACCGCGCTATCCTTTTAACAGGGAACAGCGGTATCGTATGTGAAAGTGACGATTTGATCTGTACTGTAAAAGCTGCACCCCATTCTGCTCTGTTTCCACTTGTTAAGGGAGTCATTCATCATGGGGGTGTCGGTACAATGGCAGCTGCGCTACGAGCGGGTAAGCCGCAAATGATTATTCCGTTTTCCGTTGACCAGCCATTTTGGGCAAAGCGCCTATACCGACTTGGTTACAGCTTAAAGCCAATGCGTGAAAAAGAAGTCACGGCGGCAGCACTTGCCAAGACGTTTACAGAAATGGGCGATTCAGATGTATCAAGATGGTCAGAAGAAATTGCAGCGATTGTCTGCAACGAAAATGCAACGATTGACACAGTGAAATACCTTGCTGAAATCATTGAGCATACTGATAAATTTTAGTTTGATAAATAATAAAAAATCAAAGGTAGATTTCAGTTTGTTCTCAGTATGGAAATGTGAAATAGCCTACTTAGACGAAGCGATAGATTAGATATAAAGAAATGTATTTCCTATCGGAAAAGCCTTTAAAATCAGGCGTTTTCGCTAATCCTGGACATGTTTCCTCAAATAGCATAAGTATCACATGTGGAGACCGTCTGTCTGATGTCTAAGGTCAGATAATTAAGTGTGAAAAAGGCTTGATTTCGGGCCTTTTTTGCTATCAAGAGTACGGAAACATTCAATCCGAGGTCTAAACATAGCGCTTTGCGGAAACAGGGCGATAAGGGCATAATCGGAAAAGTGTGTATAGTTTAGAGGTCGATTTAGATGTCGGGTATTGAAGCAGTGATTTAGATGTCAGAGAGAGTTTAGGTAGTGGATTGGATATTGCGTATGTAGGAGGTGCTTTTCATGAAATGTGCTTACTGTGGAAAAGAGGCAAAGGGAACAAAAGAACATATTATTTCGAGTGGTATATTGGGTTTATTCCCAGAGTGCTTTATGACCATAGACGGAGATAGGAAAAAAATGTATCCATCTGACCCAATGGTAAAAGACGTGTGCGCGGATTGTAATAACAATAAAATATCATATATAGATTCATACGCAAAGCAGCTTATTCAGCAATATTTTATTGTAAAGTATGAAAAAGACGACAAACTGGACTTTGATTATGATTACGTGCTAATTCAGAAGATGTGTCTGAAGTATGCATTTAATGATATGCGTGCGAGAAAACTGGATTATTCTTTTTTCGATTCAGATATTATAAATTACTTGTTGGATGAGCATAGCACTTCACCGTTGCGAAATGTTACCATTATGGCTGGATTGGCAGTGAATACGTCGCCTGCGCCAGATTTTATATTTGGAAATAATAAACTTCGTTGGGGAGATAATCCTGTTTTTTTATCAAACAGTATCATAGAAAATATCGATTACAATACAGGAAAAGTCACAATCAGAGAAAATAACCCACCAGAAAAATTTGAGTGCCTTTCAGTCTCGTATGTTTTTAGATTTAACAGTGCTCAGATTCTTCTGATATGCTGGGATAAAAATATATCAGAAGAACAGCTCAATCAAAATCAAGTTGTATTAAAATATCAGTATCCGTATTCAATTTTAAATGAAAGCGGCCATAGTGTTTTGGAAAGATGTACCAGTGAATCAACATATCACCATGAAAAACTAATTGATGTAACATGGGGACAAGGATTGTCAGATGAAATGAGTTACATGAGAGGTACATTTTCCGAACAGGCACAAGTACATTTAAAAGAAGTAGAGAAAGAATGGCAAGCAGAAGAACGGAGATTAGCGGAAGAACATCCTCGCAAGTAGCATATTTCAACTTTTCAGATGTTCGCAAAATTTACAAGCACTGTTATAGAACGGAAGGAGGAATGTATAATGGAAAAAGAAAATCAAAACAAACAGGATGTACCAGAGGTTACCGAAGACAAAAAAGGTATTATGGACTGGATAAAAGCACATAAAAAACAGCTCATTTTTATTGGAATAAGCATCCCGACACTTATTGCCATTGTGCTGGGTTTGAAAAACAAAGATGCAATGATGGAACTGCTGGACAATCTGAAGGATGAAGTTGAAAAAGCAAATTTCTACAGTAGCAGATGGTTTGAAAAGGCAACTGATGCAGAGCTTAATGCAGCACGAGAAAAAGTAAGGCTTGATTATTGCGCATCTGGAGATGATTTCAAAGCTGCTTGCAGTTTACAGAACCTGCTTGGAAGATTTGATAAAGAGTTGAGTAAAAGAGCTTGGGGTGACGAAATCCCACATGCGCCGAGCATTCATCGTGAGCATGGCTGGTATTTATCAAATGATGATTAACAATAAGACTCCCCATCACCGGATAGATAGTCCAGTGGTGAGGAGCCTTTGTTTATCTATATGCATTATCCTTCAATATCAACGCTTATTCCGGACTTAAATTCTACCGCAAAGTGGTCTTCAAAAACAGTGATTTTCTGTAGCATTCTGCGCACAAGGCTTTCATCAAACACGGTAATCTCGCTGGGCTGGGATTTCAGGAAGTCGCAAAGCTCCGTGATTCGGGACAGCTTTTCATCCCGGATGACGCTGTCGGTTTCTGATTTTGCTTTCAGTTCCCGGAGCTGGAATATCTCCTCAGCGATGGCATCGTAATCATCCCGGTTGTTGGCTTTCTGAAGGAGCTCTTTTTGCAGTTCCATCAGCTTGGCGTCAATGTCGTCGGTGGAGGCGCTGGCATCGTTGCGGATGACTGTAGCGATGTTCTCTTGCAGCATTTTCATGTAGCCGCTTTTGTCCAGAATCATCTCGTTGATGGCTTTCAGGACAATGTCGTGCAGCAGCTCCTCATTGACGGTTCTGGCCCGGCAAGCGATTCCGGTGTTGGTCAGGCGGCTTTCGCAGCGCCATACGACGGATTTGCAGCCTCGATTGTTCCAGTGGATGCGCCGGAACATTTCATTGCATTCGCCGCAGAAGATGAGCTGGGAAAAGCAGTGATTGCTGCTGTAGCTGCTCTTGCGTCCATTGGCGCTGGTATGCACCACTCGCCTGCGCACCAGTTCTTCCTGTACCTGCATGAAGATTTCCTTTGGAATAATCGCATCATGATTACCTTCCACATAGTATTGTGGAACGGTGCCATTATTTTTGATTCTGGTTTTGCTGAGAAAGTCGGTGGTGTAGGTCTTTTGCAGCAGGGCATCACCGATGTATTTCTCGTTCCGTAGAATCTTGTTGATGGTGCTTGTCCACCACTTGGGCTTTCCTGCACCGGTGAGAATGCCGTCAGCCATAAGCCCGTCGGCAATTTTGTCCATGCTGTATCCTTCCAGGTATTCCCGGTAGATGCGTTTTACCGTTTCGGCCTGCTCTGGGTCAACGATAAGATTGCCATTGGTATCCTTGGTGTAGCCGAGGAAGCGATTATGATTGATGGTCACCTTACCTTGCTGGTATCGGTATTGCAAGCCCAGCTTGATATTCTGGCTCATGGATTGGCTTTCCTGCTGGGCCAGAGAAGCCATAATGGTAAGGAGCACCTCACCCTTGGCGTCCATCGTATTGATGGATTCCTTTTCAAAGTAAACCGGGATATTTTTATCCTTCAATTGACGGATGAATTTCAGGCAGTCCAGCGTGTTTCTGGCAAATCGGCTGATGGACTTTGTAATAATCATGTCGATGTTGCCAGCCATGCATTCATCAATCATGCGATTGAACGTATACGGTAGACCATGA
>LDAQ01000049.1 GCA_001028025.1 Faecalicatena fissicatena | reverse complement strand
TACCGACTATGGTGCGTTTACTTTTAAATGTATATTTCATAGAATTTGTTTTAATAATGTGGAGTTTATAGGTAAAACTATTTTGAATCAGACATCTATTTTCTCCCCATCACGTAATTTTAATATTGCATTCCGTATTACTATGGAAGATTTTAGTATTGACTCAAGATGTAAAATCACTGCTTTTTCATTTCATGATATAGTCAATTTTTCTAATATACGATAACTTAAAATATACAAAATATGGAAAAGTTCTATATATGAAGAAGTAGCCAACACCTATTATTCTATAGAACAAATATGGGCTTCTAATCATATTCGAGAAGAAGATAAGCATATTGCTAATTTTTATTATCAGCGTAAGAAAGCAGAAACAAGAAGTAAAAAAGGCATATCCGCTATACCTTGTTTTTTACTAGAATCAACTATTGTATATGGCGAGAAACCTTCTAGGGCTTTTATAAGTATCACTTTATTGATATTTTTATTTAGTATTATTTATATGTTTACAGGCTTCACTGCTACTTCATCAAAACCACCAATAAACTACTTTTATAATTTCAATTTTTCATTTAACTTTCAGTTATTAAATGATTGGTTTCAGAGTTTATTTTATAGTTTCTTTACACTTATAACCGTAGGGCAAGGAAGTGCATCCCCTTCATCAAGTGCCACACAATTTGCTATGTCGATTGAATTATTATGTGGTTCGATTTTAATGACCTTATTTACCGCAACCTTATTCAGAAAGTATACTAAATAAAATCATTTTATGATATAGGTATCAAAAGGGTATCACGCCACACACAAAGAGCCGGAAAGTCCGCTATCTAAGCGGCTTCCCGGCTCCCTATCTACTATTCAAACTCGGCAAGTTCAATGCTTGTATTAAGCATATCTATTTAGCTTTCGCATATTAACTGCCTTTATTTTATCTCTATTACACATTTTATTTTGACTTACTGATTTTCTGTTGCCACTCTGCTATTATACACAAACCACTTCAACAATTCAATTCTTTTATCAGAACAAAATACTTGTAATATCTTGGTATCTGTCAATCACACGATATATCTCAATACAATCTTTTTTGATAAGATAAAGTGTGATATAGTTTCCATGTATCAGATACTTATAATTCGTTTTGAAGCTTACTCGCTTTGACAAATCTGCTCCCATTGTCGGGAATTGCTGTAGATTTTCAAAGCTTTTGTAAATTTCGTCTACTGTCTTTCTTGCTGCTTCCGCATTGTCCTCTGCGATATAATCCCGAATTGCTTTCAAATCAGCCGCTACAAGAGGATTAATCCTTAGTTTCATCAATCGTTATTCCTCCATTGCAGACTTCAGTTCATCAAGGCTCATCCAACCTTTTCCATCTGTAACAGATTCTTCTGCTTCCTGCAATTTAGCTAACAACTTTTTCTCTGCTCTGTCTTTTTCATAATCCTCTATATCAAGGACTACAAATTTTCCTCTACCATTTTTCGTTAAGAAAACCGGCTCTCCTACCTGACAATTTTTAAGCACTTCATTATAGTTTCTTAAATCAGATACTGGTAAAATACTGGACATATCATCATCTCCTTCTCTGACACATATTATTTCTGCTTACATCTTTATTATACAAAAAGATGCTGTAAAATTCAACTTAAGATTTTACAGCATCCATGTTTTTGTTTAATTGAACATAAAATGAATATTTTTATCATTGTACTATATCTTGTGCTGTTTTCCTATTTCTTTTAAAGGATTTTATTTCTCGCACCACTGGTGCGATTTTTTGCAACTAATTTTTTATAATCTTATCCCTGCAACACATTATGTCCCCAATTATCACCTTTCACTTTTTTCCTTTTTCTTGAGCTCACGCATTTTTGAATCCGTATGATCTGCAATCCATCTAATAATGCGATATTTCTTTCCGAACTTAAAATGCAAATATTTATTAAATGTCCTTAACACTATATCAAAATATTCATTTTGGAATTTATTAACCATTTCCCATTCTAACTCTGAAATAATATCTATTTTTGTATAGTGAATATTGTTACGCAACTTTCTATTTACTTTAAATGCAGCTTTTTCATTAATACTATCCTCTATTTCTCTTTTAATTTCTTCAACCATTGGAGTGTCCAAATTTTTAATGTTACTTCCGAATTGTTCAATTAACATTGCTTTAAGTTTCATCAATGAATGCGATATATTTATACAAAAGTCCTTTGTTTCAATTCTAAAGTTAGGAATAAAATTATCAATCCCCCAATTCTTTTTCTTGAAGGCTCTGAAAACTTTCTTCTATTAGCTTTTCAGGAATCTGTGCCAATGAATTAAATGTATCTACTTTGACTTTGTCCATGTTTGCCAAATCCCAGAAACCAAAATTTATAGCATATAATTTTTTTTCATCTGCCTTTTCAGTTGTAAGAACTAAATCATACATATAATGTTCAAAATCAATCCCCATCTCCTCTCTTATCTTTTGCGTATGACTCCCACCTATTAAAGCATTTTTCTTTAGAAATCTCAAACGAAACTCTTCAAGTAATTTTTTAACATCTTTACTAACTGCTGCACGTTCTATTAAATCCGCCTTTATTAATTCATGTAAAAATACAGAATAAAAATACACTTCCACATATCCATACAATTCTTGTATGAAAATATTTTTTACCTTACTCTGTGTTTGAAAACATAAATACAAAGTAAACATATCTTGTATTACTTCTGTTGCTACATCTTTCTTTTTATCCATTATAAATTTTTCTACACTCTCCTTAAAGTCCTCTGTATGTCTCAATATTGTTTTTCCACATCTTAAAATTAGCACACACTTTTTCTAAAACCTTTTCCTTGGCAACAATAATTTTAAATTTTAAAATGTAATTTGTGATAAAATAGCAAATGACAGGCAATCCTTAGACTACCTGCCATATAAAATAAATTATATACACTTGTATCACTCAAATTCTATCGTCCCCGGCGGTTTCCCCGTCAGATCATAGAAGACCCTATTAACATGATCCACCTCATTCACAATCCTGCTTGTCACCCGATGCAGCACCTCCCAAGGCACTTCCGCCGACTCCGCCGTCATAAAGTCGATCGTATTCACCGCCCGCAGTGCCACCGCATAGTCATAGGTTCTCTCATCCCCCATCACCCCAACAGACCGCATATTCGTCAATGCAGCAAAATACTGGCCAACAATCTTATTCATCCCGGCCGCATCCATCTCTTCGCGGTAAATCGCATCCGCATCCTGTACGATCTTCACCTTCTCAGCCGTGATCTCTCCGATTATCCTGATCCCCAGCCCCGGTCCCGGGAATGGCTGCCGAAATACAAGTCTCTCCGGAATTCCAAGTTCCAGCCCGGCTTTACGCACTTCATCCTTAAACAAGTCTCTCAGAGGCTCTATTATCTCTTTAAAATCAACATAATCCGGTAACCCGCCTACATTGTGGTGAGACTTTATCACCGCCGATTCACCGCCCAGACCACTCTCTACCACATCCGGATATATGGTTCCCTGTACGAGGAAATCGACTGCCCCAATCTTCTGAGCCTCTTCCTCAAATACACGGATAAACTCTTCGCCGATAATCTTCCGTTTTTCTTCCGGCTCAACTGTTCCTGCAAGTTTACTGTAAAATCTCTCCTGCGCATTGACCCGGATAAAGTTCAAATCATAATGCCCGTCGGGTCCAAAGACTGCTTCCACCTCGTCCCCTTCATCCTTCCTTAAAAGGCCATGATCCACGAAAACACAGGTAAGCTGCGATCCAATAGCTTCTGACAGCATGACTGCTGCCACAGAAGAATCCACACCGCCGGAAAGCGCACAGAGTACTTTGCCTGTTCCTACTTTTTCCCTGATTGATTTTATCGTCTCTTCTACAAATGCATCCATTTTCCAGTCACCGGCACAGCCGCAGACATTTTTCACAAAGTTGTTGATCATCTTTGTGCCTTCCACCGTATGCAGCACTTCCGGATGGAACTGAATCGCATAAAGTCCGTCCTCTTCCCTCTCCGCTGCAGCCGTCGGGCAGTCCGCCGTATGAGCAGTAACCTCAAATCCCGGTGCCGCCTGGGAAATATAATCAAAGTGGCTCATCCAGCAGATCGTCGGTGTCGATACCCCGGCAAATACTTTAGAACCCGGTTTATCAATCTTCACTTCCGTCTTACCATACTCGCGCACGTCTGCATGTTCTACTCTTCCGCCCAGCACATGCATCATAAGCTGTGCCCCATAGCACAGGCCAAGAACCGGAATCCCCAGCTCGAAAAGCTCTTTTGTATAAGTCGGAGAGTCCTCCTCATAACAGCTGTTCGGGCCCCCTGTCAAAATAATTCCCTTAGGGTTCATTTCTTTGATTTTCTCTATATCTGTTCTATAAGAATAGATTTCACAATACACGTTGCATTCTCTGACACGCCTTGCGACTAACTGATTATACTGCCCTCCGAAATCCAGGACAATCACTAATTCGTTTTTCAAATTTATCCTCCTGTTAACATCCAATCTCTAAACCTGTTTTAGATTTACTTTCCTATTATAAGGTAGCGTTTTATGATTTACAAGACTCTCTTATCAAAAAATCAGTTAATATGCCTGTTTCCTGTTACTTTTCAGGTCGTGCCGTACATTACGCTGCTGGATATTGCAACCAATAAAATAATGGTTTCAGGGCATCCATAGCCTGATTCCAGATCTCATTTCCAGCCAAATCCAGCCGGCATATTATGTTTGAACTGTTATTTTCCCTCTTTTTTCCTGCTTATATACTCCGCATAAGTTTCCATTTTCCACCATGATACCTGATCATCATGAAGACGGCACGGAAGCACCAGTCAATTACCATAGCCACCCAGATACCGAACACACCAAGTCCCATGTATCTTCCGAGAATATAACTGAAAACAATTCTAAAGATCCACATAGAAGCAATGGATATAATCATCGTAACCTTTGCATCTCCGGCGGCCCGCAATGTTGACGGCACTGAAAATGCCATTGGCCAGATAATCATACAGCTGATGCTGTGGAAATACAGGATCTGTTTTGTTGTCTCCGCCGTCAGGTCCGACAGATGGTAAGCCCTTAATATCAGCGGCAGCAGCAGGAAAATCACTGCATTCATGACCCAGATAAGCGCATACACAATTCCTACAAGCTTCTTAGTATAATAGTGTGCCTGCTCGTAATCTCCGGCTCCTACACACCGGGCGATAACGGAAGTGATCGCCAGATTCAGCGCCATTCCCGGAAGTATCTGGAACAGGGCCACCGCGTTGCTTACCGCATTTGCCGCGATTGCATAGGTACCAAATGTAGACACCAGGCTCAGCACCAGTATTTTTCCCAGCTGGAACATACTGTTTTCCAGACCGTTGGGCACACCGATCGACATCATCCTGCGTATCATCCGCCAGTCCGGCCGGTAGCGCAGGCTCCGGCTGATATGCAGCTGGCGTTTTTGATCGGCCAGCAGCACGGTGATCAGAACTGCTGCCACGATCCTGGATACAAGCGTAGGGATTGCAACGCCTTCTGTTCCGCGGTGAAAACCGTATATCAGAATCGCATTTCCGCCGATATTGATAATATTCATAATGATGGAAACCTGCATGGATACCTTTGAATTTCCCATGGCCCGGAATGTGGCGGCCCCGGCATTGTATAATGCCATAAATGGAATCGATGCTGATACGATCAGCAGATATGTATTCGCATGTGCCATAACGTCCGCGTCGATTGCTCCGAACACCACATGCAGGATAAACCATTTTCCGCAGTAAATAATGGCCATAATGCCCACCGCCACGATTGTAATAAACCATACAATCTGGTTGGAGGCTTCGCAAGCGGATTTGTCATTCTTCTGCCCAAGATACTGCCCGGATATAACCGCGCCGCCGGTAGCCAGGGCGGCGAAGGCATTAATAAACAGTACCATAATGTTGTCAACCAGTGACACACCAGATACTGCCGCCTCTCCAACGCTCGCTATCATAATAGAATCCGCCATACCGACCAGTACTGCAAGAAGCTGCTCGATAATCAGCGGAATAATCAATGCTCTCAGTGCCTTATTGTCAAATAGACAGGCACTTCTGTCTTTTTTGTTTTTCATACTCTCATTCCCACTGCTCTTTCATCCCCGATAACCTTGTTACACTTTGCTGTTTTTTTGCAGACAGCTTTTACTGTCGTGCTGCATTTTACAATTCCTTTACCTGCCCAAAACAAAAACTTCTCAGCGCGTATCATTATACGCCGAGAAGTTTTAAGATGCAAGTAATACACTCTGTTTGATTAATATCGTCCTTATTCCGCAGTTTTATTAAGCCTCCGCGCTGCCGGGTATTATGCCGCTGCGTACTTGGAGATCTCCTGTTTCAGTTCTTCGCAGTCCTCATCATAGATCTTCAGTTCAATCGGATTATTGAAGCCAAGATTCATAATTCCAAGGATAGACTTGGCATCTACAACAAATCTGCCTCTCTTCATATCCATATTAAAAGGATACTTTGCAACCTTGTTTACGAAATCAAGCACTTCTTCAGGATTCTGAAATTTTATCATCATTTCACTCATTGTTTTCTCTCCTTTTTCAGATTATCTATTATATCTTTCATTAGCTTCTGCTTTCATGTTATCGACATCATAGCACAATTTTTTCCATATACAAGGACGAAATTTCTGAAAAAGGTAGAAATATTTAATGGACTGACTTACGAAACTCATTTGGAAGCATGCCTACTTCCTCTTTGAATACCTTGCTCATATACTTGGGATCGGAATATCCGGCCAGTTCTGCGATCTGATTCAGCTTCAGGTGTGTATCCGTCAGAAGCTGCGTTACTTTCTCGATCCGCAGTTTCCGGATTGTCTCGGAAAATGTGGTGCCGGTCTCTTTTTTGAACTGTGCGCTCAGATATTCCTCGGATACAAACAGCTTATTGGCTACTTCCTCCAGAGTAATGCCCTGATCGTAGTATTTCCTGATCATCTGCTGGGCCTTCTGTACGAGGACACTGACCGGGATTTCTTCTTCCTCGTGGAAGCCCAGATCAAGCAGTGCAAAGAATTTTTCCAGGCTGCGTTTTATCTGATCCCAGCTTACTGCCTCAGATACTTCCCCCAGTATCCCCTGTATCTGCAGTTCCGCATCCAGTTCCTGAATATTGCCTCGCGAATTTGCTACGGCCCAGTTAAAACGTATCAGGGACTTTTTTATTTCTTCGGGCAAATGCGGAGCCTCCGGATAATATCGGAACAGATTACGGTAACACTCCTTTAATGTTTCCCAATCGCCCCGCTTCATCGCCTGGCAGGCCTTGTCTTCCAGCTCTGCGGGATGCTTCAGCGGGACAACTTTTATTTTTTCGATCTCTTCTTTTCTGAGCAGGGTTCCCTTATTTAAAAGAAGATTCCACTCCTTTTCTTTCTGCATCTCGCCGACAGCTTCCGGCAGATCCAGGATACGATTCAGACTTTTCCAGATACAGACCACAGGACTCTTCAGATTACTGCATAACATGGGCACCACCGAATTCTGGAAATACTCATATAAACTGCATTCCGCGGGAAGCCGGTAGAGAATCATCAACAGCATCTGCCAGCCATCGGCCTCTATTACGGATGAATCAAACTTTACCGTATGTGCCCCCACATTCTCCAGCATATCTTTTGCCGCCTTTTTCTGCTCTTCATACCCGTCTCCCAGCCATAGAACGAAGACCTCTGCGGGGTCCTCCACGGAGAATCCGTATTTTTCCCTTGTCATATTATGAAACTGCCTGTCCGGAGTCAGCTGTCCGTTCAGACAGCCAATAAAAATACTGGAAGCAGTAAATACTTTATCCTGGCTTTTCTCTTTATTCAGCGTCTCCTCTATCTGCCGCAGCGCCCTCTTCAGCTCAGGTATCTTGATTGGCTTCAGCAGATAATTTTCTATATTAAGCTCGATAGCCTGTTTGGCATAATTAAAATCTGAATAGGCGGACAGAATCAGCACCTTGCAGCCATTTTGCTCCTCACGGAGCTTTCTGAGCATCGTAAGTCCGTCCATTTTTGGCATCTGTATATCCAGTATAACCAGATCCGGCTCCATTCTCCGGATCAGCTCATACCCTGCTTTTCCATCTTCGGCCTTACCGGCCAGTTCATAGTCCGGATTGATTTTATGTAATATCTTTGCAAGACCTTCTCTGATCGGCGCTTCATCTTCCACAATTACAATTCTCACTGCAGTTCCTCCTTCCTTGGTACAAACAGATGCACCTTCGTCCAGCTGCCCAGCATACCTTCAAAATAAATGGTAGCATCATCCCCATAGTACAGCTTCAGGCGCTTCCTGACATTTGTAATTCCCACGTGCCCATCCATATCCTGCTGCTCGTCATTCAGTCTTTTCAATGTCTCCGGCGTGATGCCACAGCCATTATCTTCTATAATAATGTGGATCTGTTCTTCCGTCTGGCGCATCACAATCGTCAGACGGCATTCTCCGTCCTTTCCGCCAAATCCATGTTTAATCGAATTCTCCACAAAGGGCTGAAGCAGCAGTTTGTGAATCCTATATCCCATCATTTCTTCCGGCACCTGTTTCTCTATCTTCATTGGTTTTCCGAGTTTTGCTCCCTGCAGCATACAGTAATGCTCCAGCCAGCCCAGCTCCTGCCGCACCGTAGTAAGCCCGCCTGCATTCTTTACCGTATAGCGCAGAATGTCGGCAAGTGCCCCTACCATTTCGCTGATATCATATTGCTCATTCTCGATCGCTTTCCAGTTGATCGTATCCAGTGTATTGTACAGAAAATGCGGATCTATCTGTGCTTCCAAAGCCGACAGTTCGGCATTCTTCTGCTCCACAACCGCCGCTTTCACCTGGCCTATCAGATTGTCAATGTGGATGACCATCTCATTGAACCCGGTACCGATTCTCCGTATTTCCGGCGGCATACGCTGTGGGACCGCAATGCTGACGCTAAAATCGCCCTCCTCCAGCTCATTCATGGCTGACACCAGCGAATCCACTGCCGACAGATACGACTTGGTTGACAGATAGATCAGAAATACCATAATCACACAGGACGCCACTGCAATCACAAACAGAAACAGCATCTGCTCCCAGATTGCCCTGTTATAATCGGCCAGCGGCT
Source organism: Faecalicatena fissicatena (assembly GCA_001028025.1). Classification (GTDB taxonomy): domain Bacteria; phylum Bacillota; class Clostridia; order Lachnospirales; family Lachnospiraceae; genus Faecalicatena; species Faecalicatena fissicatena_A. Next base: position 5,560 of record LDAQ01000049.1, on the reverse strand, counting down.
GCTCATTCCAGATGGTAAATCCGCTTTTGTCATTCACCATACTGGTATATTTATTCTCTATCGAATCCTTCTGAAAGGTAAACTTTTTTCCGATATCAGATGCCTCCGGAGAACTGATTACGGTATTCCCATCCAGCAGGTAAGACGCATTATACGTTCCGGAAACCAGGGCATCTTTAATCTGCTCTTCATTAATGCTGATTACCACGATCCCCAGGGGTTCATTAATATTTCTGTAGTCTATCAGTTTCCTGCCTATCTGAAATAAATACGTTTTCTTTTCATTTGCAGACACCGGTGTCGTAATCCCCTGGTAAACATAACCTTTCTCAATTTCAGGGATGGTTACTTTATCCGCCCATATACTGTTTGAAGAGGAAGAGTTCAGCCGGTCGTAAAAAATAATGCGCCCGTTCCTGAGTAAAATCGTGATCCCTTCCACCCCAGGATTACTGTTGCAGATATGGCTCAGCTCATGCCGCAGCGTACTGCTGTTCACATCCAGGTCATCCTGTTCGCTTATGATTTCCAGAACTGTATCTATAATCGTATCATCGGTACACATATCATACAGGATAGTCTCATACTTGTCTAACACCATGTTCAGGCACTGATTGGAGTTGTAAAGATTGCTGCTGATACGGCCGTCTATATTATCCTGCAGGCTGCTCCTGAGTCTCATCTGTGAAACAAAAGCGAACAGGCAGACCGGTATCAGCGCTGCCAGCAGAAAACCGAGGGACATCCTTGTTCTCAGAGTTCTTTCCCGTTTCATAAGTGTCCCCTCCTGATCTCAGCCATCCTTTCGGCCGCCTCGCCCAGGATTTCATCTTCCGTCTTCTCCCCGATAATTGCCTCTCCCATTGCATCCGTAAGTACTCTGGATATGTAGGGCCATTCCACGGAGAACTCTCTTGTCCTGGCAGATTTGACAATCTCAATCATACTGCGTTTTAACGGATCTTCCGCATATTGGTTCTCAAGCACATCCTGCCGGGGCGCCATATAGGCAGACCGCTCCATATAGGAAACCATTCTGTCCTTATCGCTGACATACCGTAAAAATTTGACCGCTGCATCCTGGTGCGCTCCCTTTGTAACACCAAATACTTCCCCTCCAAGTACCGATATCCGGGTTCCGTCATCCGCGGCAGGAAGCGTTGTCACGCCATATTTCAGATAGGGGCTGGCATCCCTGATGGAATCAATCATTGTTGTGGAGTTCACCATCATCGCTATATTTCCCTCAACAAACTGCTGCAGCAGGTCTCCTTCCGTCAGACTGATCGTCTGTCTGCTCATAGCCCCGGATTCTGTCAGCCGGCGCAGAAGCTGGAATGCCTGTCTGCTTTCACTGGAATCCAGTGAGTCAACACCTCCACCCATGGACCATAAAAGCGGAAGAAAACTATATACGCTTTCCTCGCTTTGCACTGCAGGCAGGGCAAAACCACAATGTCCGTCCGCAGACAGCTTCACTGCGGTATCGTAGAGTTCTCGCCATGTCTCTGGCACTTTGGCCCCGTGTGCATCCATGATCTTCTTATTGTAATAGAGCACAGTGCAGTTCATTCCATATGGCAGCCCCATCATCCTGCCGTCCACACTGCAGGCTTCCTTCACTTCCGGCAGATACTCCTCCAGCCCTTCAATCTCACCGGTCAGATCTGAAAAAGGCTCCATTGCATGTAAGTAATGAAAATCCGATGAATCTACCAGTGCCAGATCGGGCATGTTGCCGTCCGCCATGCTGAGAGCCAGACGTTTCTTAAAATCCTCATCCGGTACATACTGGGTGGATACTTCGATCTCATCCTGAATACGGTTGAATCCATTTACCAGATTTGCCAGTTCTTTTTTATCGTAGCTCTGGCTCCAGTAATACCAGAGTGTAATCTCTTCTTTTTCTGTTTTTACAGTTTGTTCTTCCTTCGCACATCCTGCTGTCCCCCCTGCCAGTAAAAGAGCAAGCAGAAGTGCGCAGATTCTATTATATCTCTTCACAGCCATTTCTCCCCTTTGTGTTCAAGCTGAATCAGTTTATATTCTACAGTAGATATTATACCATAATCACAGACCCCCTGAAACCCCTCAGGCACCTGGCCGCCGCCTCTTGTATTTACAAAGAGTGTTTGAAGAGCCCCGCCTGTTTCCCGACACAATAAAATGCACCTTAAGTACCGAGCCTGAAGTATTCGGCGCTAAAGGTGCATCCTATTTGTAATTCTCTTTTTCACTTTAGTGCTGATGCAGATACTTTTCTCTGGTAGCAAGTCCGCCGCGTATATGACGCTCAGACTTATTCATGTCCAACACTTTTCGTGCCTCTCCCGCCAAACCAGGATTAATCTGAAGGAGCCGTTCCGTCACATCCTTATGTACCGTACTCTTGCTGATTCCGAACTGTTTCGCCGTCTGCCGCACTGTGGCACTGTTATCTATGATATAATTGGCGATTTCCACGGCTCTTTCTTCAATATAATCTTTCAAAAAAATCCCCCTGCAATCATTGTTTTTACAATGTATGCGCGGGGGAGAAAGAGTATGACTTGCTAATTGCCACATGATTGTTTTCTTTTCATACAAGCGGTAGGAACTGACTCGGATTAATTCACTGCAGAAAATCTTTTATACTTTCTCATAGAGTATCTGCCCCTCCTTATGAATTAAATCTCTAAGTTCCTGGTCTGTCATCTTTTTACTTCAAATCCCAGCTCTTCCAGCATCTGCATATCCTGCTCTATGGTAATCCCCGCCGTGGTAAGCATATCTCCTGTAATAGCAGCATTGGCACCGGACCGGAAGCACCTTCTCCCTTTATCTGCCATCAGCCCGCGCCCGCCCGCAAGACGGATAAACGCATCCGGCACCAGGAACCGGAAGACCGACGTTATCCTGCACATGTCGTCTACAGTCAGCCGGGGATTCTTTTCGTAAGGAGTGCCTGGAATCGGATTCAGCATATTCACCGGAATGGAACGTACGCCCAGTTCTCTGACTGTGACTGCCAGATCAATCCGGTCCTCCATCGTCTCCCCCAGCCCGACAATCCCTCCGCTGCAAACGTTCAGTCCCGCGCGCCGTGCTGCTTTGACTGTCTCGATCTTCTCTTCGTAGGAGTGGGTTGTACAGACCTCTGGAAAATAATTTTCGGAGGTCTCCAGATTATTATGTACGCGGCTTGCCCCCGCTTCTCTGATCTTTTTAAACGCAGCCTCATCTAAAAGCCCGAAGGAAACACAGACTGAGATATCCACATTCTCCCTGATCGTTCGGATACTTTTACACACTGCATCCACCTCACTGTGGTCAAGTCTTTTCCCGGATGTTACGATAGAATATCTCATAACTCCCCGTTCTGCGTTATATTTTGCCTGTTTCAGCAGCTGGTCTGTATTCATAAGAGGATAACTCTCAACCTCTGTGGAATAAAATGCGGACTGCGCGCAATACTTACAGTTTTCGGAACATTTTCCATTTTTACCGTTGATGATTGTGCACAGATCGAATTGATTTCCGCAGAACTTCTGCCGGATCTCGTCCGCTGCGTCACATAAAGGATCAAGCGGCATTTCCGCCAGCTGCAGGGCGTCCTCTTTTGAAAGCAGTTCTCCGGCTAGCACTCTGTTTTTCATTTCCTTCAGTAAGTTTTCCATTGTTTTGTCTCCCTTATTGTCATTCTTACCGTTTATATTATAGAATGCCTTTACAATTGTCAACCTTTCTCTTCTGCAAGTTTACATTTCCCGCAGGATATTATTGCTATGCAAAAAGTTCTTCATAAAGTCTTTTCGCATAATTATCTGTCATACCGCTGATATAATCGGTAATCATTAAAATCCTTAAATACAGTTTTTCATCTTCGCTTTTTCCGACAGATTGGTTCCGATACATGGATTTATAAAATTCCGATACCGTATCCATAATTCTTCTGTCAATATAGCTGCTTTTCCCATTCGTGTCATACCCAATTGCTGCCGGCATAAACTGGTCCAGCAGGGAATTGATCACGCGCCGTCCAAATAATTCTCTTCGGGTTTTCACCGAGCTGGTATAGATTTTCCTTTCACTCAGATCCGAGACTGCCTTAATTATATAACCGGACACAGTATCATGAAACAGATCCCCATCAAAATCGCCCTGCATGATCTGGCTGTAGTTTTTAACAAAGGTTTGCCCCGCATCTCTTATCATCATTCCCTGTATGTACTGATTCCATCTTTGCACAGCCGCCAGCCCCGGTTTTTTGGTATTTTTTGTAACCTCCTCCTGAAACATTTCCGTCAGTTTATGAATGCATTGGCAGACCTCCTGCCTGTTTTGCGCATCCCCTTCAAAACTCCTCAGGCACCGTTCAAATGTATCCATGACCTGCTCGAAACTGATCACTTTCTTTACCATTGCGTCTTCCAAATCAGAGGTCCGATATGCGATATCGTCAGCCGCTTCCAGAAGATAAGAAAGCGGATGGCGGCAGCCGTTCATCCCGGTTTCACGGTTTACTGCATCAAATAATTCCTTCTCAGAAAAGTTATAGCCGATTTTCTTATAATGATTTGGATTACAATTCCTTAGTTTATCGGAGGAAATCGGATATTTGATGATGGTTCCCAATACACTGTATGAGAGATTAAATCCATTTTCTTTTCCTAAATACGGGGTCTTTGATAACAGGCGTATAGACTGTGCATTTCCTTCAAAAGTATACAGATCCTGAAGCTGCCAGTTTGACAATATCTCCGTCACTTTTCGATCTCCAAGGGTTAAACCTTCCAGATTGGTCTGAAACCACTCCCGAATCGTGTATTCCCCGAAATGGCCAAAGGGCGGATTGCCTATGTCGTGAACCAGACCTGCGCACAGAAGCACTTCCGAAAGCTCCTTCTCGGAATGTTCTTCAAACCATTGCTCCTGTTTACACTCTTTTACTTTTGCAAACGCATATTCCCCCAGTTTCTTCCCAATCGCCGACACCTCTAAAGAGTGCGTCAGACGTGTTCTCACATAATCATCATCATCGAGTGGAAAGACCTGCGCCTTATCCTGCAGTCTGCGGAAAAGAGTGCTGCATATAATAGTATCATAATCGTTCCTGTACGCAATGCCGCCCTCTTGTTCCGTTTCAACAAAATGATTTTTTGAAAGTAATGTCTTCCATTCCATAAATCTCATCTCCTTCCTAAAGACCTACAAAAGTTCGTTTCCGTTTTTACATACTTCGTAGATTTCGTCATATTTATCTTCCAACAAAGGTTTCCGTTTTTGCTTTTGTTTTTTTAAAGCGCTTTATAGATAAAATAAGGAAGAATCCATCCTGCAAATCCAGGAACAGCAAGCAGAACGCATAGCACTATCGCCGGCTGACTTCCAGTGACTGCAAATGTGGCGCCTGCCATAAAAGCCGTTCCGGCTGTTCTTTTAAATATACCTAAAAAACTATTTTTCAACCTACTGGGGATATGAACGTTACACCAATTCTATTCCATCCGCTGTCCCGGTCTAGGATCCAACCAGGGAAGGAGATCTTTCCTATCGCCGGATGAACCTAGCTTACCGTGAG
>LDAQ01000048.1 GCA_001028025.1 Faecalicatena fissicatena | reverse complement strand
TTCCATGTATTCTGTGCCCTTTTAGTACTCCGGATAAAACTTTATGACAATTCGTACAGGAGACTGGAAAAAGTAATTGACATTTACAGGAGTGTGTAATATAATTTTCGTATAATGAAATTGAATTTTAAATAATAAAATTCGGGAAAGGAAAACTAATATGAAAGAAAATTATGTTCGGATTCTGGAAACTGATGTTGCAGTCTTAGGTGCCGGTACGTCAGGATTGTGTGCAGCAATTGAGGCGGCACGTGAGGGAATGCAGGTTGTATTGATTGAGGGTTCAGACAGGCTGGGAGGAATTATGTCTGTATGTCAGGGAATGCCTCTTGGATGTGGTTACCCCTGCCAGAAGTCTGTGGGAGGGATCTTTAAAGAATATATTGACAGTTTAATGGCACAGGATCCTCCGGCCGCATGGATCAGGCTGCTTCCGGATTCGGCTTATGGTTGGGATGTGTATTACAATCAGGATATTGCTATGGCAAAGTTTTACCAGATGCTGGAAGATGCAGGGGTGCATTTGATACTTCGTGCATATACCGGTGAAGTGATGATGGATAAGGATGAAGTGGCAGGAATTGAATATCACGATGTGCTGGGCACCAGCCTTCTTAAGGCGAAAGTATATATTGACTGTACCGGGAACGGAGATATTGCTGCACGTGCAGGTGTTCCCTATGAAGTGGGAGACGAGCAGGGGCATATGATGGCGGGCACGCTGACATTTATCATGGCTAATGTTGATACAGACGCAGCATTTCCGACACAGGATAAGGAGTGCCATAACTTCCAGGCAGATGAACTGGTAGAGAGCGGTGCGATTCCGGAGGGAATAAAAACAATTTACTACACGAGAAATGCGAATCCGGGGCAGGTGTTTTTTAACTGGGCCATGGCCCGGGAAGTAGATGGTCTTGATCCGGAGTCCATTTTGCAGGGAAGCAATAAGGCGCGGAAGTATATCCTTGCTCTGGCGGATTACCTTCGTAAAAATGTTCCGGCGTTTAAGAATGCCTATCTGGACGGAATAGGACCGCTGGTTGGAATTCGTGATACCAGAAGATTTGAGGGAATGTACTATCTGACAGAGCAGGATTTGATGTCCCGTAAGAAGTTTCCGGGGAGCGGAATCGTCTGTTGTGATAACGTATTTGATGAAGCGGGGCGCGGCGCGGACGGAGCGGTCACACATGATAGTATCGTTACTGTAAAAAACAGTGATTATTATCAGATTCCGTTTGAAACACTGGTACCGAGGAAAATTCGGAATCTGATGTTTGCCGGGCGGATCATGTCGGCAGATGCCCGTGCGATGACTTCTTCACGCGGTATGGCAAGCTGTATGATTATGGGGCAGGCCACGGGAGCGGCCAGCGTCATGGCGATACATAATCATACAGCAGTGCAGGAAGTTTCTCCGGCTGAAGTGGTAAAAAAGTTACAGCAGCTGGGTGTTGCGGGACTTGGGGATGAAGCATTGTAAAACCGGCGGGTACTTTTGTTTGCAGGAGCGCAGCCAGGAAGGAGGAGTGGGAGTTTGTCCTGCTGTTCCCGGAAACAATGGTAATAAATAGAAACAATGGTGGTACTTAAAACTAGAAGACAGGGAGGATGAGATTATGAAAATTCTGATTACAGGAACAGACTATGGCTTGGGAAGAGCATTGGCGGAAGTGTATCTGCAGGCAGGACATACGGTATTCGCAGGAGAGCTGAATCCGAGAAAATCCATGCTGGGCAAGGCGGATCATATGTACAGGGATCGCCTGTACCGCATCAAGATGGATGTCACTTCGATTACCTCAGTGAAAGAAGCATTTGATGAGATTAAAAAGCATACAGAAAGCCTGGATATGATTATCAATAATGCTGCGATTCTTGGTGATAATACGAAAACGATTGTAGAAGAACTGGACTTTGACGAGATGAAGAGAGTCATTGATACGAATGCGATCGGCCATGCACGTGTCTGCCATCATGGAGTCTCGATGCTGCTGGAAAGTGAAACCAGGCTACTGGTAAACATCACTTCTGAAGCGGGAAGCCTGGGCACCCCGGATCCGAATTGCGATATTCCGTCTGCATATGGATATTTTATGTCAAAAGCTGCCGCTAATATGTGCGGCAAAATTACGGCGACCTATCTGCGCGATAAAGGCGGAAGGGTGATTATTATCCATCCGCTCTATATGGCTACTTATATGCTGGGATATAAAGAGCCGAATGCAACATTTGAACCGGAAGAGGTAGCAGACATGATTATCGGTATTACGAACGAGCCTGATCGGTTTTTCCCTGAGGGCAGGAATCTCTGCTTTATCAGCGCTGACGGGCGTAAGATGGAGTGGTAAGCATCATCTGAAGCAGGATTAAAAAGATACGGACGGACAGGAGGAATTTAAAATGCTGAGATATGATGGAGTGGATCTGACATATTCCATTGAAGGAAAAACTGCTGTGATAACAGGCGGAGCCGCTGGCATCGGGTATGCAGCAGCAAAATTCTTTCATGATAAACATGCCAATATCATACTTGCCGATCTTTCACCGGAAGTCTGTAATATTGCAGAAAAACTGGGAGAACATTGTGTCGGCGTTGCGGGAGATGTCTGTGATCCGGCATATCCGGGACAGATTATAAAAGCAGGCACCGAAACCTTTGGCAAAATAGACATTCTGGTTAACTGCGCGGGAATTGTAGCATTGGAAAATGCAGAAGATATCAGTGCAGCAGACTGGAAACGGACGATTGATATCAATCTGTCCGCCAGTTTCTTTATGGCGCAGGCAATCGGAAAATATATGATTGACAATCAGATTGACGGCAGCATTGTCAATATGGCATCCCAGGCGGGAGTCATAGCGCTGGATAAACATGTTGCATATTGTGCCAGCAAAGGCGGGATCATAGCGATGACAAAAGTTATGGCAAAGGAGTGGGGAAAACACGGCATTCGTGTAAATGCCGTCTCACCCACAGTGGTTCTTACGGCTCTGGGACATAAGGCATGGGACGGACCGGCTGGCGATGAGCTGAAAAAAGAAATGCCCTCGGAAAGATTTGCCGAACCAGAGGAGATTGCTGCGTGTATAGCATTTCTCTGCAGCAAAGGTGCAGGGATGATCACGGGACATAATCTGCTGATCGACGGCGGTTTTACGATAAAATAAAGGAGGAGGCTGGAAGTGTGCAGAGAATATTAAATGATCCCGACAATATTGTGGATGAAATGCTGGAAGGATTTTTGAAAGTACATACAGGACTGGTGAAGCAGACACATAATCCGCGTGTGGTAAGATCCGTCTTTTCCACGGAAAATCGTGCTGCTGTTGTAACGGGAGGCGGTTCCGGACATAAACCGGCATTTATCGGGTACTGCGGAAAGAATCTTTGTGATGCGGCAGCTGTGGGAGAGATCTGTTCCTCTCCGACTGCCGCAGCATTCCTGGATGCATTCCGGGCAGCAGACAGCGGACATGGCGTTGCATGTCTGTACGGAAATTATTCAGGCGACAATATGAACGTGAAAATGGCCGTCAAAATGGCAGAAAAGGAAGGGATTACGGTAAAGACTGTTACCGCAAACGATGATGTGGCAAGTGCACCCAAAGATCAACGTGAAAAACGCCGGGGAGTGGCCGGGGAAGTTCTGATGTGGAAATGCGGCGGAGCAATGGCCTCAACCGGAGCCTGTCTGGATGAGGTGATTCGGGTTGCACAGAAGGCGATAGATTCTGCACGGAGCGTTGGCGTTGGCTTGTCTCCGTGTACACTTCCGGCGTTAGGACACCCCAATTTTACGATTGAAGACGGAACTATGGAAATCGGGATCGGCCATCATGGAGAACCGGGGATTGAAGTGGGAAAGCTGGAATCTGCTGCCGGCATTGCAAAAAAGATGACGGATATTGTTCTGCCGGATTATCCATTTCAATGTGGAGATGAAGTAGTTGCACTGGTATCCGGTCTAGGTGCAACTCCGGTAATGGAATTGTACGTATTGTACAACGAAATTGAAAAAATACTGGATTCGAAAGGAATACGCGTCCACAGAGCATATGTGGGAAATTATTTTACATCGCTTGATATGATGGGGGCAACTTTGACTCTTATGAAGCTGGATGAAGAGCTGAAGAAGATGACAGATATGCCGTGCTGTTCTGTGGGCCTGACTCAGGTGTAATGGAGGTAGACAGATCAATGGAGACATTTAAGAACTCAGAAGGCGGAGCTGTACTCTTAAAAATGGTAAAGGGGATTCAGGAGAACAAACAATATCTTGGCGATGTGGACGGTTTAATAGGCGATGACGACCATGGAATGAATATGAACAAAGGATTCAGTCTGTTTCAAAAGAGATTTGTAAATCAAGAATTCTCTTTTTCTGACGGTCTTGACGGGCTGGCGATGATTCTTCTGAATGAAATCGGCGGTTCCATGGGGCCGATTTACGGCACGATTTTAATGTGTATGGCCGAAGCTATAGAACAGAGCGGGAAAGATGAAATCAGCCTCTCTGATTTTGCAGCATATCTGGATGCGGGCAGAACCGGGCTATATGAAATTGTAGATGCCCGCATCGGTGACAAGACGCTGGTTGATGCCCTTTCACCGGCTGTGGACGCTTTGCGGCAGGCCGATGGGAAGAGGGAGAGCTTTGCGGCGGCTCTGGATGAAATGAAGAAAGCGGCTGTGCGGGGGCGGGATTCTACAAAAGAACTTATTGCTAAGTTTGGCCGCAGCAGCCGCTTGGGAGAACGCAGCCGGGGTGTCCTGGATGCGGGCGCCTGCTCGTGCTGTATTATTTTGACTGCTATGGCGGACGGCATCCTGGAGTTGCTCTGAACAAGGGAGGAAAAGATGAGACTTGCATTTGGATGTGATCCCAACGCGGAAGAATTGAAGCAAAAACTGATGAAAGTGTGCAGCGAATCAGGCCATGAGGTAACAGACCTGGGCGGCAGAGACCCTATTTATGCCAATACTGCGATTCGGCTGGGAGAATATGTGGCTTCAGGAAAGGCCGACAGAGGGGTTCTTCTGTGCGGTACGGGGCTTGGAATGTCTATTGCCGCGAATAAGGTAAAAGGAGTCTATGCAGCGCTTCTGACGGACTCTTATTCTGCTAGGCGGGCAGTAACGAGCAATAACAGCAATGTGGCCTGTCTTGGCGCTTTTACACTGGGAGAAATGCTGGCGGAAGAACTGCTTAGTATATGGCTGGACTGCAGGTTTGAGAGGGGCTGTCCATCACAGCCAAAAGTGGATCGTTATCACGAATATGATATTAGCCGTTAGAAATCGAAAGATAAAACGAAAGCGGGAAGAAATTTTCATTCTTCCCGCTTTTTTTGAATCTGTTTTTTGAGAGTGCAGCTATTATGACTGAGACGCACCCATTAATTCCGAGATTATCTGACAGGTTTCTTTCAGCCGGGGCAGGCATTCCTGGATGAACTCCGGAGTCATACGTACTGAAGGTCCGCTGATGCTGATGCCCGCAATGACCTTTCCTGTATAGTCGCGGACCGGTGCGGCAACACATCGTGCACCGATTTCACACTCCTCATTGTCGAAAGCATAGTTGTCTTTTCGGATTTGCTCCAGTTCTTTTAAAAGTGCTCTTTTCGTTGTCAGGGTGTTTTCTGTAAGTCTGATCATCGGGTGGCCCTCTATCAGCTGGTCCAGTTCTTCCTCTGTGTAATCTGTAAGAAACAGCTTGCCGATACCGGTGCAGTACATGGGAGCAATGTTTCCGATCCGCTGTGTAGTGAACAGCGTTTTTGTGAAATCTTTTACCACTTCCACGTATACGATCATCTGGTCGTTTTCAACGGCCAGGTTGCAGCTCTCCCCACAACTTTCTGAAAGCTTGTGCAGATAGGGCAGCGAAATACTCCGGATATTCGTGTAAGAAGTAACCTGCTGAGCCAGGTTGCAGATTTTCAGTGTTAAATAATATTTTTCAGAATCGGCTTCCTGGGCTACATAATTGCGATGCTGCAATGCAGTAATGAACCGAAGAGCAGTGCTCGGATTCATCTCACATTCGGCTGCAAGATCCTGAAGGCGTACAGGCTTTGGCTGCCTGGCCAGATATTCTAAAATAATCAATAACTTATCAGACGACTGGTTTGTCTGAGAGGGTAAATTTTTATCCAATGTTCTACGCATAACGTCTCCTTTTTGTAAATCCGTCTTTATAAATAAAATTGTATTTTATATTATAGCATAATCACAAAAAAATTCAACCTTAATTTGATTCAAACAGGGGTAATGCTGTAT
>LDAQ01000047.1 GCA_001028025.1 Faecalicatena fissicatena | reverse complement strand
TCCTGCAGCGCACCCATCTCCGTTGCCAGCGTGGGCTGGTACCCTACGGCTGAGGGCACACGCCCCAGAAGTGCGGACACTTCGGAACCTGCCTGCGTAAACCGGAAGATGTTGTCGATGAACAGCAGCACGTCCTGGTGTTCCTTATCCCGGAAATGCTCTGCCATGGTCAGCCCCGTCAGGGCCACACGCATCCTGGCTCCCGGCGGCTCGTTCATCTGCCCGAATACCATGGCGGTCTTATCAATGACTCCGGATTCCTGCATCTCATAGTACAGGTCGTTTCCTTCCCTGGTACGCTCGCCTACCCCTGCGAATACAGAGATCCCGCCATGCTCCTTTGCGATGTTGTTGATCAGTTCCTGGATCAGCACGGTCTTTCCTACGCCGGCGCCCCCGAACAGACCCACCTTTCCGCCTTTGGTGTAGGGGGCCAGCAGGTCAATGACCTTGATCCCCGTCTCAAAGATCACCGAAGAGGTGTCCTGGTCCTTGTAATCCGGCGCCGGCCTGTGGATTGCCTGGTACTGGTCCGTTTCTACGCTGCCCTTCTCATCAATGGGCTCGCCCAGCACATTGAACAGCCTCCCTAATACTTCTTTTCCGACCGGGACCTTAATCGGTTCCCCCGTATCGGTTGCCTCCATCCCGCGGTACATTCCATCCGTGGATGAAAGGGCAATACACCGGGCCTGATCCGCCCCAATGTGCTGTTCCACTTCTGCTACAATGGTCTTTCCATCCTGCTCGATATGTATTGCATTAAGAAGATTCGGCATCTGTTCCTCATCAAACTTAATATCAATAACCGGTCCGATAATCTGTTGAATGATTCCTTTACTCAATTGCCTCACCTCTTAATTTCTGAGCCTCCGAACCCGCGATAATCTCAATAATCTCACTGGTAATCGCCGCCTGTCTGGCTCTGTTATAATATATGGATAATTCTGTCAGCATCTCATTCGCATTATCACTGGCATTCTTCATGGCGATCCGCCGCGCCGAATGCTCACACAAGGTTGCTTCCGCAACCGCACTGTACAGGCACAGGGCCAGGTACTCCCTCGCCAGCCCGTCAAACAACTGGGCCCCCGCCGGCTCGTATTCCATCAGGGACAGCTCCTGCTCCTCCCCGGGTTTTCCCTCTTCCAGGGGAAGCACGGACTCCGCCTTCGTCTCATGGGCTATGGAGTTGAGATAGGAGGCATACAGGATGCGGATGCCGGTAAAGCGCCCCTCACGGTACATCTCCAGCAGTTTGCCGGAGAGTTTCCAGGCTTCCTCATAAGTCATCTCATCCATCTGCCCGCAGTCTGTCTCCAGCAGGGCAAGCCCTTCCCTTACACAGAACTCTTTTCCTTTGGTTCCAAGGGCCAGAAAGCAGCACCTGTCTTTTTCCTGCTCTGCGATCTGTCCGGCCATCTTCGTCACGGAAGTATTATAACTGCCGCACAGCCCTTTGCTGCTGGTAAGTACAAGATACAGCGTTCCCCCGTCCCTCTGCTCGAGGTAGACCGCCGGTACCTTTCCCTCTGTCCGGAGAACCTGCTCAAAGAGCTGTTTTTCTTTCTCCAGATGTTTTCTGATGTAGTCAAACCGGTTGGTTGCCTGCTTCAGTTTTGCTGCGGAAACCAGCTTCATGGCATTTGTGATCCGCTCCGTACTGCTGACACTCTTCATTCTGCGCTTGATTGCCTGCATCTGGTCAGCCATCGAACCTACCCGCCTTCCTGCACTCTTCGATGCCTTTCAATAGCAACTGTTCTGTTTCCTCTTCTAACTTTCCTGTCTTGGCAATGGCCTTCCCCACTTCCGGAGAATGGGTGTCCATGTACTGGTACAGCTCTTTTTCAAACCGCCTCACCTGACTTGGCGCAATGCCCACCAGGTGTCCTTTGACTGCCGCATAGATAATCATGACCTGGTGTTCCACCGATACCGGCTGGTACTGGCCCTGTTTCAGGATCTCCATCAGGAGCATGCCGTTCTCCAGCCGCTCTTTCGTATCCTTGTCAATGTCTGATCCGAACTGGGAGAACCCTTTGAGCTCCCGGTACTGGGCAAGCATCAGCTTGATCGTGCCTGCCACCTTCTTCATGGCCTTGATCTGGGCGCTTCCCCCTACACGGGATACCGAGATGCCGGCGTTTACCGCGGGCCTCTGCCCGGAGAAGAAAAGCTCCGATTCCAGGAAGATCTGGCCGTCCGTAATCGAAATGACATTGGTCGGGATATAGGCCGATACATCCCCTGCCTGGGTCTCAATGATCGGCAGGGCCGTGATGGACCCTCCCCCCAGCTCATCCGACAGCTTTGCGGAACGCTCCAGCAGACGGCTGTGCAGATAAAAGACATCCCCGGGATACGCCTCACGCCCTGGCGGACGCCTCAGCAGCAGGGACATGGCACGGTAAGCCACCGCGTGCTTGGACAAATCGTCATAGACGATCAGCACATCTTTTCCTGCATACATGAATTCCTCTGCCATGGCACACCCTGCATAGGGTGCGATATACTGCAGCGGGGCCACGTCACTTGCGGTGGCCGACACGATAATGGTATAGCCCATGGCGTCCCGGTCGCTCAGCGTCTTCACCAGCTGCGCGATGGTGGATTTTCTCTGGCCGATGGCCACGTAGATGCAGATCACATCCTTGCCCTTCTGGTTCAGGATGGTGTCGATGGCAATGGCCGTCTTTCCCGTCTGCCGGTCTCCGATGATCAGCTCCCGCTGTCCCTTCCCGATGGGGATCATGGCGTCAATCGCCTTAATGCCCGTCTGCAGCGGCTGGTGCAC
>LDAQ01000046.1 GCA_001028025.1 Faecalicatena fissicatena | reverse complement strand
CCCTGTCATAAAGCTGGCTCTTCCGGACGGTAGGAAAGGGCTCGTTCCCCGGTGGGGATCCCAAACCGGGGCAACGAATGGAATAGAATTGGCGTAACTTTCATATCCCCAGCAGTCTTTTTAATAGACTTGAGTATAGTTTAAAATAAACCCATACTCATAAAGTAAAAAGCGACCATACATACTGGGGATATGAAAGTTACACCAATTCTATTCCATCCGCTGTCCCGGTCCGGGACCCAACCGGGGAACGAGTTCTTTCCTATCGGCGGATGAACCTAGCTTACCGTGAGCCGGGACGGACTGTGAAAAACACCTGTCCTGTTGGAAATGCTTTTAGCGAGCATAGCAGCAGTTAGAGGAAATCCGCGAAATCAGTCAGAAAAAATCTGCTTCCGAAGCAGATTTTTAGAACGCCTGAGGCGTTTAATCATCAGATTAAACGGTGAATGCGTTCGGTTCTGACTGATTTTGCGGATTTCCTCTTACTGCCGCTTAGCGCAGCGGCTGTATTTCCAACAGGACAGGTGCTTTTCACAGTCCGTCCCGGCTCACGGTAAGCGCCCCCTTCGTCCGCTCCCGAGACTAAAGCTCGTGAACTAAATCCCGATTGAGTTAGAGTCCAGGAATGGAGATATCTGGGTAGAGCAATAAGGAAAAGTTGTTGACATACATACTCTTAGTATGTATAATAAACATACCGTTAGTATGTAAAGGAAAAACAGGAGTAGGACATGGCAAGAAATAAGTATCCCGAAGAAACAAGGAATTTAATCATCGACACCGCCGCCCGTCTTTTTAGCGAGCAGGGGTACGACCACACATCCATCCAGGATATTATTGATCACCTGGGAGGATTGAGCAAAGGAGCTATATACCATCATTTTAAGTCAAAAGAAGATATTATGATGGCGGTTGCGGATAAGATGTACCTTGGCTCTGAGTCTGAGATGATGAAGGTGTATCACAGAAAGGATCTGAGTGGGATAGAAAAGCTGAAAGAACTCTTCCGTGTATCCGCTTTTAACCCTGCGCAGAAGGAGATGTTTGAGGTGGCTCCGGATATGCTGAAGAATCCCCAGCTTCTCGTACTGTATCTGCGTGATAGTGTCCAGGAGGAGGCAACGGAGATGGTCTGGAAGGTAATCGAGGAAGGGATCGAAGACGGTTCCATTCAGACGGAATATCCAAAGCAGATGGCTGAAGTCATGATGCTGCTGGGCAATATATGGCTGAATCCGATGATTTATCACTGCGGTCCCGAAGAAATGATTGAAAAGGTTAAATTTTATCATATTATACTGAAATTTTTCGGGTTAGACGTCATCGACGATAAGGTGCTCACTGCTTTAGAGGGGTATGCAGCCATTTATGAGAAAAACAAAACTAGTACCTAGAATCATAATTAACTGCTACTTAAATCAATCTAAATTTCCGGTAGCGCTGCTCCTCAAGCCTCAGCGCAGCCCGCTGCGCCTACGTTTGAGGAGCAGCATTCTCGAAAATGTATATAGGCTTAAGAGTCAGTTACTTATTTTTTAATGTACCAGTTAGGAAACATATGAAATTATCTGTCCTGTCCAGAAAGGGCAGATAATTTTTGATTCAATACATACCAACGGTCGGTATTAAAAAAGAAATTATAAAATGGAGGTTATATATATGAATCAGGAAAAAGGGTTCTCAAAAGATTTTTGGCTGGTTGTGATCGGCCAGATCATTTCACTGTTCGGCAATGCTGTTATGAGATTTGCGCTGCCGATCCATCTGTTGAACGTCACAGGTTCGGCGGCGGTATTGGGCGTTGTCTCCGGGTGTGCATTTATCCCGCTGGCGGTAATGTCACCAATAGGCGGCATCATCGCGGACAGGGTAAACAAAAGAAATATCATGGTATTTCTGGATTTCTTTACGTCGGCTCTGACGATCATGTTTTTACTTTTATATGGAAAAGTAAATATCACAGGGCTGGTTCTGGTTATGCTTTTTATGCTGTACGGTATTTCCGGTGCATATCAGCCCTCTGTGCAGGCCAGCATACCGGTTCTGGTATCCGGTGAAAAAGTCATGCCTGCAAATGCTGTGATCAATATGGTATCTTCGCTTTCTGGCCTTCTTGGACCGGCGCTTGGCGGTGTTGCCTATAGTTTGTGGGGAATTTATCCGGTCCTGGTGATAGCGGCGGGCTGCTTCTTCTTGTCAGCGGTCATGGAGATTTTCATCCATATTCCTTTTTCGCAGAGATCACGGAATGTTTCTGTGCTGCGGGAGGCAAAAACGGATTTAAAAAAGAGTATTTCCTACATCAGTCGTGAAAAATCTGAGATAGGAAAACTGACACTTTGTTGTGCAGGAGTAAATCTGGTAATGTCCTCTTTAATGATTATAGGGCTGCCCGTCATTGTCATGCAGTTGTTAAAGTTTTCAGAGAGTGAGGCGTCCAGGCTGTATGGATTTATGCAGGCGGCCCTGGCGGTAGGGGGGCTGGCAGGGGGAATCGGAGCCGGTGCACTGGGGGCGAGGCTGAAGGTGAGTAATAGCTGGAAACTGCTGGCATACTGTGGTGGGCTTCTGGTACCAATCGGTGTCATACTGATGCTGGACGGGCCGGCATACCTGACATATGGAGCGCTGACAATTGTAGGGATGGTGATTATGGCATTTGCATCTATTTATACAATTCAGATCATGTCCTATATTCAGATAACTGTGCCCCAGGAAATGATCGGAAAAGTAATTGCCTGGATCATAGCGGTTTCTACATGTGCGCAGCCGGTTGGACAGATGGCCTACGGATTTCTCTTCGAAAAATTGAGTGACGGCGTATTTGTGATTTTCTATGCAGCGGCAGTACTGGGGCTTCTGATCGCGTGGTACAGCAGAAAGGCATCCGGGGAGCTTGGCAGTGAGAGGCAGGGACAGTATCAGACGCAGGGAGAGGCTCAGGCGTAACTATGATTACATCCTTCTTTCCCCCTATAGTGAATGAATGTACCGCATTATTAACCTCGATGGTCAGTGGATTCGGGATCACGGCAATCGCGGCTTACCAATGCAGCAGAAATATCAGCATAAAGAGGAAGAACTGTCTGGAAATATAGCGGAAGAAATTGTATGAGACTGCTGTTTTTCATATTGCGGGGTGTTATAATTAAAAAAAGCGATATGGAGGCTGCACATATGATAAATGAAGGCTGGCAGGGATTATTTTCTGATAAGATACTGGAGAGAGGCTATGATTACTGGGCGTCGGGAATGGTATCTGAGGTATATAGTACAGAAGAAGGATATGAGGCGACTGTCAGAGGTACCTACGATTATGAAGTGGAGATTATATTGGAAGATGACGAAGTGGCAGAGATGTACTGTGACTGCCCTTATGCAGAAGGCGGTAGTAACTGTAAACATATGGCTGCTGTTTTGTATGAGATTACAGATTACAGCAGAAAGAGTGGGGACAACGAATCTGGAAAAACTGCAGACATACCCGACACGGAGCGCAGGCGGCAGGAAGTTGCTGCTTCCGTTGACAGCATCAGTGAAGCCGATCTTAGAGAATATGTAAAAGGACTTCTGTATAAAGACAAGAACTTATATGCAGAATTTAAAATCCAGTACCATTTCAGTGACAGCCGGGAAATGATGGACATATTCAAGGGCCAGATCAACAGGATTTTTGAAGAACAGTCCGGGGAATACGGATATATCGATTATTATCAAGGTACAAAACTGGAAAAACAGCTGTACAGTACTATGGAGGAATTAACTGATAAACTGAAGCTGCGAGGCAGCTATCAGGAGATTTTTGAACTGTCACTGTTTTTATTTAAAAAGCTGGAGTATGTAGATATTGATAATTCAAATGGCGTTTTAAGCGGAATTATGGATTATTGTACTGATACCTGGGAAGCGTTATTAGATGAATGTGATGAGCAAAGCCTGAAGAAAATGATGTTTTCCAGTTTACTGGATACTCTAAAATATAACGGGATGGGATATAGAGAAGAGACGGCATGGGGGTTCTTATTTGATTTCTGCGAAGAAAAAGAAATCCTGTCAGAGATGATGAATATGGCCGAAGAGAAAATAAGAAAATGCAAAATGCCGACGGATTCCTGGAACTATTCAGGTAATATGAATAGGTATGTATTGGAGAAAATTTATCTCATGGAAAAAATGGGATGTTCTGATAAAGACATAATGGAATTCTCACGTCATCACTGGGACATAGATCAGGTACGCAGCCTTTGGATCTGTAAGTATGAGAAGGCAGGAGATCAGGAACAGGCTATCCGTCTTTTAAAAGAAAGCATGGAACAGGCAGAAAACAAACCAGGTCTGGTACTTGATTACAGGCGGATGTTAATGCAGATATACAGGCAGATGGGAAATGAGGCGGAGTACCGTGCAGAACTGGCACAGATTATTTTGAACGACCCCTGGGCTTTGGAGGAGGAGTATAATGAGTATAAAGCCATGTTTAACAAAACAGAATGGAAACAGGAACTGGAAAAAGTTTTAGCGTCTCCATATGGAAAGAAACATTTATACGAATTGCTTGAGAAAGAGAAACTTTACGGGCGTCTGATGGAGGAAATAAAAGAATTAAAGAGCTTATCTGTGCTGAGGCGATTTGAGAAAATATTACAGAAAGAGTATGGGGATGAAATATTACAGATTTATGTTGAGAATGTAGAAGAGATGGCGGGGCAGAAGGGCGGCAGATCAATGTATAAGGAACTGGCGCAGATCTTAACTCATATGAAAGAATTCAGTAATGGGACTGAAACGGTCGAACAGATTGTGAAATCATGGAGAAATAAGTATCGGAACCGGCGGGCTATGATGGATGAGTTAAAAAATTTTTAAATTAAAGGAAAGAGCTGTTGTTTCATAGTATAAATCACTTCTATGAAGCGGCGGCTCTGTCTATTATGTTATGAAAGTTCATGGTGGATTCCTATATGTTATTAAAGAGTACCCGTGGACATGCGTGGTAATGTAAGAGCCGGATGCCATAATGGGGGAGTTTCGGGCGTGTGTTTTTCCAATACCCTCCTTTTATGTAAATTAAAAGAGTCATGAATTATAACTGGAAAGTGATGAGACGGATTGTTATAATAGAAGAAGCTGTAAAAGGATAAAGTGTTAAGTATACTGCGTTTGATGAAGTATTTATTGGAGGAACAGGATGACAAAACAGGAATTAGCATTAGAGGTTATAGAACGGCTGAAAAAAGAATATCCGGATGCGGACTGCACTTTGGATTACGACCAGGCATGGAAGCTGCTTGTGAGTGTCCGCCTGGCAGCACAGTGCACAGATGCCCGGGTAAATGTTGTGGTAGAGGATTTATATGCAAAGTATCCGGATGTGGATGCACTGGCAGAAGCGGATGTGGAAGAGATTGAGCGCATTGTAAGGCCATGCGGTCTTGGAAAAAGCAAAGCCCGGGATATCAGCGCCTGCATGAAAATATTAAAGGAAGAATATGAGGGCGGCATACCAAAGACCTTTAACGAGCTGATGAAGCTCCCAGGAGTAGGGCGGAAAAGTGCAAATCTGATTATGGGGGACGTATTTGGGGAACCCGCAATTGTGACAGATACGCACTGCATCCGTCTGGTGAACCGTATGGGACTGGTAGACGGATTGAAAGATCCGAAAAAAGTAGAGATGGAGCTATGGAAAATCATACCGCCAAAAGAGGGGAGCGACTTCTGCCACAGGCTTGTATATCACGGCCGCGATGTTTGTACGGCGCGGACAAAACCACACTGTGACAAATGCTGTCTCGCAGATATCTGCGCAAAGACAGGAGTGGAGTAGACGAAATACGGATGAAAGCGATGATTGAAAAAACGTTAGATAATTTTGATATATCCCAGATTTGTAATTCCGGACAGTGTTTCCGGATGAGCCTGAAGGGGGACGATACATATTCCGTGATAGCGGGAGAACGATATCTGGAAATCCGGCAGAATGGAGATAAATGCAAATTTTTCTGCAGTGAAAACGAATATGAAGATTTCTGGAAACATTATTTTGATCTGGATACAGACTATGAAGAATACAGAAAATGTATCAGCCAGCGTGACAAATACCTGATGTCTGCGGCAGATTTTGGCTGCGGTATCCGCATCTTAAACCAGGATTTATGGGAAATGATCGTGTCGTTTTTGATATCCCAGCAGAATAACATTGTACGGATCAGAAGATGTATCCAGAATATATGCCAGAAATACGGGGAACGAAAAGAGGATGCTGACGGAAATATTTATTACACATTTCCATCGGCAGAAGTTTTGGCCTGCCTGGAGGAAGATGAACTGAAAGCGTGTAATTTGGGATACCGAAGCAAGTATGTGGTCAGAACAGCGAGAAGCGTGGCCAATGGGGAGATCTCCCTGGATGCGATCAGAAAAATGCCTTATAAAAAGGCAAAAGAGGAGCTTTTGAAGCTGTACGGAGTGGGGGAGAAGGTTGCGGACTGCATCTGTCTGTTTGCACTTCATCACCTGGCGGCATTTCCTGTAGATACACATATTAATCAGGCATTGGAGCAGCATTATCCGAAAGGTTTTCCGAAGAGGCGGTATAAAGGCTGCGAAGGCGTTATGCAGCAGTATATATTTTATTATGAACTGTTGGGAACTTAAAAGAAAAACCTGGAGAAGACGAGATAATATGCGGCTTCGGGAACAGAGAAAGATAAAGATAACCTGCAGGCAAAAAGACGAGCAGAATATGCAGAAGAAGTTTCAGGACCGCGTGAGAAGTTGTGATGTTTGTCTGGTAAATGATGGGTGGAATCATGAATATGGAATTAAAATTAGAGTCCGAGATAATCTACGAAAATAATCTGGATACAGACAAATTTGCGAGAATGCTGAAAGATCCTTCACAGTGTTATAAGTTTTACTGGCTTGAGGCAATCCTGCATCTGACCAAGGATACAGTAGAGGAGATCAGTTTTGATGCAATCATCAATGAAATGATCTATGGAGCATGGTATAGAGATGGAGCTTAATCCGAAGAGTCTGATCAAGAATATACCGAATCCTAAGGAGCAGTGGAAGGCACCGGTGAAGTTGTGGATTCGGGATATGTATGAAACGCGTCAGATAAAGGCAGCGCAAAAAAAGAGACGGAAAGAAGCTGAGACGAGTAAGGCGGGAATTTAATATACTTTTTGCTACTTGATTCTGCGTATTACCCGGGAGGATAAGTATTAATAAAAAGAGAGCTAGCACCTGATGAAGAGGAGAAAGTAATTATGTACCATCAGAGTTCTGCTTACAATTATGAATCGTTATTGAAGCAGGTACATGTTGTTCTTTTCATAGGTAAATCATAAATTAGTAAATCGTAATGTCCTAAAATGCAATGGTATGGTATAGTACAGGTAATGTAGTATGTAGGGATATGTTTATGGTTAGAGAGTTAGAGCTGGCCTCATTAAACCTGGCTCATTCGATCCGATACAAAGAAAACAGAAGATCCAAGGAAGATAAGAATATGAGTATAGTAGCGAAACCGATTATTAGAAAAATTAAAGATAATAGAGAAGCACTGGATTTTTTTGAAAATGTAACACTTCCAAAGGAAGAGGAATCGTCACAAGAAATTATTATGAATTTTCCAACAGTTTATATTCATAATTGGCAGGATTCAGGAGACTATGAAGTCTATGTAGGCGAATCTAATGATATTCTCAAGAGAACAAAGCAACATTATGATTCTGCAGCAGATACAAATAAATGGCAGCATAAGCTGCTGGAAAAAGATGCAAGCCTTTTTATTATTGGTCATGAACATTTTAATAAATCATTGACATTAGATATTGAAAATCGCCTTATGCATTATATGATGAGTGTAGAACGTGTAAAACATGTGCATAATTTAAGGGATAATCCTCAAACAAGTTATTACCCAATGGATGAACTTGATGAGATATTTCGAAAAATATGGAGTGGGCTTAGAAGAGAAAATAAGGAGCTCTTTCCAACTGAGAGTTCCATAAAAGATTCAGCAATATATAAAGCATCACCCTTACATAAGCTTACAGAGGATCAGGAAAAAGCAAGAGAACTGATTATAGAAAGAGTAATAAGGGCTCTTACAAATGGAGAAAGAAAACAGCTGATTTTTATTGATGGGGAAGCTGGAACTGGAAAAACTGTTTTGAATAGCAGCACTTTTTATGAGTTATATTGCCAGGCAGAAGAAAATGGTAAAGAATTAAAATGTCATCTATTGGTAAATCATGATGAACAAATCACAGTATATAAACAAATAGCAGACAAGTTAGGATTGACAGAAAAGTACGGGAAAGTGGTAAGTAAACCGACTACATTCATCAATAATCATACAGCGGATGAACCTGTAGATGTGGCATTTGTTGATGAAGCACATCTACTTTTGACTCAAGGAAAGCAATCATATAGAGGTCAAAATCAGCTTAGAGATATCATTGATCGGGCGAGAGTCACTGTTGTTATGTTTGATGAAAATCAGATCCTTACAACAGAGCAATTTTGGGAATCGCAGATACTTGAGGAATATCGGAATCAAGCAAAAGAAATGGATAATCATATCATTTTAAGTAAGCAGCTTAGAATGCAGGCAGATGCAGCTGTAGTTGATTGGATTGATTCTTTTACAAAAGAAAGAACTTTGAAAAAACTTCCGAAGGGATTGGGTGGATACACTTTAAAAATCGTTAATAACCCAGAAGAACTTGATTCGGAGATTAATAAGAGAGCAAGAAGTGGAGATTCATCACTTTCGAGAGTGATTGCAACATATGACTGGGAGTATAATTCGAACAAAAAGCCAGAGGATAGACTTCGGAAGTATTGGGAAGTGATGATTGGAAAATGGCATAAGCCATGGAATGGAGAATTAAAAAACGAATTATCGAAAAAAGAAAAACGTGGGATTAAAGATTTAGCCTGGGCTGAACAGCCGCAAACAATTGATGAAGTTGGATCAACTTTTACAATTCAGGGATTTGATCTTAATTACGCAGGGGTTATTCTTGGTCCATCTGTAAAATATAGAGATGGAAAAGTAATATTTGACCCATCAGAAAGCCGTAATGATAAGGCAATACGTAATAGAACCTTATCTGACGGTTCAAAGAAAAAGTTTGGAGAAATATTGATCCAACATGAAGTTCGTGTACTCATGACACGTGGAGTGAACGGAATGTATATATATGCATGCGACAAAGAACTAAGAGAAGCACTAAAAAAAGCTGAGTACTAATTGGGAGGGACAAATGAAACAGAAAACCATAGACAGAATTAGAAATTTTACAATTGACCGTGATTGGGATCAATTTCATTCACCAGAAAATTTGGCAAAGTCTATTTCAATTGAAGCAAATGAACTTCTCGAATGTTTTCAGTGGAGTGATACGGAATATGATCTTCAACATGTGAAAGAAGAACTTGCAGATGTGATTGTGTATTGCCAGAATATGTTGGACAAACTTGGATTTGATGTAGATGAAATTGTAAATATGAAAATGGCACAGAATGAGGCAAAGTATCCGGTGGAGAAGGCAAAAGGAAGTGCAGTGAAATATACTGATCTATAAAGTATAGATCAGTATATTTGAAGCAAATGGTAATTTTATGAACTGTGTCCAAAAGGTAAATAGTTCCATATGATGATTCATTTTATGATTGTTCTAAGTTTATATAAATTGAAAGCAATTCAGGAGAATATTATGAACATATTTCATACCACTTACTATACCATTTCCCCATGAATTTGCGTAGATTTATAAAGAATAGCGTAGGGTTGTGGCAAAAAACGAAAAATTAACAAAGCGTCGGACAGCCCGTAATATCAAGGTTTAAAGGCTTATGAAGGGATATAAAATCAATGATAAAAATACTATTTATCTGCCACGGCAGTATCTTGAAAAGTCCCGAAAAAGCCTGTAAAATCAATGGTTTTACGAAACAGAAAGGCGTTTACTACACCACTACCACACCATTTTTGAAAGAGCCTTGAATGACAAAATAGCAAAAGATGAATGAATTTGATAATTTTGTAGAAATCTAAAATATACTGGATTATACTGCGAATTGGGTAGACGATGTCTACCCAATTTGACTAAGAAGATGTATACTTATTGACATTTGCGCTTTGTAATTGTATAATAACAAGCATAAAAGTCAATGGAAAGTAGAGGATTATTGTGGGAGCAACTGAAGAGATTATTAAGATGGCAAAAGGGAATAATGGAACAGTTACTACTGCAATGGTGGTTGCAGCAGGGTTTTCACGTGGGAATATTAAATACCTTGTTGATAAGGGAATGATAGAGAAATCCTCCCGAGGTATTTACATTTTGCCGGAAGTTTGGGATGATGAAATTTTTAATTTACAGAATCGATTTAAAAGAGGCGTTTATTCCCACGAAACAGCATTGTTTCTATGGGATTTAACAGATCGAACACCGAACAAATATCACATGACTTTTCCAATGAATTACAATTTGACAAACCCAAAGAAAGAGAATATTAGGTGTGTGCAGTGTAAGAAAGAGATATATGATTTGGGAATAGAAGAAGTGACTACACCAGGTGGAAATGCTGTAAGAGCGTATAGTGTAGAACGAACGCTCTGTGATATTTTAAAGCCTCATAGCCATGTGGACATTCAGGTGGTAACAGATGCTTTTAAGCGTTATGCAGTTAATTCGGATAAAAACATTCCTGTTTTATCTGAATTAGCAAAACTTTTAAAGGTTGAAATAAAACTCAGATCATATCTGGAGGTACTGTTGTGAAAAATGCAATGCAGTTAAAGGCAATTATTAAAAATCTTGCAAAAGAAAAACATATATCTGCACAGCTCGTAATGCAAAATTTTATGTTAGAGAGGTTATTGGAACGAATATCTGTTTCAAAATATCAGCAAAATTTTATCTTGAAGGGCGGATTTTTGATTGCAGCGATGGTTGGTCTTGACACCAGAGCAACCATGGATATGGACGCAACAATAAAAGGATTGCCTGTAAATGAACAGACTATTCGGGAAATGTTTGGAGAAATATGTAAAATAGAATTGGATGATGATGTGTTGTTTAGTTTTCGTAGTATTGGAGAAATTCGAGAGGGTGATGAATATACAGGGTATCGTGTGTCGCTGTCTGCAAATTATCCGCCCATGGCAGTTCCCTTGAAGTTGGACATTACCACAGGTGATAGGATAACTC
The DNA here is from genome assembly GCA_001028025.1 of Faecalicatena fissicatena. Lineage (GTDB taxonomy): Bacteria > Bacillota > Clostridia > Lachnospirales > Lachnospiraceae > Faecalicatena > Faecalicatena fissicatena_A. The sequence goes on along the minus strand of LDAQ01000046.1, from coordinate 21,805 downwards.
CAAAAGAAATAGAATATCGGTTCAAACTTCTTTTAGAAGACAGAAGCATTTCAGTGCTTGCATATAACTTAGAAACAATAATGGCAGAGAAATTGGAAACTGTGATATCCAGAGGCGATCAGAACACAAGGCCAAGGGATTATTATGATATATACATATTGGCTAAGTTGCAGTATTCCAATATAAACCTCGATCGATTAAAAGAGGCATTAAGTGCAACAACGGAGAAACGCGGTTCATCAATAGTGGTTAAAGATTATCGTAGAATTATGAATGCTGTTAAAAATAGCGAAGTTATGCAGAGGCAATGGAATAACTATCAAAAGGATTTTGACTATGCAATAGATATATTATTTGAGGATGTGTGTGATGTGGTTGTGAAATTGATGGGTGATTTGACAGATATTTAAATTGTTTTATTATTTAAAAGGATTCTTTATTGTAAAGGGGAATTAAGAAATGAATTATTCCGAGAAAGCAAAGCCTGGAATGGGAGATCCATATTGGTATGAATGGTCTGTAGGACAGCAGTATATTATAGATATGCTTAATCTGGATAACAACATAAAATGCGTAGAGCTACAAGCTGATATAGAATTGGGCTTGGATGATGTGGTAGTAACGTACGTGAATGGAGAAAAGTTGTTTATTCAGGTGAAGCATACAAGAGCCGATGATACATTGACATTTGGAGATCTCGTTTCAATTGATAATTCAAAAAAAGATGAGAATAGCAAGTATTCACTGCTGGGAGAACTTGCGAAATCCTGGGTTGAAGAAAAAGATAAGTATCAAAAAACAAGAGTATGTTTGTTTACAAACAGGAAGGTAGGAAATAGAGTATCTTCTGCGGGGCAGGATAGGAGTGTTAAGCGTCCTGCATTAAATACATTTTGGAAGGAACTAAAAGAGCAAATTATAGGTGCAAAAACATTTAATGAGATAGTATTTCCAGAATACGAATCAGCATGGAATGAATGGAAATCACAGCTGAAGTATATTGAAAAGGATGAGGATAAACTATCATTTTTGCGTTGTCTTGAAATAGAAACAAATCAAGTGGGACTGATTGAAATAGAGGAAGATTTATTAAGAAAATTGCAGATGGCATTTAATGCGAAGCCAGATGTGGCGAGAGCCTTATTGATGAAACTTGATCACGCATTAAGAAATTGGACAACTTCTATAAGAATAGCTTCATGCATTACGGCAGAAGATGTTTATGCAGCTCTTGCTGTAGACGAAGATACAGTTTGTTACAATCATGATTTGATTCCGTCAGAACCATTTTTTCAAAGTCGAAACGATTTGGTAAATAAACTGGAAACAGAACTGTTAGATGGGAACTGTAGCGTTGTTTTCTTATCAGGAATTCCAGGTACTGGAAAGACAAATATTGTAAGTAAAATCAGTGGAAAAAGAAATAGTATAGTTGATATCAGGTATTATGCATATGAGCCTATAGATCCATCAAATGAATATCTTCCTATGGATGTTTCAAAACGTGTTGACAAGACGAATTTCTGGAATGAACTTTTTAATCAGCTTAGAAGACTTTTAAAAGGCAAATTACAAAAGTATAATGTTCCTGTTGTTAATGGATTAATGACACTGGAAGAAATGAAAGAGCGATTTTTTAAAATAGCATCCAGGTATGCGGAAGATAATGAAAGAACATTTATTATTGCAATAGATGGAATAGATCATGCAGCAAGAGCTGGTTTTATGGAAGAAACTTTTTTAGCTACGCTCCCAGATCCAGAATATATTCCGTCAAATGTGAAGATTCTTCTGGCAGGTCAGCCCAAAGAAGACTATAAGAATTATCCGCTGTGGCTATTTGAAGAATTAAAGAATGTAAAAGAAATAATTGTACCACCATTACAGGTATCGGATATTTTAACGCTTGTAGAAGATAAAATGCCAGAGAAAAATGCAGTTTATAAACAGCAGATATCAAATCTTATAGGAAAATATGCGCAGGGGAATACGCTTGCAGCAATTTTTGCAGTACATGAAGCTATGCAGCAGTCTGATCCGGTGAAACTTGAGGAACAGTTGAAAAATAGAAAGTTAAGTGGAAATATTCAAGAGTATTATAAATCCATATGGGATGCGGCAAAGAAAAATATGCAAATTCCATTTGTGGATTATAAAATGGCGGGAGTGTTTGCTTTTTTTAATGAACCTATTAATGCAGTAAAAATGCAGGCATTTTTTCCGAAAGAAAACATTTCTGTATCAGGATGGAAAAATGTGTTGAAAGCTTTAAGCCCGTTGCTGATTGCAAATGGTGAAAATTATACATTATTGCATAATGATATCAGAGTATATTTATCTGGAATTATAGGACATGATATAGATCATGTTAAAGAGGTATATGCTGGGCTTTCGGATTATTACTTGAACCTGAAAGAGAAGACGCTGGCTTATTATAGCGATATTTTGCGTTTTCTAAAGCTGGCGGGGCGAGAAAAAGAATTTACAAAGGTTTATTCTGCAGATTACATTATTTCAGCATATGTTCATGGTGTTGAAATAAGTGAACTCAGAGAAATTTCCAAAGATATTTTAAAAGGTATAATTGCTCATAATCCGATTGATTGGGCGAATATGAGATGTTTGGCTCTAGGATATATGACTATTGATCAAATTGAAAAAAGCAATTATGAAATTGAAGAATCGAACTTTAGAAAAAGTTTGACTTCAATAAACATTCATCCATATGAATGTTATGTACAGCCAGAATCTGCATGGAATTTTGATATATTGGATACAGTTATAAGCCTAGTAAAGCGTTTGTATGATGGAGGGGAATTAAATAGAGCTAAGAGTCTATTTAAAAACTGGTTTTCGGAAATAGACATTGCAAAAATATATACATACATGGTATCTGAGGATGATGAAAAGGAATTCATTTCTCCAGGATTACAGAAGGTCGCAGACAATTTAGCTGAATGTGTGTGTCGCTTAGGAGAATTTTCAATCTTATGTGGGATGAGAGAACTAGCGGAAATTAATGATCTATTTGCATATCGTTTAACAGAATCGGTTTTGAAAAATATTTTTCTGTTTTTATCAGGAGAATCACTTTCGAGTGCGTTAGATACATTGGAAATGGGATACATAGATCCGCTTGTTGAAGGTGTAAAGAAGTTGCTTGAACAAAATCGATATGAAGATATCAAACGTGTAGAGAATATTTTACACGATAGATTGTCTCAAAATAGTATGGGAAAATTAATATCTTCATTTATGCAGATTGTAGCGAATCCTCAACAGTGGTCTAACGATTGTAAAGAGGAAATATGGAATCAGATTAAAAATGTCGATTTACCAGATAACCATATTGAAAATTTAATGACATATTATAGTATTTATGCCATTGTAGCAGCATATTTGCAACCGAAAACAAGAAGCGAATTGGCATCATCCATAACTAATACTTTCATGGAAAAGCATAGTCATTATAATCGTTCTTATTTGGGGATGTATTTTAATAATATTTGTTTTATTGGAAAATGGTTATCAGCAAAACATGCAGGAATGAAGTTTTTCGAAAATGTAGCGGAAATGAAGCAACTCATGATAGCATTATTTATAAAACACTGGAATCCAAATGATAGAGACTTTGAAACTATTAAATTAAGGCCCTTTATACTTAAAACATATATTGCACTGTCCAGAAATGAATCTGATGTGTTTAAAGATACCGTTGATGATATATGCGAGACTGCATTTTCTACGAATCCGATTAATCAATTATTGGATGCAGGTATGTTTTATTATCGAAATGATGAAAAGCGGATACATGACTGGTTCAATGAATGGCTTGCAGAAGACGGCAAAGTTTGGAATGAAAGCATAGGGGATCGCAATCGTATTATTCAGGATTTTTGTACTGCTAAAAAGAAATATGATATTAATACAATTGATATGAACGATGTGTTGGAAAAAGCTCGGTGGTCAGTTGTTGGATATGTATCTCATAAAGAATACGCCGGAGATTATTTGCTAAGCTGGTACAATGAACTTGTTAATTATGATGATAAATTCATATATGAATATGCGAAAACAGTGAAAGAAATTTCGGATAAAATGGAATTAGTAGGAGATAATCGTCTTGAGTATACGTTAAATAGCAAAATATTTGCAGACATATTCAGTGGCGGTTATTCGAAAATAAAAGAGATTTTACAAAACAACCATTATCTTGCGCAGGGATTTAAGGAACCATCTTATTTTGTGGATGGTTTGATTGGATATTTGAAAAATGCGAAATTAAAAGAATCAGAGCTACTTTCTATATGGGCAATAGGTATAGGGCTTCTTGATTGGCGAAACGAAGATAATCATGCGACTATTCATTCACTTCAGAGAGCATTAGAATTATGTGCAGAAAAAAATGGAATTAAGTCTATATATCACAGACTTAGAGAATATGGAGCTGCATACATCGATTTAAGTTCAGATCCTGTTAAATATATAATTCCGAATAGATGGTGTGACGCTGAAAATTCAGTTTCCATTAATGAAACATCAATTGAAACGATTGAGAAATATCTTTTAGGCGATGAAAGTACTGTAAAAAATACCAAATTAAAAGAAATGATTCAGGAGTTGATAGACAGACATGAAATGCCAGAAGAAATTTTTGAAGAATTGTTAAGATATGAATTTGGAAAAGATTCTTATAGTATCAGGCATAATAGCATTTTAGAATATTTAGTTGAGCAGTCTACACCAGATCTTTCTGATCAGACAATTTGTGATTATCTGAATGATGTAGTAAAAAGGGAAAGTAATTATTTGGAATTAGATTTACCGGAATTAGTTCGATGGAAAATACATCAACAGGGGAAACAATATTGCAAAGAAGGAATGGATGAAATTATAAAAATGCATAGGAGCTGGATGACAGCAGCAGGACATTTTCAAGAACCGGAGATAGAGGAGGACTATAATTATTATAATCTGATTAACTGGGACTATGCAGATAAAATAGAGACGTTGTTTTATCAGATAATGAAGCTTCTGATTTTGTCAGAGGATGCAGATGCTGCTCGGGTAGCATTGACAGGATTGTTTGCAATGTTAAGATGCGATAATGGCTATTTGAAAAATATCGAGATGGACTGGAATAATTATCATTATCGAGGTAAAGAGTGGTTGCTGATGATATATGAGCTGTTATGGTGTTTCGATGAAGAGAGTAGATCTGTGCTCTATGAGATTATTCAAAAGCATTGTAAAGATGATGATTTCAATGTTGCATTATATTCAAATATTATGCTGGAAACACTGTGGCCGAACCGGTTCCAAAAATATTTGATGGAAGATAAAAAATTCTTTTCGATAATTCCAGAACGCGGAATAAAAAAACTGATAAAAACAACAAGAAGTAATCCGTGGATCAATGGATATGATTGTGTCATAGAAATGAAGGAGAGAATTGAAAAAAGTCTGGAAATAAATTTGGATGATGTTGAAAGAAGAACAGCTGATTATGCAGAACAATTGCCAGAAATTCCAGAACTTATAAAACTAAATCGTTCCTCATCAAATTGCCGAGTTGTTTGTGATAAAGTAAATATTGCATTCTTCCGAGTACTGTATAAAGATTGGGTATCTGGTAGATGGGATGGAGTAGAGAATGAACTGGCACGTATTATTTTGTCTGCATCAGAGCCATATACATTATTAGTTACCCCATCATGTTGGTTTGATAATAAAGGAATATTAATCAGTAATGTTGATAAATACTCAGAGCTCAGCAGAAATAAACAGTTGTTGCAAATTCGGGAAATATTGGAAATAAATGTGCCAGATGAGAACGTAGTACTTGCGGGCGCTGTTGTTGATTACACTTATAAACAAGAAATATTTGGCTTTATGCTGACTTATTTAAATATCCCGGGTATGAAACCTGAATATGCATCTTGTGCGTATGAGAGAAATTCAAAATTGGTATTGCAGAGAAGAGATGATTTCTATGAGGAACTACATTACAATATTACTATGCATCATAATGGCATAGAGAGTTTTAAACAAAGTAATATTATGTGTGGTTTTAGCAAAGAAGCATTGTTGGCTTTTGGATGGCATATATTAATTGATGCTGGTGGTGTTAAATTATTTGATGAATGCGGTGAACAAATTGGCCAACTTGAATGCTATTATGGAAATAGAACCAGTCTTGGAAACCGGTATCATAGTAATCAACCATACATGCAAAGGTGGATTGTAGATAGAACTGAGTTGGAAAAGAAATTACTTCAAGCGGAAATTCCAAACGTATTAAAAGATGTAGTGGATGTAGTAATTCGAGAATATGAGTAAGAAGTTATATTTTGTGTAACAGTTACTGTTTTACTGATCCGTTTACTACACCATTTGCCCGGTAATTTACACAGATTTATGTAGATATGCGTAGAGAGGGGCAAAAACAAAAAATCAAGAAAACGCCGGAAAGCCAGTAATTACAGGCATTTGAAGGCTTATGAAGGGATATAAAATTATGATTAAGATACTATTCATCTGCCACGGCAACATCTGCCGTTCCCCCATGGCAGAATTCATCTTCCGCGACATGGTCCAAAAAAGGGAAATGGCCAATTCATTTTCCATAGCATCGGCCGCCACAAGCCGTGAGGAAGAAGGCAACCCTGTACATTACGGGACAGTCCAGAAGTTAAAGCAGCAGGGCATCAGTACCGCCGGTAAATATGCAGTTCAGATGAAAAAGAAGGATTATGATGCATACGATTACATCATAGGAATGGAGTTCCCCAATATCCGCAACATCCTCCGCATAATTGGAACCGACCCGGATCACAAGGTACACCGCCTGCTCGATTTTACTGACAATCCCAGGGACATAGCCGACCCGTGGTATACAGGCAATTTCGACAGAACATACGATGATATAGTAGAAGGTTGCGAAGGGCTGCTGTTACATATCCTGGAAAATGAAAGATTATAGCCGATAAACATAACCGGTGAAAAGGAGGAGCAGCATGAGGCTTGAGCAGTTAAATCCTGTACTATATCTGGAAGATTACGAAGAAATACCTGATGACATTCTCCGCTGGAAGGATGATACAGAATTGCAGCCTGGAGCCGGGTGGCTTCGGCTGGTAGAACAGTATCAAATAGCGGAGCAGTTTCAGAAGACAGAGCAGCCTGTGACGTCAGAAAGGTTCGGAACAAAAGAACCGCCCCAGTACCGATTATGCACTGGAATAGGACAATATAAAACAGAGATGGATGGTGACATCTATCTCTGTGCCATTCTCAGCAGAGAAACAAGAGAAGTTTTATCCTGTTCCTTCGGTGTATACCGCTCTCCGGATTTAGTAAAGAAAGCACTGGAGCTGTTTTTTGAAATCTATAAATATCCGAACCAAAACGGACAGGAGAGAAACCAGAGAATCTCACTGCTTTCCAGCAGAAATCCCATTTACCAGAAAAAGAGGTATCATAAAATCCTCGAAAGATTTCCGATAGAGCCCATGATGACACCTCCCGGAAGCAGGGGCCAGGCGGCGGTGGTGAGCACGTATTTTTCTCAGCTGATGAGACGAAAAGGCAGCACGGTATTCTATACATGGCAGGATGCAATAGACTGGCTTTCTGATGACATCACCCATTATAATGAACGACTAAGTATGAAGCAGCCCGCCGCAAAGCTCGAGGAATAGCAGCGGGCAGCCACAGAGATTGGGGAATAACAGCAGGCGCAAGCAGAGAAATCGGCAAAAGTGAACCAGTAGTTTTAGATAGTATTCAGAAGAGAAGGTGTTTATATGTACATAGCAGATTTACATATTCATTCGCATTATTCCCGTGCAACCAGCCGGGACTGTAATCTGGAGAATCTGGATTTGTGGGCGAGAAGAAAGGGAATCCACCTGATCGGAACCGGTGATTTCACCCATCCGGCCTGGCGGGAAGAGATGCAGGAAAAGCTCGAACCGGCGGAGGAAGGTCTTTATACCTTGAAAAAAGAATACCGTATAGTGGACGATTCTGTAGCCGATGTGATGGTACCAAGGTTTGTGATTACGGGAGAAATCAGTTCCATTTATAAAAAGAACGACCGAGTCCGCAAGGTGCACAGCCTGATTTTACTGCCGGGTCTGGAGGATGCGGAGATTCTGGCAAGGAAGCTGGAGATCATCGGAAATATCCATTCAGACGGCCGTCCCATACTGGGGCTGGACTGTCATGATCTGCTGGAAATTATGCTGGAGCTTTGCCCGGGAGCAATTTATGTCCCTGCCCACATATGGACGCCCCATTTTTCACTGTTTGGTGCCTTCTCTGGGTTTGACTCAGTGGAAGAATGCTTTGGCGATTTATCCGGATACATCCATGCCATGGAGACCGGATTGTCCTCTGATCCGCCTATGAACTGGCGGATATCTGCTCTGGACAAGTACCAGCTGATTTCCAACTCTGACGCACATTCTCCGGCCAAATTGGGCCGCGAAGCTAATCTTCTGGATACGGGTCTGTCTTTTTCGGAACTCAGAGGAGCAATTCAAACAGGAAAAGGTCTGCAAGGGACAATCGAATTTTTCCCTGAAGAAGGAAAATATCATTTTGACGGGCATCGGAAATGCGGCATCTGCCTGGCGCCTGCAGAAACGATAAAATACGATGGCATTTGTCCCGTATGCGGCCGCAAGCTGACGATTGGTGTATCACATCGGGTGGAGCAGCTGGCTGACAGAACAGAACGGTATGTCAGGACTGATGCGAAAGGCTTTGAAAGTCTGGTGCCTCTGCCGGAAGTCATAGGTGCCTCCCTGGGACATTCTGCAGCCAGCACTAAAGTGCAGAAGGAATACCAGAATATGCTGCGCAGGCTGGGGCCGGAATTTGAGATACTGCGGTCTGTTCCGGAAGAAGATGTGCAGAAGACATCAGGCCATTTGATTGCGGAAGGAATCCGAAGACTGCGTGCCGGCAAGGTGGTACGCAATCCCGGGTTTGACGGAGAATACGGGACTGTGAGATTATTTACGCAGGACGAGATTGACAGACTGGATGGACAGATGAGCTTTTTTGATGCTCTCTGTATCAACACGGAAGAAAAACATGGCAGTGAGAGTGGGAAAACTGGTGACAAGAGGCAGATTTCTGATAATGGATCTGAACCGTTGGAGGGAATAACTGGTGAAAATATAAGTTCAGGGAATCAGACCGCTGAAACGGAAAATGCAGAGGGGGCAGCAGGCCCAAACAAACCGGCAGACCTCAATCAGGAGCAGAAACAGGCGGTTCGTGCCCTGGGCAGTGCGGTAGCTGTAGTTGCCGGACCTGGCACCGGAAAAACCAAAACCCTGATATCTAGGATTCTTTACATGCTGGAAGTGCGGAAAGTAAAGCCTTCAGAAATTACTGCTGTTACATTTACAAATAAGGCGGTAGGGGAACTGATGGAAAGAATCAAAAAGGAGATCGGCAGATCAAGAAATCTGAATAAAATGCAGGTGGGGACTTTCCATGCAATCTGTCTGAATTTCCTGAAGAACCAGGGCGTTGAATTCTCACTGGCAGATGATGCGGCCTCACTTGAGGCGGCGGGAAGAGCTCTTGATGAAACAGGACTGAAGATGAAGCCCAAAGAATTGCTCCGTGTGGCATCCCTTCTCAAATCAGGAATGGATCCCGAAGAAATGCAGACCAGGATGGCGCAAAACGATGCGGATGAAGAGGCGCAGGAGATGCCCCAGAACTGGAATGAGGGGGCAAAAGCGTACCAGAGAATTCTGAGGGAGCAGCATTTGCTGGATTTCGATGATCTGCTTTTAGAGACGTTAAAGCTGATTGAACAGGGAAGTGTGCAGGATGGCTGGGAAAAGCGTTTTGCTTATCTGCTTGTAGATGAATTCCAGGACATCAGCCCCATACAGTACCGATTGATTCAGGCCTGGAGCAGAGGCGGGAGAGAGCTGTTTGTGATAGGTGATCCGGATCAGTCTATCTATGGCTTTCGGGGATCAGATGCCCGTTGCTTTGAAAAGCTGAAAGAAGATTATCCGGACATGCAGGAGATCCGGCTTGCCTGGAATTACCGCTGCGTGCCGGCGGTGCTTCATGCGGCGGCGTCCGTTATTTCACACAATCAGGGTCCGGAAAGGAAGCTTCTGGCCCATCGGCAGGAGGAGATGCCTGTCCGTGTGGTGAGAGCAGGGAGCGAGATGGCGGAAGCTATATTTACAGCAAAAGAAATTAACAGACTTGCCGGCGGAATCGGTATGCTGGAGGCCCAGGAAATTGGAGCCGGGAGCGGGAAAGTACGGAGTTTCGGTGATATTGCCGTACTGTACCGTACACACCGGCAGGCGGATCTCCTGGAGAAATGCCTCAGAAAAGAAGGCATTCCTTATGTAACGACCGGAAGAGAGGCGTTTCTTACAGAGGATGAAGTCAGAGGAAGTATTTTCTTTTTTAAATGCCTTGCCAATCCGGCGGATGAATTTTCCCGGAAAATATGTCTGAAGCTTTTATGGGATCTGGACACAAATGTAGTGGCGGAAAGCGTATTTGAGTCTATGGCAGAGAAATTCCATCCTCTCTATGCAAAGAGTAAGCCCCAGAAGTTCCTGGAGAAGTGGATAGAGGAAATGCAGATGCAGGAAAGCACGGCTATGAAAAAACTGGCTGGCATGACACTTTTTTACAGGAGCATGGACGAATTTATGGAGGCTCTGAGCCTGGGCGTGGAGAGCGACTTAAGACGCTGCGGAGACAGACGCTATAACGGAGAAGCGGTCACACTTATGACGCTTCATGGTGCAAAGGGCCTGGAATTCCCCGTAACATTCATTTATGGTGTGAGAAAGGGACTGATTCCCTTTGAAAAGTATGAGACAGTCGATATGGAAGAAGAGCGGCGGCTATTCTATGTCGGCATGACAAGGGCGAAGGACGAGTTGATACTGACAACATCGCAGGACGAATCTGAATTTCTCGGAGAACTGCCCGATACAGGAATCTGCCGGGAGCGGGCCGACAAGCGTAAAAACGCAGGCAGTGGAAGACAGATGAGCCTCTTTGACTTCATGTAAGACAGAGTTAAAAATCAGATAAAAACACAGGAAGAGGACTGATCCATTCTTATTGTTCATAATAAGGACAAGCAGGGCATATACTATTCCATACTTATAATAGTGCCCGAAATGCGGCCAAAAAGGAGAAATATGAACAAAAAGAGTATCAGAGGAATGGCAGTAACGGCCGCAGTTATGGCAGTGCTTGTGGCTGGAGTTTGTTTTTATTCAGGAATAAAGCCGAACCAGGCAGCCGGAAAACAGGTCATGACTGACCAGGTCAGCCATCAGGCGTCATCCCAGGCAAAAATCCCCGCTGCAGGCACCCAGAACCCAGAGATGGCAGCAGAACCCAAGAAGGCTGAAGAACAGATTATAATAGCGCTGGACCCCGGCCATCAGGGACCTGAGGCCGGAATGAGCGGAGAAGAAGAGGACGGACCAGGTTCCGGTATCCTGAAGGCAAAAACAACGTCCGGGACGACCGGCCGTTTCACCGGACTTGCCGAATATCAGCTCAATCTGGAAATCTCTGAAAAGGTAAAAACCTGCCTGACAGACAGGGGATATCAGGTCGTGATGACCCGTGAAAATCACGAAACATCTGTCAGCAACAAGGACAGAGCAAAGATCGCCAATAATTCCGGTGCAAAACTATGTGTCAGAATCCATGCAAATGGCAGTGAAAGTCCCGAAAGCGCCGGAGCTCTGTGTCTGGTCATGTCGCCGGAGAATCCCTTTGTCGGTACCCTGTACGATGAGAGCTTCAAGCTGGCAGAGGATGTTCTGAATTCATACTGCACGGCTACCGGCATTTATAACAGAGGTGTGCAGACAGATGACACAATGACAGGAATAAACTGGAGCAAGATTCCGGTCATAATCCTGGAAATGGGATTTATGACCAATCAGCAGGACGATATTCAAATGGCAGACCCCAAGTTTCAGCAAAAAATGGCCGAGGGAATCGCTGATGGAATTGAGGCATATATCAGCAATTGAGCTAGCGGATGAACAGACGAGGAGTGCTCACCGTGTAACGGATTCCAGCCTGATGGTTGGATGAACCAGCCTGACGTGGGACGGGGGGCAGACGGAAGCATATATCTGTATGGGATGCATAAAGCGAGCTTAGCAGCAGTTAGAGGAAACACACAAAATCAGCCGGCCAAAAGTTGATCACCAAATCAACTTTTGAGTACGCCTGAGCCGTCTACTCATCAGAGCAGGCGGTGAATGCGTACGATGCTGGCTGATTTTGTGTGTTTCCTTTTACTGCTGCTTAGCACAGCGGCCAGCATTCCATACAGATATATGCTTCCGTCTGCACCCCGTCCCACGTCAGGCGTCCCTTCTCCCCCTCCCCTGGAAACTTAGCCCCCATTTTTGGCATGTCAGGCTATGGGTCTTGTTTTCCCCCTCAGGAACCCGTATAGTAGTGAAAGAACAAGAAAAGGGGGAAGGTTATTTGAAAATCTCAATCCACACAGACAGTCAGGCCGAAGAGACGGAAATCCAGATAACCTGCAGGCACTTGACCCCGCAGCTGGAAAAGGTAATTTCCATGCTGCGGATTCTGGATTTTAAGATGCTGGGGGAAAAGGATGGAGAATCCTATATTCTGGATATTTCCAAAATCCTGTACATCGATACGGCAGATAAGAAAACTTTTATGTATACGAAGGATGATGTTTATGAGTCCTGTTTGAAATTATATGAGCTGGAGGAGGAGTTAAAAGAATTTGATTTCTTCCGGGCGGGAAAGTCCTGCATTATTAATTTGCGGCAGATTCAGGCGATCCGCGCAGAACTGGACAGGAAACTCCGGGTAACAATGACGAACGGGGAACAGCTGACGGTGTCGAGACAGTATGCGGATTATGTGAGAAAGAAGCTGGGGGTGAAATAAATGGAAGAAAGAAAAAATATTTTTGATTTTGCGGAAAATGTACTCTGTACGTTTGGATTTATGATGATCCTGATGATGGTTTTTACATTCCTTTTCGGTGAAGAAACCCGTACTCTTTCCTCTATGTTCAGGCTCGGAGGCAGTGGTATTGCACTGGAGACCATGGGGCAGTATCTGGGGCTGGCTGTATTGATCACGGGAATACGTTATATTTTCTTCTCGGAAAGAGCCGCAAAATATATGCCGGAATTATACCGCATTTGCCTGATGCTGTGCTGTTCTGTTTTGGTTATTGTGCTTTTTATTATTATTTTTAAATGGTTTCCTGTTCTTATGTGGGAAGCGTGGGTCATGTTTGCTCTATGTTTTGCGACATGCTTTGGAGTCAGCGTATGGATTATGTCAGTCAAGAACCGGATGGAGAACCAGAAGCTGGAGGAAAATCTGGAGTATCTGAAGGAAAAATGGAAGGAGGAGCAGGATGGAAAACGCAGTTAGTATCATGGGAATCAGTAAATCATTTCAGAAGAAGCAGGTGCTGAAGGAAATTTCGCTGGATATCCATAAGGGAGAAATCTTTGGATTGCTGGGGCCTTCCGGTGCAGGGAAAACCACGCTGATCAAGTTGATTACCGGGCAGATAAAGGCAGATCGGGGAGAGATCCGGGTATTGGGGCTGCCGGTTAGTGAAAGAACGAAAATTTACAGCCAGATGGGGGCGATGCTGGATGACTCTGGTATCTACGAACGGCTGAGCTGTTATGATAATCTGAAGTTATTTACAGATATTTACGGAATTAACAAGAGTAGAATCGGGGAGGTGCTGAAGCAGGTAGGCTTGTCCGGAGAGGAACGAACTATATCTGCCAGCTTGTCCAAGGGGATGCGGCAGCGCCTGATCTTTGCAAGGGCGATTCTGCAGGAACCGAAACTGCTGTTTATGGATGAACCGACCAGCGCTCTGGATCCTGCGATGACAGCAGAGATACACGGGCTGATCGAAGAACAGAAGGAAAAAGGGGCGACCATATTTTTGACGACCCATAATATGGAGGAAGCGGCAAAACTATGTGACTATATTGGGCTGATCCACCAGAGGAAGATCGTGGAATACGGCGTTCCGGATGCTTTGTGCCGCAAGTATAACGAATTGAATCAGATACAGATTTTATTCAAGAATGGAGAGACGGTGACGCTGCCCAATTCTCCGGAATCTGCAGAGACAATTTCTGCTTCTTTCCGGAAGAATGAGGTCGAGAGCATCCATTCTACGGAGCCGGATCTGGAAACTGTGTTTATGAAACTGACCGGGAGAAGCCTGATATAAGGTGGAAGCGGCCACGTTTTACTTTGAAACTGTAAGTCAAAGGAATGTGCGCGGGTGACGCCCGGTATTTTAGGAGGCAAGTATGAGAAATGTAACTGCGATTTTAAGAAAACAATGGAAGGATACTCTAAAGAATAAAAATGTCCTGATTCAGTTTGTCATGTTTCCGGCATTAGCGGTTCTGATGACATTTGCAGTGAAGATGCCGGGCATGCCGGAAAACTACTTTGTTTATATGTTTGCATCCATGTATATCGGGATGGCGCCGCTGATTGCAGTGACGGAGGTGCTGTCGGAAGAAAAGGAAAAGCATACGTTAAAGGCGCTGCTGATGGCAAATGTCAGGATGCCGCAGTACCTGGCGGCGGTGGGGGGATCTGTTCTGCTTGCCTGTCTGGTGGGGACGGCCTGTTTTGGCCTGACGGCTTCACTTTCCGGTGCAGAATTTCTGAAGTTCTCTGCTGCGATGATGGCGGGAATCATTCTCTCTGTCCTGACAGGCGCAATTATCGGGATTGCGTGCAAAAGCCAGATGAGCGCAACTTCACTGACGGTACCGGTTATGATGGTCTTATCCTTTTTGCCAATGCTGTCAACGTTCAATCATACCATTAAAAAATTTGCGACTGTGTTTTATTCCCAGCAGGTATATATGATTATCAGCGGAGGAGGGGAAGGAAATGCAGCAGTTAAGGCATGGGGGATTATCGCAGTGAATCTGTGCGTTCTGGCTGCCGTCTTTTTATACGTGTACCGGCGTTACTGTACGGAAGAATAATGTCTGCTGTTGTTACTGTTCACACCCTTCGGGCGTGCACGGTAACGAATCCTGTACAGGAAGGTGGCGCATTCTGCATGTGTGATGTATAATAGGATCAAATATACAAAAGGACAGGAGGCATGGAATCATGGGAGAATTATCGAAACTGCCGAACATAGGCCCCGTAGTGGAAGATCAGCTTCAGCAGGCCGGTATCATTACGTTTGAGCAGCTGAAACAGATGGGAAGCAGACAGGCATGGCTGAAAATACAGGAGATCGACCCGTCTGCCTGCATCCACAGGCTATATTCACTGGAGGGGGCGATACGCGGCATCAGGAAGACGCAGCTGCCTCCTGATGTAAAAGAAGATCTCAAGGATTTTTATAACCATTTCAAGATGTAGTCGTACTCTGTGAAATTACTGAACGTGGATTGAAGCAGGATATCGTATTCGCCTGAACCTGAAAAAATGCCCGCCGAACTGTTTGTGATACAGTTTCGGCGGGCATTTTATTTCAATTGCTGCTGTCATAAAACAGTGACAGGTACAGACTTATATTTTTGAGGAACTTTTATTTTTGTTCCTGCACTTCGATTTTACGGATTTCTTTTGTCCTGATTTCCCGGCAGACATCGTCAATGAATCCCTGCAGGCCTTTCGCGCCTTCATCGCCGAGGAAACGGCTTCTTACGGATACAGTGCCTTCAGCTTCTTCCTTTTCACCGACAATCAGCATATAAGGAATTTTGGCAAGTCTGGCTTCGCGGATCTTGTATCCGATCTTTTCTGAGCGGCTGTCCACGGTGCAGAGAATATTGTTTGCTTTCATTTCGTTTTCCACTTTGTCTGCATAGTCCAGATATTTGTCGGAAACAGGGAGGATACGCACCTGTTCCGGACACAGCCAGGTCGGGAACATGCCGGCATATTTTTCGATCAGCCATGCAAGGGTTCTCTCGTAGCAGCCGATGGAAGTTCTGTGAATGATATAAGGGCGGACTTTATCGCCGTTCTGGTCAATATAATACATGTCAAACTGTTCCGCAAGCAGTGCATCCCACTGGATGGTGATCATGGTGTCTTCCTTGCCGTATACATTTTTGGCGTTGATATCTACCTTTGGTCCGTAGAAGGCAGCCTCGCCGGCATCTTCCACGAAAGGAACTTCCAGTTCGGTCAGGATATTGCGGATATGACCCTCTGTTTCATTCCAGACTTCAGCATCGCCGATGTATTTTTCAGTATTGTCCGGGTCCCATTTGGATAAATGATAGGTGACATCATCCTGAAGTCCCAGCGTTGTCAGGCATTTTTTAGCCAGGGCAAGGCAGCCTTTGAATTCCTCTACCATCTGATCAGGACGGACAATCAGGTGTCCCTCAGAGATCGTGAACTGGCGGACGCGGGTCAGGCCATGCATTTCTCCGGAATCCTCGTTGCGGAACAACGTTGAAGTCTCGCTGTAACGAAGCGGAAGATCACGGTAGGATTTCTGACTTGCTTTGTATACATAATACTGGAATGGGCAGGTCATAGGCCTAAGGGCAAATACTTCTTTATTTGTCTCCTCGTCTCCAAGCACGAACATTCCGTCTTTATAGTGATCCCAGTGCCCGGATATCTGGTACAGGTCGCTTTTTGCCATCAGCGGTGTCTTGGTACGGATGTAGCCCCAGTTATTGTCCTCCTCATCTTCAATCCATCTCTGGAGTGTCTGGATGATCTTGGCGCCTTTAGGCATCAGCAGGGGCAGTCCCTGGCCGATGACATCGACAGTAGTAAACAACTCCATCTCACGTCCCAGTTTATTGTGGTCACGCTTCTTCACCTCTTCCAGATACTGCAGGTATTCGTTCAGTTCATCCTTGGTAGCAAAAGCGCTTCCATAGATTCTCTGGAGCATTGCTTTATTGGAATCCCCTCTCCAGTATGCACCGGAAGAGGAAGTCAGCTTAAAAGCTTTGATTCCTTTTGTGCTCATCAGATGAGGGCCTGCGCACAGATCTACAAAATCGCCCTGTCTGTAGAAGGAGATTACGGAATCTTCCGGCAGATCGCGGATCAGCTCCACTTTATATGGTTCTCCTTTTTCTTCCATAAAGGCGATGGCTTCCTCTCTGGGAAGCGTAAATTTCTCTAATTTAGCCCCCTTTTTAATGATCTTTTTCATTTCTTTTTCTATTTTATCCAGATCATCTCTGGAGAACGGTGCTGCATCAAAATCATAGTAATATCCAGTGTCTATTGCTGGACCGATTGCGAGCTTTGCGTCCGGGAACAGGTTTTTTACGGCCTCTGCCAGCACATGTGAGCAGGTATGGCGTACAACCCGGAGTCCTGCCTCATCCCTTGCAGTCAGGATATTTAAAGTGCAGTCCTTTTCAATGAGTGTTCTCAGGTCTGCAGTTTCGCCGTCTATTTCCCCGGCACAGGCCGCTCTTGCCAGTCCTTCACTGATATCAAAAGCGATATCGATGATGGTTTTACTTTCAGCGTATTCTTTTACTGATCCATCTTTCAGTGTTATCTTCATTTTATCTTCCTCCTAAAATAAATAAAGCCCTTGAACAATCCGAAAAACTGTTCAGGGACGATAGACTTTGATACCGCGGTTCCACCCTTTTTGCAAGTGCCACTCATTAGACGATAACGGTGTTGGCCGGGCTCTGTTAAAGCCGCTCCAGGGTGGTCTTCGGATGATGTCCCATGAAATGTCTCACACCAGATGCATTTCTCTCTGAATGGTTACTCAGCTTACTCTTCCTGTCTTCGCGTTAACTGTATTGCTAAATCTGTTTTTTAGTATATCATTAATCGGTAAAAAGTCAAGGGGGTGAAGGGGCGAGATGCCTTGAAATTACAGGAGACAAATTCAGGTGGAATGTTATAATAAAATGAATCGGATTGTAAAAAATTGAGGAATATCTGTCACAGCAGGGAATAAATGCTGTCTAATTAAAAGGAAAACAAAATATACTGACAGGAGAAAAATTTGATGAAGGAAGAAAACGAAAACAAAAATGTGCTTTTAGAGTCTGCGGTGGAAGGAAATGCAGAAGCACTGGAGAAACTTCTGGGCGGGATTCAGGACATGGTGTTCAATTTATCTCTGCGGATGCTGGGAACCATTCCGGATGCAGAAGATGCATCACAAGAGATTCTGGTGCGTGTTATGACAAATCTGGGGACATTTCGCAGGGAAAGTAACTTTCATACATGGGTTTACCGTATCGCAGTTAATTATCTGCTGAATTATAAAAAATCCATGTTTGCGCATCAGCCTCTGGACTTTGAATTCTACGGAAATGATATCAGATATGCGGTTCTGGACGAGACGGAGGGCATGATCGAGGAGGAAAGCCGGCAGCAGCTGGCAGAGGAACTGAAAATGTCCTGTACGAATGTGATGCTGCAGTGTCTGGATGCGGACAGCAGGTGTATCTTTATTCTGGGGACGATGTTCCGGATAGACAGCCGTACCGCAGGGGAGATCCTGCAGATGACGCCGGAAAATTTCCGGCAGAAACTGTCCAGAATCAGAGTTAAATTAGCCGCATTTCTGGCGGAATACTGCGGACTGTCGGGTGTGGGCATGTGCAGCTGTAAAAAGAGGGTGGAATATGCGGTCAAACAAAAAAGGATCAGCCCGGAGCGTCTGGAATACTTAAAGCTTCATCCCCTTGATTCCCATGTGCTGGAGGAATATAAAGATGAAATGGAAAAACTGGACGAGCTTTCGCAGGTATTTGACGAGCTGCCGATGTACCAGACCCCGGATACTGTAAGGGGAAGAATGGAAATGGTCCTGCGTTCTTCTAATATGGAAAAGATTCAGGAATATTAGGAGGTGCACCATGTCAAAGATGATTTCCTACCTTAAAGAATTGGAGCAGAATAATAACCGCGAGTGGTTTCATGCGCATAAGGCTGAGTACCAGGAAGCATCTGCCCAGTTTGAAGAGATTATCGCCGGGCTGATGGCCGAACTGGGAAAAGACGATGCCGGGATACTGAACTACCAGCCGAAAGAACTCTCATTTAAGCTGATGAGAGACACCAGATTCAGCCATGATAAATCCCCATACAATCCGGCCTTCCGCTGTCATATCTCTCCTGCCGGCAAACTGCCTGTGCCTGTCGGATTTTTTCTCTTCATAAGCCCTGGAGACCGATCCTTCCTGGGTGGCG
Organism: Faecalicatena fissicatena; assembly: GCA_001028025.1. GTDB lineage: Bacteria > Bacillota > Clostridia > Lachnospirales > Lachnospiraceae > Faecalicatena > Faecalicatena fissicatena_A. The sequence continues at coordinate 2,557 of LDAQ01000046.1, read as the reverse complement.
GATTATTTGCCGATATGTTCCGTGACGCGACAGCCATGGTGAGAGATTACATTAGCAGCCATGGAGAAGAGCTCATAGATATTCTGGAATCGCCTCAATTTAAAGACAGTAATACTGGTTTTGTAATTAAAGGAACTGCCCTGAAAAACGTCCCGAAAGGATACAGCCAGGAACACTCCATGGCCCAGTATCTGAAAAACAAAAGCTGGTACATCGAAGACAATTTCAAAGACGAAAAACTGGAGAATCCAGATGCCTTTATCCAATATGCAGCAGAGCGGTTCCGCCTCATGGCTCCATTCAATGCCTATTTAAATCAGGCCCTGAAGGAATTCAAAATGCCCCAGAGGTGAAAAGACCGAATATTCTGAAAATGGACCGCATAGGGGTCAGACCCCTTTAATGTGATTTAATCACAGATTTTCCTGGCTGGGTGGTGTATAATAATACCATAAAAGCAAAGGAGGTCGTAATATGAAAGTGATATTGGACAAGAAGCTAAAAGAATACATGAACGAGCTTGGTCAGAAAGACCTCGTACTGTACATTGATATGTGCAGCACGTGAGGCGGCTCCTACATGGATGTACTGGCAAGGTTTGCCGGCAAGAATGAGAAACTCGAAGAAGAAGGATACAAAAAGGTATCAAGCGAACTGGGCGTTGTCTATCTGCCGCCTACAAGGATGGCATTCGCTGATACTCTGAAACTCGGTTATACAACATATTTTAAGATGCCCAAGATCACAGTCGAAGGCGTCAGGGCCGGGTAGTTTAACTCGTGTAATGAAGTAAACGGAGAATTCTAAAGTTATTCCAAATCGCAGAAAATGAAAAATAGGCTTACTCTCATATATAAATATTGAGAAAGCCTATTTTCATTCTATATAGAATAATATAAGAGACATCCCAGAGCATGTACTGGCACTGCCGCAGCACGCTACGGAGTCATTGATTTTTCTATCTTCCAGATGTGTTTATTTTTTCTGAATATCAGGCAGGTAGCCATGCCGATAAATCCCAGTATTAAAAACAGCATTGCCGCCCCGCTTCCCTTTCCGGTGCCGAACAATATCCCCGGCAGGCTATTGGCCGTCCGGGTGCTCATGTATGGTTCAAATACCTTATCTACGCAGATCCCTCCCAGAAAATAACCGATTGGAATCGTAAAGAACTGAAAGGTATTACGGATGGAGTAAACACGTCCCTGGATCTCTACGGGAATATAAGTCCGAAGCAGTACATCCATATTCGTATTCATAATCGGGATGAACAGCCATCCAAGCAGTGCGCCCAGGCACCATACCGGCGTGCTGTGCCCCAGAGCCAGAAGAAAATTCTCTGTACTCATGGAAAACAACAGGGCGTTGGTAATCACTCTTACTCTGCTTTTCGGTTTGGGACCAAAAGAAGCAATCAGGCTCCCCGCTACATTTGCAATTCCGGAACAGGCATTGACCAGTCCCAATGCTGTTTCACTGCCCCCATTGCGCGACAGAAGCATTGCCGGAAGTGCTGCATTATACATGGAAGCGGTCAGGTTGATAGCCGACAGAAAAAGAATCAGGTAAAAGATTCCTTTATTCTCGGCGAGATAATACAGCCCTTTTCTGGCGGACTCAAGTACCGTCTCCTGTACTTTACCGGCTTCCTCCCTGACAGATGGAATATGAATAAAAAGTGCCAGTGTTATAAATGCGGTTCCAAATGTAAGAAAATCGAAAGCAATGACAGCCGTCATACCAAAAAGCGCAAAAAAGGCGGTGGCAATGACCGGTGACAGTATTGTGATGAGTGAATTTGAAAACGCGCGCATCCCTCCGGCCCGCTGGTACTGCATCTTAGGTGTGAGCAGGCTGACCGCCACATCCGATGCAGGCTGCTGGACTGTATTCATTAATCCGTTAAAGCTATTGATCAGATACAGATGCCAGATTTCCAGCCGTCCTGTGCCAAGTAAAAAGAATACAAGTAAAGTACTGGCCGCCGCAAGGCTGTCACAAACCAGCATGGTCCGCTTTTTGTTCCATCTGTCGCTCAGAGCCCCAGCAAAAATGCTCAGCAGCACATATGGAGCATACGAACATACTGTCAAAAGCGAGGTGGTGAGTGCAGAACCAGTTTGCTGGTAAGCCCAGATGACAAGCGCATAACTGGTCATAGAACTTCCAAGTTCAGAAAATGACTGGGTTGCCCATAAAAGAATGAATGAGTGTAATCCCTGAAATAAATTTTTAAAGTTTTTCATAGTGACTTTGCTCCTTTTTAATAATCGTCATAAAGTGTCATATTAAAAATGCAAAGTCCATTTGGACGAAAAATAGCAAAGCTTCACTGCCGCAGCAAAACCGGGCAGATATTCAGAGCATTTCTATTTTAATCTCCATGCAGTATCGTCCGTCTCAGACCTTGCATGGAGTTCTGCCAATGCAGAGTATCATAAGAAACCCTCCTTTCTCAGAAAGTTTTATTTCACAGCATGATGGAATTATGCCGGCAGGGGTCACAATTTCGTGCATGTATGTACCATATTATTTTATTGTACCAAGTCGCTAGCGC
>LDAQ01000045.1 GCA_001028025.1 Faecalicatena fissicatena | reverse complement strand
CATTAACCCTGAAATTCAACCGGAAAAATCATTTTTTCGGCTTTTTTATCGTTATGCCGTTTTCTTCTGCCAGGATGCAGAAAATGCTTCTGCGATCTTCTGCGGACAGAGGATACAGGCCATATGGAACATTTTAGCTTTTGATGTCAATATTAATATTCTATGTTCCGGAAGCGTTAATATACTATATTAAGAATACATTGAGGCGGAACCTTGAATAAGATTATTGATGAAAATTACCTGGATCTGATTATCGATAATATGCTGGTAAATAATGCGAAGCCGGATGGTGGGCAGGCCATAAGAATCAGCGAGAGATATTCCATTATAAGTGTACTGAATGAAAATCCCAGTCCCTGTGAATTAGGCGACGTTTATCCCTATCACAGCGTACCGGGGCTGTTTACTCCCATGTCTGTTATGACTTTTGAAGATTCAGGGATCGGAAGTCTGCAGAATAACCCATATCTGGCTCTTTTTGGACGCGGGGTATTAGTAGGGATCATTGATACAGGTATTGATTACCGTCACCCGGCCTTTCTCACAAGAGATGGAAAATCCCGTATCTACAGTATCTGGGACCAGGCAAATCAGACTGGAACGCCCCCGGAGGGGTTTGTATATGGAACGGAGTATACGAATGAGGAGATTAATCTTGCGCTTGAGAGCCAAGAGCCTTTTGAGATTGTCCCCTGTCAGGATACAAATGGACATGGCACTGCACTTGCCAGTATCATAGCCGGAAATGTGGTGGGTTCCGTATCTTTCAGGGGAGTAGTAACGGAAGCGGAACTGATTGTAGTTAAACTAAAACCACCTAAAAAGAATCTGCGCAAGCTCTCTTTTGTTCAGGAAGATGTCGAGTGTTATCAGGAAACGGATATATTATTAGGACTAAATTATTTAACCCAGATTGCCGGAAGGATTCATCGGCCTCTGGCTGTCTGTCTGGCGATGGGGAGCAGCCATGGCGGCCACAGAGGATTGGGGACGCTCAGTGATTATTTGAACAGAATCGTATTGAATCCCGGGTTTGATGTTGCAGTTGCAGGTGGCAATGAAGGCAGTAACAGACGTCATTATTACACCAGAGTGACCGATGAAACCTTTACTCATACATTTGAACTTGAAATTTCAAAGCAGGATACTTTATTTGCATTGGAAATATGGACTGAAATACCGGCCCGCCTTGCTGTGAAAATAACGTCTCCTGCAGGGGAATCCACAAGGTTTATCCAGCCGCAGCTCAGCAGCTGTTATTCTTTTGGCTTCATATTCGAGTCAAGCAGGATTTATGTAAATAATATTACCCTGGAAAAGGAGAACGGTGACCAGCTGATTATGATCAGGTTCGAAAATCCGAGTGAGGGAATCTGGCGCATCCAGCTGGCAAATCTGGAAGAAGAAGATTACGCCTTTCATGCGTGGCTTCCAGCCGGAAATCTAATTTCAAATGGAACATACTTCCTGGTTTCGTCTCCTGACACAACGGTAACAGAGCCGGGAAATTCTGTGTATGCCCTTACTGTAACAGCCTATAATTCACAAAGCAACAGCATCATGCCTGAATCCAGCTGGGGATATACCAGAGACAACCGTATCATTCCTGATATTGCCGCTCCCGGTAATTTAATCCCCTGTGCCTTTCCCAATGAACGTTATGGTTACATATCCGGAACCGGAGCAGCCGCCGCCCATGCAGCGGGAACCGTCGCAATGGTACTCGAATGGGCCGTTATTAAGGGCTATTACCCGACCATTACCGGATATGATGTCAACCGTCTGATCATCCGCGGTGCAGACAGGAGCAATCAGGGCTTCACTTATCCAAATAAAAACTGGGGATACGGGACACTTGATATATACAGTCTGCTCAGAAAACTGAACCTGTAAAGGAATATTTCGAACAGGAACTGTCTGCGCACACAGAACAAGGTATTCTGGCGGCATTATTGTTTTATTTATCAACACTGACATTTTAGGGTTACTTTTTCCAAGATATAATAGTATAATCAAATATGTTACATACAGATGAAAAAAGGAGTTTATATTATATGGCAGAAACGATATGGAACGGGTTGACGACAGCTTATAACTTTGTGATGGATAATCTGGCTGTCATCAACATTCTCCTTTCCCTGATCATAATATTCTTTCAACGCAGATCTCCGCAGACAGTCTGGACATGGCTGCTGCTGCTCTACTTTATCCCGATTCTTGGTTTTTTCCTCTATCTGGTAATCGGGCAGGATTTTCATAAAAGCAGAATGTTCAAGGCGAAAGAGATCGAGGGCGAATTAAAATATGCCGTACGGAGGCAGGAGGAAACGATATATAGAAAACAGCTCAGGCTTGCCAATCCAGAGATGGCACGCTTTAAAGACCTGATTCTTTACAATCTGGAGGCCGGCGAGTCCGTGCTGACAGACAATAACGATGTACGCATATACACGGACGGTAAGGAAAAGTTCCGTGCATTGATCGAAGAAATGAAACAGGCACAGCGCTATATCCATATGCAGTACTATATCATCCGCAACGATGAGCTGTGGCAGGAGATTGAGCCGGTCCTGACGGAGAAGGCAAAAGAAGGCGTGGAGGTCCGGGTACTATTTGACAGCATGGGATGCAGAACCATGCATAACAAAGACTGGGAGCGCCTGGAAAAAGCGGGCGTACAGGTAGCGGAGTTCTTCCCGGCACTTCTGGGACAGCTGCAGCTGCGTGTGAACTACCGTAACCACAGAAAGATTGTAGTAATTGACGGCCGTGTAGGATTTGTCGGCGGATTTAACGTGGGCAGAGAGTATCTCGGCCTGGATAAAAAGTTTGGCTACTGGCGTGATACGCACCTTTGTATAGAAGGGGCTGCCGTGACATCCCTGGCAGTCCGTTTTGTGCTGGACTGGAATTATGCGGCCAGGGAGAATCTTTTCCTGGAGGATCATCTTTTCGAGATACCGGCCTATGTGAGAAACGGACACGATCCGGTCCAGATTATTTCCAGCGGCCCTGACTCCCAGACCAAGACGATCCATGACAATTATCTTCGTCTGATTCACAGCGCAAAAGATCACGTATACCTGCAGACCCCGTATTTTATACCGGATGATTCCATACTCGATGCGCTGAAGATCGCCAGCCGCTCGGGGGTTGATGTGAGAATCATGGTTCCATGTAAACCGGACCATCCGTTTGTGTACTGGGCAACCTATTCGTATCTCGGCGACATGGTGGCGGCGGGAGCAAAGTGTTATGTGTATAATAACGGGTTCCTCCACGCCAAAACACTGAGTGTGGATGGCATGGTGGCCTGCGTGGGTACAGCCAATATGGACATCCGGAGTTTCGGCCTGAATTTTGAGGTAAATGCAGTCGTCTACAGTGAACGGACTGTGCAGCGGATGGAGCGCGCTTTCGAAAATGATATGACGAAATGTACCCATGTTACCCGTAAGGTATATGATCAGAGAAGCCTGATTATCCGCATAAAAGAGCAGTTCTCACGGCTGCTGTCACCTCTTTTATAAAAACAAAAGTGAAATAAGTATGAAAAACCTTTTCAACGAAGAAAAAATGTGATATAACGTTTAGGTATGCGGGCATGAGCCTGCCCTGAGATAAGGAAAAACATGAGGTGAAAGAATGAAAAAAAAGATTTTGGCATTGGCATTAAGCGTTCTGATGGCAGCATCACTGGCAGGATGCAGCAAGGAGCTTTCTAACGAATATATCACAATCAAGCAGTATGAAGGATTGGAAGTTGCCAAGGTTGAGCAGATCGAAGTGACGGATGAAAGCGTTGAGTCCACGATTAATTCAACACTATCTTCCAAATCCACATCAGAAGAGATTACGGACAGAGCGGCCAAAGAAGGAGATACAGTCAATATTGACTACAAGGGATCCGTGGATGGCGTGGAGTTTGAGGGTGGATCAGCCGAAGGCGCAAACCTGAAACTGGGATCTGGAAGCTTTATTGGGGCCAACGGGGATTACAAAGGATTTGAGGAACAGATCGCAGGACATAAGACAGGGGAAAAGTTTGACATTAAAGTACAGTTCCCATCTGATTATAAGAATGCAGAGATGTCTGATAAAGTAGCTGTTTTCAATATCACACTGAACAGTATTTCTGTAGTTACCGTTCCGGAGCTTACAGACGAGTGGGTAAAAGAGAACAGCGAAGAGTCTAAGACTGTGGAAGAGTACAAAAAAGAAATCAAAAAGCAGCTGCAAGAAAACAGTAAAGAGAGTACAAAAAATACACTGCAGAATGAAGTTATGGAGGCACTGCTTGGTCAGATCGAAGTGAAGAAATACCCGGAAGACCAGGTAGACGAGCAGATTCAGTCTATTAATGAGTATTACAGCGGAATGGCAGAAGCATACGGTATGGAGTTCAAAGACTTCGCAGAACAGTACATGGGACTTTCCGAAGAAGATTTCAAGACTCAGGCAAAAGAGGCTGCGCAGACGGCAGTACAGAGAAGTCTGGCATGTGAACTGATTGCCAAGGAGAAGAAACTGGAGCCATCCGACAAAGAGTATGAAGAACAGATTACAAAATATGCAGAAGGTTCCGGATATGAGACTGTAGATGAATTTAAAGAACAGGTAGGCGAAGATGTGCTGAAAAGAACAATTCTGCAGCAGAAAGTAGCAGAGTACCTGGCAGACAAGTGCGTTCAGGTAGAGCAGTCTGAGAGCAGTGCGGACGAGAGTAAGTAAGAGGGGACGCCATGCGGACTGTAAGCGCCAAGTCTTCCTGTCTGTAAGGTCGGTTTAAATCCTGACCGCTTAACGAAGAAGAACTAATAGAGCCAGAGGCGCCCAGAAGGGAACATCCGACATGCAACGAGAAAGCCGATGCTTTCTCGTCTTAGGTCGGAATGAAACTTGATTTTGAGAATCAAGTTTCATCCCTTCTGGGCGCCTCTGGCTCTATAAGTTCTTCTAAGACTAAAGCTTGTTTTCTGCGATTCGATAATATTCTGCAAATAACGACACATATTTTTACAAATAAAGTCCTAGACAATGGGAATAAAATCCAGTATTCTGGATAAAATAACCATATACACAAAGTAAAGGAGGAAAACAAGACATGCATAAATTAAAGATTTGTTTTCGTCAGCCAGAAGATATTACTGAGTTTGTGGATATTGTCAATCAGTTTGAATACGACGTGGATCTTAAAAGCGGAAAGAATATAGTAGACGCAAAATCATTGTTAGGAGTTATTGCTATCAGTAAGGCTGACGGCGTGGAGCTTGTCATTCACAGCGATGAATGTCAGGAACTTCTGGATCGTCTCCAGAGTTATGCCAGAGACAGAAAGATCGCATAATCAGATGGAAACATAACCCCCCGGTGTCCGTAAGAACACCGGGGATTTTTTGCGGTTTGGAATAGTTGTTGTCATTCCTGATATCACAGACAAGCTGCAGGGGATATACACTGCGGCATAAGTGGCAGAGGCCGCTTACATCCGGGAAGACTGCGGACAAATTTGGCTTCCTGGTTCTTGCACTTTCTTCCAGAATAGTGTACATTTGTAATAGTGAATCGGACATGAAATGCCGGTGGAGTTTGGAAGGAGAATGTAATGAAGAAAACAGATGAGAAATATCAGGCGTATATAGAGATTTTGAGGGAAGAACTGGTTCCGGCGATGGGATGTACGGAGCCGATTGCACTGGCATATGCGGCTGCTAAGGCGAGAGAAGTGCTGGGGTGTCTGCCGGAACGTGTTCACATCGGGGCAAGCGGCAGTATTATTAAAAATGTAAAGAGTGTGATAGTACCCAATACAGATCATTTGAAAGGGATCCCTGCTGCTGCGGTTGCCGGGATCATTGCCGGAAGGCCGGAAAAGGAGCTGGAGGTAATCGCCGAAGTGTCTCAGGAAGAGATCGAGGAGATTCAGGAATTTCTGGAAGAGAAAGAGATCAAGGTAGAGCATATAGATAACGGGATTACATTCGATATCATCGTAACTGTTTCTGCCGGTGAATCCTATGCGCAGGTACGGATTGCAAACTACCACACCAATATCGTGCATATTGATAAGGACGGAGAAATCCTGGTAGATATTCCGGTGCGCGGAGAGAGTGAAGAAGGACTGACAGACCGTGGTATACTGTCTGTGGAGGATATATGGGATTTTGTGCAGACAGTGGATGTTGAGGATATCCGCGAGATACTGCAGCGCCAGATCGATTATAATACTGCGATCGCCGAGGAAGGCCTGCGCGGGGTTTACGGTGCGAACATTGGAAGCGTAATTCTGGATTCTTATGGAAACGATGTCAGGAACCGTGCAAAGGCTATGGCGGCAGCCGGATCAGATGCCCGGATGAACGGCTGTGAGCTTCCGGTAATTATCAATTCCGGCAGTGGTAATCAGGGAATAACCTGTTCACTTCCTGTGCTGGAGTATGCAAAAGAACTGAAAGTGGATCAGGAAAAGCTGTTCCGTGCGCTGGCGCTGTCCAATCTGGTTGCGATCCATCAGAAGACCGGGATCGGCAGGTTATCCGCATACTGCGGGGCAGTCAGCGCGGGGGCGGCTGCTGGAGCAGGTATTGCCTATCTTTACGGGGGCGGATACAAAGAAATTGCACATACAGTAGTCAATGCACTGGCGGTTGTGTCTGGCATGGTCTGTGACGGGGCTAAGGCATCCTGCGCGGCTAAGATTGCCGCATCTGTTGATGCCGGAATCCTGGGGTACCATATGTATATGCATGGACAGCAGTTCTACGGCGGTGATGGAATTATCACAAAAGGCGTGGAAAGGACCATCGAAAACGTAGGGCGCCTGGGAAAAGAAGGCATGCGCGGAACAAATGAGGAAATTATAAAAATTATGGTAGAATAAAACAAAGGTACAGAGCGGAAATGGAGGAGCAGATAATATGAAACTGGAAAATGAATCTCTCTATGTGGAAATTGCAGAAGCGGGGGCGGAGGTAACAAGAATCTTTGATAAGAAGAAGGGGACAGAAGTGCTCTGGGAAGGAGACCCGCAATACTGGAAACGTCATTCGCCGGTACTGTTCCCGAACGTGGGCAAGACCTACCGGAACACAGTCCGCATTAACGGGCTGCAGTACCCCACATCACAGCATGGATTCGCCAGGGACAACACATTTAAATGTATCAAATCCGCGCCAGATACGGCCAGCTTTCTTCTGCACTCCAATGAGGAGACAAAGGAAGTCTATCCGTTTGATTTTGAGCTGTACATCACATACAGGCTGGAAAAAAAGACGCTGCATGTACAGTGGAAGGTGAAGAACCCGTCCGATGAAACCATGTATTTTACGATAGGCGGCCATCCCGCATTCCGTTTTGCGGACAGGCAGGAGGGCAAGGAAGATTACTGCCTCAGATTCCCGGGAAAAGAATCACTTGAATATATTCTTATTCATCCGGAATCCGGCACAGGCAATCTGGATACGGCCTTTGAGATGAAGCTGGATCATGAGACATATCCTCTGACAGAGGAGCTGTTTGTCAATGATGCCCTGATATTTGACGGAGGACAGATTGAAGAAGTGTGGATATGCCATAAGGACGGGGCCGCATATGTGGGTCTCTGCTGTAAGGATTTTCCGAACTTTGGCATATGGTCCGTAAAGGATGCTCCGTTTGTATGTCTGGAGCCGTGGGTAGGACGCTGCGATAACCATGGATTTGAGGGGGATATCTCCGAAAAGCCGGGAATCAGCAGATTGGAGGGACAGACCTCTTTCGTAAGGGAGTACCAGATTGTAGTGGCATAGTAAGAGATATGGGAGCAGAAAGAACATAAATAAAGAAAGCACAGACGGCAGGAGGCAGTCTGTGCTTTTTCGATGGTTATGATGGATCATATATTGTACTGCCCGGGAATACGGGGAGCGGGACGGCCCACTGTATGCATGAATAGCCCAATCCCCCTTTCGTACGGAAAGAAAAGAAAGAAAAGTATCCCCCTAAGGGGGTTGTGGCAAAAAATGGAGGGTGCTATACTGGACAAAAATCGGTAAAAACAGGAGGAAACTATGAGGAAGAGGGTTATCAGTATAGTATGCGCAGCAGCGCTCACAGCAGGCCTGTTAGCCGGCTGCGGACAGGGAACGGAAAACAAGGAAAAGAAGGCCGCTGAGGCAGACAGAGACTCCGTAGTTGTCACCATGCCAACCACTTCAGAGCCTGAGGAAGGCTTTGATCCCGCCTATGGCTGGGGAGCCGGGGAACACGTTCACGAACCTCTGATTCAGAGCACTCTGACCGTGACCACAAAAGATCTGAAGATAGAAAATGATCTGGCAACGGATTATCAGGTAAGTGAAGACGGGCTTACCTGGACAGTCACCATCCGGGATGACGTGAAGTTTACCGATGGAGAAACGCTGACGGCAGAAGATGTTGCATTTACCTATAACAATTGTAAAGAAAAAAGTTCGGTGAATGACTTTACGATGCTGGAAAAGGCATCTGCGCTGGATGACACGACTGTTGAATTCCAGATGACGAAGCCGTTTTCCATATGGCCTTATACCATGGCAATTGTTGGCATCGTACCTGAACATGCTTACAATGAAAATTACGGTCAGAACCCTATCGGTTCGGGCCGCTACATTATGAAGCAGTGGGACAGAGGCCAGCAGGTGATATTTGAGGCAAATCCGGATTACTACGGGGAAGCGCCGAAGATGAAAAAGGTAACCGTTTTATTCATGGAAGAGGACGCGGCGCTCGCCGCAGCTATGGCCGGCGAGGTGGATGTGGCGCATACAGCTGCTTCCTACAGTGAGCAGGCGGTTGATGGATATGAACTGTTTGCGGTACAGACCGTGGATAACCGCGGATTTAACCTTCCGGCGTCCGATCCCCAGGAGAAGGACGGTATTACATATGGAAATGTATTTACCTCAGATATAAATGTGAGAAGGGCGATCAATATCGGCATTGACCGCGACGAGATGATTGAAAATGTACTGAACGGACATGGTACAAAGGCCTTCAGCGTATGCGACAAAATGCCGTGGTACAACAGCGCTTGTGAAGTGGAATACGATCCGGACGGGGCGAAGAAGCTTCTGGAGGATGCAGGCTGGAAAGAAGGGAAGGACGGTATCCGCGAGAAAGACGGCGAGAGGGCGGCATTCACCCTGATGTTCAGCAGCGGAGATTCCGTCCGCCAGGCGCTGGCGGAAGATACCGCAAACCAGTTAAAAGAGCTGGGGATCGAAGTGACAACTGAGGGCGTGGGCTGGGATGTGGCTTACGACCGTGCGCAGTCAGAACCTCTGGTCTGGGGCTGGGGTGCACATACGCCGATGGAGCTTTACAATATCTACCATACACTTTCCGATACCGGAATCGGCCAGGCAGAGTATTCACCTTATGCAAATGAGACGGTGGATAAATACATGGATGAAGCGCAGGAAACGGCCACTTTGGAAGAATCCTATGAGCTGTGGCAGAAAGCCCAGTGGGACGGTGCAACCGGAATCACGCAGGAAGGGGACATCCCGTGGATCTGGCTGTGTAATGTGGACCACCTCTATTTTGTAAGAGACGGCCTTCAGGTTGCAGAACAGAAAATCCATCCCCACGGGCATGGCTGGTCTATTATCAACAATGTAGATCAGTGGTCCTGGGAATAAAGAACGAATACAGAACAGGGACGCTGCCGTAAGATGAGCGTCCCGTTTTCCCGTTAAGGAGAACACGGGACAGAAAATAAAAGAAATTGGAGGATTTGAGATATGGCACGGCAGTGGAGTATCCGCATAGGGAAAAAAATCATATATATGCTTCTTCTGGTGGCCGCTGCCAGCATCCTGACATTTGTGCTGATGAAAGCTTCTCCTGTAGACCCGCTGCAGGCCAATGTGGGACAGGCTGCCCTCGGGAGCATGAGCCAGGAGCAGATCGGAAAGCTCCGGGAATACTGGGGCGTGGACGGCTCCCCGATAAATCAGTACGTATCCTGGGCGGCAGATTTTATACGGGGTGACATGGGAACCTCCCTTTTATACCGCCGCCCGGTGTCGGAGGTATTGGGCGTAAAACTTATGAATTCGCTGGTTCTGATGGTGATCGCCTGGATCTTATCGGGGATCCTGGGCCTGGTGCTAGGTGTGGTTTCTGGGATGAACCGGGGGCGGTGGATTGAACGGATCGTAAAGGGGTACTGCCTGCTGATATCCAGCACACCCACTTTCTGGCTGGCGCTATTGCTGCTCCTGGTGTTCGGTGTGTGGCTGAAGATCCTGCCTATCGGGCTGAGTGTACCGATCGGTGTGGAGGCGTCCGGGGTTACCATATGGGACAGGGTATATCATGCTATATTGCCGGCAATGACACTCAGTATCACCGGGGTATCCAATATCGCGCTGCATACCAGGGAAAAAATGATTGAGATTATGGACAGCGATTATATCATGTTCGCCAGAGCAAGGGGCCTGCGTGGTATCCGGCTTTTTAGGCAGCATGGATTCCGCAATGTTCTTCTGCCCGCGATTACGCTTCATTTTGCAGCAATCAGCGAGATTTTTGGTGGCTCCGTGCTGGTGGAACAGGTATTTTCCTATCCGGGACTGGGACAGGCGGCAGTCACTGCGGGGCTGGGAAGTGATCTGCCTCTTCTGATGGCTATTGCGGTGATCAGCGCCCTGATTGTTTTTAGCGGAAATATGCTGGCGGATATCCTGTATGGTATTGTGGATCCGCGGATCAGAAGAGGAGGCGTGCGGCGATGAATCGGAGAAAGAAAGTTTTTATAAGCCTGCTTGCATCTTCTCTTATCCTGCTTGCAATCTGCATTGGCGGCATGTTCTGCGCAGATACGGCGAGGCTCACGGACTTTTCCAGAAAGAACCTGTCACCTTCCCTGGACTGTCTTTTCGGTACAGACTGGATGGGGCGCGATATGCTTGCACGCACATTGAGAGGTCTTTCCATCAGCATACTGCTGGGGATTCTGACTGCAGCTGCCAGTGCCGTTACAGCGCTGATTCTGGGCGTTGTATCGGCAACACTGGGGAAGGCGGCGGATACGGTGATCACCTTCTGTATTGATTTGATCATGGGAATCCCACATATTCTGCTGCTGATCCTGATATCCGTTGCAATGGGCAAGGGCTTTAAAGGTGTGGCGCTGGGGATTGCCCTGACACACTGGCCGTCCCTGGCGAGACTGATCCGGGCGGAAGTAATACAGCTGCGGGAGAGCCCGTATATATTGATTGCAGAGAAAATGGGGAAAAGCAAATGGTATATTGCCAGAAAACATCTTATCCCGCACTTGATGTCCCAGTTTCTTGTAGGTCTGGTGCTGATTTTTCCGCATGCAGTCCTGCATGAATCCAGCATTACTTTTCTGGGATTCGGACTTTCTTCGGAGCAGCCGGCGATCGGCATTATCCTGTCAGAATCCATGAAATATCTGATTACCGGCAAATGGTGGCTCGCGCTTTTCCCGGGGGCAATGCTGGTGCTGGTTGTGGTTCTGTTTTACAAAGCGGGAGAAAATCTGCGAAAACTCACGGAACCGGGGAGTGTGCACGAATAAATCTGCGGAAGGAACGGAAAAGTTGGTATGGAGTTGAATGTAAACACGGAAAAGGGGGCGGCACCAGGGGCTCCCGTCTTAAAAATAGAACATCTGCACATATCTTTCACGCAGTATGAACAGGGGCTGCGCCGGGAGCAGATGACGGTTATCCGGGATCTGGACGTGGAGGTCAGAGCCGGAGAGATGGTGGCAGTTGTCGGTTCCAGCGGTTCTGGCAAAAGTCTGCTTGCCCATGCGGTTCTGGGCCTGCTTCCCTATAATGCCTCTGCAGGCGGCAAAATGGAATACTGCGGCAGTGAGCTGACCCCGGACAGGATAGAGAAGCTCCGGGGGAGTGAGATTGTGATGGTGCCCCAGAGCCTGGCCTGCCTCGATCCCCTGATGAAGACCGGGCACCAGATACGAAAGGGACGAACAGATAAGCGGACGAAAAATAAGCTGAAAGAAATCTTCAGAAGATATAACCTGAAGGAGAGCGTGGAAGAGCTGTATCCTTTCGAGCTGTCGGGAGGAATGAGCAGAAGAATCCTGATCTCAACCGCACTGATAGAGGAACCGAAGCTGGTCATTGCCGATGAGCCTACCCCGGGCCTGGACCTCAAAGTAGCAAAACGGGCCATGGAACATTTTCGGGAGCTGGCGGACATGGGGGCCGGTGTGCTGGTGATTACACATGATTTGGAACTGGCGCTGGAGACGGTGGACCGCATTGTTGTATTTTATGCGGGCGAGTCCATTGAGGAAGCCAAAGCTTCCGATTTTAAGAGAGAAGAGACTTTGCGGCACCCCTATACGAAAGCACTGTGGCGTGCAATGCCCCGCAATGGGTTTCAGCCCACAGATGGGGTACAGCCCTATGCAAAGGAAATGCCGGAGGGATGTCCATTTGCGCCCAGATGCAGGCTGTGTACCGCAGAATGCAGCAAAGAGATTCCCTGGCGGGAACTTCGGGGCGGCCGTGTGAGATGCTTATCTGCCATGTAGGCGTCCTGCTGCTTTTATGCATCTGCCGAATAAAAACAGCTTAATATTGCCTGTATCTGCCGGTGGTAAACCTGGAATCTGGAAATTTGCATTCCGTGTAATAAAAAGAGCTGCTGTGATGATACATGTATCTAAAAGGCTGCTGTGTGGAGGAATAGAATAATTATGAGACTGGAGCTGAAAAATGTTTCCTATCAATATAAAAAAGAGGACCGGATGATACTGGAGGATTTCAGTCTGTCTGCGGAGCATACGGAAAGAGTGGGTCTGCTGGCGCCGAGCGGATATGGGAAGACAACACTATGCAAGCTGCTTTCCGGCTATCTTCTGCCGGACAGTGGAGAAGTTCTGCTGGATGGAAAGCCGCTGTCCTCTTATAAGGGTTACTGTCCGGTACAGATGATCTGGCAGCAGCCCGAACTTGCCGTGAACCCGAGACTGCGCATGCGGGATGTGATTCTGGAGGGGGATAAGGTTGAGGAGCGCATCCTGCATGAGCTGGGAATCGAGCCGGACTGGATGAACCGCTTTCCTTCTGAGCTTTCAGGAGGAGAACTGCAGCGTTTTTGCCTGGCCAGGGCACTGGGAAAGAGAACCCGTTTTCTGCTTGCAGACGAGATCAGTACTATGCTGGATCTGATTACTCAGAGTCAGATCTGGAATTTCCTGGTACGGGAAGTGGCGGAACGGGAGATCGGGCTGATTGCGGTAAGCCATAACCAGGAACTCCTGGAGCGGGTGTGTACAAGACAGGTTGAACTGCGCAAATAAACCCTGAATTTTCATAGCCATGTGGCGCAAAATTTGTTAAGATATATTTATCGGATGATAGTCCTAATGAGCAGGGCCGACGTGGCAGCGTTGGTGAATCAGAATGATACTCTGCAGGGAAAGGCAGTCAATTCATTTACAGACAATTGGGTTTTGGGAAAACCTGGTTTGCGGAATGATGCGAGTTAATTCCGGTAAAAAATAAAAAAGAGAGTACAGGAGTTATGGAGAGAACAGAAAATCAAAAAAATGAACGGCATGAAACAGGTGTTATGGACCAAAAGGAACGAAAGCATGAGAATGGAGAAGTTCACAGACATGTCCATATACACGAAAATGAGAGAGCCTGTGAGCATGTGCATGAAAACGGAGTGGTCCATAGTCATGCGCATACACATGAAAACGAAGAAAACCACACACATGGGACAGTGCACCGCCATGTCCACAGCCAGGAGGAGAAAAAGGCAGTTATGAACCGCCTTTCCAAGGCAATCGGACATATGGAAGCGGTGAAGCGGATGGTGGAGAAGGATGCGGACTGCAGCGAAGTACTGATTCAGCTGGCAGCAGTGCGCTCCGCAATCAATAATACGGGAAAGGTGGTCCTGAAAAACCACATTGACCACTGTATTGTGGAAGCTGTGGAGGAAAATGACCAGGAAGCAATTCGTAAGCTGAACCAGGCGATTGACAAATTCATTAAGTAGGGATTTAGGCAACGAGCTTTAGTCTCGGGAGCGACGAAGGGGGCGCTTACCGTGAGCCGGGACGGACTGTGAAAAGCACCTGTCCTGTTGGTAATACAGTCGCTGCGCCAAGCGGCAGTAAGAGGAAATCCGCAAAATCAGCCAGAACCGAACGCATTCACCGTTTAATCTGATGATTAAACGCCTCAGGCGTTCTAAAAATCTGCTTCGGAAGCAGATTTTTTCTGGCTGATTTCGCGGATTT
>LDAQ01000044.1 GCA_001028025.1 Faecalicatena fissicatena | reverse complement strand
GGAAACTCAAGGAACTGTTTCGAATTATCTGAATGGAACTGCTCAGGTTTCGCCGCAGAAAGCAGAGAGTATCCAGGCAGCGATAGATGAATTACATTATACGCCGGATACGGTAGCAAGCTCTTTAAGAAGGAAGAACAGCAAGACGATATATATCCTGACGCCTAACCTGAATAATACATTTTACACGCGGATTATCAGTTCTTATATGGCATATGCGTATCAGGCGGGATATACGGTTCAGATTTCCGGTTACGAATACTCTGCCGAAGTGGAAAAGAAGCAATTGGCAGCGCTTGAAAACTGCAAACGCGGAACAATTGTAATAATCTTCAATGGCAGTAAGGATGAAGCAGAGATCAAGCGGCTTTTGCAGAATGATATTTATGTGATTTTGGCCGACCGGGATGCAGGGGATCTTAATCTATCCAGTGTATCATTTGACAATCAGGATATGTTATATACGATTGTTGAATTATTAAAGAAAAAGAAGTATAAAAAAATTGGTCTGTTTATAGAACCTGTTACTTTATCGAACTTAGAGAAAAGATATGAGCATTTTTTAAAGGCTTCTGAAAAATATGGTTATAAAAATCCTTTGGAAAATGTATTTACGGATAAAAGTCTGGCTCTTGATAAATTACACAGCAGCTATGTTTTTATGAAAAAAATTCTGGAGACACATAAAAAAGAAGATTTGCCGGATGCGTGGATTGCCTCATCGGATTATTTAGCGATCGGTATGATGCGTGCAATGAATGAATTGGGATATCGCGTTCCGGATGATTTTGGGATCATAGGCTTTGACAATCTGGATATCTCAGGATATGTAAATCCAAGGCTTACGACAGCTGAACAGAATCAGGAACTGTTTGGAGAAATGCTTTGGAAGGTAACACAGAATCTGGTTAAAACTCAGGAGAACCAACATCTGGTAATTCCACAAAAATTGGTGGAACGGGAATCCTGTTAAAATAATTTGTATTGCGAAAGCGGTACATTTATTTTTAAATGAAATTGAAACGTTTCAAGATGACATTCATAAGAATGCAAAAATATTATTTTTTTGCATGTATTTTGAAACGTTTTAATATAGAAACCAAATAATGTTTAAGGAGGAACAGGAAATGAAAAAAGGTATCGCAGCATTATTATGTGCAACAATGGTATTGGGTCTGACAGCGTGTGGATCTGATACAAAGGAAACGTCCGGAGAGAAAAAGGCAGAAGCCTCACCGGCATCAGAAAATCAGTCACAGCTGGCGTCAGACGAGGCCGTGAAGAAGGCTTCAGATGAGGGCTGGGAGATAGCCGTAGTACCAAAGGATTCTACAAACCCATGGTTTGTCAGGATGGATACAGGAGTAGAAGAATTTGCTGATACTACAGGGGTTAATTGCTACCAGATTGATACAGGCGAAATTGATGCAACACATCAGGCACAGATGGTTGAAGATTTAATTGCCCAGGGAGTAGATGCAATTTGTGTGGTTCCTGTAGATGTGGAATCCATGGATGTTGTACTTAAAAAAGCGCAGGACGCCGGAATCGTAGTAATTGCCCATGAAGGTGCAGAACTGAAAAATGTGGATTATGATATTGAGGCTTTTTCTAATGCAGGGTATGGCGCCTTCATTATGCAGAATCTTGCAGAAGCGATGGGAGAAGAAGGCGTGTATACGACGATGGTTGCTTCCTTGACAAACGGCTCACACAATGAGTGGGCGGACGCTGCAGTTGAATATCAGAAAGAAAATTATCCCAAGATGACCCTGCTGGAAGAAAATCCGCGTGTGGAATCGAATGATAATGGTGACACAGCGTACAACGCGGCAAAAGAACTGATCAAGACTTATCCGGATCTGAAGGGTATTTTAGGAACTTCTTCTTATGACGCACCGGGTGTTGCAAGAGCGATTCAGGAACTGGGACTGCAGGATAAATTCTTTACTACAGGTACAGGCATGCCGGCAGATAATGCGGAGCTGCTTAAATCTGGTGTTATTAAATCTCTGACATTATGGGATCCGGCAATGTCCGGCCAAGCTATGGTCTCACTGGCTTGTAAAGTCCTGGCGGGAGAGAGCATTACAGCACCATTAAACCTGAATGTAGACGGTTATACAGAAATGACAGAGCGAGAAGGCTCTAAGACCGTACTGGAAGGTCAGGGCTGGGTAACGATTGATGCAGACAATGTAGATAGTTTTGGTTTCTAATAAACTTTGAGAATCAGACCGCCGTTTTGGCGGCGGCCTGACTCTTTTGGAAGCGAAGAGGAGGACGTATATGTCAGAGTGTTTGTTAAAGGCAGAACATATTCAGATATCATTCGGAAATGTTCATGCACTCAAAGATGTTTCATTGGAAATCGTTCCTGGAGAAATTCATTGTCTGGCAGGTGAAAACGGCTGCGGAAAATCAACACTCATTAAAATCATTTCAGGAGTACACCAGCGCAACGGAGGCACCATCGAATTTGACAGGAAAAAACTGGAAAAGATTACACCGATTGATGCAATCAATATGGGAATTCAGGTTATTTATCAGGATTTCTCTTTATTCCCTAATTTGACAGTTGCAGAAAACCTGGCATTAAATTCAGAATTAGCATCAGGCAAGAAAACAATCAGCTGGAAGAATGTAAGGAAAATTGCGGAAGAAGCAATTAAAAAAATCAATATGGATATTGATTTAGATGAAAAAGTAAGCAGGTTATCTGTTGCCCAAAAACAGATGGTAGCAATCAGCAGAGCGCTCATGTTCAATGCAAAATTAATTATTATGGACGAACCAACTACTGCACTGACTAAAAAAGAAGTAGATGCACTTTTCAAAATCATATTAAAACTGAAAGAACAAGGGATTGCAATTCTCTTTATCAGCCATAAATTGAACGAAGTATTTGAAATATCAGATCGGTTTACTATCTTTAGAAATGGTGAAATGGTGGCAACCGGAAGCACCGGCGAATTAGATGATAAGAAATTCACGTATTATATGACAGGACGTGAATTTGCAGATAAAACTTTTATTCCTGAAAAAGTAACAGATACCCCGATTTTTGAATTAAGGAATCTTTCTCTGGAAGGTTCATTCGAAAATATTAGTCTTTCTTTGCGGGGCGGCGAAATCCTGGGAATTACGGGTCTTCTGGATTCAGGGCGTACAGAACTTGCGCTGTCAATGTTTGGGCTGAAGCCTGCTACATCGGGGGAGATCATTCGAAATGGTAAACCTGTGAAAATTACAAATCCAAGAGAGGCCATTGCCAGCAAAATAGGTTATGTACCAGAAGACCGCCTGTCAGAAGGATTATTTTTACAGAGATCTATTGGCGACAACATTATCATTTCCGAGATAGATTCATTAAAAAAGAAAAATGGCCAGTTTGATTTGAAAAAGAGAGATGAAGAAGTAGACCGGTGGGTAAAGGAATTTGAAATAAAAACTAAGAATCCTGAGAATCCCGCAACCACCTTATCAGGCGGAAATCAGCAGCGTATTGTTTTAGCAAAATGGCTGGCATGTAATCCGGACGTATTGATCTTGAATGGTCCGACAGTCGGTGTTGATATCGGATCGAAACATGATATTCATGCAATCCTGCAGCGATTAGCCCAAAAAGGCCTGGGGGTTATTATTATCTCTGATGATCTTCCGGAAGTAATACAGAACTGTTCACGCCTTTTAGTCATCAAAGAAGGTTCTATAGTTGCCGAATATGATACTCAGCAGGTAAAAGAACAGATGATTATTGATGCAATGATGTAAGGAGACAGGCGAATGAATAAAAAATTAAAATCGACTTTTAAATCAAATGAAATATATATATTTCTTATTATAATTGCGTTGGGAATACTGGTGCAGATTCGCTCGGGACAGTTTTTTACCGGAAATAATATGGTGGATTTGTTAAGTGCCATGATTGTACCCGGAATGTTTGCCGTGGCAGAATTCTTAGCGATCATTGCCGGAGGCATTGATGTATCTTTTCCGGCATTGGCTTCCCTGTCTGCATATGCATCCACCAGGATTTTACTGGATCAGAATTATGATGGCAATGTGATTCTGGCTTTTGTGATTGCAATGGCGATCGGCGCTCTGTTAGGTGCTGTAAATGGTTTTTTGATTGGTTATCTGAACCTGAATGCCATGATAGTGACACTCGGTACTTCCAGTGTATTCCAGGGATTCATGCAGGGGGCACTGCGGGCGAAACAGTTATCTGTTATACCATCGGGGATGAAGGAATTTGGTACAAATTCGTTTATTACGGCAACGAATAAAACGAATAACCTTACCTCTATCCTGCCCTACACTTTTATTATTCTATTGATTGTTTGTGCAGTCATGTTCTTTATACTGCGGTATACCATCTTTGGCCGGGGAATCTACGCGATTGGGGGCAATCCAGTCAGTGCCCATACGGTAGGATTTAATGTAAAAAGAACAAAATTTTTCATGTATATTATCATAGGCATGATTGCGGCAGCAGGCGGTATCTGCCGTGTATGTATGATGCAGCAGATGCATCCGACCAACATGCTCGGGATGGAAATGAATATTATCGCAGGTGTGGTGCTTGGTGGTGTTGCACTGACAGGCGGGGCAGGAACACTGATTGGGTGTATACTGGGTACATTTTTGATTATTCTGGTTCAGAACTCAATGATTCTTCTGGGTGTGCCGACGACATGGAGTAACGTATTTGTTGGAATTGTAATTGTTGTAGGCGTGGCTTTAAGTGCATACCAGTCTATCAGGACAGAAAAAACAAAAAAGAAACTGGTAAAGGAGGCAGCATAATGGACAGAGTAAAGAGTTTTTATTCAAAAAACCGGGAAGTGAGCCGTCTCATTATTATTATGATTGCATGGCTGGTGTTTATGCTGCTGACACAGGCCGGAAAGTTTTTTACAGGAGCAAATTTCCTGACGATGGCGGGCCAGTTTCCTGAGTATGGTCTGATGGCTTTAGGGGGCATGCTCTGCATGATGACCGGCGGAATTGATTTATCAGTAGTTGGAACAGCCAACATGACAACGATTATAAGTGTTTATGTGATGAACTGGATTTTTGGTGTGGATGGAACAATGCCAGCAGGCTTTTCTGTCGTAATATTTTTGATTGCAGTTCTCACAGGGTGTGTGGTAGGAGCTTTTAATGGTTTTCTGATTTCAGAATTAAAGGTGCCGCCGATTTTGGCCACTTTAGGAGTAAATCAGCTGATTACTGGTTTGTGTATTGTTATTACGGGCGGTTCAGCGGTATCTTCTTTCCCGAAACAATTTTGTGATATTTTTTCATCGAACCTGTTTGGAGTTATTCCTGTGCGTGTCATTGTTTTCATACTGGTGGCTGTTATTATCTGGTTTATGCTGGAAAGAAGCACCTATGGAACAAAATTGAGACTATATGGATCAAGCGCGCATGTAGCTGAGTTTTCGGGAATAAATACGAAAAAGCTGGTTTTTAAAACTTATATGACATCGTCTGTTTGTGCCTCCATAGGAGGTCTGATGATGCTCAGTACATATGCATCTGCAAGAGCAGATTATGGAAGTAATTATACGATGCAGTCAATTTTGCTGATCGTGTTGGGTGGTGTCAGTCCAAATGGTGGGAAAGGCAGATTATCTGGTGTGGTTGCGGCAATTATACTTTTAAAATTTATTGAATCAGGTATTAACCGTTTCAGAAGTGTTTCAACATATTATGTAACGCTTATCTGGGGCGCGGTTTTAATCCTGGCACTTGTAATAGACTATTTTAGTGCACGTCCTAAAAAAGTAAAAGTAAAATAACATTGGAGAACAAATATGAGCAGAAAAGTATTTGGGCAGATTGGCAGGCTGAAAAAAGAAAAAGTAGAGGAGTATAGAAAACTGCATATGGATGATGTATATACACCGCATTGGGAAGGGGTGTTGCGCATGATTCATGACTGCAATATACGGAACTACAGAATCTTTATGAAAGAAGATTTAGTTTTTGGATATTTTGAATATGTTGGAGACGACTATGAAGCAGATATGGCAAAGATGGATGCCGATGCAGTGACCCGGCAGTGGTGGAAACTCACGCGTCCTTGCTTTACAGAATATTCAGCTGCAAGTAAGGAAGCATTTTATGAGGACATGGATCAGATTTTTAATTATGCAGGATAGAAAGTAGAGGCGATTTAATGAAAACAATTAAAGATAAACAGATTCTTGTTGGAGCGGATTTTGCAGGATTTCCATTAAAGGAGGCCGTTGTTGCCCATCTGAGGGAATATGGATGGACAGTGACAGATGTTGGGGTTCAGTCAGAGGAAGACAGCAGTACAGAATTAATGTTTCACAGAATAGGGCTTCGCGTTGGTTCTATGATATCTGAAGGAGAATTCGAGCGTGCATTGATTTTTTGCGGTACTGGTATGGGGATACATATTGCGGCAAGTAAGTGTCCGGGGGTATTTTCCGGTGTGGTGGAAAGCGTACCGGCAGCACTTCGTGCAATTACAGGAAATGGAGTAAATGTACTGGCGATGGGAGCCTTCTATGTAGCTCCAAAGATGGGATGTGATATTGCAGACGCGTATCTGAGTAATAATCTGGGGGATGGGTATGAGTGGTGGCCCAACTTTTATGAATTCCATAAGCTTGCGTGTGATGAACTGGACAGCTTTGATTATAACAGCTATAAGGAAAGTGGCTTTAAACTGGAGCATTTGGGAGATTATCCATTAGAGCTGATGCAGGATCCCGGGCTTTTCGGCTGCAGGTAGAAATATATTTTATTATAAAAGGCGCTGCTGCAGACGGAACATTTTTATAACATTACATAAGTACCCGAAGCAATTAAAGGGGCCTTATAGATAAAAATAGTAAAGAAAAAAGGGATATGCTCCCTTTCAAGCAGACAAGTGAAATAATAAAAACTTGCTGCCTGGAAGGGAGCATATTTTGTTTCATAGAAAATTATGTCTTACGAAATAATAAGCCCTCCCGGCGGGGCCAGCCTGTTTCTGGATGCTGCATGCGGACACCTTTGGATGGCACGGGAGAATATTGCCCGGGCGCTGGCTGTTAAAGTTAAGGGTGAGGTATACACCATGGAAATGGGAAAAGATTTGCCAAAATGATGCTATATAATAACCCGGCCAAGTTGTTCCGGTTGTAGTTATGGATAGAAAGCAAAAGATTTGTGCATACTTAAAACTAAGACAGAAGTGAGAAATCGAATTAAATATAATTAAATCTATGAATAATATCAAAATTGATTTAAATATATTTTATTATATAATGTATTAGGCAAACAGATTTAAATATGATTAAAACTATATTGCTCTTGTAATAAAAAAATGTTATACTCAATACAGAGGAGATGAAGATGATGGTAAAAAGGGAATTATATCTGAAGCGCATCCGGCCTTTCTTCGATTCGGAGATGGTCAAAGTGCTGACAGGAATCCGCCGCTGTGGAAAGTCTACAATCATGCGGCAGATTATCGAAGAGTTGGAAGAAAAAGGAATTCCTAAGGATAGAATTATTTATATTAACTTTGAAGATTACAAATACCGAAATCTTGGTAACCCGGATCATCTGTATGAGTATGTTGAACAGCAGATAAAAGATGATCATAAGTATTATCTTTTTTTTGACGAGATACAAAATGTCAGGGAATTTGAACTTGTGATCAATTCTTTCCGCTCAACCCATAATACAAGTATATTTATCACCGGCTCTAACTCCAGATTATTATCCGGCGAACTGGCAACGCATCTGGCAGGAAGAACATTATCCTTCCGGGTCATGCCGTTTAACTTCCGGGAATATTGTGAATTTCAGAGTCAGCAGGGAAGCGAAAAGAGGAAAGAGGAACTGCTCACGGAATATATGAAATGGGGAGGGATGCCCCTGGTCTGTATGGCCAAAGAGGAAGAAAGCAAGGAAGTGGTGCTGTCCAATATATATGATTCCGTAGTATTAAAAGATATTGTGATGAGAAATAAGATTGCATCGCCGGCAGCACTTGAAAAGGTACTGGAGTATCTGATTGCTAACTCATCCCTTACCGTGTCCGGAAAGAAGATAGCAGCATTTCTGAACGATGAAAAACAGCTGGTATCTGTGCCGACGGTCTATGACTATGTTAAATATATTATAGATGCATGTATCTGCGATAAAGTGCCCCGGTATGATATCCGTGGGAAAAGAATACTGGCTTTTGAGGAAAAAGTTTATGTATGTGACCTGGGATTTTTCCAAATCAGAAAAAACAGAGTGAAAGATGAGTATAATTATATTGTGGAGACACTCTGCTATAATGAGCTCATTTCCAGAGGGTATAAGGTATATATAGGTAAAACATATAAAGGCGAAGTGGATTTTATCGCACAGAAGGGTGAAGAAAAGTTCTATATACAGGCGGCGTATATGCTGTCCGGCGAAAAGACCATAGAGAGAGAATTTGGAGCATATGATGCAATAGAAGATAATTATCCGAAATATGTGATATCCATGGACCGACTGCAGGTTGGCAGAGATGGGATTATTCACAAGAATTTAATTGATTTCCTGTGTGGAGAATAAAGAGTGTAAAAGAGCTGGTTTTTTGAGACCGGCTCTTTTTGTATCCCCAGAGCGTGTAAAAAAACACCCCTAAAGTATAAAAAACGGCTCCTTTGTGCTAAATTAAACGTGTATATAATAAGTTCAGGATATCCAAAGAAGTAGCTTATATAGCAGTGGAAAAGTGAAAAATACGTGGGAGGGTTTATTATGAAAAGAAGAATGAAAAAATTAGCGGCGTTTGGATTGGCTATAACTATGACAGCCGGACTACTGGCTGGCTGCGGCAATGCACAAAGCGACGGTGATAAAGCAGAATCCAAAGATTCGGATAAGGCGGCAAAAGGAGACAAAACGCTGGAGGTAGAGGTGATTTACACCGGAGAGCCACTGGATCAGTTCCGCGAAGTTTTGGATGGTTTTACAGCAGAGACAGGAATTGAAATTGAATTGGTCACACCGGGATCTGATTATGAAGCTGTTATGAAAACAAGAATGGCATCAGGAGAAATGCCGGATGTTTTTGTGACACACGGGTGGTCCATTGCAAGATATAAAGAATACCTTACGGCTTTAAACGATGAAGAGTGGTATGACAGAATTGATGATCCTGTTCTGCCGATTATTTCGGATGATGATGAAAATATTTATGTACTGCCTGTTACGCAGGTAACAAATGGTATTGTATATAATAAGACGGTACTTGAAAAGGCAGGAGTGAATGTGGGTGATATCCGTACCATGGATGATTTTAAGGCGGCCTGCGAAAAGATAAAGGCTTCCGGTACCACACCAATTTTTGTTGGTGGAAAAGACACCTGGACTGCAGCAGTACTTTACAATGCAATGGCACCTGCATTTTATACCACGGAAGGATGTAAATACCCATCCGGCGACGAGCTTAAAGACGGAAGCTTTGACTGGGATACAAAGGGAAGCTGCGTTCTGGAAGAGATCGCGGATATGGTACAGGCCGGATATTTTAATAAAGATCTTGTTACCGCAGATAATTCAGCGACCCTTACAGCCCTGGGTGAAGATGCCTGTGGATTTAGTACAGAAGTTGAGATTGTGAAGGTATTAAATGTAGCACCCGATGCTCAGCTTGGCATCATGCCGATCCCATGTACGACAGAGGAAGGAAAATCTCAGTATATGATCGGTGAAGGAAGCTGCTTTGGAATCTGGAAAGATACTAAAAGTATGGATGAAGCAAAACAGTTCTTAAATTACCTTTCCACACCGGAAGTGGCGGACAAGATTATGGCCCTGGACGGGGGACTGCCTGCACTTAAAGACATGGATACGGAAAATGTAAGCTACAAGGCATTCTCAGAGAGCCAGGAAATCTTTGACGGTGATATATTCTACGACAACCTGTTTGACAGAGAATATTTTCCAAGTGGAATGTTTAATGCAGATGCGGATGCAGTCATAGAGGTATTTATGGATCCATCTGAAAAAGGAGTACGTGCCGGGCTGGAGCATTTAAAGAATACGTTCCAGGATAAATACGTGGCAGCAGAATAACCGGTAGTGAAAGAGAGGAAGGCAATATGAGGAAACGAGCAGTAAAAATGAGTTGTTTTTACATACCGGCTATTTGTCTGATCTTGTTTTTTGTAGTAAGGCCATTTTGTGAAACTGTATACGTATCCTTGTGTAAGTGGAATGGTTATTCGCCGCAAAAACTCTTTATAGGATTTGAAAATTACATGGAAATGTTTTCGGACAAGCGGCTCCTGACAGCATTTATCAATACACTCATATACGGTCTGGTGTCCACTGTGTTTCAGAACGTAATCGGGCTGGGAGCTGCGCTGTTTGTCAACTCCCGCTTTAAGGGTAACAACCTGGTTCGGGTGGTGATCTATATGCCCATTATGATATCAAGCCTGATTATGGGTTACATCATGTATTTCTTTTTGACCTATGACAATGGGGTGCTCAACGATATTCTTGGGGCATTTGGTATGGGGGCAGTGGACTGGCTGGCGGACGGAAAGAATGGAGTGCTGTTTATTACCCTGATTAACACCTGGCAATATGCAGGATACTGCATGATTATATATCTTTCCGGGCTTCAGAATATTTCAAAGGTATACATAGAGGCGGCACAAATTGATGGGGCAGGATGTTTTGCACGTTTTCGTTACATTACCCTGCCTATGCTGATCCCGGCTATCACAAGTGCGGTCATGATAGACCTGGTTGGGGGACTCAAAATTTTTGACGGAATCATTTCCCTGACAAATGGCGGACCGAATTACAGCACACATTCTATGATGACGTATTTGAACAGCCAGTATTTTCTTTCGGAAAAAGCCGGTTATGCATCTGCTATAGGTATTACCACCTTTATTATGATTATGGCGGTCTCTCTGTTCAGTAATCGCTACTTTGAGAGAAAAAGTATAGATATGTAAAGAAAGCGGGGCGGTGAACAGATGAAAAAAGCAACATTAAAACAACGGGTAAAACAAAACTGGTGGAAGTATCTGATAGCAGTATGCATACTGGTCGTGTATTTACTGCCGATTTATGTGGTAGTAGTTACATCCTTAAAGCCTGTGACAGATCACACTTCCAGGCTGATTCCACCGACGGAGATTTATTGGGAAAATTATGTAAGAGCATTTCAAAACAGCAATATATTGAATGCCATTAAAAATTCCTTCATTATTACAGTGGGAACAGTACTGATTGTAGTAGTGGCAGGGTGCCTTGCGGCTTATCCTATGGCAAGGCACAGAAACAGGCTCAGCAAATCAATGAAGACCTTTGTACTGGGTGTGATGATGGTACCGGGAATGTCTATGGTTGTGGGAATTTATTCCACCCTTGTTTCCATCCACGCTATTTCCACCTATTGGGGAATTATTGCTGTCAGTGCGGCGTTTGGACTGCCGATGTCTATTTACATGTATTGCAACTTTATCAGGGCGATCCCGATATCTTTGGATGAAGCAGCCTATATGGACGGTGCAGGAGTCCTGAGAACCTTTTTTCAGATCATCCTTCCGCAGCTAAAGCCGGTGACAGCTTCAGTCGTGCTGATGCAGGCAGTTTCAACCTGGAATGAATACGGCTATTCTCTTTATATTCTGCAGAAGAAGGAAATGTATAATGTGACCCTGACCGTAAAGCAGTTTTTCGGGGAACAGATGAAGGACTTAAACGGGGCCGCCGCCTGTGCGGTGATTGCCATTGTTCCGGTGATTATTGTGTATCTGTTTTTACAGAAATACTTTGTCCAGGGAACGATGGACAGCGCGGTAAAGGGCTGATAAAAACGCCGCCGTTCTATTATAAGAAGAAACAATACAAGGAGTAAATTAAGATGAAGAAAATTGCATTTATAGGCGCAGGCAGTGTTGTTTTTACCAGAAGCCTGGTGCGTGACCTGATGACGTTTCCGGCATTTCAGGATGCCACGATTGCCCTGATGGATATTGATGAAGAAAAACTGATGTATGCCGCGAAATCTGTGGAGAAAATTATTGAATCAGGGAACTACCCGGCAAAAGTGATTTCTACTCAAAGCCGGATTGAGGCTCTTAAGGATGCGGATGGCGTTGTGAGCACGATCAATGTAGGAGACATTCATGTATGGGCGAATGATATCGAGATTCCAAAGAAATACGGTGTGGATATCAATGTAGGAGACACCAGAGGTCCGGCCGGAATCTTCCGGGCGATGCGGACCCTGCCGGTGATGCTTGATATCTGTAAGGATATCGAAAACTACTGTCCGGGTGCAATATTTTTGAACTATACCAACCCCATGGCTATGCTGTGCAGGGGGATGCAGAGCGAAACAAAGGTGAATGTGACGGGGCTCTGCCACAGTGTCCAGGGGACGGCAGAAATGCTGGCAAGGTGGATTGGAGCCGATATGGAGGATATCACCTATACCTGTGCCGGCATCAATCATCAGGCCTTTTATCTGGATTATAAATGGAAGGGGCAGGATGCCTATCCGCTGATTAAGAAGGCGGCAGAAGAGCATTATCAGGAGGAGATCGTGCGGAACGAGATGCTCCGCCACCTGGGCTACTATGTGACAGAGTCCAGCGGACATGCCTCTGAATATGTGGCATGGTTCCGCAAGCGTCCGGATCTTATTGAAAAATATTGTACTCATGGCACCGGCTGGAACCCCGGGCACTATTTTATGGTGAAAACCGAGTATGAAAAAAGAGAAAATACCTGGAAGAAGGAATTCCTGGAGTGGGCTGACAATGCAGTGAATCTGAAACGTGGAAATGAGTATGCAGCACATATCTTCAATGCAATGTTTGGAGATGGTACGATGTATAAATTCAACGGGAATGTGAGAAATTTTGGCTTAATTGACGATCTGCCAGAGGGCTGCTGTGTGGAGGTGCCGGTGCTTGCATCCAAAGGTACGCTGGAGCCGATTCACGTTGGTCCGCTGCCTCCTCATCTGGCACTTTTAAATAATGTTAGCGCAAGGATCGAGGAGCTGGCTGTGGAAGGAGCCATTACCGGAGATCCCCGGAAGATTTATCAGGCCTGCTATTTTGACCCATTGACATCAGCAGTTTTAAGTCTTGCAGAAATCAAATCCATGGTGAGGGAAATGTTTGAGGCAAATAAAGAATATCTGCCGCAATTCAAATATTATGAATAAATAATGAGGAGATTTAAGTATGACATTTCGTGAAAACGTACTGGCAATATTGCATTACCAGAAATTTGAACACTTCCCGGTAGTTTCATTTGGATATTGGGAAGAAACCCTGGACAAGTGGGCACAGGAAGGCCATATTACCCAGGAGGAGGCAGACGGATACCGGAGGGAGGGGGATAATTCCCCCGCAGACAATTCAGTTATGAAGCGGTTAGGCTTTGATTTTAACTGGAATTCCTGTCCTGGCACAAAAAATCAGCTGTTTCCGGCTTTTGAAAAAAAGCTTCTGGAAGAAAAGCCGGACGGCAGCAGGATTGTAAGGGATGAGCAGGGCCTGATTGTTTTGGAAAAACCCAATATTATTTCGATTTCAGCAGAAATCGGAACATCGCTTATGGACCGGCAGGCCTGGGAAGAGCTCTATCTGCCAAAACTTCAGTGGAAGGAGACGCGCGTGGACAGCGCATTTTTCAAAAACCTTCCTTCCCGGGACAGCAGGGAAATCCCTATTGGCCTGCACTGCGGCTCCCTGATTGGATATATGAGAAATCTGCTGGGTGTAGAGCAGTTAAGCTATCTGTATGTGGATGATGAGGATTTATATGTAGAGATCATTGACACCATTGCAGAACTGGGTTATAAATGTCTGGAGGAGGTTCTAAAGACAGGTGCAAAATTTGATTATGCTCATTTCTGGGAGGACATCTGTTTTAAGAACGGCCCATTGATTGCGCCAACCGTCTTTGAGGAATATGTGGGTCCTCATTATAAAAAGTATACGGCATTGCTTAAACAGCATGATATTGATATCGTTTCTGTGGACTGTGATGGCTGTATCGACCGGCTGCTCCCTGTCTGGCTTGAAAATGGTGTGAATACCATGTTCCCCATTGAGGTGGGCACCTGGAATGCCAGCATTGCTCCATGGCGGGAACAGTATGGCAGAGAACTACGCGGTGTGGGCGGTATGAACAAGACTGTTTTCGCCCGCGATTACAAGGCGGTCGACGAAGAAATAGAGAGATTAAAACCGCTGATTGAGCTGGGGGGATATATCCCATGCCCCGATCATAGAATTGCTCCCGATGCCAAATTCGAGGTAGTTCAATATTACTGCGAGAAAATGCAGAAACTGAAATTATAAATAAAAGCCGCTGTAAGGGGGGCAAAGGGGTCAGACCCCTTTGCGCTCCATTTTCTGAATATTCTGAAAAAATGAAAGGAGGGCAAAATGAAAAAAAATTCTCTGAAATCATCTTTGTATCGAGCATTTGCAAGTTCTGTGCTTATGCCTTTCATTGTCATCAGTCTCATTCTACTGAGCTTTTTCAATCACCAGCTCCTGAACAGCTATAATACAAACAACCGGATTATTCTTCAGACCCTTACGAACCAACTGGGCAGTTCTATGCAGAATGCGGAGCATTTTTTTCTGCAATACCTGGTTGATACCAATATTGCAAGGTTTTATCAATATGTTAACCACAATGAAATTGATGTGTCCCAGGAGAACTTATATGAGTATATCAGATATTCAGTCAAGTACAGAAGTGCATTGAATGAGTATCTGACAGTTTCGGATTCTAATCACAGGGGCATTGGATTTCTGCCGGAAAAAACGAACAGGGGAAATTTCTTTTATCTGAATAAGTATGGCGGGGCAATCCTGCGGTATGAGAAAGAATCAGATATGCTGTATGAGAAACTGGAAAAACTGGCATCGGGAGAAGTCATATTTCTTCCCGGGAGTCTTATGGAAGAATGTCCGGACTATCATGAGGAGCAGCCTGTGTTCACCATGCTGTGTCCGGTGAACCAGCTGGAAACGGCATCCCGGCAGGGATATGTGTTTACGGAATTGTCCCAAACGGTATTTTCAGATTTGAGCAAAAAGGTTACGCTGCCTGACGGCGCAGGAATGGTCGTTAATTTTCCGGATGGGACTCCTGCTTTTGCCACTGAAGAACGTTTTGTTACTGCACAGGACAACGCGGATGACACAGAGGAGTTTATGGGCCGGAAGATACAGATAGAAGGAAAAACACATTATCTGTACCATATGCAGGAAGAAAAATATGGGTTTGGCATTGATTATATACTGCCTCAGAGCACCATATTCCGGGAGGCCAACAGAACCTCCTTTGTGATCCTGCTGTTCTGGTTTTGTGCTATGGCTGCGGCATTTTTCATTTTTATGAATTTGAGCCGCCGGATATCGGTTTCTACAGAAAGAATTGTCTCGTATATCCAGAAGTATCGTCTGGGAGACCGGGAGAGCAACGGATACATGCTTCCAATCCCCATTGAGGAGTTTTCGGAAATATCTCTGGCAATGACAGAGATGACAGAGCGGATCACGGATCTGGTACAGCACGAGTATATCTGGAAAATGAATCAGCAGATGGCAGAATATAAGGCTATGCAGGCTGAAATTAATCCCCACTTTTTTTATAATGTAATGAATTCTCTTCAGGCGCTGAATCGGATAGGAGATACGAAGAATCTGGAAAAGGGAATTTTAAATCTTTCCAGAATGTTTCGTTATACCTGTGAGCCCGGATATGATTCCAGTATTCAGAAGGAGTGCCAGTTTATTGAGAGCTATCTCATGCTGGAAAAAGTCCGGTTTGAAGAACGGCTGTACTATGACATTCAAGTGGAGGAGGGGTTTTGGGACTTCTCTATTCCCAAGCTCTTACTTCAGCCTCTGATTGAAAATGCGATGCTGCATGGAATGCCGAAGGATGGAAATTCCTTAAGCATTTTGCTTGAGGTCTGTCAGGTAGAAAGCAAAAACGGAGAAGCCTTCGTATGGATTAAAGTGGCAAATGACGGTATTCCATATAAGGAGAAGGATATCAGCACCAAAGACCGGGTGGGAATTACAAGTGTGCGGGATCGGCTTTTCATCACATATCCAGACTCCTTTTTCTGGTACGAAAGAAAAGGGCGGTTCCAGACGGTATGCAACCTGCTGATTGCAAAAGAAGAAAAGTTATCCCTGGGGGAAAGAGAGGATAAATTATGAATATCTTAATAACAGACGATGAGAGGCTGGTACGGATTAGTTTACTGTCCATGCTGGAGGAGCTGTATCCAGGTGTCCATCACATTTCACAGGCCAGAGATGGGGAAGAGATGATTCATATGGTGGAAAAAGATTTTTACGATATGGTTTTTGTGGATATCAATATGCCGAAAATTAATGGGCTGGATGCCCTGGAGATATGCCGTGGTAAGTCGCCGGAAACTCAGTGGTGCATTCTGACCGGATATGCAGAGTTTGAATATGCAAAGCGGTCTATTAGACTTGGTGTTAAGGAATATCTGCTGAAGCCTCTGGACATTGACCAATTGAAGGAGCTGATGGAAAATATGATAAAAGAAAAGCTGAGAAAGCTTCAGAATCTAAATCAGATCTTTGAAAACAGTGTGAGCCAGGCGTTTGCCCTTGCAGATATGGCAGGGGGAATAAAGCAGATGCAGCCCGTACAAAAGGATGGGGTTTACAGTATTTATGTATTCTTTCTGGATACAGATGAAAATAAAAAACGCCAGGAACTGTATGCAAAGCTGTACGAAAATCTATCCGGTTATCTGAAGAAGAACATAGAGGGAAGGGATCGCTATGCATTGTTCTTTCTGCAGACAAGTGAGCTTTGCCTGATCGTAGAGGGAAAAAAATATATGAGGCTTCATTCCTATCTGCGCCACCATACGGATGTGTTTGATATGAATACAAGAGTAGCAGCTGTCTGGGCGGCGGCAAAGGATTTTAAGGAATTGTATATGAATAAGCAGATTATACTGGCACTGTCAGGTGTCCGTATTCTGGAGGAAAATTATAAGACCATCTCATTACAGGAGTTAAATGAACAGAAGGATCTGATGGAAAAGAGGTTTTTATGTGAAAAGATAGAAATGCTTACAGCCAGCTATATGACGGGGAACTATGGACTGGCAAACGAATTGCTTCAGGAAATGGAGCATGAAGACGGTTTGAAAAAAAGTTTTAAAAAAATAGACAGTCACCCACTGAGGGCGTATTTGTCTGTGATTTGGAAAAGCAGCTTTGAAGGGGAAGAATACACAGATCTGCTTGGGCAGTTCCAAAAGCTCCTGCAAAATGCTATGTGGGAGCACAATTCTGGAAATCAGGATATCATTCAGCAAATTAAGGAGTATGTTACATCTAATTATATGAATGATGTGACCATAGCGGAAATGGGGAATCGGTTTGATATCAGTCCAACCTATATCAGCCGGATTTTCCGTCAAAAAACGGGAGAAAAATATATTGATTTTGTCACGGCTGTCCGGATGAAAAAGGCCATGGAGCTTTTTTGTAAGAATCCGTCCTTATCTGTAAAAGAGGTGGCAGAACGGGTAGGGTATATTAGTGAAAAGCATTTTTCGAAGACCTTTAAAAAGTATTTTGACTGCCTGCCCTCGCAGGTGGCAAAGGAATAGGCAGTTAACCTATCAGCAATATTGATTAAAGCAAGTCTGGCGGCTCAAGTATGATGAAAAAAGGGAATGATTATAAATGTTCAAATAATGAAATGGTGGTTCATAAATATTTCTGCCTGGTAAAAATAAAAGTTTCATATTGAAAATAAAGTTGCAGAATGAAAGCACCCATGTTATACTTGAAACAACAAACAGAACATACGTTTTGAGGAGGCGATTATATGGCGAAGACAGAATTCCACGAACGGCTGACGGCATTACGGACAGGCAGCAGCCTGACACAGACACAGATGGCGGAGCTGCTGGGAATATCCAGATCCACCTATGCCAACTATGAAGTGGGGAAACGTACCCCGGATTTGAAGATGCTGATCAAGATTGCCGATGTGTTTACCTGCTCGCTGGATGAACTTGTGGGCCGGAATACCCCGATGCCATATATAGGGAACAATTGTCCGGCGGCAGTTCGTGAAACGGTATCCGGTTATCTTCCGTCAATGGGGCGCGAATCAATGCCCGGTTATCCATCCCTGGTCCGGGAATCCGAGTCTGGCAATTACGCAGAACTGCAGACAGAGAGGCCGAAACGACCGAATTCCTTAGAAAGGCGCAGGAGCCGAAGAGAGAAAAAGGGACTTGGAAAAGGACTGGCAATCGGTGAGCAGGACTTCCGCAAATTACGTGAGCTGGGCGGCTATTATGTAGACAAGACCATGCTGGTGGAACAATTTTTGGATTCTTATGAAACTGTAGTTTTGATCACCCGGCCGAGAAGGTTCGGAAAAACACTGAACATGTCTATGATGGCAGAATTTCTGGACTGTACAAAGGACGCAGAAAAGATCTTCGAAGGAACAGCGATTGCACAGACAGAGACCTGGGAAGACAGAAATCAATATCCGGTGGTGTATTTATCCTTTTTAAATGTGAAAGGGGATGTGGAAAAAGGCTTTTGGGGATGGCTCGTAAATGTGCTGCTGGCAGAGTACGAAAGATACCGGTTTGCATGGGAAAGTGAGCGGGTGTCCGAAGCATGCCGAAAAAGTGTGGAACAATTGCTGGAGGTTCTGTGGGAAATAAAAAGTGGAGATATACAGAAAAAGTATGATATCACCGAAGCTGTCCAGCTGCTTTGTCAGGTGTTGGAAGAGTACTATGAGCAGAAAGTATTCCTGCTGATTGACGAGTACGACACTCCATTTATTGCTGCAAATGTGAGTGGTTATTATGAGGAAGTAAGAGGTATTCTTGCTCAATTACTGTCTTCTGCACTGAAAGGAAATGCCTTTCTTGATAAAGCATTTTTGACAGGAATCCAGCGTGTGGCAAAGGAAAATATCTTTTCCGGCCTAAACAACCTGCTGGTCAGCACTGTCAATGATGCAGAGTATGCTCAATATTTTGGATTCACAGAGGAAGAGACAGAAGCGCTTTTGAATTATTATAATCTGGAATTGACAGATGAGGTCAGGCGGATGTACGATGGCTACCACATCGGCAATGTGGATCTGTATAATCCCTGGTCGATCTGTATGTATGCATTTCGGAAGCGCATGGATCCCTATTGGGTAAACACCAGTGAAAACAGCATGATCCGCAATGCCATGGACCGGTGCGGAGAGGACTTTCGGGAAGGTTATGAGCAGTTGATTGAGATGGGAACTGTGACAACAAAGGTGGAACTGGAAAGTTCCTTTTACGAACAGGCAAGTACGGCATCACTCTGGGGATTATTGATCAATGCCGGAATGGTGACAGTGAAAGAAAAAACGGATAGAGGGATGAGCAGAATTCAAATTCCGAATCATGAGGTAGGCCGGGCATTCGAGGATTTGACCGCACATCATCTGGGAGTATCGGGAGGCAGACTGTCACAACTGGGAGATATGCTTTGTCTGGAAAAACTGGAAGGATTCGCAGATGCATACCGCCGCATTTTACTGGAACTGCCGTCCTATCATGATCTCAAGGATGAGAACAGCTATCATATGATGGTGCTGGGAATGTGTTCCTGTCTGTATGGTGAGTATGAGATCAAGAGTAATAGGGAGAGCGGCAAGGGAAGAGGCGACCTTATCCTGAAAAATCTGACCGGGAAGTATACTCATTTCATACTGGAATTCAAATATACAAAAGAAAAGACGCAGAATCTGACCCTCCTTGCGGAGGAAGCGATCCGGCAGGTGAAAGAGAAAAAGTATGGTGTGGGGCTGCAGGGGAAGATATGTTACATCGGACTGGCACATCGTGGAAAAGAAGCGGAAGTGGTTTGGGAAGAAGTGGAAGAGGCAGCGGCTTATTGACAGATCGATGAACAGTGATGGGAAAGATATTGAAACAAATATTGACAAGCGAAAGGAAATAAGGTATAACAACGGAAACAAATAAAAAACAACCTTCTCTTACATAAGTATACAAAATCTATGCAGGAGAAATTACAGTTGAGTGGGGGATGAGCGGACATGAATATCTTAATGGTCGATGACGAGGCAACTGCAATTCAGATTTTACAAAAAGCAGTAAATTGGGAAAAGATTGGGATACAAAAGGTCTATACTGCGAATAGTGCGATGGAGGCACAGGAAATCCTCACGATCAAAAAAATAGACATTACCCTATGCGATATTGAGATGCCCAAAGAGAGCGGATTAGATCTGATTAAATGGATACAGGGGCTGCACCCTGAGATTATTAATATCATCCTTACCGGGTTTCCCGAATTTAACTATGCCCGGAGCGCGATATCGCTGGGGGTTTACCAATATTTGCTGAAGCCCGTATCTTTTCAGGAGCTGGAAGAAGTTGTGCAGAGTGCAGTACATAAAATAGAACAGGAACGTGTCTGGGCGGGCCAGAACAAAAAAGCGGTGAGCATGGAGGATGCAACCGCCATAGAGAAGGTAAAAAAATATCTCGAAGAGCATTATAATGAAACAATTACCCGAAAAAATCTCGAAGAGCTGGTGCATTTAAGCAGCGATCATCTGAACAGAGAATTTAAGAAAAATACCGGGTATACCATTATGGGATATATTCAGTATTATCGGATATTGGTTGCCAAGGATCTGTTAACGCGGACGGATAAATCAATTATGGAAATCAGTATAGAGACAGGCTTTGAATCTCCATGGTTCATTATGGGGGATGTATTACTATGGATATGACGGGGGAAGGTATTGCATTTTCAAAAGACCTGTATCACTGGAATAAGGTGAAAACGCCAATTCTGAAATATGGAAATGCAGGTGAGATTGACGAATTGCATGCCCATAAACTGTGTGTGATAGAAAAGGATGGGAATCTGTATCACTTTTATTGTGCAGTCAGAGAGGGCAGGGAGAGTGATAAGGCTGTAAATGCAGATCCTACCCGGGAGCAGGGGGCAGGGGGCAGGTAAAACAGAATACCGCTGTATATCTGTCGTGGTAAATCAGGCACAATTGCAGAATTTTCCAAAATGAAAAAATCTCCAAAATGGGAAATTGTGAACGGCTATTCAGAGGCTTGCTGGAAAAACAAAGATTTTCTTTGAACGATAAATGGGTTGATAAAGTAAACTCTGTTATAATATATACAGTCATAGAGAAAGAAATCTGCTGTTCGACCATTATCGTACGCCGGAGATGAATAGGCCCATAACAAGACAAAGGAGTGAAGTAAAATTGGAAGAATTAGTACAAAAAGCAATACAGGATATTACCTACAGAAGCAGTAAATTCCCAGAAGAGCATTCCGTATTATAAGTGAAAACAAAGACGTTGCAGTTCCCTGCCTGATCGATGCAATAAAGAAAGCCGTTTCAGAGGGAGATGACCTAGATGAAAACTATCAGCTGCATTTTTATGCACTGCATCTGCTGGGGGAATTTCAGGACAGAGAATGTTTTCCTAAAATTATGCAACTGATATCTCTTCCAAGTGATACTTTGGATTATCTGATTGGAGATGCAATTACATCAGGCCTGCAGGATATTCTTTATAATACATATAATGGAGATCTGGAAATTCTGAAAAAGACTGTTAATAATCCGGATATCGATGATTTTGCCAGAGGCGGGGTGCTGAAAGTAATGGGGCAGTTATATTTGGAACAGAATCTATCTGGAGGATTTTTTTGATTCCGAGAGCATAGAGATCGATAAGCTGGTTTATCTGGCATTGAATTATCGGCCGCATCCAATATGGAGTCCGGAGCCGGAGGCAGTTGTTGAAAAAAGAAAAATAGTATATTTATCCGAGGCTTTTTCAAAATTTATAGAAAAAATAGGAAAGGAAAATATATGGACATTCCAGGAATATGATGAAAAATATTCTATACATTATCGGTGTGGAGAGTGGTTTCAGGTGCTCCTGTCGTTATTAAAGAAGGCTGGAGAGGATAATACCTATAAAGAAGTCTCAGCGTGTTGCAAGAAAATGAAATAGCAGTTGAGGCAGAAAAGGATAAGGTTGAATACGTATATAAGTTTGTTGAATTGAATGTACCAGCGAAATGAAGGGATCGCCGCAAGCCGTTCACAAGGCTAAAGCTTGTTCCCTGGTGCTGGCTGGGGTATGAACAGCAGCCTAATAGTTGGATATAGAAGACGTGTAATAAAAGCTTCCTTTACATTCAAAGAAAATATGCTATAATAAAAGCAGAAATAGGAGCAACCGCCCACAAAGTGGTTAGCCTCTAGGTAAGGAAATGCCTACCTGGCACTGGCAAGTACAGAGGTAGGCATTTTTATTTTCGCTTGTTATTCCTATCGATGTAGGCAAGCAGTGCAATGAGAAAAGTACCGCCCAAAAACAACAGGCTAAGAACTTCATAAGTATTCATACGCACCACCTCCCCTCTTCTGTTAAGTATGGGAGGCTGCTACTCTGTACACGATTGCTCCGTAAATAAATGGTACTATAGTAATGGTAATAATACAATCGCGTAATAATTGCATGAATCACGCTGCCCCTATTTACGGCAGCCTTTTTTGAATAACATAATAAATATCAAATTCCATTGTCCTTTCTACTGGTATTCTTCCTAACAGGTTCTGGGAATATCTTCTCCCCGATCTTTCTCCTGGGTTATCTATCGTTTTGACAACCACTGGTTGTCAAATTCTGCTAACCTACAAATGCTTGTAATAACCTTCCGACTTCTGTATAGTGGATGAAAAGAGGAGGTACGAAGATGCTGGCGGATAAAATAGGAAAGTTACGAAAATTAAGAAAAATTTCACAGGAAAAGATGGCGGAGATGTTCAGTGTATCCCGGCAGGCGGTACAGAAATGGGAGAATGGCACCTCTGTTCCGGATCTGGATAATCTTGTACGTATTGCGGAATATTTTGATGTATCTTTGGACTATCTGATTAATGGCAAAGACTATCAGAATACGGAGGAGATGGTACTCACCAGAAAAATAGAGCCTTCTTATTCTACAATGCATACATGGGAAAACTATTCGGCACAGCTTATGGTGGAGTACGATCAGTGCTGTGATGAGGGGAAGGATATGAAG
Source organism: Faecalicatena fissicatena (assembly GCA_001028025.1). Taxonomy (GTDB): domain Bacteria; phylum Bacillota; class Clostridia; order Lachnospirales; family Lachnospiraceae; genus Faecalicatena; species Faecalicatena fissicatena_A. The sequence goes on along the minus strand of LDAQ01000044.1, from coordinate 34,786 downwards.
CCTCTCAAAGGACTTTTTGCCGAGGTTGACAGGCTGCCGGAGGGCAGAGAGAAAAAAGAGATTTCGGATGTTCTCTTCCAGATGGTAATGAAGGCACCAATGCGGGAAGGGTATTCCTACCGTGAGCCTTCCGATTATACGGGGATACGGCATCTGTGCACGCAGAGTCCCGAGATAGGTGCGGCAGCTGATGGCGGAACATCTGAAAGAAATGTGATATCAGATGACGTTCTTTACAGCAAAATAAAAGGCGCCTGGTACGGCCGGGTCTGCGGCTGTCTTCTGGGCAAGCCGATCGAAGGATTTATGTCGGACGAGATCAGACGGCTTCTCGAGGGAACCGGGAACTGGCCGATGAAGACCTACATATACCAGAAGGCGATCACAGAGGATGTCAGGAAACAGTTTGATTTCAATGTGTATGACAGGTGCTATGCAGATACACTGACCTGTGCGCCGGCGGACGATGATACCAATTATGTAGTACTGGCAAGTGAGCTTGTGGAGCGCTACGGAAGGAATTTTACCTCCAGGAACGTGGCAGAGCTGTGGCTGGAGACGCAGCCCAAGTCAGCATACTGCACGGCGGAACGCGTCGCTTTCCGTAACTTTGTGAACGGGTACCTGCCGCCGGAATCTGCCATATACAAGAATCCGTACAGGGAATGGATCGGGGCACAGATCCGGGGTGACTATTTTGGTTATATCAATCCTGGAAAACCCCAGGAAGCCGCGGAAATGGCATACCGGGATGCAGTGATCTCCCACGTGAAAAACGGGATTTACGGAGAAATGTTTGTGGCGGCCATGCTGGCATGGGCGGCTGTATGCCAGGATATGGAAGAAGTACTCCGGGTGGGGCTGAATGAGATCCCGGTGACTTCCAGGCTGTACGAAAGCATCATACAGGTGATCACATGGAAGCAGGAGGGAAAGACTTACGATGAAGTAATCGGTGAGATCTTCCAGATATACGATGAAAAGAATGTCCATCACTGGGATCATACGATTTCCAACGCTATGATTGTGGCGGCAGCACTGCTTTACGGGGACGGGGATTTTTCCAGATCCATCTGCTATGCGGTGCAGATCGGGTTTGACACAGACTGTAATGGTGCAACGGTAGGATCAATCGTAGGTATGATGAAAGGGTATGACCAGATACCCGAGGAGTGGGTGAAGCCGCTTCGGGACGAGCTGGACACAGACATTTTCCGCGTGGGGAAGGTTCGGCTGGAGGATATGGTAGAGCGGACAATCAAACATATCCGGCTGGATAACAAATAAAGAATAAGACAGACAGCGCCAGGACTGATTCCTTTTCGATCAGTCTGGCGTTGTTGCGCATTTTAAGGGGAAAACATAAGGGTTACAGGAGATAAAAGGAACGGGAGAGGGACACAAGGAGGAGGAATCGGGATGACAAGTTTTATTATAGTGGATGATGAACCGCTGGCGCTGGAGAGCTTTGCAGAACTGCTGAACTGGGGCCAGTACGGATATAAGCTTCTGGGGTGTGCGGCAAATGGCGAGGCGGCGCTGCAGCTGATCAAAGATAAAAAGCCGGATATCGTATTTACGGATATCCGTATGCCTATCATGGACGGCCTGGAGTTGTGCAAAAAAGTCCGGGAGAAAAACCTGGATGTGAAGATGGTGATTCTGACTGCATACCGGGATTTTGACTATGCACAGAAAGCGCTTTCCTGCGGGGTGACCGAATATCTTTTGAAAAATCAGATCGAGGAAGAGGTGGTTCTGCCGCTTCTGGAGCGTCTTTCCGGGGAGATTGAGGAGCAGCGCCGCAGACAGGGGATCAGCCAGAATCATTACTACCAGAGCCTGATGCTGAATATGCTGCCGGAAGAAGAAGCAGGTGTACAGGGGGAGTCCAGACAGTGCTGCCGCATCCTTCTGAAACGAAGGAGTTCCTATATACTGGAAGAACTGGCGGACTGCAGTACAAAAGACATCACGATCAGCCAGAAAGAAATAGAGAAACTCCTGCCTCCCGATGGAGACCTGGAACTTCTGCAGATGTTCTGGCTTGATTCTACAAGCTGGGGACTTTTGGTCGGCGAAAAGGGAAAGGAATTTTTTTCACTTACAGAAAAACAGGATCAGCTTCGGGAGCTTCTGAACAGGATACAGGATTATTTCAGGGAGCAATATACGGCCCGGGTAATTGCCCTTTTTGACGTGGGGATCATCAGACCGGACGTATTGAAAGCTTCTTTCCACGAGATGCAGGATTTTTCCGGATGCTGTATCTTTATGGACAGGCAGGAAATTGTACCGTACATACAGCTTAAAAACCGCTGCTGTAATACAGACACTGGACACAGGGAACTGCGGGAGCTCATGGGGGAGGTCCGTGAGGCAGCCCAAAGGGGCAGGAAGGAAGCGCTCTGTGAATCTTTGGACAGGCTGAAAAAAGAGTATTCCACGCCTTATTCTGATTTGGGAAAATACCGGTATATATGCCGACACCTTTTTTATCATCTGGACGAGATGAGAAATGAGAATGCTCTGACCCCTTTGAAGGAGTATGTGACCCGGCAGAAAGAAGAGCTTTCAAAGCTGATTACGGCAGAGCAGATCTGGCAGTGGATTGTCCATGAATTTCTGGAACTGGCATCTATGGCATCGGACACAGGAAAAAGGGTAAACAATCGGAAAATCGACCAGTCCCTTCAGTATATCCACGAACACTATCAGAAAAAGCTGACGGCCAGACAGGTAGGGGCACAGGTGGGGTTGAGTGAGGTCTATTTCAGCAATCTCTTTAAAAAAGAGCTGGGGATGACGTTTGGCGATTATCTGACAAATTACCGGATGAATGTAGCAAAATATCTGCTTGTAAATGGAGATTATAAGGTCTATGAGATTGCGGAGATGACAGGATACACGTCCCCGCAGTATTTCAGCCAGCTTTTTCAGAGAGAGACCGGATATACACCCATGGAATATATGGCACACAGAGGAGAGGCGAAGTAGGATATGAAAATAGGCAGAAAAAAATATCAGAGGCTGAGCGTGAAAGTGGTCCTGATTATTCTGGGAATTACTCTGGTGGTCAGCAATATAAGCGGGATTGTACTGTACCGCTATTTTTCCAATGTCATGATGAACCAGATGAAAAAAGATAATCAGGTGACTGTGAACCAGCTGTCTTCGGAAATCGATAATATCTATGAGGAGGCACAAAAGTACGGACAGCAGATTCTGATCAATAAGTCCGTGCAGGAATATTTCTCGGAGGATGCTCCTGACTCTGTTGTGGAGGCATTCAAGCAGAAAAATGAAATACTGGACTATATAAACCAGGTCATCATGCTTTCCGAACATATCAGCAGTATTGCTTTAGTGAAGGGCGGAGAGGAGATGATGTGGTCATATGTACCCTTCTGGGATAAAATCAGCATGGAATTGTGCCAGGAATGGTATGAGCAGATGAGCAGTGCAGCTGCGGATGCAGGCAAACCTGGTGATGACGGCCGGTATACGGTGAGCAGGCCTTACACATTTTCTTATTCACGGACAGGTGGGCAGAGCGGCCAAAGCCTGATCAGTATCTGTATTCCCAGCTATTCTTCCAGACATGTGAGTGAACGCTGGGGGAGTCTGATTATTAATATAGATACCGAAACGATTGACGAGATCATACAGCGGCATAGTGCAAACTTTGATGCGCTTGGCTATTTTAACAATGACAAAGAGATGGTGTATGTGAAGGACAGCACGTTGGATGAGAAAATATTTGATCAGCCCGGGACGAAAAATGACAAAGAGCGGTTTCCGCTTAAATTGCAGCAGGAAACAAAGATGGGCGGAAGTATTACAGCAGTGCTGGGCGATCCGGGCTTATTTGATTCCCAGCGCATAGACGTTCAGATTCTGCTGTTAGTGCTGCTTGGCGGTGTATTTTTAATTGCAGCCATCTTAATCCCGCTGATGCTTCGGCTGATGCATCCGGTCTCTGTGCTGACAAATGCCATGAAGAAGGTGGGAGAAGGGGATCTTGAGACGCAGGTAGATATCCATACACGGGATGAATTCGAGACACTTGGTAAGGATTTCAATCAGATGGTGGTAAGGCTGAATGCCTCCGTGCAGGCCTCGCTTCAACATGAGAAGGATAAGCACGATCTGGAATATGAGGTGCTGGTTGCCCAGATTAATCCTCACTTTATCTATAATACACTGAATACAATTATATACCTGGCTAAAAAGGAGCAGGGGGGCGATGTGGTCAAAATCACCAAAGCTTTGATCGATCTTCTGCAGGATGGAATTAAATTGTCGGACAACAAGAATTACTCAACTGTCGAGGAGGAACTGTGGATTATAGGCAATTATATCTGTATTCAGAATTATCGGTATAAGAATATGTTTAAAATGATTGTAGACTGTTCCGAGGAGCTTAAAAAAGAGCATGTCCCCACCTCTGTGATCCAGCCCCTTGTGGAAAATGCGCTTTTCCATGGGATTGTGCCCCTTGGGCATACGGGCAGAATCTGGCTGACGCTGCGCAGGGAAGTGAGAAATGAATCTGGGTATATACGGATCTGTGTGTCTGACGAGGGCGTTGGAGTATCGGAAGAAAAGGTGCGGGCAATTATGGACGGTAGTATGAGGCTTACGGATGTATCACGCAATCACATTGGCGTACAGAATATTATCAAACGGCTGACCCTGCTTTATGGCGAAGAATATCAGCTGAGCATCAGGGCAAGAGAAGGCGGAGGTACACAGGTAGACGTATTGATTCCACTTGGGACAAATCAATAAAAAGATAAGATAAAACAAAAAAATAATAGAAAAAAACACGGAAAAAGTGGTTTTCATAACAAAAAAGTTGGATTACATGCTACACGATTCCTCTGGATTGTTGGTATAATTTGTGCAACAACACGAGAGAACGGGAAAACAAAAGGAGGAATTAATAAAATGAAAAGAAAACTGGTAATGTTACTGGCAGGAATTATGCTTATGACGCAGCTGACAGGCTGTGGGTCCGGAAAAGAAACAGACAGCACAAAAGAGGGAAAAGAAACTTCCGGTACGGCCTCAGAAAACGCGGACATGGATGAGATCAGCGGGAAAATTACGATGTGGACATGGTTCGACATCAGCGATGAGATAGAGGCATACGAGGAGAGCCATCCGGGAACAGAGATTGAACAGGTCGTAGTGGATGCAGGGGAATATATGACAAAGATCCAGACCACACTGGCTTCCGGCGGAACGCTTCCGGATCTGGTATGGGGGGAGAGCCTGAACAGAGGCCAGCTCTTTGCCATGGATATATTAGACGATCTGAAAGCAGAGCCTTATAACCTGGATACAAGTCTGGTGGAACAGAGCGTACTGCCAACAATGATCGATGAGGAAGGCAGAACGGTGGGGCTGGAGCGTAACATCAATCCAAGCGGACTGGCATATAAGAGAGATCTGGCCAAAGAATATCTTGGAACCGATGATCCGGACAAGCTGACAGAGATGATTACCTCCTGGGATGAATTTATCAATATTGGGGAGACGGTCAAAGAAAAGAGCGGCGGCAAGGTATCCATGCTGACATCACTGGGGGATGTATACTATATTGCAAACGGGCAGTCACAAGAGCAGCGGATAAAAGACGGTACCATTCAGACAGAGGTGGTAAAGGATCTTTTCACAGAGGTCTGTGAATTCAGAGATGCGGGAATCGTCAGTCAGATCGAGCAGTGGACACCGGCATGGTATGCTTCCTTCGGCGGAAAGGACAGTATCTTCAGCCCGATGCCAAGCTTCGGACTTGATAATTTTATCATACCGAATGACCCGGAAGGAGAAGGCAACTGGGGCCTGATTGTTCCTCCGGAGGGCGGCTTCAACTGGGGCGGTACCTGCTGGGGAATTACAAAGGACAGCGAAAATAAGGCTCTGGCCTGGGATTTTGTAAAGTTTGATTCCTTTGAGGAAGGCGCTGATATCAGATATGGAAACGGAGAGATTCCAAGCGGCGCCGGTTATATGGACGAGGAAAAGGTGAGTGAAGAGAATACATATTTTTCAGGACAGAAGATTGGAGAAGTATTTATCAACGAAATCCTTCCTACAATCTATATCAATCCGATCACAGAGTATGACTATACAGATATCTGCACAATAGAGCTTGTTCTCAGCAGTCTGAATGCGGATTATGAGATGACCGCGGATGATGCGGTGGATCTGTACATCAGTGAGATGCAGGATCAGGCAGCGGATTTGAAAGTGAACTAAGAATGACATAGCGGGACAGTCTGTAGCACTGGCTGTCTCGTTTTTTGCCCTCAGAGAAAGGTAAAAATGTGATGCAGTCAAAAAAAGCAAAGAAAATGAAAACAAAAACAAAATACGCTGTTTTGTTTCTGGCGCCTTTTGTAATCTTATATCTGGTATTTGGGTTATTTCCTATCATACATTCCTTCTATATCAGCCTCACCGACTGGACCTTTGGGAAAGATGTTAATTTTGTGGGACTGAGCAATTATATCAGATTATTTACCGAAGACAAGTATTTCTGGAAGTCTGTGGGAAATACAGCTCTGCTGATGCTGATGTATATCCCTCTGTCCATTATTGTTGCACTGCTGCTGTCCAACCTGATCTACAGCAAGAGAACAAAGTTCAAAAAGTTTTTCCAGGTTGCATTCTTCCTGCCTAATATTACAACGGCTGTAGCCGTAGGCCTGATGTTTGCTCTGATCTTTGACTGGCAGACCGGGATACTGAATAACGTGCTGATGAAGTTTGGCATTATCAGCAGCGGTATTAACTGGCTGGGCACACCGGGGCTTGCCAGGGTGGTGACCGCCCTGATGCTCTTCTGGGCATATTTCGGGTATTGTACCGTATTTTACCTGTCCGGTATGTCCGGTATACCGGAAGATGTCTATGAAGCGGCAAAGCTGGATGGAGCAAATCACAGGCAGACTCTCTGGCATGTGACAATACCCATGCTGAAGCCGGTAACCAGCTTCCTGATTCTAACCAGTTTTATATCCGGCTGCCAGGTGATGGAGGAGCCCATGCTTCTGCTTAATGGGTGGGCAACCGTAGGACAGACGGTCGGGGGACCGGATCGGTCATGTCTGACCATTGTATGGAATCTGTATGATACAGCATTTGGAAATGGTACAAACCTGCAGTATGGCAAGGGTGCCGCCATTGGATACAGTGCATTTCTTTTAATCATGCTGGTTGTTATGCTGTGGAACCGTACGCAGAAAACTCTGGCAAAAAGGAGAGGAGACATTGACGAATGAGTAAGAGAAAAGGAATCGGGACGATGGCAGTGCTGTTTGTCCTGGCATTTATTACGATCATTCCGTTCTATATGATGCTCTGTATGAGCACCCAGACATCGGCAGAACTTTTTCAGGGGCTGACTCTGCTTCCGGGAAGTCATCTGCTGGAGAATCTGAAGACCGTCGGCAGCAGTTCGTTTGGAAAATTTTACATAAACAGCCTTGTGGCCTCTACGGCCGCTACACTGATCGGAACTTTGACAAGTGCCATGGCAGGATTTGCCCTGTCCAAGTACCGCTTTAAATACCGCGACCTGATCGCGAAGATCATTATAGCTACCATGATGATCCCCTCTCAGATCAGTCTAATCGCCTATGTAATTGAGATGAGGAACTTTCATCTTCTAAATACACTGTGGCCGGTTATCATTCCATTTACATTTAACGCTTTTGGAGTGTATTGGATGAAGCAGAGTATAGAGGGGGCCGTGCCTGATGAGGTTATGGAGAGCGCCAGGATCGATGGAGCTTCCGAAATGCGTGTGTTTTTCTCCATCGTACTGCCATTTGTGAAATCGGCGCTGATTACCATAGCACTGCTGTTATTCCTGTGGTCATGGAATAATTACCTGCTTCCTCTTATCACCATCAACGACATGGATTTATATACGGTTCCGCTGGGCATCGCAATGCTGAACGGAATGTACCGCACAGACTACGCGGCCAAGATATTAGCCCTGGCAATGGGCACGGTTCCTTTAGTGATCCTGTTTATTTTCGGCTCGAAGTATTTTATCAGAGGGTTGACATCAGGGGCAGTCAAGGGGTAAGCGCGGCCAGGAAATGAAATAAAAAGTTCCCTGCTGTAAAAATGCAGGGAACTTAAAAGAATTTCTATACAAGAGGGAAACCGAGTCTCAGGATAGACGTCCAGTTACTCTTGGCGTATAAGAATCTTACAATTATTACTCGCTGCTTTTCCTTTGAAATCACGTAAAAGGCAAGATAATTGTTTACCTGTGTAAAACGGATGCCCCATGAAGCAAGTAGTTTATCATCCACAAGAGCGAATTGTTGCGGAAGCTGCGCCAGGGCATTGATCTGGTGCTCTGCTTTATCAAGAAGCTTGTCTGCAGCCCGAGGATTTTTTTAAAAAAATTCAATATAATCCGCGGCCTGCGCCATATCCCTTTCCGCAGTTGATGTGATATGAAGCTGATAGGTCACCGGTTATGCCGGTTCCTTAAATCGGACATGGTCTCGGAAAACGGGCGGGTTTTTCCTTCATTAACATCAGAAAGCCCTTCCTGGAGCAGACCGTATAATTCGTAACGTCCGATGAGCTGTTCATATGCCTCAATGCTCATAACAGCAAGGTCGCCCTTACCGTTTTTGGTAATGAAAACAGGCTCAGAATAATCATGGCAAAAGGTAGAAATTTCATTGTAGCTATTACGCAAATCTGCGCTTGAACGGATTGTTGGCATGATAGCACCTCCTTTATAAAGAAATTATAAACAAATTTCTTTATATGGTCAAGGGCGCTGTCGAGATTTTCTGCTATGTGCAGCATATAGGTTACTGTTTACTGTGCACAGTAACGCATATAGAATCACCCATTATAAAATAAAGTAATAAGGAAGGATGAAGAGATGAAAAAATATTTGACCAGAGAAGAGATGATATCTGTTATCGAACGAAAAGGTGCGGCAGAGCATGTACCGTCTTTCCTGCTGAACTGGTGGGGAACCGGGACAGAGGAAAAATATGGGGAGGAGCTGACGAAACTGGAGCGGGAGTATCCTTCCGATGTTTACTGCGGTGAACTGCTGCAGCCGGGACGGGCAGAGGCCCCAGCTTCCTGCAGCCCTTCATACAGGTGGGGATATAAGGACTATACAAATGCTGAAACTCACAGCATTGCACGGACACCAGTCCTGATGGAAGAATGGGACGAACTGGATCAGCTCTTTGCCGATTTTCCGGACCCGGATGAACCCGGAATTCTGGACGGAGCGGTAAAAGGACTTGAAAAAGCAGGAAACCGCTACAGGCTGGGCCTGTTCTGGCAGGTATTCCATGAGTTTTTCTGGCAGATCCGGGGAATGGAAAATGTGATGGGTGATTATGTGGAAGATCTTGATAATTTAAAGATCCTGGGCCGGAAGGTGCTGGAATTCCATAAAAGGATCGTGGACCGGTTTGCGGAAGCGGGATTTGACGGAATCATGACTTCGGATGACCTGGGCTTCCAGACCGGCCCCATGATGCAGCCCGATGTGTTTAAAGAGGTGCATCTCCCACTGTACAAAGAACTGGTGGATCATATCCATAAAAAGGGGATGCATGTGTGGCTGCATTCCTGCGGGGATAATACGCTGTTAATGGACAGTCTGGTGGAGTCGGGGATCGATGTCCTGCATCCGATCCAGAAGGGCTGTATGGATGAAAAAGCAGTTGCCGAAAAATACGGCGGTAAAATTACATTTCTGTATGGAATTGACGTACAGCATCTGGTTCCCATGGGAACCCCCAAGGAAATCCGCGAGGAGGTCCGCAGTGCCAAAAAGCTTTTTGGCAGAGAGGACGGCGGTCTGATTCTGGCTGCGGCCAACGGGATTATGCCGGATACTCCGCTGGAGAACATTAAGGCTCTTTACGAAGAGGTCTTTGGAGACAGGGAGGATGTTTTACAGGAAGACCTGATTAGCTTTGGAGGGACAGTAGAATAGCATGATTTTATTGATCTTGATCTATTTTGTATTTGTAGGCGTGGGGCTGCCGGACTCCCTCCTGGGCTCCGCCTGGCCATTTATGGCGGGGGAGTACCAGGTTAGTGTGGACAGCGCCGGAATACTGTCTATGACAATTTCCATTGGGATTATTATAGCCAGCCTGTCGGCCTGCCATCTGATCCGGAAGGTTGGATTTGGTAAGGCGGCAGTATGTGGACTTGGATTTTTGCTGATCGGGCTGGCGGGGTATGTCATATCTCCGGCCTTTGGATGGACTTTTTTCTGCTGTGTCCCTCTGGGATTCGGCAGCGGGCTGCTGCAGACGATACTCAATGATTTTGTGGCGGAACACTATTCTGCACGCCATATGAACTGGCTGCACGGTTCCTGGGGAATCGGGGCCGTGGCGGGTCCTCTGCTGGTCTCTGCATTTGGCCAGACGGCAGCGGGCTGGCGGGGCGGATATATTACGGTTGTTCTGACAGAGGCTGTTTTAATTGCGGCTGTTCTGTTCACGCTTCCGCTCTGGAAAAAGGTGCAGGGCACCGGGAATGGTAAGATTGCGGAGAAAAGCGAAAAAGCCCTGGTGCGGCGCTCTGTATCTGTGCGGGGAAAAGCATTTGTAGTAGGACAGTTCTTTATGTACTGCTCCATGGAGAATGCAATGATGCTCTGGGGCGCCAGCTACCTGATCAGTGCAAAGGGAATGGAAGCTTCTTCGGCCGCACGGGGTGTCTCCATGTTTTTCCTGGGAATTACGGCGGGCAGGTTCCTGGGCGGTATGCTGGCCGGAAAAATCGGGAATGTGACCATGATTTTCGGCAGTGTCATGACCGCCGCTATGCTGGATCTGGTGCTTTTATTTACAAACGGGGCAGGAACCGCAATGGCAGTGTTTCTGCTGCTGGGACTGATCACGGCACCCATCTATCCTGCTATGCTGCATCAGACCCCATCCTTTTTTCCGCAGGAAAATCTGCAGCTGCTGATGGGAGTCCAGGTGGCAAGCGCCTATGCCGGGATTACGGTTATGCCGCCGTTGTTTGGAAAACTGTTTACGGTGGTTTCATTCCAGCTTCTTCCAGTATTGCAGATGTGCTTTTTATGCTGCGTTCTGGTCTGCGTGATCGTATTGAATCAGAGGGCGGCGAAGAGGCAGGCGAGTCCCGCCTGATGGTAACTTATCCTCATGGGGAAATGTTTCATGTCTGAGGATTTCCCGTAATACATACTCCTCGGAGAAATCAGCAGGAAATTGCGAAATCCAGAATTCACACAGAATTGGCAGGCTGTAAAGAAGAGGTTGAATCAGAGCATTTATAAAGGAGAAAATCATGTTTAAAGACGACTTTGTATGGGGAGCTGCGACTTCCGCATATCAGATTGAGGGCGCCGCTTTTGAGGACGGAAAGGGCTTGTCCGTGTGGGACGAATTCTGCCGTCAGGAGGGCAGGATTTTTCAGGGGCACACGGGGGATACGGCCTGTGACCATTACCACAGATATAAAGAAGATATTGCCCTGATGAAGGAACTTGGAATCAAGGCATACCGGTTCAGCATTTCCTGGACCCGGATCCTGCCGGATGGCTTGGGCAGGTTAGAAGAAAAAGGAGTCCGTTTCTACAGAAACCTTGCAGAAGAGCTGAAAAATCAGGGGATTACCCCTTATGCTACACTGTTCCACTGGGATTACCCTGTGGCTCTTATGAGAAAGGGCGGGTGGCTGAACCCGGACAGCCCACGCTGGTTTGAAGAGTATGCGGCTGCCGTTGCAGATGAACTGGGAGACTGCATCAGGGATTTCTATACGTTTAATGAGCCACAGATGATGTTTGGCAATACCTTTGTGAGTACAAATCTGGCACCCGGATACCGGATGGCGGACAGCGATGTAATTAAGATGATTCACAACATGCTGCTGGCGCACGGTCTGGCGGTTCAGGCGATCCGAAAGAGGATACCTGATGCGCGGGTGGGGGCGGCATTGTGCTCAGACCCCGTGATACCGGAACTGGAGGACGAAAGATCCATAGAGGCTGCACGCGAGCTTTACTTTAAGGCGGGAGATACCATGGAGGAGCTTTCCTTTGGCCTTTCCTGGTACAGCGATCCTCTGATGCTGGGAAGTTACCCCGAAGACGGGCTTGAGAAATTTGGAAAATATCTGCCAAAAGGATGGCAGGAGGATATGAAAACGATCTGCCAGCCGCTGGATTATTACGGACAGAACATTTACAGCGGGAATACTGTCCGTCTGGGTGAGGACGGGAAAGCGGTTCCCAGAATGAGGCCCGCCGGACATCCGAAGACGGCTCTGGACTGGCCCATTGATCCGGAAGCACTTTACTGGGGACCGCGTTTCCTATATGAGCGCTATCAGACGCCAGTGGTGATTACAGAAAACGGCCTTTCCTGCCATGATGCGGTTTCCCTGGACGGCAGGGTGCATGACCCGAATCGGATTGACTATCTGAACCGGTATCTGCTGCAGCTTGAGCGGGCTTCGGAGGAGGGGATCTGTGTATGGGGATATTTCCACTGGTCCCTGATGGATAACTTCGAATGGACACAGGGTTACAATGAACGTTTTGGATTAATCTATATTGATTATGAGACTCTGGAGCGGATACCAAAAGATTCCTTTTACTGGTACAAAGAGGTTGTGAAAACAAATGGAGAAAGCTTAGGCCCCATATCAGGCCTGGCAGACGGTGAAAAGAAGGGGGAATGAAATTGGAGAATAAAATCAGACAAATCATAGAGACACTTACCCTTGAGGAAAAAGCGTCATTGTGTTCCGGAGCCGACTGCTGGCATACGAAGGCAATACCGGAAAGAGGAATTCCGGCGATCCGGATGTGCGACGGACCAAGCGGCCTCCGCTTTCAGTCGGGAGAAGATGATCATATGGGAGTCCATGCCAGTACGCAGATGGTCAGTTATCCTACGGGATGCGCCATGGCTTCCTCCTTTGACCGGGAACTGATGGAGCGTGTGGGAGCGGCAATCGGGAAGGAAAGCCGGGCCGTTGGAGTTTCCCTGGTTTTAGGGCCGGCTTCCAACATTAAGAGACATCCGCTCTGCGGCAGAAATTTTGAATATTTATCGGAGGACCCGTATCTGACAGGTGAGATGTCGGCGGCGGAGATCCGGGGAATCCAGAGCCAGAATGTGGGGGCATGCATGAAGCATTATGCCTGCAATAATCAGGAGACATGGCGGATGAAGATTGATGCCCGTATTGACGAGCGAACCCTGCGGGAAATCTATCTTGCAGGATTCGAGATGGCAGTGAAGCAGGAACAGCCGTGTGCGCTGATGGCCAGCTATAATAGAGTAAATGGGGAGCATGTAACGGAGAGCCGCCATCTGCTTACGGACATCCTCAGGGAAGAGTGGGGATTCGAAGGCTTTGTAGTCAGCGACTGGGGAGCTTCCAACCACAGGCCGGCCGGAGTGGAAGCCGGTATGGATCTGGAAATGCCGGGATGCAATGGAATCACGGATGAACAGCTTGTGGAGGCAGTCCGCCTGGGAAGGCTTGAGGAGAGTGTGCTGGATGAGGCTGCCGGGCGTATCATCGGAAAAGTACTGCAGTATGAAAATACACCGACGGGTGAAGATTTTGCCAGGGAAGAGCATCATGAACTGGCTGTTGAGGCGGCAGCCGAATCGGCGGTGCTTCTGAAAAATGAAAATCAGCTGCTTCCTCTTATGGAAGGTAAAAAGGTGGTATTTATTGGCCGTTTTGCAGAGGCACCCAGATTTCAGGGCGGCGGCAGCGCATGTGTGAATCCATTTAAGCTGACAAATGCACGGCAGGAGGCTGCCGGGATCAGCGGGGTGTCTTATGTGCCGGGATTTACGGAGGAAGAAGACTGTGTAAATGAGGCGTGGCAGAAGGAGGCTTTGGATGTGGCGGCAGGTGCGGATGCGGCAGTTATATTTGCAGGGCTTCCGGAGATTTTCGAGAGCGAGTCCTATGACCGCCCGGACATGAGACTGCCTTCCTGCCAGAATCAGCTGATCGAAGCTGTCTGTGCGGTTCAGAAAAACGTAGTGGTGGTGTTGTGTGCAGGTTCCGCCGTAGAGATGCCCTGGGCTGGGAGAGTATCATCCATCCTGCAGATGCATACAGGAGGACAGGGAACGGGAACGGCGGCAGTGGATCTGATCTATGGCAGAAAGAATCCCTGCGGGAAACTTGCCGAGACTTATCCGGTCCGGCTGCAGGATGTGCCGTCCTATCTGAATTACCCGGGAGATGGGAAAACGGTGCATTATCAGGAAGGAATTTTTGTTGGATACCGGTATTATGATGCGAAGGATATGGAAGTACTGTTTCCTTTCGGACATGGGCTTTCTTACACCACATTCGCCTATCATAACTTGCGGGCCGATAAGACAGACTTCGATGAAGAAGATATCCTGGAAGTATTAGTGGATGTAACAAATACGGGAAAACGATTCGGCAAAGAAGTGGTACAGCTCTATGTTTCGGATATGACGAACCAGCAGAATAAAAAATGGGAAGTCGACAGGAAGAGCAATGTGTTTGTTCAGGAAAATGAGGGAACCGTCTCCAGGCCCCGCAGAGAGCTGAAAGGATTTGTGAAAACTGCGCTGCAGCCGGGAGAAACGAAAACAGTGGTCTTCCAGCTTGACCGGAGGAGCTTTGCCTGGTATAACGAGGAAATTAAGGACTGGTACTGCAGCGGTGGGAAGTACTGCATTCAGGTGGGGGCATCTTCCAGGGACATTCGGGATACTTTAGAGGTCTGCCTTCAGAAAGATGAGAAGAAAGTCCCGGTTTGTGTAAGTATGGATACATTGATGAGTGAAATTTCGCCTTATCAGGGATTGTGGCAGATGGCTCTGGACTATCTGGCACAGGCCTGCCCGAAGCTGGATGAGATTATACATGGCACAGATTCTAATGCCTTTTATCTGCGGGAAGAATTGAAGGAACTGCCGCTTTATGCCGTGCGTGGGTTGTATGCGGTGAGGCAGGAAGATATGGATGGGGTGATTGAACTGCTGAATCGGGAGATCAGCAGGATGTAAAAATTACAGGCAGCGCCCCCGTTCTTAAGCTCTTTGTTGTTTGTAAAGCATTAAATAATTCATTTTAATTTTCCTGTCTGGCATATATTGACAAAATGATATCAAAGTGATATCATTCAAATATGAACAAGATTCAACTACAACTAGGAATTGAAAGAGAGGGATTATTATGAATGAAAAGGTCCTTAGTACAAAAAAGAATGGTATGCTTGTTTTAATTATCACCACACTGCTCTATTTGGCAGCTATCGCAGGCTGTATCTTCGGCGGAATGATTGTGAACGACGGCGGACTGCCTGTTCTGCTGATTATCAGCATAATCTGGCTTTGCATTGGATGGATTCCGTACTGCGGTCTGAAGGTTCTGAAACCTCAGGAAGCGCTGGTACTGACACTTTTCGGTAAGTATGTGGGTACCTTAAAGAATGACGGTTTTTACTATGTGAATCCATTCTGCACCAGCGTCAATCCGGCGGCAAAGACAAAGCTGAACCAGAGCGGCGATGTGGACGGCGGAGCCCAGAAGGCATTTGCAGTCACTGTTAAAAACGAAGTTTCCTTTGGGGAGGCATCCAGCAGAAAGATTTCCCTGAAGATCATGACACTGAATAATAACCGGCAGAAGATCAATGACTGCCTCGGTAATCCGGTTGAGATTGGAATTGCAGTTATGTGGCGGGTGACAGATACCGCAAAGGCGGTGTTCAATGTGGATAATTACAAGGAATACCTGTCCCTGCAGTGTGACAGTGCACTCCGCAATATTGTAAGGATCTATCCGTACGATGTAGCGCCGAATGTGGATACGACCGGCGATGGAGTTGCAGATGAAGGCAGCCTGCGTGGTTCCAGTGAAGTAGTAGCTTCCAGAATTCGGGACGAGATCCAGCAGAAAGTATCAGAGGCAGGTCTTGAGGTGATAGAGGCACGTATTACTTATCTGGCTTACGCACAGGAGATTGCTGCTGTAATGCTTCAGAGGCAGCAGGCATCCGCTATTATCGATGCGAGAAAGATGATCGTGGACGGTGCGGTTGGCATGGTCGAGATGGCCCTGGACCGGTTGAATGAAAAAGAGATTGTGGAACTGGATGAAGAAAGAAAAGCGGCTATGGTTTCCAATCTTCTGGTGGTGCTCTGCGGCAATCATGACACGCAGCCCATCGTAAATACGGGAAGTCTATACTAAGTATGGCAGATTCCAAGAAGAAACAGGTTCCCTTAAGGCTCTCCGAGAAATTGTACAATGCCATTGCCGCTTGGGCGGAAGATGATTTTCGCTCTGTAAACGGACAAATTGAATATCTTCTGTCGGAATGTGTACGGCAGAGAAAAAAAGATGGAAAATACGTTTCAGAGCATCTGGATGAACCACCGGAACTGGATATTAAATAAGAAAATACAAACGGCCCTGTCTATAGGGCCGTTCAGACTGTAGACAAAGTAAATTATGCTATGAAGCATTGTATATTTAGAAAATGAATATGCAGTGCTATATTTTTGCTTTTTTTCTGTTATAATAAAATAAATCGGAATTATCTGATATTTCAAGATATAGAATTTAAAGAAACGCAGCTTAAGTTGACCACATTGGTCGCAGCGGCGGCTAAGAAGGGAATTGTAATGGAGATAAATAATAAGAAATATAATCTATCTTATATTAGAGCCTTTTTCATTATGCTTCTTTTTGCTATTTGCTTAACTGTGAATGTTTTATTTTGGAGTACTTATAATTTTTATGAATTATTAGATAAGACAGCTGTAACTGAGACGTGGGCAAATTCGGAAAGTATTGCTGCCAATGAAGGCAGTGATAATACTACCTGTGTTAAGGCTTCATTTTTGAACAAAAATAATTCTTATAATGAAACTATAACGAGGAATATGAGCCCAATACTCATGATTGCAGATATCCTAAAAGGAACTGGTCTGCTTCTTTTTCTTATTATAGTTTTTCTTTTTTTCTTTTTCACCTTATTTATATTATTGCCTGATGGATGGACATTAATTAATCAAAAGGTACGTCTGGACAATTGAATCAATTCCTTTTCAAACCCTGGACAAAGCGTAAATATGTACTATCATGAGGCTTCTTTATTGCAAGCATGATGGTTGGTTATAAGTCATTTTTAGAATCAAACAATGGCTTTCTTTTTGTACGCAAACAGGCAGCGAGTATAAACAGCATACTTATTACGAGAATGATGCAAAGAAGAGATTTAATTGGAGGAATATGAATGAAGAAAAAGATATATAAATTATTTATTATTTTAATAGTTTACCTGTCCCTGGGCTCTAGCCCCATAGCCCAAAATGAGATAGACAAGATGCTTAAAGCCCTTTTGGGAACAGGTAATGCACAGGTTCAAGAACTTGATGAAGAAGAAAAAGAGTCCGAAGAAATAAAAAGGAACAGATTCATATTATAGCCGCGCTTCTTCACTCTTTTATAGTTCTTACGGAACTGGAAGATAATTTTTCGGCACTGGACTTGTAAGGTAAAATTAAAAATTAAACAGGAAGTCCAATTCGTCAGCTCAAGTACATTATAAACAGTCATGTTCATATATCAGTTCCTCCAGCGATTGAGGAAAGAGAATATAGGCAGGCTGCTGATAGAGCCAGCCTATTTTGCGGAAGCTTCCTGAATGCGGTATTCTTTAGGCGTCATACCTTCGTGGCGCTTAAAAATACTTATAAAATGGCTGGCATTATCAATACCGACCGCTTCGGCGATCTGATCAATGGAAGAACCTTGTGAGCGGAGCAGTTTTTTGGCATTGTTAATCCTCGTCAGTGTAAGGAACTCTTTGGGGGTATAGCCGATATACCTCTTGAATAGTTTCTGAAAATAATATTTATTAACCGAAAATATTCTTGAAAAATCATCCAACGTGAGTTTTTGTGTATAGTTCTGAAGGATCAGTTCCACAGCATCCTGAATGAAACGCGGCTGGAGCGCCTGCGGTGTTTCAGCCGAACTGGCTGACATGAGCATTTCCGTCATGATTTTAACGATGAGCTCGGAGGCAAGAATATCTGCGCTTAGATCGGACTCCTGATGTTTATAGATGTCAATCAGGCTGCGGATATAGGTACAGAGCAGCGTGTTCCCGGACAGCTTCACCACAGGGGACTGGTTGAGCGCGATAAACTGTTCGTAGTATTTTGCTGCTGTGGCTCCATGAAAATGCAGCCAGGCGGTGGTCCAGAGGTCTGTTTCATCCGAGTGGTAGAACTGATGATTCATACAGTCGATCCAGAAAGCAGAACCGGCGGGCGCTTCATAATCCTGTCCGCAGTAATGGATGTGTCCCGTGCCATGCATGGAATATTTAATGAGGAAGGAGGGGAAATCCTGACGTTCGGTAAAATATTTTGCGCCGCAGTAAAAGATACCGGCCGCCTGCACGTAAAAAAACGTGGATGCCGTCTGATCGCTGGGGCGGACCGAGATGCCTTCTGACATGGATTTCAGGTCCATATTGCAGTGCAGTACGTTTTGGGGCGGGTGTATTCCCGCGGACATATCTGTGTGTGTTACGTGACCGGATGATTGAATAGTAGATTCCATAATACTTCCTTTCTTGATGTCAAGATTCTTGTATTATTAGCCAATAAACAGTGATGACATTATTGGACCAATTGCTATAATAAAACCATTCCAAATAAACAACGCATCCTCAAAATACTGAGGTCATTGCAAAAAAAATTATCTAAACTTAGAGGAGGTATAACCATGAAAATGTCTTTTGAAACATACCGTGACAAGGTCATGGGCTGCTGGGTTGGTAAAAATGCCGGCGGCGTACTGGGAGCACCGTTCGAGCAGAAACGGCAGATCAACGATGTGGATTTTTATACACAGGACCTGAGTGCGGGCCCGCCCCCGAACGACGATTTTGATCTGCAGATTATTTGGCTTACGGCGGTGGAACGCTTCGGGCGGTCAATCACTGCAAGTATTTTAGGGGAGTACTGGTTTGCCTATATTACACCAAACTGGGTGGAGTATGGCACAGGCAAGGCCAATATGCGGGCAGGGCTTGAGCCTCCTGTTTCGGGCCATTATTACAATCAGTACAGGAATTCCTGCGGCTGCTTTATCCGTGCTGAGCTTTGGGCCTGCCTTGCACCGGGCCATCCGGAGATTGCTACCAGGTATGCCTATGAAGATGCAATCGTAGATCATTCAGGAGAAGGCATGTACGGTGAGATCTTCTGTGCAGCACTGCAGAGTGCCGCTTTTGTCGAGAGTGACACGAGAAAGCTGATCGACATTGGCCTGAGTTATATTCCTGAAAATTGTGCTGTAGCGCGCTGCGTCAATCGTGCCATGGAATGTTATGACAAACAGGTTCCATTTCTGGATGCCCGCCTGGCAATCCATAACGAGGCACCTGGCATGTTTGCAGCATTCTGTACAAAAGACAGTAAGATTCCGACCGAGGGAGGCAAGTTCGAAAAAGGGACTCCAGGATTTGACTGTCCTGAAAATGTGGGCTTCCTGATTGCAGCCTGGCTTTACGGTGAAGGCGATTTTGGAAGATCACTGTGTCTGGCAGTTAACTGCGGCGAAGATACCGACTGCACTGCCGGTACGCTGGGCGGCATCATGGGTATCATAGCGGGCGGCAATGCACTTCCGGAAAAATGGACGGCCCCGTTGAATGACCGGGTGGAAACACTTTGCATCGATAAAACCTCTCAGGTATGGATCCCTAAGACTACAACGGAGATGACGGATAAGCTGGTACAGGTTACCCCTACATTCCTGGGCACAAAGCTGTGCGATGTTATGCAGGGAACAGGCTATACAGTAGAGTGTCTCGAGGGCGAAGACCTGTACTGTGAAGTAGAGGATTACAGAAAGCATCTGTGCACCGGTATCTACCCCCGGGATATTCCATTCAAGGACCTGATGCAGCTCTCACCGTACACAGTGAAGCATGTATTTCCGATGTACAAAGTCTGGATCGAATATGGCGAGCAGGGTCCGTTCTTTGAGGCAGATAAACCCAAGAGAGTCACCATAAAAGTATTAAACAGCGATATCTTCTGGCAGCAGCACTGGTGTAAGCTGAAACTCTATCTGCCGGAGGGCGTCGAAGTGCTGGGCGGCAACGAGTTCGATCTGCCGCTGAACGATAACTTTGGAGAGATTGCAGTGGCAGATTTTGATCTTGACACTTCCGCTTTCAAAGGCGGCCGTCTTGAGGCTGTCGTGGATGTCTCACTGATCGGCCGTCACACGGCGACTCCTGTTAAACTGACGCTTCTGCGCAGCTCCGCATTGGACAAGGGCGAAGAAGTTTCACTGTAAATGTTATATTAAGCAGTTTCGCGCATCATTTGCATGAACAGTGATGCGCGTTTTCAGGAAAGAGGTTTGTGCAATGGAGAAAGAGCAGCAAAAAACGTATTGGGCGCTGGGGGCCGGGGTTGGTGCAGTATTCATCTGGGCAGTTGGGCCTGCATTTGTCAGGACACTCTCTGAGGGAATGGGAGT
The DNA here is from genome assembly GCA_001028025.1 of Faecalicatena fissicatena. Lineage (GTDB taxonomy): Bacteria > Bacillota > Clostridia > Lachnospirales > Lachnospiraceae > Faecalicatena > Faecalicatena fissicatena_A. The sequence continues at coordinate 14,203 of LDAQ01000044.1, read as the reverse complement.
CATGACGTCGGGTGCAATTAGTGGTATTGGCGGCGGGATATTAGCGCTGATTTATAAAAAATGTACGGTACCGCGCGATAAAAAAGAAAAGGCTGCGCGGAACTATTGGGTAATCTGTGGCATCAGCATGCTGATTTTTACAATCTGCTCTGCCTTATCGGTGGGACTTTCACAGACACGTGAGCAGGTGGTCAGCACAGGTCTGATCCGCTCCATGTGGCCGCCCATCACGCTTTTGCTGACGATTCCGATCAACCGCGCAAAGGCGTCCCGCTGGTTTTCGCTGTGCTTTACAGCAAGTGTACTGGGTATGGTGATCGCGAATTTAAATCCCGGCTGTCGGACTGCAGCACAATTTTTTGAGCCGTTCCTTCAAAATAGCACGGCCTGCATCCTGGCGCTTGCGTCCTCCATTGCCTGGGGAATCTATTCAAACTATCTGGGCAAATATGTAAAGCATCCAAGTCAGGATTATGTATGGTTGCTTATGATCGTTGCGGGGATTATCGAATTTGTTTTGTCCTTTGTGTTTAAAGAGAAAGGAACTTTCCAGTTGGGACAGACAGGTGAACTGCTGTTTATGATCGTTGCATCCTCCTTTTTGGCGAGTGTTCTTTGGAATAAGGCCATGGCCGGACCAAAAAAAATCTCAATCATCATCCTTTCCAATTTTTTGCCGGCGATATCGACTCTGCTGGTCAGCCTGATGCTGGACGTTCCTCTGTCATGGCCGGTTGTTGTTGGGTCTGCACTGGTTGTTGTTGGGACAATTGGAAGCAATGCGTGCTTTAAACGTCCCCCTGAGCCGGAGGACAAAGTGTGTAAGCCGCTGATGAGCGAGGGAAGCTGATGCGGGTTTGTTTACCTCATTGTTTCCCATGCAGCCGGGCGTACTCTTTCGGAGTATACCCGGTTTTTTTCTTGAAGAGCTTCGAAAAATACTGCTGATCATTCAGACCGACCTGCTGGGCAATCTCCCCCACTAAAAGGTCAGTTTCCTGAATCAGGCGACATGCGGCCGAGATTTTTTCGGAGATGATGAAATCTGTCAAGTGTGTTCCGGTGCTGGAAAAAAACAGTTTTCCCAGATAGTTGGAGGAAAGATGCAGGTATTCCGCAATATCCCGCAGTTTAATATTCTGGGAAATATTGTTCCGAATAAAAAGTTTTGCGCTTTCGATGTAGCCGTCGTTGCGGGGGAGCAGCTGCGGGAGGGTCTTGCACATTTCGACAAACCGGCATTTAATCTCCTGGAAAACGAGATCCAGCTGATCCAATTCCAAAAGGGAACGAATGATTTCCGTTTCACTGAGCGAGTCATCGTATTGGGTGAGTATGATGACGATGTGATACATGCTGCGGTTCAAAAGTTTTAAACTTCCGGCACTTTGCAGTGCCGGCATCAGCCGGTCCAAAAGCTGCATGCAGTTTTCTGGATCCTGTTCCAGCAGAGCCTGATTTAATGCAAGCAGCAGATTGTCCACTTTCTCTGACCGGCTGTGGTGCGCAGGAGTGTAAATCTGAATAAATCCCTTTTCCGGGGAGAGGATGTTGGCATCACATGCAGTTTTTGCCTGTGCAATATAAGAAGCAATATGGTTTGTACTTTTAGCAGGATGCGAGGCACCGCAAAACAGCTGCCGCCCCAGATAGCGTTTGATCGTATCGCTCAAAAGGCCCATGACGGATAGCGGATCCTGTGAAGATGTCAGGAGGATGCAGAAATAGTTGTCATCTTCGAACTCGGTATATTCCCACTTCTTTTCAGCCAGTAAATTTCGACACAGGCTATGGAATGATTCGTTAATCACGGGATTTTTAGAACCTGCGATTCGGACGCACGCCACATAGACGGTATCATTTTCTTCCAGACTAAATGGACAGACCTCTGCGATAGTGCTGTCATCGGTGAGCAGCTTTTTCAATGAGGGAAGAGAATTGGTATCACACGGAGAGACGGAAGACTCTGGCATAGATGCTGTGACCTTTTCGAGAATCCCGGTGAGTTCTTCGTTGGTCATCGTCCCTTTCAGCAAATAACCGTCCACCTGCAGTCCGATGGCAGATCTGGCATAGGAGAAATCTGCGTAAGCGGTCAGCACGATAAAATGGGCGTTTCTGTCCAGCTTGCGGATGGCAGTCATCAGGGCAAGTCCATCCATTTTAGGCATTTTGATATCTGTAATAATGAGAGCCGGTCGATGCTTCAGATACAACTCCAGCCCATCCTCGCCATTGGTGGCTTCCCCAACGATCTGAAAGCCATATTGGGGCCAGTCGATGATTGTTTTCAGTCCCATACGTACCAGAAATTCGTCTTCCACAATTAACGTTTTAATCATGATTTCTCCTCCTGCGATCTTACCAGCGGCTGTTGGATGCGTACGGTGGTACCCCGTCCTCTGGCCGAGGATATATCGATTCCATATTGCGGACCATAGTATAGCTGGATTCTTTCGTTGATATTCTTGATGCCGATTCCGCTCCTCATTCGATTTTTATACAGGTCCGCTGCGGCATCAATTCCTTTTCCATTGTCCGATATCTCGATTGCAAGTGTGCTGCCCTCAAGAATATGGGCCTTAACCAGGACTTGCTTTTGCTGCATCTCGCCGCTTTCAAATGCATGTAGAAAGCAGTTCTCTACAAATGGCTGTATGATAAATTTTAATGTATAAAATTCACAGACCTGGGGCGCTGCCTCAAAAGAAACACTGACTTCTGAGTTATAGCGGATCTGCATAATGTTGATGTAATGGCGTACGTGCTCCAGCTCCTGAGCCACGGTGATCTGTTCTTTTCCGGAAGAAAGTGAAATCCGCAGAAGGCTGGAAAAAGAGGAAACCATTTCAGCTACCACGGGATCATTATTGATGACCGCCATCCACCTGACAGAATCCAGTGTATTATAGATGAAGTGCGGGTTAATCTGGGCCTCCAGAAGCTTTAATTCGGTAACATGTTTTTCCTTTTCAGCCCTCTGGATTTCATCAATATAATGAACAATATTGCCATTCAGATGGTTAAAAGCTGTTGCGATAGTCTGGATTTCTTTGTGCGGGCTGTCGATGGCAACCTTTTCGAAATTGTGGGGGATCGTCTGATCGATGGCGGTGACAATCTCACGCAGAGGGCGGCTGATTGCCCGGAAAAACCACATCGAAAGCAGCACACATGCGGCAACTGCAAGTAAGCATCCGATCAATAAGCTGAGAGGAACGGAATAGAATGCCTGATTTAAATCCGAAGCTTTGGTAAATGCAATGAGATCCCAGCCCGTATGGGCACTGGTAGATTTTACTATATAGTACTTTTGGCCGGCTATGTGGTATTCCTGGCCGTTGCGCAGCTCAGAAAGTTCAAAACCATCGGCCACAAGCTGTCCGGCGGTATCCGGATGATTAGAATAAAGCAAATCACCGCTCTGTCCCAGCAGGCAGACTGTGGTCAGATAGCTTCGGTCCACATCGTCCACAATTTTGTGGAGGGTTTTATTATCCAGGGTCACAACGATAACATCCTGGCTGCTGGTTCTGGACATGGAGAGAAAGGTGCAGGCAAAAATGCAGAGTTCCAGATCCTCGCTCACCTCATATTCCGGGATGATGACCTGATGAATCTTCCCATTTCGCAGATCGGTGAACCAGGGTTCCTGCGGAAGTCTTTTCTTGTAGACCTCGTTAAAACGTGATTCATTGTAACGATAAAGAGTGTCCTGCCCGTAAATCGCCACATCGGCCAGGTTCGAATTCAAATTGACTGCATTCACTATCGTGCTGCGGACGGCGGAGCGTACTTCCATCGGCTGGTCACCGGACAGGGTGTGCCCCTCCTTGACCATAACCGCCAGATCGTTGTTAGTGCTGAGTGTTGTGGCGGTTGTGATCATACCGCTCAGACTTTCCTCCAGGGCGGTGTGCGCCTGAAAAAAGCTTTGTTCGAATTTGTCCAGTGTCTGTTTTTTGTTCTGGTTCACCAGCTGGTTGTAGAAAATGCCGCTGATGCATATTACAACGATCACCATGAGGCCAATAAAGCATACCATTAAGTCAGAAATTAAGGAACGTCTTTTTGCGAAGTTCATACGGCCGCTTTCCTTCCTGATTGGCAGTTCCTTATGTGAAAAAGAATCTGCCCCGTCATTTTTCTAAATTATATCAGACTAGTATATAAATGCAAGGAATTTGTCTGCGTAAAACTTACGGAAACTTAGCAATTTCGAATTTTTACAAAAACATCACTGAATTATACAAAACAATGATGCATATTTCTTCTGTTTTTACAAAAGAAGGCATGTTATTTTTATTACTAAAACAACAGGCACAGGATATAATATCCATACAGAAGCGCGCTGGGAATAACAACTATTAAAAGTTAAAAATCTAATGGAGGTGCATTATGAAAAAACAAGGAAAGATCATGAGCCTGATGCTGACTACTCTTCTGACAGTGAGCATGACAGCATGTTCATCCGGGACTGCTGCAAATTCCGGTGACGGTGAAAAGAAGGCGTCTGCAGCGGGAGAGGACAAGCCCCATATTACCATCGGCAGTTACATTGACCCTGCCAATCAGGAGGATCCCTCCAATGCAAAATGGATGGAATTTTATGAGCATCTGACCGAACAGACTGGTGTTGAAATAGAAATTCAAACGATTCCCTGGGATCAGATTGAAAGTAAGATGGTGGTTACGAATATGGCAGGCAGCCCGAGTGCAGATATGTATATGATTTCTTCCCAAAAACTGGCATCCGTTGTCAATGCAGGTGCGGCACTGCCTCTGGATGACTATATTGATGAGAATCTGGACAGAAGCCAGTATATGGATGTAGTCTTTACCGATGGCACATTCATCGGAGATGGAAAGGTCTATTGCATGCCGGTTTCCATTCATTCCCGCGGTCTGTGGTATAACAAAGAGCTGATGCCGAATGCTCCGACCACACGTGACGAGCTGCTGGAGTACGCCATTGCAGCAACAGATGAAGCAAATAAAGTCTACGGCTTCGGTTTTTACGGACCGAATGATTACGGCTCAATGGAGGTAAGTGTTGCTCCGTTTATCTGGGATGCAGGCGGAACCCTCTGTGATGAGGAGGGAAAAGCGACCTGGGCCACAGACGAAACAGCAGATGCCATCCAGTTCTTGTCAGACTGTGTGAATGTGCATAAGGTTTCACCCCAGACCTGCCTGACCTCTACCCAGTATGCGGACATTCAGGATATGTTTACAAGCGGACATCTGGCAGCTTATATTGATGGAACGTATGCTGACAATGCGCTGAAAGAATCCCAGCTGTACAAAGACGGCAAGATCGGTTTTGTACCGCTTCCCGGCAAAAAAGGGCCTGCGCCAAACTTTTCCAATGGATGGTCCTTCTCAATCGCTTCCAACTCGCCGAATGCCGATGCCTGCTGGAAAGTAATCGAGGCGATCCAGCAGCCGGAAAACCAGACGATGCACGCTGCATTTGACGGCGGACTGCCTACAACGCTGGAAAGTTATGATGATCCGATGTTTTCTACTCCAATGTATAAGGCATTCAAGGAGAACATGGACTATGCCCGTGGAATGGATCCGTTTTTGCATTATCAGGAAGGCCTGGAGGCGATCTCTAATGTAAAATCCTCATACTTCATGGATCCCACACAGGATCTGACGAAGCTGCTGGAGGACGCACAGGAGCAGTTCAATAAAAAATTCTACGATTAATTAATGCAACAGGAAAGGTTGGTGAAAGATATGTCTCGGCGAAAATTAGTACGCCCGTATTTGTTTCTGCTTCCCACACTGCTGATTTTAATAGTCTACAGTTATCTTCCCGTTTTTTACGGAATCTTCCTTTCGTTTCAGGACATGAATCCGGGAACGGGGGAAATGAAATTTGCAGGGCTTAAAAATTATAGCCGAATTCTGCAGGATGCAGCATTGGGGGAAAGCTTAAAAAATACGCTGGTCTATGTGGTGGGAGCCACAGCTGTGGTTGTGGTGTTCGGGCTGATTGTGGCCTCAATCCTGAATTCAAAGATCAGAGGGACATCCTTTTACCTGACCATTCTGTTTATTCCCTGGGTATTGTCCGACGTTGTTGTCGGCAATACCTGGACATGGCTGTTTAATCCGGATGTAGGTGTGCTGAAATATTTGTTTGAGCCTCTGGGGATTGATCCGTCGATCCTGCTGAACAATCCAAAATATGCCATGTTCGGCGTTATCATCGTAACGCTGTGGAAAATGCTTGCTTACAATACGATTTTGCTTCTGGCCGGTATGCAGAATCTCTCGAAAGATTACATAGAAGCGGCCCAGCTGGACGGCTGCACCGGTATGCAGCTCAAAAGGTATATTGTTCTGCCTATCCTGACGCCAACCATCATTACTGTCATCCTGCTGAGCATCATTAACTGCATCAGCCAGACCGGTATGATCCTGGTGCTCACGAACGGCGGCCCTCTGACTTCGACGCAGACCCTGGCGGTACTGCTGTACAAAGAGGCATTTGTCAACTTCAACTTCAGTTCTGCCACGGCCATGTCCATGGTACTGGCTGTCATTAACATTGCGATTGTATTGGTTTATCTGCGCCTGACCAGGAAGACAACGGTGGATCAATAAAAATGCAGAAACCATACAGAAAGGATTGACGAATGATGCAAATTACAGAAAGCAGAAATCACGCTGCGGTAAAGGTTTCAAAAGGGGGCGGAAAGAACGTCCGGGTGAAAACCGCGAAACAAGTGTTTATGATTCTCCTGACGATATTCATGGTGTTCCCGCTGTATTGGTCACTGATCACGGCACTCAAATCCCGGGAGCTCGTAAATACATATCCCCCCGTATTTTTCAGCAGGGAGTTTTCTCTGGAAAACTTCAGTTATATCTTCAACAATGGCAACACGATGATCATGCTGCGAAACAGTTTTCTCTTTTCAACTGTTGCGACACTACTCTCGATTATACTGGCAGGACTGGCGGCCTATACGCTGTCACGCTTTCAATTCCGCGGAAAGAATCTGTTTAATATCCTGATTCTTTGCCCCATGCTGATTCCGGGCATTACCAATATGATTCCGCTGTATTCCGCCTATTCCAAAATTGGCTGGCTGAATACTCCGTGGGGATTGATTCTGCTGTATCTGCCCGGGCTGCTGCCGCTGCCCATCACCATCCTGCGCAACTATATGTCCTCGATTCCGTTAGCCCTGGAGGAGGCCGCCATGATCGACGGCTGCTCCCGCGGCAAGCTTTTGGTCAAGGTGGTCCTGCCTCTGCTGTCACCCGGTATCCTGGCGGTTGGGCTGATCAATTTTATTTCAGTATGGAATGAATTCCTGATCACTCTGATCTTCACAACCCAGGAAAATATGAAGACGATGACACTGGGACTGTACTCAATTATGAGCATGGTCAGCGTGCACAAAGGGGTAATCAATGCCACGGCCATTGTGAGTCTCGTTCCCGTTGTACTTCTGTTCTTAGTCTTCCGCAAGAGGTTCATCAACTCCATGCTGGACGGCGCAGTTAAGGGGTGAGTGCCCGGGTTTTATCTAACTTAATGATTGGAGAATGAAAGATATGACAGGACAGGAAAAGCTGCATCAGATTCTGAACCGGTCCAGTGAAGCGTGCGGTTTCTGGCACGGAAACCCGCATCCGGACCATGCAAAAACGATATTTGACTACTATGGAGTACAGGATGACTTTGAGCTGGGACTAAAGCTTCACGACACCTTCCGCTGGGTGTACCCGGAAGAAAACGGTGTCTGGTGTCCGCCGGACGGCAGGCCGATGTTCGATACATTGTCCGGAGCAAAACGCGAAAGCCTGGGACAGGGCGGAGTTTTCGCCGACTGCAGGGATCCGGCAGAAGTGGAGAATTTTGAATGGCCGGACCCGGACTGCCTGAATTTTGAAAAAACGATGCAGGAACTGAAACGGACCCGTCTGGCGGGGCAGGCAGTCTTTTCTGGATTTTGGGGTGCATTTTTCCATGTGGTTGCAGACTTTTTCGGAATGGAAAACTATTTTATCAAAATGTATACTGACCCGGAAGTTGTGCTGGCAGTCACCAGACATGTTGTGGATTTTTATTTACAGGCCAATGAACGGCTGTTTGATCTGGCAGGGGAAATGATCGATGTATGCTTTTTTGGAAACGATCTGGGAAGCCAGCGCAGTCTGCTGATTTCGCCCGATGCCTATGGACGGTTTATTCATCCCTTTGTCTGTTCGCTGATCCGGCAGGCAAAGCGCAGAGGATATGCTGTGGCGTTTCATTCATGCGGTGCAGTAGATGCGATTATTCCGCAGCTGATCGAGGCGGGGGTGGACTTTCTCCATCCGATCCAGGCTCAGGCAGCAGGAATGGACGCACTGAACCTGAAAAAAAAATATGGGGACAGCCTTGTCTTTATCGGCGGAATTGATGCACAGGGAATTCTTCCGTTTGGAAGCGTAGAGGATGTCCGAAACGAAGTGAGGCGGCTGAAGGGGATTCTGGGGACGAACTATATTGTTTCGCCAAGCCACGAATCGATTCTGCCGAATATTCAGCCGGACAGACTGCATATTCTCAGCGAGTGTGCATTTGAATCATGAAAAAATGCCCGAAGAGCGATTGCAAAGAGGGCGGCAGGGAGAGATAATATGGAAATGAATTTTGACTGTCTTGATCAGAAAATTGAGAGTCTTGTTGGGGCGATTGCACAATCCTACGAAATCCAAGGATTCCGCTATCATGCAGGGGATCTGGACCGTACACATGCCAGTGATGCGTCATATGACGACAGTACATGGCCTGTACTGGAGGATACAACTATACGGCGGGGCCAGGGGATTGTCTGGCTGCGCCTGAAGTATACCGTACCCCAGACCGTGCACGGCGTGGATATTGCCGGCACACAGCTGCGTGTGGCTGGAAAAAAGGGCGGTTTTCCGTACCAACCGAATTTTATATTGATGGAAAATGCGTACTGAAAGAAACTGCATGGATGGACTTCAAGTGTCCCGAAGCAATTATCACTCAGTGTGCGGTTCCCGGTACGGTACATACAATTGCGATCCGCATGGATATGCTGGAAAAATGTTTCTGGAGCAACCAGGTAGAGATGGTTGTGATTCCGACAAAGCTGGAAATGGAGGCTTTCGAAATCTCTTCCATCAGTGAAGAACTGCGCTATATCCAGCCGCTTGAGCAGGCACAGGCGCTGCTTGAGCAGGCATTCGCCGCAGTGGAAGAAGCATCCGCCCTGCAGGATGTGGAGGAGGTCTTACGTGCGGTTCGTGCCGTACGTGCAAGCCTGGTTTCCGTTGCGGATGAAGCGAAGAAACGAACGGTGCACCTGATTGGGCACGCACATATCGATATGAACTGGTTTTGGTCCATGGATGAAACACGGCAGATTATTGCACGTGATTTTGATACCATGACAAAACTTCTGGAGGAATATCCGGAGTTCAGGTTTTCCCAAAGCCAGTGTGCGGTCTACAAGATTGCGCAGGAGGATTGCCCGGAGGTATTTGAGCGGGTTAAAAAATATGAAAAAGATGGCCGCTGGGACTGCACCGCCTCCTCATGGGTCGAGGGAGACCTGAATATGGCGGACGGAGAATCCCTCAACCGCCATATGCTGTATTCCAAGAAATATTTGGAAGAGAATGGGATGAAAGAGCCGCATATCATGTGGTGTCCCGATACCTTCGGCCATGGGGCAAATGTTCCGCAGCTCCTTGGGCAGGCAGGAATCAGCTATTATTATCATATGCGTTGCCCGGATGGTATCGGACAGAGTACGGCGGAGGCTGTCCCGTTTATGAAAGAAGCGCATCATGCGCCTCTCTATTGGTGGAAAGGGGCGGATGGAAGCCGCGTATTAACCACGTCGCTTATTTATAATGCGGAGGTATGGCCGCAGTCAATTCTGCGCGTTTCGGCCGCGATGCGTGACCGATACAGTGTAAATCGGGCGATGTACGTGTACGGCACCGGTGATCATGGGGGCGGCCCGACCAAAAGGGATATCGAAAAGATCCGGCTGCTGAATTCGTACCCCACAACGCCGCGCCTGGTCTTTTCAACCACGGAAGAATTTTACCATGCAGTGGAAACGGAGGATCTTTCTCATCTGCCGGAAGTGGAGGGGGAACTGAATTTCATTTACGACGGCTGCTATACCACCCATGCAGATATCAAGCGGGACAACCGGCGATGTGAGAATATGCTGGATTCCACGGAACGCCTCTGTGTGCTGGCCTCATTGCAGGGCTTTTCGTATCCGGGCAAACGTCTGGAGGAACTGTGGCGCAAAGCGCTGTTTAACCAGTTCCATGATATTTTCGACGGAACCGGGATACCGGATACCTATGATTGTTCCCACGAGCTTGCGGAGCAGGTTTTAACGGAACTGCAGGAAATCAGCTCAGAAGCCATGGAATTTCTGAGTCTCGGTCTGGAGACCGATTCGGCAAAGGGCGTTCCATTTGCAGTGTTTAACCCGGCTCCCTTTGACAGGGAAGAGTGCATTTCGCTCGGCGGTGTGAGCATGGTCGGACCGGTGCGTGTGGTGGATGCTCAGGGACAGGAGGTGCCCAGCCAGCTGTGCACAGACGGTGTCTGTGTACAGGCAGAAATACGGGCTTCCGGCATCTGTGTGTTCTATGTCCAGGAGCAGGCGTCGGGGTCCGGACCGCAGTCCTTCTCTCTGACCGAGGAAAAAGAGTACTACTACGTGGAGTCGGACCGCTATCAGGTGGAAATTAAAAAAGCTTCCGGTCAGATTACGACTCTGTACGACAAGATGGATAAACATTATGTAGTGCGGCGCATGGACCTTGGATGGCGAATGGGCCAGGGAGTGCTGAATACATTGCAGGTGCACTATGAAGTACCCGGTGAGATGTCCGGCTGGTTGATTCACGATGTCGCCCGGATTGATCGTCTGATATCAGGAGCAGATAGCCGGATCGTGGAAGACGGCCCTGTCCGGAAGGTTCTGGAGTTTGTCCATCATTTCGGGGCGTCACAGATCACACAGCAGATCCGGATCGGAAAACAGGCCGCGCGCATTGACTTTTATACCCGGGTTTCGTGGGGGGAATACGGTGATGCAAAAAGACTTGCCCCTATGCTGCGTGTGGTGCACACTCCAGATATTGATAATCTGGATGCGGTATATGAAACACTCTGCGGTACGGTAACACGCCCGCTTAAAGACCAGGAATATCCTGCATTGAAATGGGCTGCGGCAGACGGCAGCAGTTATGGTTTTGCACTGTTAAATGACTGCAAGCACGGATATAAGGTGTGCGGCAATACAATGGAGCTCTGTTTGATCCGCAGCGGCTGGACGCCGGATCCGAAATCGGATGTTGGTGAACATGAATTTACATATTCAATTCTGCCTTATCGGGGGAGTTATCGGGATGCAGGTGTTGTGCAGCAGGCTTATTTCCTTAATCGACCGATTTTGAGCCGTCGGCTGACTGAGGCAGGCAGGGGAAATGGAAATTGCTTTTTAGCTGAGACGGATGCAGAAGGCGCCGTGATCTCCAGCATTAAGAAAGCGGAGTCTTCAGATGCCGTGATCGTGCGTGTGTTTGATGCACTTGGAATGGGGGGCGGGGGGAATCTGATCCTGGGGTTCCCGGCAGATGCAGTTGAAACGTGCAGCACTCTGGAAGAGACGATTGAACGGATCTCTCATGAAAAATACAGTATTCCGCTGAATTTAAAGCCTTTCGAACAAAAAAGCTTTAAAATCTATCCAGTATACGAAAAGTAAGGAGAAATGACTATGACTTCAAGAGAACGCTTTTTAGCGGCGATCAACCGACAGCCTTTAGACCGGCTGCCTGTGACAACGCACCATTTGATGACATATTTTCTGGAAAAATATGCGGGAGGGCTGACCCCGCTGGAATTTCATAAGCAGTATGGATTTGACCCGATTATCTGGCCATTTGCCTTCAGGCCCTATGCTCCTGCTAAGCAGTACCTGGATGAAAAAACAGGGCTGCTCTGCAGCGAAAACTGGCGGCTTGAGATCCGGGAGGTATCCGGGGAGCGGTACCCTACCCAGCGTTATATATTTCATACACCAAAAAAGGATCTGACCTGTGTTTTACAGCAGAATGGGATTGTTCGCTGGCAGACAGAATTTCTGATCAAGGAAAAATCAGACATGGAGATATTCGCACAGTATGCGCCGCATCCCCATCTGGATGTGGAGGCGGTCAATGCTCTGGCGGACGAGGCAGGCGAAGACGTGCTGGTGCGGGGATATGTCAGCTCTTTTGAGCCTTTCGGGCAGCCGGGCTGCTGGCAGGACATGGCCTGCCTCTATGGGATTGAGAATCTGATCATGGAAACCTACGATGACCCGGAGTGGGTGAACTTTGCCTGTCAGGCCGTGCAGGATATGAAAAAGACATTCCTACGTTCCACCAGGGGCGCGCGCTATGACATTCTGGAGCTTGGGGGCGGGGATGCATCCACTACAGTCATTTCACCAAAAATATTTGATGAATTTGTAGCGCCTTTTGATACACCGCTGGTAGAACTGGCACATGAAATGGGGCAGAAAATCGTTTACCACACCTGCGGGGGAATGATGCCGATCCTGGAGAACATCGCGGATATGGGGGTGGACGCCATGGAGACATTTACCCCTGTGGCTATGGGGGCGGATGCAAATCTGGCCGAGGCCAAACGCCGGATCGGGGACCGTGTGTGTATGATCGGCGGTTTTGACCAGGGGCATTATCTGTATGGATGCACAGAGGAAGAAACCAGGCGGGAAGTACGGCGGTGCTTCGAAGAAGCGGGAGAGGGCGGTGCTTTTATCCTGAGTCCGTCCGACCATTTTTTTGATGCGGACATTAATCTGATCCGGGCGTTTGTAGATGAAGCTCACCATTGTACTTACTAATAGTCCGTGCTCTAAATTCATGTGCAAAGAGTACCTGATATACGCGACAGGTGCTATACGTATATGAATTTAGAGTACGGACTACTAAAAAGGGAGGCAAATAAAATGAATCTGAGAGAAAATGTAAAGGCTATTCTGCATTACGAAGATTATGACCAGATGCCCATCATTTGCTTTGGATATTGGCACGAAACCCTGGATAAATGGGCTGACGAAGGGCATGTCACCCGTGAGGAGGCAGAGGAATACCGCATTACCGGAGATAACGGCGAAGCGGATAAATCGGTTATGAAAAAGCTTGGCTTCGATTTTAACTGGAATGCGGTGTATCGGCCAAGAACGTTTATTTTTCCGCCTTTTGAACGCGAGATACTGGAAAAAACATCGGAGGGTGCCCTGATTATCCGGGATGAGGCCGGAATGCTGATTAAGGAAATACCCGGTGTTGTATCAATTCCGATGCAGCTGGGAACTTCGCTGACTGGAAGGGATGCATGGGAGCAGCTTTATCTGCCGAGGCTGCAGTATTGTGAAGAACGGCTGGATATTTCGCTGCTGGATCAGATGGCAGGAGAAGAAGAGAGGGATGTTCCCAGAGGGCTTTTTCTAGGATCGCTGATGGGTGAAATGCGGAATATCCTGGGTGTGGAGGAGATGAGCTATCTATATCTGGACGACGAGGAATTGTACAGGGAAATCGTGGACACAATCGGCGGATTATGTTATAGCACTGCAAAAGCCGTGCTTGAACGGTGCAGGAACTTTGATTTTGCACATTACTGGGAGGATATCTGTTTTAAGAACGGGCCGCTTGTTGTACCGGACAATTTTAGTGAATATGCGGGAAAATGGTATCGGAGATTATCGGATCTGGTGAATTCTTATGGTATTGATATTATCTCTGTTGACTGTGACGGTAAGATCGATGCACTGCTTCCGATCTGGTTGGAAAATGGTGTGAACACGATGTTTCCTATCGAAGTGGGAACATGGGATGCCAGCATTCGGCCATGGCGGGAACAATATGGAACACAGATCCGCGGTGTTGGCGGGATGAATAAAAATGTCTTTGCACGTGATAAAGCATCTGTGGATGCGGAAATCGAACGGTTAAGGGGGCTGATAGCACTGGGAGGATATATTCCATGTCCGGATCATCGGATTGCACCGGATGCTAAATTTGAACTGGTTCAATACTATTGCGAGCGGATGCGGGAGGGGTAAGGGCGGGGGATGCCGAGGCGAGTCCGGTGCCCAATGTCATTAAGATAAGA
>LDAQ01000043.1 GCA_001028025.1 Faecalicatena fissicatena | reverse complement strand
TTATTTCCCTACTCTATTACAAGTGAAAAGAAATATGAGTTAAGGTTCACTAAGGAGGAAAATGACAGATGGGAATTCTTGAATTGTTTTTACTGGCGGTAGGTTTATCAATGGATGCTTTTGCGGTGTCTGTCTGTAAGGGCCTGGCAATGCCAAAGATTACGGTGAAAAAGGCTTCGATTGTGGGACTGTGGTTTGGCGGGTTCCAGGCGGTGATGCCGCTTGTCGGGTATTTTCTGGGGGTGCAGTTTAAAGATAAGATAACAGCAATTGATCATTGGATCGCCTTTATTCTGCTTGGCATTATTGGCTTCAACATGGTCAGAGAAGCGCTTTCCAAAGACTGCGAGGCGGCCAGTGATGCGCTGGATGTTAAAACGATGTTTATACTTGCAGTTGCGACCAGCATAGATGCCCTGGCCATTGGAATTACCTTTGCGTTCCTGCATGTGGATATTATTTCGGCAGTTTCTTTTATCGGTGTCACAACCTTTATTTTATCGGCGGCAGGTGTGAAGATCGGAAATGTCTTTGGTACAAAATATAAAGCAAAAGCAGAACTGGCAGGGGGAGTCATCCTGATTCTGCTGGGGCTAAAAATTCTGTTGGAACATCTGGGGGTTCTGTAGCTTCAGAAGTTCCAGCTTTCTCCCAGCGTTTCACGCGCAACATACAGGGTGCGGTCTTCCCGGGTGCGCAGCGTCCACTTTACAAGTGTCAGCCGCCGGTTTTGTATCTCAATACAGGTAATACAGCGGGGATGTACGCAGCTGCCGGTATTGAAATAAGGAGAAGTGTCCGTGCCGGTCATGGGGCGGTGCGTATGGCCGGCTATCAGTACTTTCTGCTCCCGCAGGGCCCAGGCCAGGAGACGCTTTTCTACTTTCTTTTTTCGTGTATAATTCCTGGCGGCGCTGGTTGGGTCAGATACTCCAAGGGCTTCCAGGGGTTTCCACAGGTACCGCACGAGAAACCTGGCGGCCGGACTGCCCGTGCTGTTTAGAAAGTCTGCCTGGTGACCGTGGGTAAGATACAGATCTTTCCCGTGTTCCATATCTTTTAAAATTACGCCCTGCAGATAGCACATATCGGGAAAGAGCGGGACTTCGTCCGTCATCCCGCTTGCATGATATGTGGAACAGTGTCTGCGGCAATAGCTGCAGTGCCGTTTGCTTTGATCATGGTTTCCGTAAAGCATATAAAGACGGCCCTTTTTCTTAAATTCACTCAGCAGCCAGAACACATTGCTGTGAATATCTATGATTCTTGAAAATGAACGATTTTCCCATAACTCATCTCCGTCCCCCAGTTCAAAATAGGTGAATCCGCGCTCATAATAGTAATTCAGAGCCGCAAAATAAACGTTCTGATTTTTTAGGAAATTGTCATTGTGATCACCGGTGCCACGGTGACAGTCACTGATGAGCACAAAACGGGAGTTGCTGTATAAGGGAACTTCCGGCGCGTCTGTAAAGGCACCGGAAATCCGCCCATACCAGCTCATGGGCGCCTCCTGGTTCTTTTTCCTATTCTGCGGATGCAAAGCGTCTTTCGGAACAGGAACGGAGACAGATAATAAAGGAACAAAAGCCTGTCAGCAGTAGAATAAAAGGGCCTGGTGACCCAGAGATAGAGCCGGCAGGAGAGTCTGGATTTCCATAATATATAACTTTCTACCCAGGTATCCCAGGGAATGCCCGGGACCTTAGGGGTTGTAAGGAAAAACTGGGCCGTTGTGCCATAGACCAGAATCTCGCTGTTCTTATAGCCCAGGGCAATGAGGGAACGGGTAAAAGCGCGGCACATAGATTCTTCGGGGAATGTCAGTGTTGCCTCTAATATCAGATCTTCCGGCTGGATGCAGGTTCCCATAACAAAACCGCCCGGGCGCCAGTGTATCTGGGAAAGGTTGAAAAACGGACATTCCGGTCCAATCAGTCTCAGACTGACAGGAAACATTTCTTCCGGTTCGGCGGCGGGGAATATGGTCTGGCGGCGCAGAGCAGGCGGCACGACAGTATCTGCGTGGTAGATTCCGGCCTCTGCCCCGGTGTTGATGCCATACTGTCCCTTCCAGAATTCAATCAGCCAGGTTTTCCCTCTGTAATTAAAATACACAGGTTCGCGTTCGAAAACCATGTTCATGGACAGTGCAGCCTGATCATAAAATTCCCCGTAGCCGGTTTCTTTTTGCCATGCGTCCGTTCTGGTAGTAAAAATGTCCTGTACAAACTGATAAGTGAAACCAAACGGCTCCGCCAGTTCATTCAGGAGGCTGCATTTTTTCGTGCAGGACATTCCACGGACCTTCTTCAGGCACCGTTTTCTGCGTAACCAGAAAAGCGCGCAGAGTAAGAGCAGCAGTACAATGACAGCAGTAATAATAAGATACATACGCAAAATCCTACAGTGATTCTTCCTATATTATATGCAAAATTCTGTAAAATGGCTTTAAAACCTTGAAATTTGAGGCAATCCCATTTATAATACACGGTTGTGGAAATAACGGAAGTAAAGTGCAGCAATGGATGGAGTGAGAACCTTACTGAAGGGAGAAGAGATTATGGGATACGACTATGGAAAAATATGGGTCGCAGGAGCAGCAGGGCGAGTGGGGACTATGATCCATGATATGCTGGATATGCGGGACGTGGAACTTTTGGAGACAGATGTTGAAGAGCTGGACATTACCCATGCGGCAGAGGTGAATTTGTTCGGGAGCAGAAACCGGCCGAACACAATTATAAACTGTGCGGGGATGACGGATGTGCAGGAATGTGAGAAGCATATAGAGCAGGCCTATAAGGTCAATGCTCTGGGTGCAAGAAATCTGAGTGCCATAGCAAGAAAAATTGATGCCAGGATTATACAGATTTCAACCGATGATATTTTCTGGGATAAGAGATACAGGAGCTTTCACGAGTTTGATGTGCCGAATCCGAGAACGGTTTATGGAAAATCCAAACTTGCCGGAGAAAATTTTGTGAAGGAACTGGCGCCTAAACATCTGATCATCAGAAGTTCCTGGGTGTATGGAATGGAAGGGCACAACTTTGTGAACTCTATTATAGAGCAGGCGAAAAACGGTGGGTGCATTGAGGCGGCTGTGGATGACTATGCCTGTCCTACCAGTGCAAAGGAACTCTCCAGGGTGATTCTGCGTCTGATCAAGGAGGAGCAGGAGGGGATCTACCATGCAGTCTGCGGTGGATCATGCAGCCGTTATGAGCTGGCAGAGGAGATACTGCGCCTGGTGGGAAAAACAGATGTAAGGCTGGAGGCAAAGAAGATGGTGGAGCTTCAGTCTTCCATTGACGGCCCGGAATACACCATTCTGGACAATATGATGCTGAGAATGAGTGAGATCGAGACTCCGGTACCGTGGAAAGAGGCACTAAAGGAATACCTGCAGGAATATGACTGCCAGAGGAGGGGAGGAATTTGATGGAAGAGACAAAGAAGAAAAAGACGGGACTTACAACTCTGATTTTCATCAGCCTGCTGCTGGGTGCTCTGGCGGGGATTATTCTCCACTACCTGGTGCCGGCGGGGTATGTGAGGGATACCGTAATTATAAACGGCATATTTTATGTGGTTGGAAATGGATTTCTCAGGGCCATGCAGATGCTGGTCGTACCGTTGGTGTTCTGCTCTCTGGTCTGCGGCAGTATGGCCATAGGGGATACAAAGACTCTTGGGAAAGTTGGAGTTAAGACGATCCTTTTTTATCTGTTTACAACAGCGGCTGCTATTACTCTTGCACTGGGAATCGGTAATCTCATCAACCCAGGAGTGGGGCTGGACATCAGCAGCGTGGAAAAAGCTGAGACAGGGGTGGCCGAGGCAGCCAGCTTTGCCGATACGATACTGGATATTATACCCAAAAATCCAATACAAGGACTGGCGGAAGGCAATATGCTGCAGATTATTTTCTTTGCCATATTTGTGGGAATTCTGCTGGCGAAGAGGGGCGAGCGTGCCGCGGCAGTATCTCAGTTCTTTGCGCAGTTCAATGACCTGATGATGGATATGACCATGGCAGTAATGAAAGCCGCACCGATCGGTGTGTTCTGTCTGATTGCCAAGACATTTGCCGGGATTGGATTCGATGCATTCCTGCCTATGCTGAAATACATGGCGGCGGTATTTTTAGCTTTGCTGCTGCAGGGATTCGGAGTGTATCAGATCCTGCTGAAATTATTTACAGGGCTCAACCCGGTTAAATTCGTAAAGAAATTTTTGCCGGTTATGGGATTTGCATTCTCAACGGCAACGTCCAATGCAACCATTCCGTTATCTATAGAAACACTGGATAAAAAAATGGGCGTGTCCAAGAAGATTTCTTCCTTTACGATACCGCTCGGGGCAACAATTAATATGGATGGAACAGCGATCATGCAGGGGGTTGCCGTTGTATTCGTGTCTCAGGCTTTTGGAATCAGCTTATCACCGGCAGATTATATTACGGTAATCGCCACAGCGACGCTGGCCTCAATCGGAACCGCAGGAGTGCCGAGTGTAGGGCTGATTACGCTCTCTATGGTGTTTAATGCGGTTGGACTTCCGGTGGAGGGGATCGCTCTGATTATGGGAATTGACAGGATACTGGATATGACAAGAACTGCGGTTAATATAACGGGGGATGCAGTGTGCACGACGATTGTTGCACATCAGAATAACGAACTGCGAAGGGAGGTTTTTGAGAGGGTGGGGTGACGCCCTGCCAAATGCAGGCGGGAGGACGCCAGGCAGAATGCGGGCCGGGATGCGCCGGAAAGGCCTGTGCTGTTTTGCGGGGCTGTCCGCAGGCTTACCAGCAGTAGGAGGAAAAAGAAAGGATTGCAGAGATGAAAATTGCTTTGGTGAGCAATTTTCATCTCTGCAATCCTTTCTTTTTCCTCTTACTGCTGGTATGCCTGCTCTATGCCCTGCAAAACAGCACAGGCCTTTCCGGCACATCCCGGCCCGCATTCTGCCTGGCGTCCTCCCGCCTGCATTTGGCAGGGCTGGGTGCATCCTGCGGGAAGGCGGGGGAGGCGGATGGGGCTGGTGACGGGGAGCTGTTTGGGCCCCGGGATATATATAAGAGCGGGGCGGGTGTATTTATGGATTAGGATTTATATGTATTCTAGCTTTTCGAAGTATTGCATCAGGATGTTGGCGCAGTTTTCTACTCCGAGTTCGGTGGTGTCGAGGATCATGTGGTAGTCGTTGACGTCGCCCCAGGTTTTGCCGGTGTGTTCGTAGTAGTAGGCGGCTCTTTCTTTGTCGGTGCAGTCTACTTTTGCTTTGGCTTCTTCGTGGGAGAGGGATTCCAGTTTCATGATTCTGGATATGCGGTCTTCTTTGTCTGCACAGACGAAGATGTTCAGGACGTTTAGTCTGTCTTTTAGGATGTCGGATGCGCAGCGGCCGAGGATGATGCATGGGGTTTGGGCAAGTTCTCGGATTGCTTCTGCTTCGGAGTCGTACATTTTGTCATCTATTGTATGTTCAATGTAGGCTTTGTCGTATACCGGGATGTCTAATCTTTCGGACAGCTCTTTTGCAATGACGCTTGCACCGGTACCAAAACGGCGGCTCATTGTGATAACTAATTTCATATTCATTCCTCCTTCGTGTTTGCACTTGGGTTTGGGTTGTATGTCTATGTGTTTTCTTATTATAACACCTATAGACAAAAAAGTGTATATGTTATTCCTCGGAATTCTGGGGAGGGGCGCTGAGAAAAAGGGGAGTCAGGTTTCCGGCGGGGCTGTATATGCCGTTTCTGAAACCGGCCGTGCGCTAAGAATCCGTAGAAGAAAAAGCAGGAAAAACAGAGGGACCGGCGGCATGCAGCCCGAAATTTGATAATTTCGGGCCTTAGGCCGCCTCATAATTTGATGCGGACATCAAATTATGCCCTCTGTTTTTCCTGCTTTTTCTTCAACGGATTCTAGTACGCACTATGAGGCTTCAGAAACGGCATATACAGCCCCGCCGGAAACCTGACTCCCCTTTTTCTCAGCTGGGCGCATCCGGGCGGGAGGATGGCGGGACGGGGAGCTGAGGAATGGGTTGGACATTACCGAGGCAGTGTATGTGTATTCCTTAGGATGTAGTTTTTTGTACGTGTAGGAATATGAGGTGTATGCTTATTGTGGGATTTACTTTGTTTAGCTGTGCAGGTATATGGGGAGATGAGATTAAGAGTATAAGAAGATGGGATTTGGCTTGGAGGTGAAGAAAATATTTTGAATTCTTTGTTGTGATATAAGGGGAGAAAAGTTATAATGGGTCTGTAAAAGAAATCTGCGGGAAAGGCGGGGAAAGCATCATGAAGAGCAAGTTTCAGAGAATTACTACGGTTGTTTTGATTGTTTGTATGGTGTTTTTTGCGGCTTTGGAAAGCTGTGGAGGTTCTGGTGCGGAGCGTGTGACGGGGGCGGGCAGCGCGGTACAGTCCGGGATAGCACTGGGGAATCCTGTGGCCAAAGGAAATGGTGCGGAACGGTTTCAGGTAAAAGGCTGTGGATACGTGGGGCAGAAGATGGATTCGGGAGATAGTCTGCGTACGGGGAGTATGGACTTTATGGCTGCTTCTGAGTCTAAAAATACGGTATTTATGCGCAGTGGCAGGATTGGTGAGGATTCTGCGGAACCTTCTGTTTTTTTTGTTGAAGTCTTTCTTATATTATGTGTGTTTAAATTTCTTCTGGATGGAAGGACCTGGTCCGCTGTTCAGTCTTTTTGCATGGCTTTTCTAAATTATACCATGGTTCAGATTCATATTATCCAACGGCGGGACGGGAAAAAGGGCGGTCTTTCTTATTCATTTTCATAACTGAACATAGGGAGGTTCCTTTCGGGGAAAATCCGGTTGAATAAGAGGAGGCTTTTACTTTGAAAGAAAATAAACGAAATATATGGATTGTGCTGTGTGTGATCGCAGTGTTTCTTTATACTGCCATTTTTGGACTGGGCAGTGAGATTAAGGGCGCTATGGATATGCGCTTTGGAATTGACATCAGGGGCGGCGTGGAAGCGGTTTTCGAGCCGGAGGGAGTGACGGAAACTCCTTCGGCACAGGATCTGGATGCGGCCAGGACGGTTATAGAAAATCGGCTGGATGCGCAGAATATTCTGGACAGGGAAGTGACAGTTGATAAGGAACATGGAAATATTATTGTAAGATTTCCATGGAAGTCGGATGAAAAGGAGTTTAATCCAGAGTCTGCCATTGCAGAACTGGGGGAGACTGCCAAGCTGACTTTCCGTGATGCGGATGGGAATGTACTGGTGGAAGGTAAAAATGTGGCCGACAGCAGTGTGGTTAAGAACCAGCAGACGGGCGAATATGAGGTATCGCTGCAATTTGATAAGACAGGCGCAGAAGATTTCGCAGATGCTACGGAAAAACTGGTAGGACAGTCCATGGGGATTTATATGGATGAGGAACGGATATCTAATCCTATGGTTAAGGAAGCAATTAAAGGCGGAGAAGCAGTGATCAATGGTATGAGCTCACAGGAGGAGGCGGATAGTCTTTCTGAAAAAATTAATGCAGGAGCCCTGCCGTTTTCTCTGAAAACAACGAATTATAATACAATCAGCCCGACGCTTGGAAGCGGCGCCCTGAAGGCGATGACGACAGCGGCAGCCGTGGCATTCATTCTGGTATGTCTGTTTATGATTCTGTATTACCGCCTGCCGGGGACGATCGCCTGCCTGGCGCTGATATTTCAGATGAGCCTCCAGGTACTGGTTCTGTCGGTGCCGCAGTATACACTGACCCTGCCTGGTATTGCAGGCCTTATCCTATCTCTGGGGATGGCAGTAGATGCGAATGTTATCATCAGTGAAAGGATTGGCGAGGAACTTCAGAAAGGCACCAGCATCCGGTCGGCAGTCCGCCGCGGATACAAAAATGCTTTTTCTTCCGTATTGGATGGTAATGTAACGACAGCGGCAGTTGCAGTGATCCTCATGTTTTTCGGATCAGGGACTATGCTGAGTTTTGGATATACACTGCTGACAGGTGTACTGATCAATCTGGTGGCCGGTGTATGGCTTTCCAGAGTCATGCTGAGTTCTGTTATTCTCTATCCTGGATTCCAGAAGCTGAAACTGTTCCGTGTAAAAAAAGAGCGTAAAGTCATTGATTTTCTCGGAAAGCGCAGAGCCATATTTATTTTTACTGTAGCCGTCCTGGTGACCGGAAGTATCATCAGTGCTGTGAGGGGTGTAACTCTGGACACGCAGTTTACAGGCGGAGTTATCCTGAAATATACCTGTGAGGGAACGCCGGATACCGAAAAGGCCGCAAAAGATATCGAAAACATACTGAACCGCCCTGTCAGTGCACAGGCAGGAGAAGATTTTGTGTCAGGGCAGGAAAAGCTGGTACTGAATTTGGGAGGAAATCAGGGGATTTCTCCTCAGGAACAGGAAAAAGTACTGAAGGAATTACAGTCGATGCAGCCTGAATTAAACTACCAGTCATCCGAAACCTATGCTGTGGAACCTTATATCGGCGCCAGGGCTCTGAAAAACTCTGTCATTGCCATCGTGCTGGCTGCGTTGTTTATTGTTGTATACATCAGGCTTCGTTTTTCCGCATTGTCAGGATTTTCCGCTGGAGTATCAGGCGTTATCGCACTACTGCACGACGTTTTTATTGTATTCCTGGTATTCGGGGTGTGCAAAATACCGCTGAATGATGCATTTGTATCAGTAACTTTGACAATAATCGGGTATTCTATTAACGACACGATTGTACTGTACGACAGAATACGGGAGCATATGAGCGGACATACGAAAGAAGGACTGGTTCCTCTTGTTAACAGAAGCATAACAGAAACATTGGGCCGATCTATTAACACAGCGTTTACCACGGTGCTGTGCGTGGCAATTGTACTGGTGTTTGCAGTCATCTATAATATTGAATCCATAAAAATATTTGCACTGCCTATGCTGATTGGTATGATCAGCGGCTGTTACTCTTCAATCTGCGTAGCCGGGGCGATCTGGGTGACCTGGAAGGGGAGAAAAAAGTCTTAATATTTATGTAATTAAATATTAATAAGTTACCATCCTGTTGCGAAAAATGTTGAAAAATGCTATTATGTCTTGGTATGTAACTAAGGTTTGTATAATTATGGCAGTTAAATATTCGAATAAGATAAAGAAATGGAAGGGGCATACCTATGGGCCAGAACAAAATGAGCGAAAGTGAAAGAGAGGCGTACAGGAAAGAACAGGCCAGACGGCGCCGCAGGATGGAAGAAAATCAGAAAAAAACGACACAGGGGAATCCAGCTAAATCCGTGGCTAAGGGAAGTAAGAGCAGCGGCGGGAGAAGCGGGACCGCAAAAACAAGCAGCAGCACAAATTCCGGCAGAACCGGTGGAAACAGAAGCGCTGGAAGCGGCGGCAGATCTTCGGGAAGTGCAGGAAAAGGCGGAAACGGCAGAAATGGAAATTCCCGCGGACGCCGGGCATCAAATAAGGTAAGCAAGCAGGTCGGACTTGTACTATGTGCAGTTCAGCTGGCTGCATCGCTGGTGTTTATTGCAGCGCTTTTTGTCCTGAACATGCTGCCTGTGAAATATCTGGGAATTATCATCGCAGTACTCGTTTTACTTTGGCTTCTTCCCCTGTCAAGCCAGCTGATATCCAAAAAGAAGGCGATTGCAGGAAAAGTATTGAGTGTGCTGATGTCAATTGTGCTGATTATGGGCTCTTACTATATATTCAAGACAAACGGTACCGTAAAGGACATCAGCGGCGGCAATAAAAAAGTCGATAAGATGGTTGTTGCAGTTCTGTCGGAGGATCCGGCGGAGAACATTAAAGATGCGGCCGGTTATGACTTCGGTGTACAGTATGCCATGAAGGGTGACGACGTGAAATCAACGGTCGAGATCATCAATAAAGAAGTGGGCAGCAGCATCTCAACGGTTGAATACAACAGTCTGAATGAGCAGGCAAAGGCGCTGCATGACGGCAGTGTAGAAGCAATTGTTTATAACGATGCATACACGTCGATCCTGGAAGAAGCATTTGAAGGATACAGCAGCAGTGTGAAAATCATCTATACTCATGAAATTACAAGCAAGCTGGAGAATACAGCGGCAAATGTAAAAGTAGAAGATGACTGTTTTGCAGTTTATATAAGCGGTATTGATGTATTTGGGGCGATTGAAACGAACAGCCGGAGTGATGTGAATATCATAGCAATTGTCAATCCGACGACTCACCAGATATTGCTCGTGACCACTCCCCGTGATTATTATGTGGAGATTCCGGGTATTTCAGGCGGACAGCTGGATAAACTAACTCATGCAGGTATATACGGAGTTGATGCATCAATGGCAACACTGGCGAAGCTGTATGATACGGATATAGATTTCTATGCAAGGGTGAACTTTACGTCCCTGGTACAGATGGTGGATGCCCTCGGAGGTGTTGATGTTGTATCTGAACAGGAATTCAACACAAGTTATGATTCAGGCCTTGAGATGTATGTGGCGCAGGGAGAAAATCATTTTAACGGTGAACAGGCGCTGGCCTTTTCCAGAGAAAGACAGAACGTAGACGGAGGGGACTTCCAGAGAGGGAAGAACCAGCAGGCAGTCATAACCGCCATGATCAAAAAGGCAATATCACCGGCAATACTGACAGGAGCGAATGGGATTCTGAGCAGTATCAGCGGTAATGTGGATACGAATATGTCACAGGAGCAGATACAGGAATTAATTAAGAGCCAGCTGGATAAACCTGCAGCCTGGAATATCAAGTCCATGTCGGCAACAGGAACAGGCGATGACCAGGAGTGCTATTCCTCTCCGGGAAGCATCCTCTATGTAACCCAGCCGGACCAGAATTCAATTAATGAAATTAAACAGGCCATCGACGCAGTAGAGGCCGGCGAGACTCTGCCGGATTCAGAAGTGGCACAATAAAACATAAAGATACCGAGGATAAGAAATATGATGAAACTGATAAAAAAGTGGGATCTTTCGATTATCTATAAAGCGTTTCTGGTGGTTTTAGATATCGTATTTATCAATGCCAGTTCATTTCTGGCATTGTGGCTCCGCTTCAATATGCAGATCAGTGAGATACCGATCGAATATTATACATCTGTAATGGAACTGGTCATTGTGAATACCATTGTGACCGTTCTTATCTTTGCAGCTTTCAGACTGTATACAAGTCTCTGGCGGTTTGCAAGTATAAAAGAACTGGTATATGTGATTGAAGCCTGCCTGGTATCGGTTTTATTTAATATTCTGGCCTATTATCTGACTTACAGGACGATATACAGGGGGTATTTTCCTCTCTATGCTGTGGCGCTGTTTCTGCTGACCTGTCTGAGCCGTTTTTCTTACAGGCTGGCAAGACTGTTGTACCGGGGGAATATACACGGGAGACATGTGCGCAATACAATGATTATCGGTGCGGGTGAGGCCTGCAATGTGGTGATGAAAGAGCTGGAGCTCAGTACAGAGCTGGATGCAAAGATCTGCTGCGTGATCGATGACAATCCCAAAAAACACGGCACATATATTCATGGGGTAAAAGTCGTCGGCGGCAGGGATGATATACTATCATGTGCAGAAAAATACCGCATTAATGAGATTATTATTGCAATTCCAAGTGCAGATAAGCGGGAACGGCAGAAGATCCTGAAGATATGTCAGAAGGTGCCGGACTGTGAGCTGAAGATACTTCCGGGAGTGTATCAGCTGGTAAATGGAGAAGTCAGCGTATCCAAACTGCGCAATGTAGAGATTGAAGATCTGCTGGGAAGAGATCCGATCCAGATAACAACGGAAAAAATCGGGCGGTATGTGTCCGGCAAGGTCGTTCTTGTGACAGGCGGAGGCGGAAGTATCGGCAGCGAGCTGTGCCGTCAGATTGCGGCAAATGGTGTGAAACAGCTGATCATCTTTGATATTTATGAAAACAATGCCTATGATATCCAGCAGGAACTCAAGGCAAAATATCCGTACATGGATCTGGTGGTGCTGATCGGATCGGTCAGAAACGGCAGAAAGGTTAACAGTGTCTTTGCCCAGTACCGTCCGGATATTGTCTATCATGCGGCCGCACACAAGCATGTGCCGCTAATGGAGGACAGCCCGAATGAGGCAATCAAGAATAATGTATTCGGTACCTACAAGGTGGCACTTGCTGCGGACAGGCACGGGGTTGAAAAATTTGTACTGATTTCTACGGATAAAGCAGTAAACCCGACGAACATTATGGGCGCGTCCAAACGGATGTGCGAGATGATTATTCAGGTGTTCAATAACCATTCAAAGACAGAATATGTTGCAGTACGATTTGGGAATGTGCTGGGCAGCAACGGCAGCGTCATTCCGCTTTTCAAAAAACAGATTGAAGCCGGCGGGCCGGTCACTGTGACCCATCCGGATATTATCCGGTATTTTATGACAATTCCAGAGGCCGTATCACTGGTGCTTCAGGCAGGAGCCAGTGCAAAAGGCGGAGAAATATTTGTATTGGATATGGGGCAGCCGGTAAAAATTGTGGATCTGGCAAAGAATCTCCTGCGTTTGTCGGGCTACACACTTGGCGTGGATATTGAAATTAAATACACCGGACTGCGTCCGGGAGAAAAGCTATATGAAGAACTGCTGATGGCCGAAGAGGGGCTGGAGAATACAGAAAATGAAAAGATTCATATTGGGAAGCCGATTGAGTTTGATGAAGAAGAATTTTTAAATGATCTGGAAGAGTTATATCAGGAAGCATATGCTGAGACGGACCGTATGAAGTATATTGTCCATAAGATTATTCCGACATATCACCTGCGCGAAGCAGATATTATCAGAGATCAGCAGATACAGGCGGGGTGGAAAAAGGAATTTCCGGATACCCGCTCCAAGCTTCCCAGTAATTTTTTAAACAGAGGAGTCGCTGATACAGAGGTAAATGTAAAAGACCCTGAGGACGAATAGACAGTATCATGACAGGAAAGAAGGCTTAAGTATGAATGTACCATTTTCACCACCGGATATTACAGAAGAAGAAATTACAGAGGTTGCGGATACACTGCGGAGCGGCTGGATTACCACAGGTCCCAGGACCAAGGAATTCGAACGCAGAATCGCGGAATACTGCGGCACACGAAAAGCTGCCTGTTTAAACTCTGCTACAGCCTGTATGGAAATGACACTCCGTGTGATGGGGATTGGAGCCGGAGATGAAGTGATAACAACAGCATATACGTATACGGCAACCTGCAGCTGTATTTGTCATGTGGGGGCAGTCCCTGTTCTTGTAGACACGCTTCCGGGATCTTTTGAAATGGATCCTGAGAAAGTGTCAGAAGCCGTAACGGAGCGCACAAAGGCAATTATCTGTGTAGATCTGGCCGGAATTATATATAGCCAATATGAGGAGATCTTCCGTATTGCTGAAGCCAAAAAGCACTTGTACAGGCCGGCAAATGCACGTCAGGAAGCGCTGGGGCGAATACTTGTGATGGCAGATGCGGCCCATGCATTCGGTGCCCGAAGAGGAAATAAAATGTGCGGAGAGATAGCGGATTTCACCTGCTTTTCCTTTCATGCAGTCAAAAATCTGACTACGGCCGAGGGCGGGGCAGTGACCTGGTCTGCCGCAATTAAAAAGGCAGGGATGGATGAGGAAGGTCTGTACAGAGATTACATGCTTCTATCACTCCATGGACAGTCCAAAGATGCCCTGGCAAAAACACAGGCAGGGGCATGGGAATACGATATTGTGGCGCCTTATTATAAATGCAACATGACAGACATCATGGCTGCCATAGGGCTGGTACAGCTGAAACGGTATCCAAAGATCCTGGAGAGAAGAAAAAAAATAATTGGTGTGTATGATGAGGGCCTCAGGCAGAGCAAGGTGCAGGTGCTGTCGCACTATGGGGAGTATCATCAGTCCAGCGGGCACCTATATCTGGTACGTGCGCTTGACAAATCCCGTGAAGAATGTAACAATATTATTACAAAAATGGCAGAATCCGGAATCGCGTCCAATGTCCATTATAAACCGCTTCCTCTGCTGACTGCATATAAGCAGATGGGATTTGACATTCAGGATTATCCGAATGCATATGCACAGTTTGAAAATGAGATTACGCTCCCGCTTCATACATGTCTGACAGATGAACAGGTACAGTATGTGCTGGAGATATTCCGGGCACTGCTCTAAATATTGAACAGTTACTAATCAGGAGTATAAAGAATGATAAGATGGGAACAGCTGCCGGATTCTATGAAGAATAAGAAACTCCGGCCATATTACGATAAATTGAAAAAAAAGAAGTCCAGTTTGTGCATGAAACGCATAATGGATTTTATTATGGCGCTGGTTTTGTCCGTGATTTTATTGCCGGTCATGGCAGTGCTTGCGCTTTGGATAAAACTGGACAGCAGGGGTCCTGTCTTCTACAGACAGGAGCGGATTACACGATATGGGAAACCATATCGTATTTTCAAGTTCAGGACTATGGTCTCTGATGCCGATAAAAAGGGGCCACTTGTTACGGGCAAGGCAGACAGCCGCATAACAAAGGCAGGAAAAATGCTCCGCAAATGCAGACTAGATGAGCTGCCGCAGCTGTTTAACGTGCTCACCGGCGATATGTCTTTTGTAGGGACCAGACCGGAAGTAAAAAAGTACGTGGATCAGTATACAGATGAAATGAAGGCAACGCTACTCCTTCCAGCAGGAATTACATCCCGGACAAGTATTATTTTCAAGGATGAGGACTTGATGATGGAAAAATATCTGAAGGAGACGGGTAAGTCGGTGGACGAAGTATATGTGGACCATATACTTCCTGTGAAGATGAAATATAACCTGCAGTATCTCAGAGAGTTTCATTTTTGGGGGGATATCAAGGTAATGATAGATACAGTACTGGCAGTGATAAAGTAGAGGGGGACAGACGATGAAAAAGATAGCAGTCATTACAATGGGGGTAAGACTGAATGGAGAAAAGGGCTATACCCGGTTCCGTTACCTCTGCGATTTTCTGACGGAAGCGGGATACCAGGTGGATTTGATAACAACCACATTCCAGCACTGGGAAAAAGAACAAAGGGATGTAGAAAAAATAAAAAAAGAAGATTATCAGTTCGGCATTCAGTTTATTTATGAGCCTGGATATAAGAAGAACGTGGATCTGAAAAGAATCCGCAGTCATAAGATTGCAGCAAAGAATCTAACGGCGCTGCTGGAAAAGGAAGGAAACTATGACCTTCTATATGCGGAAATTCCGCCCAATGATGTGGCGCTGGCGGCAGCTGAGTATGCAAAGAGCCATGGAATTCCTTTTGTGGCGGATGTGAACGATCTGTGGCCCGAGGCTATGCGTATGGTACTCGATATACCGGTGATTAGTTCCGTGTTGTTTTATCCTCTGCTAAGAGATGCGGAGAAGGTCTATTCTTTAGTATCCGGAGTCATTGGCACTTCGGATGAATACAGAGACCGGCCATTCCAGAACCAGAAGAGGATTGTGCCCAAGGCAACTGTTTATGTGGGCAATGAAATTTCCGTGTTTGACAAAGGGGCGGAAGAGAATGATGCTCTGGTGGCAAAGATGGAAAATGAGTTCTGGGTGAGCTATGCAGGCACCATTGGTACCAGCTATGACATCAGGACCATGGTTCTGGCAGCGGAGGAACTGGCGGGAAGAGGGAAAAAGGACATCCGGATCAAGATCCTGGGCGGAGGCCCTATGAAGGATGAGCTGGAAGCTCTGGCACACGAACGCCAGATATATAATGTGGAATTCGTGGGCTATGCCCCCTATGATAAAATGGCGGCTTACCTGAAAAAGTCAGATATTCTGGTTAATTCTTTCGTGAGAAAGGCGCCCCAGAGTATTGTTACGAAAATAGGTGATTATCTCGCCGCAGGCAAGGCAATGATTAATACATGTATGAGTCCGGAATTCCGGAATAAGGTGGAGTCAGACGGTTTCGGTGTGAACATCGAGCCTGAGGATGTAAACATCCTGGCAGATGCCATTGAGGATTTATATGATAATGAAGAAAAGCGTCTTGAAATGGGAAGAAAAGCAAGGAAGATTGCCGAAGAGCAGTTTGACAGGCCCAAATCATACAGAAAGATAGAAGAGCTAATCAGAAAACTGACAGAGAAGAAGTAAAATTGAGAGGTACATCTATGGATATAAAAGAGGCAAAAAAGCCTTATTTTTCCATTGTCATGCCTGCGTACGGCGTGGAAAAATATATAGACAGAGCAATTAGGAGCATACAGAATCAAACCTTTGACAATTGGGAGATCCTGGTAGTGGATGACTGTTCGAAGGATGGAAGCGGCCCGATTGCAGAAAAATATGCTTCGGAGGATTCCAGAATACAGGTGATTCATCATGAGGTGAACAGGGGCTTAAGCGCAGCACGTAACACCGGAACCAGGGCGGCATCCGGGGAATATATCTGGTTTATGGATCCGGACGATTATGTGGATCATAACCTGCTGGAACAGGTGTATGCTTCTATAGAGGAAAATCCCGCGCAGGTAGTGATGTTTGGTCATATTGAAGAGTACTATGATAAGAAGGGGCATCTGCAGTATACACATCCCATCTGCCCGGAAGGCCATTATTACCGGACAGCAGAGGAATTCCGTCCGCATATCATAGAACTGGAACAGCAGACACTGTATGGGTATGCCTGGAATAAGTTTTATCTTCTTTCTTATATCAGGGACCTGAAGCTGGATTATGAAAATGTCAGGCTGATTGAAGACATCGTTTTTAATATTAAGTATTTTATGGATATAGAAAGAATGAATATTCTGCCCATCGTGCCATATCATTACGGTAAACGGATGGAGGCGAATCTGACCAACAAGTTTGTCCCGGATTACTTTAAACTTCACAGGCAGCGGATCGAGATGCTGTTTGACCAGTTTTCCTACTGGGGAATCTGTACGGAAGAGATCAGAAGTATTCTGGGAAGCCTGTATGCAAGATATATTCTTTCTGCACTGGAGAGAAATTGCGACAGGCGCTCTGGTATGAATCATGCACAGAGATATAAGTGGTGCAAAGGGATATTTGCCCAGGGGCTGTTCAACGAACTGATCCCCATGGCGCGGGCAAAGGAAAGCGTGTCACTCAGGGCAGCACTGGTTTTATTCCGCTGGAAAAAGGCAATTCTATGTCTGATGATGGGGAGGGGAATCTATATTGTAAGGAGATTTTTACCTATGGTATATTCAAAGGTAAAATCAGGACGTTAACTAGTGTACTGACACATTGAGATTTAGGCAGACCATAAAGCTGAATATCAATCAGACAGTGCGCGGGCTTAAAAAATAGTAAGGCTCGAAAATACCTCGCCAACTATTTTTCATGCATCGCACGTAAGTGACCAAAAGACGGTCACTAAGTGCTCATAGCTATAAAAAATAACTATAAGGAGAATTATGACTGAGAATAAGAGATTTAAACGGGTACTTTTTGTTTTTAAGATGTATTATATGATTTATCTGCTGCTGGCCTTTAATGCCTTTGTAAATGGAACGGTGTGGATGAAGTATGCGACGATTTTATCGGCAGCCTGGGGGGCAGTAATGGGTCTCTGGATGCTAAAGGACTATCGGCTTTATCTGAAGGTGCCGAATCTATGGCCCCTGGCTGCGTTTTTACTGAGCGCGCTGCTCAGCGCAGTTATGAATATCCGTTATGGATATCAGGAGAATATAGAAGGCCTTGTATGGATGTTTATCTCTCTTTTTATTATATATGTTCCAACCTGTACCTACAGCAGGGAGGAAGTATTGAAGGAATTAAAGGTTACAGCGGTGATTTATGTGATTTACTGTACCGTTGTTCATATCATCAGTCTGTCTATGGTGTTCTGGGGCAGAAACATGGGATATACAGACCCTTTGGGGGCTCAGCATATCGTGGGATTCAACTGGGGAAGGCTGTGGGGAATTTATGACGAGCCAAACCGCGGCTCTATTATTGCCCTGGCTGCTGTATTTCTGGCTGTCTATCTTTTCTGGATCTCCAAAAAGAGGGCTGTCAAAATATTTTGGGCATTTACAATTATGGTGCAGTATCTGTTCCTTGTATTTTCTGATTCCAGAACAGGAGAGGTAGCCCTGGCTGCTGGTTTATTCGTGCTGTCAGGTCTCTGCCTGTACCGCAGGTTCGGAAAACTGAAAGGCAGAGCGGTCGTGGCATTCGCATCCGCGCTGGTGATTGCATTAGCAGCGGTTGCGGGAACCATGGCATGTAAACAATTCTATAATTCAGTAGACAAAAAAATAGAAGCTGCTTACAATGCAAAGAAACATATACCAAAGAAGAACGTTACGGGTAATAAAACGATCGGACGAAAAGCCGATCTGGCAAACGATCTGAGCAATGGCCGGATCGGAATCTGGGGAAGCGGGCTGGAGATCATGAAGGCATCACCCGTGTATGGGGCAAGTTACCGCAATATCACAGAATTTGCGGAGGATAAATTTCCGGATACTTATCTTATAAAAAATTCACTTGGTATTAAATACGATTCGATGCACAGCATGGTGGTTGACACAGCAACGGCGCAGGGGGCTATTGGGATTGCAGTGCTTATATGGCTGATTGTGAGTGCGCTGCGGTATATAAAGAAAAATATAAAAGGAGCTGCACCTGAGATTTTCAGGCCTGCTGTGGCGGTATTTACGGTCATGGCTGCTATTGCGGCGGCTGCCACGGTGCTCTCCACAATCTTCTATGTGAATTCACCGGAAACATACTGCTTTTGGCTGTGTTTTGGATATTTCGCCGCTCTGCTGAAGACGGGACGTAAGGAAGAAATACTATGAAAAAAGTTTTAGTCGGTTTTATTATGGATGGAACCGGGGGAGGAATTGACAGGTATCTGCTAAATTTTCTGGAAACAGTTGGGAGCCGGGAGCTGCAAATTGATTTCCTTACCAATCAGACGGATGAGAGGCTTGCGCAGCGGTTGAAGAAGCATGGATCATCTCTATATGAGATTGCAAGCCTGCACCATCCTTTCAGACAATACTCTGAAGTTTGCTGCTTGATTCGGGAAAATCATTATGATACAGTCTATTTAAATATTTCTACAGCTATAGATTGTGTGGCTGCATTCGCGGCGAAAAAGTGCAGGGTGGAGAGACGCGTACTACATTGTCATGCCAGCGGGAATGATTGTGCCAATTCGTTGAAACGGATTATTTTTAACAGTATCCATCGAATCTGCAGATTATTTTTGTACCGGACAGGAACGGAATTTTACGGTGCTTCAAGGCTGGCCGGGGAATGGGCATTTCCGAAAAAAGTGGTGGAATCAGAGCTGTTTCATGTAGTTGTAAGCGGGATTGATACCAGGAAGTACGCCTTTAATCAAAACATCAGAGAACAGGTGAGGGAAGAGCTGCATATAGAAGATTCTTTTGTAGTCGGTCACGCAGGAACCTTTACCTATGTGAAGAATCATGAGTTTTTAGTAGATGTATTTTGCGAAATTCATAAAAGAGATTCACGAGCCGTTCTCCTGTTGATCGGAGCGGGGGAGGAACTGGAAAACATAAAGCATAAAGTACGTCAGTACGGCCTGGAAAAGTCGGTGCGTATGACGGGATGGCGGAATGACGTGGACAGGCTGCTTCAGGGCATGGATTTTTTTGTTCTTCCTTCTCATTTCGAGGGGTTATCTATAATCAGCCTGGAAGCCCAGGCAGCAGGACTGTGCTGTGTCTTAAGCAGCGGGGTGCCTGAAGAAGCAAAAATCAGCAGAGAATGTTATCATCTCCCTTTAAAAGCAGGCGCTGATAAATGGGCGGAATTTATATTGGCCCACAGGGAATATGACAGAAATAATGTTGAAATAGACTCAGACAGCAGCTTGTTTGACATTAAAGCCCAGAAAGCTGTTCTGAGAGGAATACTTTACCCAAAGGACACCCCGTAATTTATGCCCATACGGGCGGATCTGCGGCTGTACCGCAGAATAAAGTATAGAACCGTGAGGAAAACTGGTGAAAAACGATACCAGGAAGTGAGGAAATATACACATGGTGTTGGTGAGTGTTATAATTCCTGTATATAATGTGCAGGATTATCTTGAAAAATGTGTGGAAAGTATAACAACACAGACATATAAAGAACTGGAGATTATACTGGTGGATGACGGCTCCACAGACTGCAGTAAAGAGATGTGCGACAAATTTGCACAGAAAGATCCCAGAATCAGGGTGATTCATAAGGATAACGGGGGATTGAGCGATGCACGGAATACGGGGGCGAGGCAGGCAGAGGGAAAATATCTGTTTTTCCTGGACAGTGATGACTATGCAGACTGCCTTCTGGTTGAAAAGGCAGTGACAGCAGCAGAAAAATTCAGAAGTGATATCGTTTATTTTGACTATAAACGGATGGAACCAAATGGGGATATTGAGGTTTGTGGGTGTAATCTGCCGGAGATGTGCCCTATCAGTCTTAAGACGAACCCGGAGCTGATGCTGCAGACGCTTTCAGTATGTGCAAAACTGTTCCGCCGTGAATTTTTTGCGAAGGCAGATCTTTATTTCCCTGTAGGATACCGCTATGAAGATCTGGGGACTATACCCAAGTTTCTTCTCACAGCAGACAGTGTTGTTTATTTAAGAGAACCACTGTATTATTATATGATAAGAGAAGGTTCCATTACGACCGGCACAGAGGATGAAAAGAATTACACACACCGAAAAAAGATGGTGGAAGGAGTTCTGGACTATTATCAGGAAAAAGGACAGTTCGGAACTTTCCAAAGGGAATTGGAATATTTGACATTTTACAATATGTATTTTATACCGGCCAGGGAAATGATTTATCATGACAGGAAAAGCCCCTATGTAAAAAAATGCAGGGATTTAACCGTAAAATTATTTCCCGGATTTCAAAACAACCCCTACATGAAAAACATGAACAAGAAAGAAAAAATACAGTTCTGGATACTGGAAAAACGACAGTTCTGGATGATGAATGCATTGTCCTGGGCGAGAAAACAGTCTGACAGGATGAGGAGACGATAGGAGAAAAAGCAATGGATAAGGTGTTATCAGTAGTAATTCCTTCTTATAATGTGGAACGTTTTTTAAGGCAGACACTGGATTCTTTTCTGGACGAAAGAATCCTGAAGGATATAGAGGTATTGATTGTCGATGACGGCTCTTCGGACGGTACAGCAGAGATTGGAAAAGAATATGAAAACAGGTATCCTGACAGTTATCGGCTGATTTCAAAGAAAAACGGGGGACACGGTTCCACGATCAACCGAGGGATTGAGGAATGCAGAGGAAAGTATTTTAAAGTTGTTGATGGGGATGACTGGGTAGATACAGAGGGCTTTGTCTGTATGGTGCAGAGGCTGGAAACGTGCAGTGCGGATTATGTTGTTAGCAACTATTACGAGGTGGATGATCAGACCAAAGAGAAGACACCCCGTGAGTTTAAAATGCTGTGCAGGGAACAGGAGAACGGGGAATACTGGGATTTCAGCGAGATTGTAACAAAGACACAGATTCCAATGCATTCGCTGGCGATCCGTTCAGCAATTCTGAAGGATCATCATATACGACTGGATGAGCATTGCTTCTATGTGGATGTAGAGTATATATTATATCCGGTTCCTTATGTGGAAAAAGTCGCCTTTTTTGATATCTACGTGTATATGTACCGGTTGGCTCAGGCCACACAGAGTGTCAGCATGAAGGGATATCAGAAGCATATTCAGAACCATATAGATGTAATTATGCATCTGACAGACTTTGTTACGGAGTATGCCAAGAAAGAGGAAAGTGATAAAACGAAAATTGAGTATATTTCCAGACGGATTGCAGAGATGGTAGGGGAGCAGATCACGATCTTTATGAGTTATCCGGTTGAGAATGAGGAAATGAAGCAGAAGTTTATAGAATTTGACAGGGAACTGCTTGCGAAGAATCCCGAGGTTTACAGACTGGCGGGACTGGAGAGCGGGACATTGAATTTGCTGCGGCGTACCGGATTTAAGGGATATAAGGCGATTATGAGGATGGGGAAAAAGAGAAACGGGATGGAGGAAGCATAATGGCCCTGAAGGTAAATTCGGTGAAGTTTAACTTCATTATGAATTTCATATTGACGGCATCTTCTATTATCTTTCCGTTGATTACATTCCCGTATATATCCAGAACTCTTCTGGCAGCAGGGAGCGGGGCGGTATCGTCTGCGGCATCCGTGCTGTCATATTTTGCTATGTTTGCATCACTTGGGATTCCGACTTATGGAATCCGTGCATGCGCAAGAGTACGGGATAACCGGGAAGAACTTTCAAGGACCGTGCAGGAGCTTCTTATTATCAATACCGCAACAACGGTACTGACATATGTGGCATTCTTAATTCTTCTGGCTGTTGTCCCTAAGTTTGCAGCGGAAAGGGAACTGCTGCTGATCAACAGTGTGTCCCTGGTCCTGAATGTAATAGGCGTTTCATGGCTATATAGTGCATTGGAGGAATATGGATATATTGCCAGCAGGACTTTGATATTTAAAGTAATATCAATCATATTCATGTTTCTGATGGTAAAAAGCCCGGATGATTACATTATCTACGGTGCTATCAGTGTGTTTGCGGGAAGTGGCTCATATGTCCTGAATTTTCTTCGTTTACGCAGATACGTGGATTTTAAGAAGACGCAGCCCTATCAGTTCAAAAAACATTTAAAACCGATTATGATATTTTTCGCTACTTCAGCAGGTATTAGTGTATATACGAATCTTGATACCGTCATGCTGTGGATGATGAAGACAAATGTGGACGTTGGATATTACAATGCAGGTATAAAAGTGAAGACAGTCCTGTCTACCTTAATCACTTCATTGGGGACAGTACTTTTACCCAGACTATCTTATTATGCTGAAAAGGGAAATAAAGAAGAATTCTACAAAATTATTGCAAAAGCCTGTAATTTTGTTGTTTTATTAGGAACTGGCGTAACGATTTATTTCTGGATGTATGCAAAAGAATCCATTTTGCTGCTGGCAGGAAACGACTTTTACGGAGCCATTGCTCCGATGAAATACCTGATGCCTACGGTACTTTTGATTGGACTTTCGAATGTAACAGGAATTCAGGTTCTCACACCTACGGGAAGGGAGCATAAAGTTCTTTATTCTATCATTGCCGGGGCAGTGACTGATTTTGTGTTAAACTTAATCATGATTCCATATATTGCAGCGGATGGCGCGGCAATTGCCACAACAGTGGCAGAATTCGTAGTACTGTTGGTGCAGTGCATCTATCTGAAGGATACCCTTGCGAAGATTGTGAAAGATATCAGTATTCGCAAAGTATTGTTATCGGTTGTGCTTGCGATGGCTGGGGGGGCTGCTGTACAAATGCTGGATATTACGAATTTGTTTTTAGAGATGGTAGTTTCGTCGGTGGTATTTTTTGCTATTTATGGGGGAATGCTCATATTACAGAAGGAAAGCTTTGTATGTGAGATACTAGAAAGCAGTTATCAAATGATAAGGAATAAACTGAACAGGAGATAAGAAATGGAACAGCAAAACAAAGGATGGCTTAAAAGAGCCTTACAGTCGATTCGTAGAAATAAGTATATATGGCTTGCATTTGCAATAGCATTTTTGCCGAGACTTTTTTTTGTGCTTCAGTCTGATCCGGTATCTATTGGTGGGGATGAAATCTTTGCAATGGGGCCAGCTGCTAAGCTGGTGGGGTATGACTGGAGTGGAGTTATGCAGGATTATCGGTATTATGGGTATGGATACACTGTGCTGCTGGTTCCATTTTTTAAGTTGATACATGATCCGGTATTACTGTATCGTATGATCGTTTTGTTAATGGCTTTGGCTCAGAGTGTCAGTGCACCTATTTCATATCATCTGATGAAAAAGTATTTGCATGTGGATAATGAAAAAATACTATGTGTTTCTTCTATATGTTGTTCTTACCTGGTGGCGGTGAGAGCAGTATATACTTATCCGGAGTTTATCTATGTTCTGGTTATGTGGCTGCTGGCATGGGTATTGCTGCGGATGAATGCCTGTGTAGATGATAAGAAGAAAAAGATTGCGTACACGGTTCTACTGGTTTTGGTGCTGTTCTATGCATCGACTGTACATTCACGTGCAACGGCTGCTTGGCTGGCTGTAGCATTTGGCATTGTGTATTATGGATGGGTTTATCGGAAAACCTTAGTATCTGTTCCAGTGTGTCTGGTAATGGGGGCAGGGGCGTTTATTGTGAGTCAGAAAGGGATGGAGGCTGTATTAAGTTATGTTGTGAAAGCATCCAGTTCTGATGTGGCTAATACAGGTGTTTCCTTCTCGTTGGGATATTTGATGGAGGATGTAAAGTCGTGGCCAGCCTGGGTGAACATTATTATAGGACAGCTGAATGAAGCCGTTGTTGTAACTGGCGGTTTAGCTGTGTTTGCAGTTGTTGCTCTCCTTATTCTTTTGTGGAAAGGATTAATAAGAGCAAAAGGGGAGATGGCAGAGGTACGAAAAATGAGCCCATATGTTGTGGTTGGAAGCGTGTTCTTAGCCGCTGTGCTTGTCACAATTGGAGGACAGTCAATTAGCTGGCTTGGGGGAGTAACGAATGCGATGTATTATGGCGGAGATTCTGATTCGTTTCGTGCAATAACCTATTTCCGCTATTATGGGGCTTATGTCGGTCCCTTGCTGATGTTAGGAATAGCCTACTTCTATCATAAAAGAGAAGCACTTGGTAAATTATATCCGGCGGTGTGTGTAATTACAGCATTGCTGCAGGGGTACTGGGTTTTATGTATCTTACCATATATCAGTGAATTTAATGGGAGCTGTTGGGATTTTGCACCATATTCATTAACCAAAGGCTTTGAAGATGCGATTAGGCTTCGTACTTATCTGCCAGCCACATTTGTAGTGTTTCTGGTACTGCTAATCGGCTACATCTTATACAAAAAAAACAAAACACAGATAATACTCGGTGTATTATGCGTTATGTTGATTTATTGTTACTGTTATAATGCGTTGTATCACGAGGGATATCGTGGACGAAAAAATTATTCTTATGTGGATGACAGTGTTCAGCTTCTTAAAGACCTGGAGAAGGAAGGGGTATTACCTGATAAGATATATGTTGAGGATGCCAGAGTGGGAGGAATTGGACAGCAGACAAAATACCTGTATCAGTTCTGTATGCTGGACAAGCCGGTAGTGTCCGCAGAGCCTTCAGAAAATGAAACGGAAGCTATCTTTTTGTGTCAGAATCCGGAGGAGTGGTCGGGACTTGTAGATGAAGGGTATTTATGCGGTAAGATAGCGGAATATGAATATATCTATGTGATCGGAGATCAGCTAAAGGAAATGATAGGAGAAAATGGTATTACGTTGACAGCCGGTTATTAAGGGTAGAAATTATGCCGGAAGTATGTTATATTATTTAAGAGCATGTCGAAATTTGCAAAAAACAGATGAAGAATGGGGAAGTTGAAATGAGGATAGCAGTTGCGGGTACCGGGTATGTAGGTCTTGTTACAGGGGTATGTCTGGCTAGCAAAGGCCATGATGTTACGTGTGTAGATATTGATAAAGACAAGGTAGAGACAATGCAAAAGGGAATCTCTCCTATTTATGAACCGGGGCTGTCGGAATTGATGACGGAAAGTTTAGAACATCTTACATTTACGACAGATTATCAAGAGGCATACCGAGATGCAGAAGTGATTTTTATAGGGGTAGGTACTCCTGAAAAGCAAGATGGTTCAGCGAATCTTTCCTATGTATATAAAGTAGCTAAGCAGATTGCGGAAAGTGTGGAGCAAGACTGTGTGGTCGTTGTGAAGTCAACTGTGCCTATTGGAACGAATGATAAGATCGAAGCCTATATTCATGATAAGCAGAAAAACGATGTAAAGATTTATGTGGCATCTAATCCGGAATTTCTCTCACAGGGGACTGCTGTACGGGATACTTTGTATGCGTCCAGAATAGTGATCGGTGTAGAAGATAAAGTGCCAGGGGAAGTACTAAAGAACGTATATGAAGGGTTTGAAGCGCCTAAGATTGTTGTAAAGAGACGAAGTGCAGAGATGATAAAGTATGCGTCTAATGATTTTCTTGCTTTAAAGATATCTTATGTCAATGAGATTGCAAATCTGTGCGAAATTGTAGGTGCAGATATAGAAGAAGTAACCGATGGAATGGGGTATGATGCCAGGATTGGCAATAAGTTCTTAAGTTCTGGTATTGGTTATGGAGGTTCCTGTTTTCCGAAAGATACGAAGGCTTTGAATTGGCTGGCGAATTTTAACGATAATGAAATAAGGACGATCCGTGCTGCCATAGAGGTGAATGAAAACCAGAAGTTTAAACTGATTAAAAAGGCAAGAAAGTATTATGATGATTTTCTGTTTTTGAATGTTGCTGTTTTGGGATGTACATTTAAACCAGGGACAGATGATTTGAGGGAAGCGGCATCTTTGGTAAATGTTCCACTACTTTTGGAAGACGGTGCACATGTGCGTATATGGGATCCAGTTGGTATGGAGAATTTCAAAAAACGTTTTCCGGAAAAGATTAAATACTGCAATAGTATAGAAGAAGCTATTACAGGTGCAGATCTATGCCTGATATTGACTGAATGGGATGAAGTAAAACAGTTCGACGTACAGAAATATGGAGAACTGATGAATAAGGCGATTGTGCTGGACGGAAGAAACTGCTATACATTAGATCAGATGAAGAATACGAAAGTCGTTTATGATTCAATAGGCAGAAGTGCAGTGAATCAGGAATTACTTAAAAAATAAATGAAACACGAGGGAAAAACTATGAAACTTATTATTCAGATTCCATGTTATAACGAGGCGGCAACATTAGAGGTTGCATTGAATGACCTGCCAAAGCATATTGATGGCGTTGATGTAATAGAATATTTGATTATTAATGATGGGAGTAAAGATAATACCGTCGAGGTTGCTAAGAACTGGGGCGTGAATTATGTCGTTAATTTCAGGAATAATAAGGGACTTGCCAGGGGATTCATGGCAGGTCTCGATGCATGTTTAAGGAACGGTGCAGATATCATTGTTAATACAGATGCAGATAACCAGTATTGTGGGGCGGATATTGAAAAATTGATTCAGCCGATTTTACGTGGTGAGGCGGGGATGGTAGTGGGGGAACGACCGATTGATGATACGGAACATTTTTCTCCACTTAAGAAACAGTTACAGCATTTAGGAAGTTGGGTAGTCAGGAAAGCTTCTAAGACAGATATACCGGATGCTCCTAGTGGATTTAGGGCATATAGCCGACATACGGCTATGAGACTTAATGTTATTAATGAATATACATATACACTTGAAACGATTGTACAAGCTGGAAGGCAGAAGATGGCTGTGACATCAGTACCTATTCGAACCAATGCTGAACTTAGACCTTCGAGACTGTTTAGCAGTATGTTTGGGTATGTGAAAAAATCTATGCTGACTATTGGGCGGGCATTGATGATGTATAAACCACTATACTGCTTTACATGTATAGCAGCCATATTTGGTATTATGGGATTATCATTAGGTATTAGGTTTATTGTGTATTTATGCCTTGGTGCTGGTGCAGGACATATACAATCATTGATTTTAGCAAGTATGCTTATTATTATATCCGTTCTTTGTGGAGTAATAGGCCTATTAGGTGATGTTATCTCCGCTAATAGAAAGCTATTAGAGGAAATACAGTTTGAACTGAGGAAGATGGATTATGGACCGGGACATGAAGAAAATCAGACGCACGAAGACGAGAAAGAGTAAGTAGATGTTTATGGATGATACAGCAAAGTTAAAAGAACTAGTATGTGGTAAAAATGTATTATATATTTCAACAAAAAATATTGATTATATTCGAACAAACCAAGAAATTCACATGCTTAAGGAGTTTAGTGAAGATTGTAAAGTGATTGCTTTTAATGATAGAAGTTACATGGTTAGATTTTTAAAATGTATTAGAAGCGTTTTGTTTATTAGCATGAAACAGTTTGATTTAGTATTTGTTGGTTTTATGGCACAGATGTTGGTTCCATTTTTTTGGTGGAAATGGAACAAGCAAGTTATTATAACAGATTTTTTTATTTCAGTATTTGATACATTGGTAGATGATAGGAAAAAGGTCAGCGAAAGCTCTTTAGTTGGGAAATTAATAAAGAGAGTTGATAAACGAACTATAGCTAAATCGGATTATATTGTTACAGATACAATAGCTCATAAGGAGTATTTTATAAATGAATTAAGTGCAGAAAAAAAACAATGTTTGGTGATCTACTTATGTGCCGATAAAAGAATATATTACCCCAGAAAAATAGAGAAACCGGAAGAGTACAAGAATAAATTTGTGGTGCTTTATTTTGGATCCATATTACCCCTTCAAGGTGTGGAATACGTATTGGGAGCTATTAGGGTGCTAGAAAAAAGAAAAGATATTCAATTTATTATGATAGGGCCATTAGAAGGAAAGTTTAAGAAGGTTGTATCTGAGAATGTTACATATATAAACTGGTTATCACAGGAAGAATTAGCAAGATATATTGGTTTTTCGGATCTGTGTTTAGGTGGGCATTTTGAACCTAATATTGGGAAAGCTAATAGAACCATTCCTGGCAAAGTTTATATTTACGAGGCCATGGGGAAAAAGACAATCTTAGGGGATTCTTTAGCTAATCATGAATTATTTGTATGTGATGGGAAGCATCAGTTTGTGAAAATGGGGGATAGCAATGCAATAGCAGATTGTATAGTAAATAATATTAATGAAAGAGAGCATTGTAGACAGTATGAAAGTTAGTTTTATTGTGCCAGTGTATAATATTGAAAAATATATAGGTGAGTGTATCGAGAGCATTTTAAGGCAGTCAGAGAAGTCTTTTGAAATTATACTGGTAGATGATGGGAGTTCCGATGGAAGTGGTAAAATTTGTGAAGAGTATGCTAAAAAATATACTAATATAAAATTAATCCGTCAAGAGAATCATGGAGTTTCAATAGCAAGGAATCGCGGACTGGATATTAGTGAAGGAGAATGGGTCTTTTTTGTTGATGGAGATGATACTATTTCTTATGAATTACTAAAAGTATGTCAAAAATATTTAGTGGAAGAATGCGAAGTTTGTTTTGTGAAACATAAAGAAGTTCAGAGTGGTTCAAGTCTTGAAGAAAATATAACAAGCGGCACGGAGGCAGTTTATATAGAAAAAGCAGATTTTAAAGAATTCGAATTAGCAGTTTTTAACCGTGATTATAAAGGTAAGTATGACTATCATAATGTGAAAATGGCTACACCATGTAAATTTTATCGAAAGATGCTTTTAGATAAATATAAGATAAAATTCCCAGAAGGCGTGGTAACTGGAGAAGATGCATTATTTAATTTGCGGGTATATAAAAAGGCAAAAAAGGGTGTCTATATAGAAAGAGAGTTGTATTATCATAGAATTTGGGAAAATTCAGTGTCTCAGGGTTATGATCCAAATATAGAGTCAAAATTTGCATTACTTCATGAAAAGTTGAGAGCTTTTATTGAAAATGAAGAAGTTCCTGAAAGATTTGAAAGTGTTTATAATGAAAGATGCATATGGTCAGTAGGATTTTGTTGCGTATTAAATTATTGTAATCCTAATAATCCTAATTCATATAGGGTTAGAAAGAATGAATTTCATCAAGTAAGAAATAAGTACGCACGAGAAATTTCAAACGTTAAGTTGAGTAATTTTAGATTTGAAAAAAAAATACTTTTTTGGTGTCTTAAAAATAATTGGTTTTGGATGATTAATAATCTTTGTTTACTGAAAAAAAATATATAAAGGTGAAAAAATGAAAATATGTTTTGTGATTTTGCATTATATGACAATTGAAGATACTGAAAGATGTATTAAATCTATTATTGATACCGTAAATTATAAAAACTATAAAATAGTCGTAGTTGACAATGGATCTACAAATACTAGCGGGCTAGCATTGGAAAATAAATATCAACTAAATGAAAATGTTGAAACTATTATACTTACAGAAAATTTGGGATTTGCGAAAGGTAACAATATTGGATATAACTATGCTAGAAACTGTGTCAAAGCAGATATAATAATAATTCTTAATAGCGATACAGTAATTATTGACGATGAGTTTGTTTATAAGATAATAAAAAGCTATCAAAAAAATAGCTTTTACGTATTAGGACCTGATATAATTACTCCAAAGTTTGAACATCAAAATCCATTTAGAAATAGAATACTTAATATAAAGGAAGTTAAACGAAAAGTTCTTAATAAAACTATTTTTTTGTTCTATTATAAATTAAAATCTTTATTAAAAATAAAAACTAGAATTAATATATTAGAAAATCTCTTTGAAACCAAAAGTTTGAAAGGCAGAAGTTTAATTAATTATAAAGAATATAGAGAAAATGTTGTACTACAGGGAGCTTGCCTAGTATTTTCATATGATTATATAAAAAATGAAGAAAATGCATTTTTGCCAGATACATTTATGTATGGTGAAGAGGATTTGTTGGCATATTTTTGTGCAAATAAGCAATATAAAATGGTCTATGATCCGGAAATTAAAATCTTACACATGGATGGGGCAAGTACAAAAGGAACTTGCAATAATACTTTGGAAAAGAATTTGTTTTTTACTAA
Source organism: Faecalicatena fissicatena (assembly GCA_001028025.1). GTDB lineage: Bacteria > Bacillota > Clostridia > Lachnospirales > Lachnospiraceae > Faecalicatena > Faecalicatena fissicatena_A. The sequence goes on along the minus strand of LDAQ01000043.1, from coordinate 8,721 downwards.
GTATACATTGGAAGGCTCGAAAATCTTGTTACGCAAGATGAAAAGGAAAACATCAATAGATAGTGAGGATTAGTCATGAAGACACAATGTATAAGAGTAAAAGTTAATCACTTTTTTTATAAATATGGTTGCATAAGTGTTTTTTTTACATATCTTTTAATACAAACGTTGTTGAATTTATGTGTAGGGACATTGCATTATGTGCCAGATGAATTAGGTGCTATTACAGCTGCAGCTAAAATCAGTGGATGTGATTGGAGTGGGATATGGAATAATCTAGGGGCTTACTATGGAGTGATTCCTGGATTGATCTTCACACCGTTATTTTTGTTTATAAAAAATTCATTAATATTATATCAATGTATGCTATTTCTTGTGACGTTAATATCTGGAGTATCTACCATATACGCCTATAAAATCCTCGCAAAATATGTTGATGGCAATTCATTTTTATGTTTTATTGGCGCAATAGCATGTGGTTTTATGACGGGATGGCGCAATAGCAATGTAATGAATGAATTTGCATTAAGTTTCGTCGTATGGTCGATATCATATTTATTGTTTTTATTATGTGAGAAGCAAGAAAAGAAAAAAATATATACTCTATTTATTATTGTTCTTTTATGGCTAGGACTAGTTTCTCATACTCGTGGTTTAATTATAGTAGCCGCTGTTATTTTTGTAGTTATTATGTATGCTATTTTTAGTAAAAGATGTATTATAAATATACCAATGTTTGTTTGTGGGATTATATTTGCATTTATTGGTTATGGTTTATTAGTTAACTTAATACAGCAATATTTATTCCAACCAAAGGATGGTGGGACATTAATTAATAGTATTTCAATGGTTGGTGAAAAGCTAACTAATAATGAAACAGATATTAAGAGATTTAGTTTTGACGGTTTAAGAGGTTTTTTAGATATTGTTTCCGGGAATATTTATGCAATAGGCGTATCTAGTTTTGGCATGCTAATTTTTGCCTGCTGGATAGTAATTGGAAAAGTTATAGATCTAATTAAGAAATTATTTATTGATAGAAAAATTGAAAAACAAAATGGGGTGTTTTGTTTAGCATTATTTGCTGTTTCTGGATTAGCTGCATCATTATTGGGACATGGAGTATTAAATATGACCTATGCTGTCATTGCGAGACAAGAAGATGTCACAATGAGTATGTATATGTATCCAAGATATTTCGATATTTATTGGGGACCTATATTATTAGCTTTATTTGTATGGCTTTTAGAAAAAAGTGTAAATCTAAAAAAATATTCAATAATTACTTTAATTTCATTTGTCTGTATTAGTTTGTATGCATTTCGATCTTTTATTTACTATCAAGCGTCATATGGTGGGGATATCTTAGATGCTTGGAGAGTATTATATCCACTAAATTATGAAACAAATTGGCATGAGCCAATGTATTTTAAAAATTATATATGGGCTTTTTTTGCTGTAATTATACTCTTTCTTTTATTAATAAGAATCATAAAAAAGAAAATAGGGTTAGCAATTACATTAATAGCGGTAGGAATCATTTATCAATATTCATTTATTGCGCTAATATTTGATCAAGGTTATTCTGATTTTGTATACGGACAATTAGATAAGACATATGAAATGTTTTTAAATAACGAGACTTTAAACGATGAAATAGAGTATATATATATGGGAGAGAACATAAACAAAAGAGTTCCTTATGCACTTCAATTTCTTTTAAGGGATAAATCAGTAATATTAGAAGAACCTGAAAAAGATATTGATAATGCAATAATTTTCTTATCTTATCTTGTGCCAGGAGATATGAAAAAGTATTCAGAAGACTATAAATATTGTAGACTTGATGAGGATGAAATTGTTGTTGTCAAAGGAGATAAATATAAAAAATTATTTGAAGAATCCGGGTACAAATTAAATGATTTGAATTCTTGGGTTTATGACTCATCAATATTATTGTATACCGAAGAAGGTAAGGTGGATGATCAAGGTAATATTGTTTTAGGTAAGGATGGTGTAGAGTATGGTCCGTATGTAACTTTACCAAAAGGGGAATACAGTGTTGTGATTTCAGGAAAGAACTTGGATTTGGCGGATTTTACATGTGTTACCGAATATGGCGAGGTTAAATTCAAAATTGAAATGTTGGAGCAACAAAGTCATAAAGTCAAATATCAAGTAACAATTCCATATGATTGTGAAAATGTTGAGTTTGTAACAGAAAATAGTACAAGTCAGAAGATTAAAGTTAAAGATATTGTTATAAAATATATAGATTAGAATTATAATATTGCTTTAACTTTAATAAAAAGTATTCAGTGCTAGGGAGTTAAATATGGGAGAAAATAAAATAGGGTCATGGTTTATAAAAGCTTTTTCATATTTATATGTGGAAGAATTTTTTGATATGTTGCAAATAATAAAGAGAAGAATAAAGACACAATATAAAGTTAGAAAATTTGAAAATTGCGGTTCGAATCCTAGAATTTTTTTCCCGGCTATAATTAAAGGTGAGGAATTTATTTCAGTAGGTAATAATTTTTCGGCTGATCCAGATCTTATCTTACAGTGTTGGGAAAAATATGCTGGGATTGAATTTGAACCTCAAATTATAATAGGGAATAACGCACATTTAGGGATGGGGTGTCATATAACAGCGATTAACGAAATAATGATAGGAGATAATTTATTAACTGGAAAGAATGTATATATATCTGATCATTCACATGGAAAAATTGAAGCAATAGACATGGGAGTCCCTCCAATTGAGCGGGAATTATTTTCGAAAGGAAAAGTAACAATAGGAGATAATGTATGGATTGGCGATAATGTGTGTATTTTACCAGGAGTACAGGTTGGTAATAACGCAATTATTGGAGCAAATGCGGTAGTAACAAAAGATATTAATGATAATTGTGTTGTTGCAGGAGTTCCAGCTAGGTTGATAAAAAAATTAGAGGATGTTAAGTAGTAATGATAGAGTATTGTTATAGTAAAATGATTAGTGTTGTAGTTCTTAACTATAATAGTTCATTGGAAAGCATATATTGCACTTTAGAATCGCTTATCAGACAGAAAGATGCTTCATTCGAAATAATTATTGCAGATGATGGTTCTGATAAACAATTTTTTAAAGAGATCAGAGAGTATTTTAATTCAAAAAAATTTTTGGATTATAAAATTATAGAACATGTAGAAAATGTTGGGACAGTGAGAAACTTCTTAAGGGCACTTGAATATACACAAGGAAAATATATAAAGGGTTTAGGCTCAGGGGACTGTTTATATAATGCATATACCTTGCACGAAATAGTTGAATACTCAGAAAATGAAAATGTTAAGATAGCGTTTGGTAATTTACAGGGTTTTAGAAAAACCTCTCAGACTACGATAGATGAGGTTTCTTGGTTTACACCTAAAGACATTTTACCCTATATAAAAGACAATAGAAAGCAAATTGTAAAAAATATGGTTATTTATGAGGATTATATATCTGGGGCAAGTTTGTTTTTTAATAGAAAATATTTTTATGATAAGTTGAGAGAAATTGAGTCAATAGTTACTTATTGTGAGGATTTGATTCAAGTTTTAGCTATATTAGAAGGGGAAAAAATCAATTTTTTTGACAGAATTATAGTATATTATGAAGTTGGTACGGGAATATCTACTAATAAAGTTGCAGGAAAGATTAACCCACGAATGTTGAAGGACCACCAAAGGTTTAATGAATATTTATTAGAAAATTACAATAATAAAGTTATTAGAGATAGAGTTAAACGAAAAAATAAAGTGATAAATAATGATTTGGTGAAAATTTATTATGGATTAAAAAATTTATCTTATTACATGCGTAAAACCGTATATTTATTTCTTAAAAGTAGAAGGAAAGAAGATATGTTATTTCTAGAGGAAATATTTAGTGATGTTGCTTTAGAAATCGCAAGGGTATAAAATAAAGGTAAGACGTTGATTAAAAAGTTAAGCCAATATTCCTTAAGGATAATAAGTTTACTAGCTGTATTCCACTAAATGAAAGCAATAGGTTAATTATAATAATAGACCTATTATTGAATAAAGAAAGGGGAAAATGTATGCAGGTAATAAAATATGCATTTCAACAACATGGAGATGAACGAGGTCAATTAGTAGCATTAGAGGAATTTAAAGATATACCATTTAAGATTAAAAGAGTTTATTATATGTATGACACTGTGCAAGGGGTACATAGAGGACTACATGCACATAGATCTCTTGAACAAATATTAATCTGCATACATGGTTCATGTAAAATATTAATGGATAACGGGATTGAAAAAAAAATAGTGTCTTTAGAAAAACCATATGAAGGACTATATATTTCTAATGATATTTGGCGGGAAATGTTTGACTTTTCTCTAGATGCAGTTTTGTTGGTTTTAGCGTCAGAAATTTATGATGAAAATGATTATATACGCGATTATGATGAATTTATATCTTTTGTAAATGCCAAGAAATAAGAAAGATTACTAGTAAAGGGGAGACGAGATTTTATGAATATATCATTTTCTACTGTAGATTATATGCATAAAGAAATAATGGACGAAATGCTAGATAAGTTTAAATGTGTCTATGAGAAAGGGTGGTTTATAAGTGGTGAAGAATGTGCTAAGTTTGAAGGGGCATTCGCGAGCTATCAAAATAGGAAATATTGCATAGGATGTGGGAATGGACTGGATGCTATAATGCTAAGTTTAAAAGCATTAAATATATCGAAGGGGGATGAAGTGATTATTCCCTCTAATACATTTATAGCAACAGCTTTGGCAGTATCATACGCTGGTGCGACACCTGTTTTTGTAGAACCAAGGATTGAAACATATAATTTTAATCCTGAGTTGATAGAAGAGAAAATAACTCCCCGAACGAAAGCCATTATAGTTGTTCATTTATATGGACAGCCAGCAGAAATGGATACTATTTGCGATATAGCTAAAAAGCATAACTTATTTTTAGTGGAAGATTGTGCTCAGGCTCATGGAGCAACATATAAAGGAAAAAAAATAGGGCAATTCGGTAATGCCGCCGCATTTAGTTTTTATCCCGGGAAAAATTTAGGTGCACTGGGAGATGCGGGAGCCGTTATAACTGATGAAGAGAAACTTGCAGAAATAATAAGGACACTTGGCAATTATGGTTCTATTGAAAAATATAATCATCTATATCAAGGAAACAATTCAAGACTGGATGAAGTACAAGCAGCGTTACTATGTATCAAACTAAAATACTTAGATAAATGGAACAAAGAAAGACAAAGAATAGCGCAACGATACATGAATGAAATTACAAATCCTAAAGTGATTTTGCCAAATGTAATTGACGATGTTGAACCAGTATGGCATATTTTTGCTATTCGTTGTAAAGATAGGGATCGGTTGGAAAGATTTCTGGGAGAAGGTGGGATTGGGACTAACAAACATTATCCAATACCATTACATCTTCAAAAGGCATATCAAGAACTGGAGATACCAAAAGGTGCATATCCGATTGCAGAAGAAATTTCAGCAACAGAATTAAGTATTCCAATGTATTATGGAATGACGGATGAAGAGATACAATATGTAATTGAATCAATTAATAAATTCGAGTAAAGGTAACTACTATGTATTTAAGAAGATTAAAAGAAAAAGATGCCAATTATATGTTAGATTGGATGCATGATAAGGATGTTGTAGAGAATATGGCTGCAGATTTTATGCATATGAAAATGGAAGATTGCCTTCATTTTATTAAAAAATCTAATGATGACGAGAGTGTAACATTAAATCGTGCAATTTGTACAGACGATGATGAGTACTTGGGTACAATTAGTTTGAAAAACATTTCAAGTATAGATAGTAATGCTGAATATGCTATTGTTCTGAAGCAGGGTGCAATAGGGAGCGGTGCAGCAAGGTTTGCCACAATTGAAATTTTAAAATTGGCTTTTAATGAACTGAAATTGCATAAGGTATATTTATATGTTAGAAGCAGTAATATTAGAGCTCAGAAATTTTATAACAAGATAGGTTTTAGAAATGAAGGTATTTTTCTGGATCATGTTAAAAACAAAAGTGGCAATTTTGAAAATTTAATCTGGTTGGCTTTATTGGAAAATGAATTTGCAGACTTATTAATAAATGAGAGCGGAAGATAAGAATGAATAGACTTAAACTTTTTATAGAGAATTTCTTGGTGTATGGATTAGGCGGAATGATTAGTAAAATCGTTCCGTTTATTATGCTACCAGTTGTCACTCGACTAATGCCTAATACATTCTATTTTGGGTTAAATGATATATCTACAGTAGTAGTTTCTTTTGGCCAGGCGCTTGCAATAATGGGGATGTATGATGCTCTATTCCGTATGTTTTTTGAGAAGGGCAGTCAGGCATATAAAAAAGATATTTGCTCAACTGCGCTGACATTTACATTTATTACTTCGGCAATAATTTTTATAGTCATGATAATATTTAGAAAGCCACTTGCTGCAGTTTTTTTTAGTGATAGGAAATATGCTAATTTGTTGTGCCTTTCTGCAATGAGTATACTAATAGGGTCGACAAATTCTATTGTCTCAGCACCGACACGTATGAGGAATCAACGTAAAATTTATCTTGTTACTAATTTTTTGAGCCCACTAATATCTTATGGTATATCTATACCATTATTACTAAAAGGTTATTATATAATAGCTTTGCCATTAGCTTCTATTTTGGCTGCATTATCTGTGGAGATTATTTTTATTGTTCTAAATCGTAAATGGTTCAGCTTTAAAATAAATAAGAGATATTTGAAAGACATGCTAATTATTGCATTACCTTTAGTTCCAAATTTTTTGGTTTATTGGATATTTAATTCATCAGACCGGCTGATGATATCTAAGTTGATAGGTACCGAGTGGAATGGTATTTATGCAGTAGGTGCAAAGATTGGACAGATCAGCCAGCTCATTTATACTGCATTTGCAGGCGGTTGGCAGTTTTTTGCTTTTTCAACCATGAAAGACGATGACCAGGTTAAAATGACTTCTAATATTTTTGAATACCTAGGAATAATTACATTTTCAACAGGAATGGTAATGGCCTCACTTAGTAAAATTGTATTTAAACTGTTGTTTTCCGAGGAGTATCTGTCAGGATATATTGTTATGCCATATTTATTTGTAGCTCCTTTATTACTGATGTTATATCAGGTGGTTGTGAACCAGTTTTTAGTAATTAAGAAAACTTGGCCAAGCGTTATTATATTGGGAATTGGAGCGATAACCAATGTTGTTATTAATGCGTTGTTTATACCAATGATAGGAATTGAAGGGGCTGCTATAGGTACATTTTTAGGATATGTTGTTGCAATTGTCGGTGTAATCATTGTTCTAAGTAAGATGCAATTGGTATGTGTTTCGATCAAATTCTATTTTTGTGTGATATTATTTATAGGTTTTAGTTTAGTATGGAGATTGGTCTTACTCAAAAATCATGTGATATGTTTAATTCTGGCAGTAATTGTGATTGCTATATATGGAGTTATGTATAGGGAAGATTTATTTAAAGTTTTACGAAAGAAATAAAGTGGCGACAAGTCATAGTGACTATAGTGTAGAGGCATCTAGAAAGTAAGCGCAAAATTATCCTACGCTTACGGTCCACATACAGGGGCATTCAGCTGCTGACAGAAAACTTCTGCCATTGCGGTTAGGCCCATTTCAATAGAATTATCCTTTGGTATCCGGGCGCGGGCAGGGATGCTGAGACATATGTATAGCCATCTGAGTAATCCGGGGCTGATTACACCGCCTGTCCGGACTATGGAAACCACAGTTCCGTTTTAAGGGGTTCTTCCGCATTTTTCCGTTATCCTAACCTCCTGAGTACGTCAGTTTCGCCGCCAGCAAAGACTTGTGAGTATTCCGGGCGATTCTGAACTTGTTACACCGCCCATACATGGTTCGCTTTACCATTTTTAATTTACTGTTTGTTCCTTAAACAAATCCGTTCGATAATGGACTGGATACTGAATTTTCAATAGCGGAAAGATCCTTTTCCAAGCCTTTTGCAAAACGAGCGATTTCTTTTAGGTTTGAGTTTTTGTATTTCTCAATGAAGAGATAGAGGAGTGGCATATTTTTGTGCTGATATATTTCCCGGAATTCACGTATACAGGCAAGTAGTTCCCGTAGTTCAGAGTAGTTCTCCATTAAATATACTTTGTGCTTTACAGTGATCTCCATGTTCATCCATAGGAAACGGAACACTCCGCTCCTTGACAGATAATCATACTCCTGGAGTTTCTTTTTCTTCTGGAATGATTCTGCGGAAGCGCTTTTATAAACTGCAATATCTATATGAAACCGCTCTATGATTTTATTCATGTAGTCATAAGCCGCTGTCTGTCCGCCCTGATAGCCTTTCGTGAGCAGATTGCGGTAGACGTCTTTTCTGCTGGTGCCAGCAGGGAACACTTTAGGACTGTGTATGCCTTTTCTATCTCATCATAAAACTGACCCATTCCACTACGAAAGTCTTTACGGCATAGTGATTCATAATCTCCATTCAGATACTTTGTGACGGTGTTCCTTCCACAATGCACGATTTTAACTATTACTCTTTTACTGTATCCGGCATCCTTGTATTCATGGATGGCATTATATAACTGTACACTTTTTTCGTTGTATTCAGCAAAGTTATCGTAAACGCACCATAGTCGG
>LDAQ01000042.1 GCA_001028025.1 Faecalicatena fissicatena | reverse complement strand
CCGATAGGAAAGAACTCTTTCACCGGTTGGGTCCCGGACCGGGACTGCGGATGGGATAGAATTGGTGTAACTTTCATTTCTCCAGTATGTTTTGGACGTTTTTATACTTTATTAGTTTGGATTTATTTTAAGCTATACTCAAGTATATTAAAAAGACTGCTGGGGATATGAAAGTTACGCCAATTCTATTCAATTCGTTGCCCTGGTCTGGGATCCCACCCGGGGAACGAGCCCTTTCCTACCGTCTGGATGAGCCAGCTTTATGACAGGGATGCCGGGGAGGTACTGGGGCTGCAGAGAGAATTAAAAAAAGGGTACTTGAAAAATTCAAGTACCCCGTGTATAATTTATTTAGAAGTAATCAAAAGACATTATCCGGTCTGATGATTGCGCTTCGGATAACTACATAATTTTTAGTTATGGGCTATCCTCTATGCTGGTAGAGGATAGCTATTTTTTGTCATGATGATTATCTATGTAAGTTAATACTGCAAAAATTACCAGCACTAATGTCAACACTTCAAGTGTATTCATTCTACATTTCCTCCTTCGTTCATTTCCGAAGGAAATCATCAGACTATCCTCTACTTCTATTCAATTATACATGGTAATCTTAACATGAGGATTTGTAATGTTCAATGAGAATCTTCTGTAGTTTTAATTGATGTATGTCCTCATTTTACAGTAGTATATATGTTTCCCTAAACATATTAATACATTGATTATTTGTGGTTTGCACCACGATTTGTTGTATTAAAGGTATCTTTTTTGCGATTCGCAATGAAATTCTCAAAGTTAAAAAACGAAATTAAATAAGTTTACAATTGACAACACGTGTTATACGTATTAAAATAAAAGGAGGAACATGAGAGACAAAGAATTATTAAGACTTATGAAAAAAAATGGCTGGAAAGTTGTCCGTATACAGGGGAGCCATCATATTATGCAAAAGGATGGAAAGACAGAAGTAATTCCAATACATGGAAGAGAAGTGCCGTCGGGATTGCTGAATGCAATTTTAAAAAGAACGAAAATTAGATGAGGAGTGAAAATTATGTTGTTAGTTTATCCAGCAATTTTCCATAAAGAAGAGAATTATTGGGTGGAGTTCCCAGATCTCGAAGGATGTCAATCTTATGGAACAACAATTAATGAAACGATGGAAAATGCCCAGGAGGCTTTGCTTGGATATGCACTGGTCCTGCTGGAAGAAGAAAAGTTACTTCCACATCCATCAGATGTAACTTCAATTGAAACGGATCCGGATAGTTTCGTGAGTCTGGTATCCTGCTCTTTGGATGAGTGTAAAAATACGAAGGCGGTGAAAAAGACGCTTACAATACCATCATGGCTTAATGACAGAGCTATGGCGCTTGGGATTAATTTCTCTAAGACTCTGCAGGAAGCGTTATTGAATAAGATTCAAAATCGAAATTGTGATTAAGAAAGTTTCCGATACCATTCTGGTGTTACGCCAACCATTTTTTTGAATATCTTACCAAAGTAGCTGGGGCTGTCAAATCCGCAGCTTTTTGCTATGTCCATGACTTTTTTTTCTGGATATTGAATGAGCTGCTGGCGGGCATGTCCAATTCGGATCTCTGTCAGGCAGTTGATGATGGTCTGCTCTGTGGCTGACTTGAAAAGGGCACACATATAGTCTCGTGACAGATGGGTGACATCAGATAAATCAGTCAGGCTGATCGGTTTTTGATAATTATCTTCCAGATAAGTAACCACCTTTAAGACAAGATCATTCTCCTGCACATAAGATAACTCGTGCGTGTGGGTAATACATTGAGAAATGTCTAATAAAAAATCGAAACACTCTTTTGAACTGGCAAGTGTTCGATTGACGGAGCGGTTTTCGTGCAGCCATAAAAGACTCTGAATATGCTTTTCAAAGACAGTGGTATCCGAAAAATGATAGGCGCCGGAACGGCTCATTTGGAGCGAATCCAGCAGTTCTGAACATAAGGAGCCGTGAAAAGCGACGATATGCAGGGTCCAGTTATCTGTAATGGCCTGATAAATATGAGGCTCATCCGCTTTAATATGAAATCCATGGCCTTCGGAAATGATAGAACGCTGATTATTTAAAATTACTTCGCCTTTGCCTTTGGCACAGTAGAACCACTGGTAAAAGGAAACGCCTTTTGGACGATGGACTGGCTCCTGTAAATGGTTTGCGCCGAACATCCATAGTTGTAACGGCAGGTTCTGCCGGAATTCCCCGGAGTGAAATTGATAAAGCATTTGAAACCTCCTGATCACGATATCGTTATATTAATATAATAATATTTAGATTGAAGATATATGTCAAGCTTTTATAATAGAAATTAGAATGTTCCTGCCCGAACCATTTATGTGCATGCACGGAGGGGCGAACAGTAATATTAGAGTAACAGTTCAGACTTGTCTGAACTGTTACATATTAGAAGATATTGTGATATATAAGGAGAGGAAAATGAAAAGAAAAATTGTGAACCCGGTTATTCCGGGATTTTATCCGGACCCGTCTATCTGCAGGGTGGGGGATGATTATTATATTGCATGTTCCAGTTTTGAACTTTATCCGGGAATACCTGTCTTCCACAGTAAGGACCTGGCCCATTGGGAGCAGATTGGGCATGTGATGACAATGGATAACGGATTTCATGTGGAGAAGAACAGCATGGTAGGGGGCGTGATGGCTCCGACTCTGCGATATTACGATGGGTTATTTTACCTGATTAATGCGAATTTCAGCGATAAAGGAAATTATATTGTGACCGCAAAAAATCCGGCGGGACCATGGTCAGAGCCGCACTGGCTGGATGATGTACCGGGTATTGATGCCTCTGTTTTTTTTGATGATGACGGGAAAGCATATATTCTGGGGACCGGAGATGTCTGGGACAACGGTGCGGGCAAAATGGAACGCGGGATCTGGATTGCCGAATACGATATTCATAATTTTAAAATGAAGGGAGAACCCGTCACGATCTTCAATAGTGCGCTTCGTGTCGGTGCATCTCCGGAAGCGCCGCACATATATCATGTGGGAGAGTATTATCATTTGATTATCGCAGAAGGAGGCACGGAACACTATCATGCCGTCATGTCGGCCAGAAGCAGGGATATCTTTGGTTTCTTTGAAGCAAATCCGGCAAATCCGGTTATGACACATCGGAATATGGGATTTAAAAGCCCGATCATCAATGTGGGACATGCGGATCTGGTTGAACTTCCGGATGGCTCCTGGTATGCAGTGATGCTGGCTTCCCGTCTGATTGACGGCAAGTGTAAGAATCTGGGAAGGGAGACGTTTCTTTGTCCGGTTGTATGGGAACGTGACTGGCCGCTGTTCAGCCCTGATACCGGGAAGCTTGAATGGGAGTATGAGGCACCAAAATGTCTTCCGCAGATGGAATACCCGGTTAAAAAGACATTTTTTGATTTTAAAGAACAAGTACTGGAGGAAGAATGGCTGTGCTGGGGAACTCCATACGAGAAATACTATGAAATAAAGGATTCCAGACTATATCTGCAGTGTAAAAGGCAGAGACTGGATGAACCGCTCAGGCAGATGGGATTTGATTGTCCAAAGTCGAAAGACTGTTTTGTATCAATGCTAGGGCAGCGGCAGTGCCAGCCTTATACGGTCATAACATCAAAAATGGTATTTATGCCGCAGGAGGGGGAGGCGGCCGGGCTTGCAGTGATACAGGCGATGAATCACCAGATGCATTTCTGCAGAACATGCACAGGTGAAAGGCAGTTTCTGCAGCTGACGGTAACAAGTGCTGAATATGACAGCCCTCCGTATTTCCCGGGATTTGCCAGCACCAATAGAAGTACGGTTCTGGCAGAAACAGAATGGAATTCAGAAGAAATTGTCCTGCAGATAGAGATGGAAAATGAGAAGTTTACGATTCGCTATGGTACATCAGAAAACGCATTGCAAGAGCTGGCTGTTGTGGATGGGGCCTTATTGAATCCGGAAAAAGTAGGTTGTATGTCAGGAACCGTTGCCGGGATGTATGCAACAGGAAATGGAGAGGACCGCGGTCATTATGCCGGATTTGACTGGTTTGAAATAAAATCAAAGATCCCGCAGCAATAAATGATAAGGAGAAAACAATGCATTTATCAAAAGAACAAAACACAAAGGTTGAAGAACTTTTAAGTCAGATGACGCTGGAAGAAAAAATCGGGCAGATGAACCAGGAATCGCCGTCCATCGTGGGCGGATTTGATGTCCCATTTGAGGAACTGATCGAAATGATGACGGATGGAAGGATCTCGGCGGAAGAGTTTCAGAATATGATGTCCGCAGCAGAAAGAGATTTTCATGAGAATGACATCCGCGCAGGAAAGGTTGGATCTTTGCTTCTGGATGACCCCGGAAAAAGTAACGAGCTGCAGAGGATCGCAGTAGAGGAGAGCCGCCTGGGAATTCCGCTTATTATTGGGTTTGATGTGATTCATGGATATCGCTCGGTGTATCCGATTGCGATTGCAGAGGCATGCTCTTTTGATGAGGTGTTATTTGAGGAGACTGCGCGTATTGCGGCTGAAGAATCGAGAGCATATGGAATCAACTGGAACTTTGCGCCCATGATCGATGTGGCACGGGATGCAAGATGGGGACGCGTATCAGAAGGCCCGGGGGAGGATCCATGTCTTGCATCTGCATTTGCCAGGGCAAAAGTAAGGGGACTGCAGGATGACAGTGCGGATTCCTATGTGGCGGCCTGCCTGAAGCATTATGTGGCCTATGGGGCGTGTGAGGCGGGGAGAGATTATAATACAACGAGCATGTCCATTTCACAGCTTCATAATGTATATCTGCCGCCATTTAAGGCAGCAGCAGAAGAAGGAGCGGCCACGGCGATGGCATCTTTCAATGATCTGAATGGAGTGCCATGCACGGTGAATTCCTACACATTGCGCATAATTCTGAAAGATACATATGGTCTGGAAGGCTTTGTGGTGAGTGATGCAAATGGGATAAAAGAATGTGTCACGCACGGGATTGCAGAAGATGATGCAGATGCCGGAATTCAGGCGGTAAAAGCAGGGCTTGATATGGATATGGGAACGCATATTTATAAAGAATACCTGAAAGATGCCGTTTCGGCAGGAAAGGTTTCTGCGGACGTGATTGACGATGCGGTGAGAAGAATTTTATCTGTAAAGATGTGGCTGGGACTGTTTGAAAATCCGTACGTGCCGGAAGAGACCATGGCAAAATATCAAGACATACTCCCCAAAAAGCATGTAGAAAAGGTTCGGGAGGCGGCCGAAAAATCAATCGTCTTATTGAAAAATGAGAATCAAACCTTACCTTTGAAGCGCAGTCAGAAAATCAGCCTTGTGGGCTGTCTGGCTGCTGATAAAAACGAAGTCTGCGGTGCATGGGCCATGGGATGGAAAGAAGCAGACTGCGTGTCTATTCTGGACGGTCTGAAAGGTGCCGGGGCAGATGTGGTTTATTATCCATGCGGCGGACCGGTAGGGGATATCAGTGAAGAGGAGATTCAAAAGGCCAGTGCAGATTGTGATGTTATCGTGGCAGTAGTGGGGGAGCTTACCAATATGACGGGAGAGGCCTCCTCAAAAGCAAATATCAAGATGCCGGGAAAACAGAGAAAGATGCTTGAAAAACTGCTGGAATCCGGTAAGCCCGTGATAGCGGTACTGATGAACGGGCGTCCGCTGGCGCTTGGATGGGAGGATGAACATCTCCCCGCAATTCTGGAATGCTGGCATCTTGGGATACAGATGGGAAATGCGGTGGCGGCCGTCCTTCTGGGGGATAAAAATCCAGAGGGAAAGCTGTCGTCTTCGTTCCCCTATGCCAATGGTCAGTGTCCGGTCTATTATAATCATCCAAATACCGGAAGACCTGGAAGCAGGAGCAAATTCACATCCAGATATCTGGACGCGCCATTTGAAGCACTCTATCCGTTTGGATATGGACTCAGTTATACAACATTTGAGTATCAGGAGCTGAAAGCAGAAGAAACGGAGGATTCGGTAAAAGCTGCGGTAACGGTGAAAAATACGGGCACAGTGGATGGCAGAGAATGCGTACAGCTTTATATGCAGGATGTGGCGGCGGGACTGGTCCGGCCTGTGAAGGAATTAAAGGCCTTTCAAAAAATCTTCCTCCCTGCAGGAACAGAAAAAAAGATAGAACTGGAATTGAAGAAACAGGATATGGGATACTATGACAATGACGGAATCTATCGCTTAGAAGACGGGATGTTTCGGATATATGCGGGCGGCAATTCCAGAGACTGCCTGTGTGAGGAACTTAGAATCGAATTTTAAAGATGCCAAAAACAGAGGTCCAAAATCTATATATGATTGTGACCTCTGTTTTTTTATGCTGAAAATCGAAAAAGTAAAAAGTCAAATATGGTGCCGGAAAAAAGGCATAAAAGGAAAAGCTATCTAAGAAATTATAAGATATACTCAGTACATACAAAAAATGCGTTCCGGGTTTGAAAAGGAGTGCGTGAGAAGGGAAAGGAAGAAAATATGAAAGTTTTAGGATTATCATTTGGTAAGAAAAATGCAAACGACGATATTTTAGTAAAAGAAGCGCTTTATGGGGCAAAGGAAGCATTTCCGGATGCAGAGATTAAATTTATCAATACGCAGAGACTGACAATTGATCGCTGTATCGGCTGCGGGGCATGTTCTGCATGTCTGGAAAAGGGCGGGGATAATGATTGTATTATCAAAGATGATTATCAGATGGTGGAAGAGGCCGTGAGAGCAGCCGATGCCGTTATTCTGGCGGCTCCGGTATATGTGCTTCAGCCGGTAGGACAGTTCAAAAATCTGGTTGACCGTTTTGGCTGCAGACATGATGTATCCGCGATCAACTGGGTGCTGGATAAGAGAAGAAGCGGGGAGATGCCGGGAGATGCAGACGCATACCCGATCGAAAGATTAAGAAGGCGTACCGTGTCTTACATATCAGTCGGCGGGGCGACAACAGATAACTGGACATCCATGGGGACAGCAAGCTTACATTTATTCGGATTCCCGGCAATGATGAAGGTGGTAGCTAATTATAATGCGAACTGCATGGGAACCGTTGCGAATCCATATTTGGATGAAGAACTCATCGGACATATGCATGAAATTGGAAAACGTACGGCAGCGGCTGTCAATATGGAAGACAAAGATGTAGAATTCTATGGACCAAAAGGAATGGGAACCTGCCCGGTCTGCCATCAGGACCTGCTGATGGTAAACGGAACAACGACGGTGCAGTGTCCGATCTGCGGGATTGAGGGAAAACTGTCTGTAGATGGCGAAAAATTAAACGTGGAATTCTCAGAAGCACAGCAGGCAAGAGCAAGAGGAACCTTTGCCGGTCTGAGAGAACACACTACAGAAATCCAGGGATTTGGGGCAGTCTGTATGCCTAAAATCATGGCGAACAAAGAGCTGCTGGAAGAAAAAATGAAGCGTATTAAAAATTTTGATGAGATGATTAACGCATAGGAGAAGACTCGTGACATTAGTAATTACAGAAAACATTGTAAGCAATAGAGAAGAATATCTGAAACTGGCAAGAGCATTTGCAGAGGATGGCAGGAATGACAAAGGCTGTCATGGCATGGAGGTCTATCTTGATCCGGAGAAAACGGATACTGTTGTGTTTGTATCAACATGGGATGCGAAGGAAGATTTCCTCGGACATGTGCACGGGCCGTCATTTGCGAAACATATTCCGGGTATGGCAAAATATTACGTGTCAGGATCAGACAGGGTTTTAGTGGACGGGCTTTAGGAGTGGGCTTGGATGGGGACGCTTCATGAAGGGAGAGATCGTCCTCGCGCGGCGAAAGGGAGAGGGGGGTGTGAACATTTTGAGAATTCATTTGGATCACCTCCGGAAAGATTGCAGTAGTGCGTAGAGATTGGCTTATATACGCCGCGGAGCCTGCAGCAATGTAAACTATACATATTCATATGTGGCCTCCTATTGTATGCGGTAATCCCTGTTATCATTAGTTTCAACACTTATAGTTAACAGGTAAATCCACGAATCTACAATTGTGAGGTCACTTCATATTATCTAAATAAATGCCAGTAAATCTGAAGGATTACGGATATAATAATCAGCCTCAATGCCTTTCGCCCTATAGCATCCCCACAAAGCCAGCCCGCCCTTGATTCCGGCATTGGCCGCACAAAGCATATCATTCTGTGAATCTCCGATATAAATCGAATCAGATTCTGTGCCCCCTAACCTCGTCATGCAGTCAAGGAGTGGCGCCGGATGTGGCTTGTGGAACTGGGTGTCATCAGTACAGATCACGCAGTCAAACAGTTTTGCACAGGGCAGGCTTCCGAACCCACCTTGAAATTGATTCCGGGTTTTTGAAGTCACGATTCCAGCTTTGCACCCCCTATATTTTAACAATTCAATAGTTTCTTCCATCTCCGGGAATATAGTGATAGTATTGACATATTTCTCATAATACTTCTGTCCGTACTCTTCTAACAAAGTCTCCCAGCCATCTATCCCTAAATGGTTACCCAATTCCGTATTAGGCAGTCCTAATGCAAAAATAAGCTCATCCGAGGTATAGCTCTGATGCGCCTCCGACAGCAGCAAGTCCTGCAATGAATGGAGGATTGCTGCTGTACTATCTGTAATTGTACCATCGATATCAAACAAAAAGGTATTATAATGCATAAATATAAATCTCCAATTTCAGTGAATTTACAGTGTGGGATGCTTCCCGTAATAGCAGGCATCATATAGCTGTAATCCTTTTTCATAGGTCATTTTAGCCGGAGATACCATTGTGGCAAATGCGTTCAGAGATATCTCAGACCAGACAGGTACCCTCTTAAAATACTCATGTTCATCAATGCCTAGAGCCTGAAAGCTGGTGTCTACAGATAATTCTTTCATCAATGTGAAGAGATGCTCTGTCAGCGCCTGCGTTAGTTCCTGTGCTGTCCCGGTATAACCCAAGCGTCTGGAAATGGCTTCATAGGAAGGGTGTGCTTTACAAAGCCCAATCGTGTATGGCAGCATCAAGCCGCAGACTTTGCCATGGGCATATCCAAATGCAGGACCCGGATGGTCATAGGAATGGGCAATGCCGGTACAGGAATTGGTAATTGCACATCCCGCAAGAGCTGACGCAACATGCAGCCTTTCCCTGGCGAGAGAAAGGCTTTTGGTGTCGGTGTTGGTACTGACAGCCAAAGGAAGGTTCTCTAAAATGTCAACAGCAGCTTCCAAAGCAATGGCCTGCGTCATGCAGGATGCATTTGCGGCGGTGCTGGATTCTATTGCATGGGTCAAGGCGTCGAAAGCAGTGGCAATCCGGATGGAATCGGGAAGAGAGTCCGTCAGATTGGCATCCAGAATGGCATAGTGTGGAATCAGGTTATGATCCATCAGTAATTTTTTAATCTGATTCTCAGAATCGATAAACACAGCTACGGAAGTTGCTTCAGAGCCGGTTCCGCTTGTGGTAGGCACAGAAACATGCACTGCCTTTTTACCAAGTGCGGGAAGGGTAAAGGGAGTCAGGGAATCTTCAAAGCTCATTTCGGGATTCTCATAGAAGAGATGGATTGCCTTCGCTGTATCCAGCACGCTCCCTCCCCCTACTGCAAGTATCATATCGGGTTCGAAATCCCTTACTGTTTCCATACATTGAAAAATATCCTGAATATTTGGTTCGTTGCGGATTTTCGCAAAGCAGCAAACCAAAGCTTTAGTTTCTTCTGCTATTGCTTCAATCACCTTTTCTAGTTCAGGGGAGTAGCTTCTGCCTCCCCGTACAATACCAATTCTCTTTTTTCCCAGAGTACTGATAAATGATATAGAACCGCGTCCCGTTACGAATTGAGGTGTATAAAATCTGGAAAAAGTTTGTTCCATAAATATTAGCTCCTTTCAGCTTTCGTATTCTATTGAATAATCTAATCCTACTACAAAGTTACAAATGTAGTCAACATGAGAAAAAGTAACAAAAGTATTAGCGCGAATTTGTGCTAAATGTACAAAAATGTAAATATTAAGAGTGAGCATGTTGACTTATTCGTGCATAGATGATATTCTTGCCATGTCGAGTGACAAAAGATATAGCATTGTTACAAATGTAATGCGTCGAGCGTAACATGACAAAAGAAACAAGTCGAATACGATAAGACAAATGAAGCGAGTCGAACATGGTAATACAAGTGAAGCAAGCCGAACGCGATAAGACAAATGTAACAAGAAAAACAAGTGTAACAAGAAAACAAACACAAAAGTAGCAGAAACCAAAAGTAGGAAGATTGAAAGGAGAACATTATGTCAAACGTAACACAAAGAATGAACCACATTATTCAGCCGGACGGAAGAACTTTTATCATGGCAATGGACCACGGAGCTAATTTCAGTGTACTGCCTGCAATGAAGGACCCAAAGACATTAATCCGTGATATCGCATCAGCAGGTGCTGACGCATTTTTATCCACAGTAGGGATGGCAGACAAATTTGCAGACTCTTTTATTGGAAAGGGAATTATATTAAGAATCGATGGCGGAGTATCTTTCCTCGGGGACCATTCCAAACCGATGCAGATTGTTGCAGACGCAGAGGATGCATTACGTCTTGGAGCAGATTCTGTCATTACGATGGGCTTCCCGGGATCGGTCTTCGAAAATGAAGTATTGAGCAATTTATCCAGAGTATGTTTGGATTGCCACAAATGGGGAATCCCAGTAACCGCTGAAGCACTTCCTAGGGGGTTTGAGAAAGCAGAAGATTCCAGAACACCGGATAATATCACATTTGCCTGCCGTCAGAGCGTAGAGCTGGGAGCAGATATCGTAAAGACAAATTATACCGGAGATCAGGATAGCTTCCATGCATTGGTGGAAAGTGTATATGCACCAGTTGTGATACTTGGGGGAGCAAAGAAAGTACCGGAAGAACAGCTTCTTCAGGAAATTAAAGATGCATTAGATGCAGGTGCGGCCGGAATTGCGATGGGAAGGAATATCTGGGGACATGAAGATCCTGCAAGATATGCCTCTGCAATTGCAAAGTTAATCCATGAAGACGCAAGCGTTGAAGTGGCATTGAAAGAAATCCATTCAAAGGTAATATAAAAAATAAAGTAAAGAGAAGGATAAGATATGAGTACATATAAAGTTAGTGTTTTAACAGAAAAAGGAAAAATTGAAATCAAAGAACTGGAAAAAAAACAGCCGTCTGGAAAACAAGTCCTTGTTAAGATTGATTCTTGTGCTATCTGCACTTTAGAACAGCGTTTTTATACAGGAGTCATGAACCGGTATCCATTTGCCGGAGGACATGAGGCAGCAGGCATTGTTGAGGCAGTGGGCGAAGAGGTAAAATCTGTAGCGCCTGGTGATAAAGTAACAGTCCGTCTTCTGACTTCCTGCGGAGAATGCTACTACTGCCGTAACGGACATGAGAACCAGTGTGTCGTATCTTTCATTGCAGAGACGCATGAAGGGATTGGCGGGCCAGGTGGATTATCTGAGTATATGATGGCTGATGCAAAGAATATCTATAAGATGGCAGATGATATTAATCTGGAACATGCGGCACTGACAGAGCCTCTCGCATGCTGTGTACACAGTATCCAGAATGCGGATGTCCAGATGGGAGATGATGTAGTTGTCATCGGCGTTGGAATAATGGGTGCGCTCCACATTCAGCTGGCTAAGTTAAGAGGGGCACGTGTCATTGCATGTGAAGTGGATGATGCCCGTCTGGAGGTTGCCAGAAAAATGGGGGCAGATATTACAGTCAACACAAAGGGCATTGATGCAGCAGCTAAGATAAAAGAACTTACGGATGGAAGAGGCGCGGATGTCGTATTCTGTACGGTTGCTATATCTGAAATCGCAGCTGATGCCGTGGGAATGGCAGGAAAGGTTGGGAGAGTCGTATTCTATTCCTCTTTCCATCCGGACAATCCGATTGAAATAAGCCCTAATAAAATACATTCAACAGAGCAGATTCTCACAGGGTCAGTGAATCCGCAGACGAAAGATTTCTTAATCGCGACAAGGCTGCTTTCCGGTAAGCTGATAGATGTTTCAGAACTCATATCTGCAACGATTCCTCTGAATGAGATAGAGGATGCATTTAATAAGGCAGTTGATCCTTCAACATATAGGATTATCGTGAAATGTTAATCTTAAAATAGATTGATTAAAAGAGATAAATTGCGTAAAATGTACCTATCCAAGTTATTTGCATGGAAGGAGAGGTACAGATATGTTAAAGCAGAATTTAACAGAAGAGCTTATAAACGAGTATACGCGAGTGGCCTATTACTACCATAAGGCCGGTATGACCCAGGAAGAAATCGCGAAAAAGATGTCTATGTCCAGACAGAGGGTGAACAGGATTCTTGCGGAATGTATTGAACTTGGAATCGTACAGATTCAGGTTGTCAACATCAATGAGAATTATCTGGAAATCGAAACTGTCCTTGAACAGAAATATAACCTGAAGGGTGTATATGTCATCAATAATCTTGTAGAAGAGAATATACACGAAGATTTAGGGATTGCTGCGGGCAGGTACATCGGACAGTTTATTAAGGACGGGGATATTATCGGTTTCTCCAGGGGCCGTGCTACGGCTGCTATGGTAGACCATATGCCTCTTCTGCAGAGGACAAAGCTTACTGTTACACAGCTTTTGGGCAGTGAGAACAAGGACGAGCAGCATATAGCGGTAGATGACATTGTATACCGTTTTGCGGAAAAATTGCAGGCAAAGGCTACGATGCTTTATGCACCTGTTATTGTACAGAACAGCGAATTGCGGGATTCTATTATGCAGGAGCCTTTCTTTACGGAAGCTTATGCGGCATTAAAAGCGTGCAATGTGGCGATTGTAGGTGTTGGTACATCTGACAGCCAGTTGGAACATCTGTCTCCGCTTTATGCCATCAAGAAGTCTGAATATGGGAAGATGTGGGATGAAAGTGTTGCAGGTGAAGTCAGCACACATTTCTTTGACAAAGAAGGGAAGCCTGTAATCCCTGATTTCAGAAACAAAATCATAGCGATTTCGTTAGAAGATTATATGAGCATTCCCATTCGGGTTGGAATCGCAGGTTTGCCAGTGAAGGCCAATGCCATTCATGCTGCATTGAAAGGCGGCTACATCAATGTATTGGTCACAGATTTGGAAACCGCGAAGATTTTAATAGAGAAACCATAAATCATGGATAACCGCGTTTGATAGATCCTTCGTCTGACTATTATCCATGATGTGAAAAACGGAAAGGAGAAGGCTGGACAAGAAGGTTTTTTTGTTGTGCCTAAAAATAAAGTATGTCAAATAACACGGGTAATAATCAAGGCGGTTCATTAGGGTTAGTTGCATGTGTGACAATGATTGCAGGAGGAATGATAGGAAGTGCTATTTTCTCTCTATCAGGGCTGACCGTATATCAGGCTGGCCCAAGTGCCATACTGTCATGGGTCATTGCTGCTGCTATCATGCTGATTTATGGGTTGGTAGTAGCGGAATTATCAACTATTTTTCCAAAATCAGGAGGGGTGTTTGTCTTCCCGTCCAAAGCACTTGGCAAGAGTGAGAAGACCGGAAAATTGTGGGGCTGGATTTCCACATGGGGTTATATTAATGCAAATATCGTAGCAATTGCATTTGCTGCAATTTATGTTGGGACTTATTTAGGGGTAGGCTTCCCTGTCTATGCAGACAAACAGATTCTGCTTGCACTCATTGCTGTGGCATTTTGCTTCCTTCTGAATACTTTGAAATTTGCGGTAGCCGGCAAGCTGAATAATATCCTCGTCGGAGGTCTTCTTATCACAATGCTGATTTATATTTGCGTAGGGATATTTGGCGGCAGTTGGGATGCTGCACAGCTCACTCCGTTCTTTACGCAGGGAGCCGCTGGAAATGCAGGGTTCCTTCGTGTTGTGCCGACGGCTATGGTTGGGTATGGTTCCATTGTAGCCATCGCATTCATGGTATCGGAAGTAAAGAATCCGAATAAAAATGTACCAAAGTCTATCTTGATTGCTATGTCTATCGTGGTTTGCCTGTATGCATTGATTATACTTGCTACAGTTGGCCTGATAACAGCCGGTTTCTTAGCTGAGAACCCGGGAATGAGGTTTATTCCGCTTTATGCAGCAAGCTTTACGAAGCTAACGGCGTATCCATGGATTGCCAAGGTAATTTCCATAGCAGCCGTATTGGCACTGCTTACTACCATGCTGGTGGTGATTGCCCTGACTTCAAGGGCAATTCAGGCAACGGCGGCAAGCGGACTTCTGCCGAAAAAATTAGCAGAGAACGGAAAGACCGGCACACCGCTGTATGCAACTATTTTAGTGGCTGTTTTGAGTGCCATCGTATCATGTTTTCCTGACCTGACAGCAGAAATTGTAAATTTAGGAGCGTTGTTTGCGGCTCTGACAATCAGTATAAACTGTGTTTCACTGATTGCAGCCCGCAAGAAAAATGAATATGTTCCGGGTAATTTTAAAGCTCCCGGCGGCAATGTACTTCCGATTCTGGTATTGGCGGCATTAATAGCATGTTATATACCTGACATTATAGGAGGGGGCTGGAAGTTATGGGGCTATACAATAATCTGGTATATAATCGGACTCTTAATTTACAGTTATTATTCAAAAAAATCTGCATGATAAAAGTGGACAGGAAGGAAGATAAAGATATGGATCGATTAAAAAATATTGAAAACATGGAGAGTACGTGTGTGGCATTCGGCAGTTTTGACGGGATACATAAAGGACATCTTGCAGTTGTAGAAAAGCTGGTAGCAGAAGGTATAAGGAAAAACTGTAAATCAGTAGTCTTAAGCTGTTTTTCAGAAGAAGAGGCAGTAAAGAACAATGTGCTGACAACAGAAGAGGAAAAAGCATATTTTCTGGAGAAAGCCGGAGTAGATACTTTTGTTTCTTATAATATAGAAGGAACACAGACAGAAGAGTTCCTTCGCACAATGATTATAGGGACTCTTGGAGCCAAGGTAATCGTTGCTGGTAAAGAAAACAAAGAACTTTCAATGCTGGAACATATCTGTGGACAAGAAGGTATTGAACTAATTACTGTAGAAACCGCCAGATATCATGGTGATGTAATCACAGGCAGCCTTATAAGAAAAGCATTTTTAGATTGCAGATTCGAAGATGTTATGGACATGTGCGGACACCCCTATGTCATGATAGGAGAAGTACAGCATGGGAAAGCACTTGGGAGAACTGTAGGTATGCCAACAGCGAACCTGGGGGTAGCGGACAGAAAGCTTATGCCGCCCAGCGGTGTATACGCCACACTTACTAATGTAGAAAACGAAGTGTACAAGGGTCTGACCAACATAGGCACAAGACCTTCTGTAGACAGTATGCCCTACATTACAATTGAAACCTTCCTACTCGATTTTTCCAGAGACATCTATGGAAAGACATTGGTTATGGAAGTACATCTCTATATCAGGGGAGTTCAGAAATTTGACAGCTTGGACAAAGTTCAGGAACAGGTCCAGAAAGACCTGAATCAAGTAAAAGAATATCTGGATTCAACAGACCAGACATGCAAAGTAGGAGCTTAGTGAGCAAGCTTTTGCCTTGTGAACGGATGAAGGGGGGACGCCTGCCGGGGAACGGGACGGGGTTCAAACGAAAGCATATAACCTGTTTGGAATATTGTCCGTTACGTTAAACAGCAGTAAGAGGAAACACACGAAATCAGTCGGCACATACGCATTCACCGCCTAATCTGATGATTAGACGCTCAGGCGTATCCAAAAGTTGCCTTGGAAGCAACTTTTGCCTGGCTGATTTCGTGTGTTTCCTCTTACTTTTGTTAATACTACATCATAATTCGTATTTGTCATCATTATACTCACCTCTCTCTTCGCCAAGCAATATGAAATCCATTCTTGAAGATGAACGATCACGCGCAGCCGGTTCGCATCCGCTGCCAGACCCCGGACTCGCCTTGTCATTTGCGTCCCCCCATCCGCGCCCGAGACTGAAGCACGTTCGCTTTATGAAGTTATAAATAGACTAGCGTTCAAGAAATTATTATGCTAAAATATGTTAAAAGCATAGGTATATTTCTAAAACTTCTGATCGGGTAAGCCCGGGTCTGGTATCATTTCTAATGACAGATATCAATAAAAGAAATCTCAATGCTTTGGATTCCATTTTAAACAGCAGAGAGGTTTCGGTTATGGATAGCAGAGTATTTAGAGCCTCCTGCGCAATTACGAAGGAGGCAGATATATGCAGAAAGACACAAAAAACAAGGGAACAGTGCGGCAGATCAATCATGAGCAGGCAAGTGAAAACGAGAGTGCGGTGCATGTGAAACGCACCTATAAGTCCAAGCTGTTCGAGATGATATTCAGCGAAAAGAGGGCATTATTGGAACTGTATAATGCGATGAATGGGACGGACTATGAGGATCCCGGATTGCTGGAGATCAATACCCTGGAAAATGCAATATACATGTCAATGAGGAATGACCTGTCATTTATCATAGATTCCCGTCTGGCGTTATATGAGCATCAGTCCACTTACAGTCCCAACCTTCCGCTGCGCTGCCTGATGTATGTGGCAGATTTATATTCGGTAATTACGAAAGATGCTAACTTGTATGGGACAAAGGCTGTACCGATCCCGACGCCGAGGTTTGTGATCTTTTACAATGGCACCGGGAAAATGGAGGATGTGAAGGTATTGAGGCTTTCCGATACATTTACAATTCCAGAAAAAGAGTATGCTCTTGAGCTGACGGCAGTCATGTTCAATATAAATCAGGGGCACAATAAGAAGCTTTTAGATACATGTAAGACATTGAAAGATTATTCAGAGTATGTAGCGAGAGTGAGGGAATATGCTGGAAGCATGAGTCTGGAGGCGGCAGTAGAACTGGCGATCACAGAATGCATCAGGGATGATATTCTGGCAGAATTTCTTAGAAAGAACAGATCGGAGGCGAAAAGCGTGAGTATCTACGAATATGATGAAGAAAAGCATATGCGGCACGTGAAAGAAGAAGGGCGAGAGGAAGGCCGCCGGGCGGGATTGCTGGAAGGGCATCAGAATGGAGTGCAGGAAGGCATACGAATCTTAATAGAGTTTTGCCGCGAAATGAATTGTTCCAGGGAAGATACCGAAGTTCAGGTGGCAGAAAAATTTGGACTGGAGCAGGTCCGGGCCGGGGAGTATATGAAGAAATACTGGAAAGATTAGGACAGATATACGGGAGAACAGGGATGTTATGCGTAATATAATGGATTTTGAATTTGGGACTGACAAGGTACAGGATACACATTTTCATCAGAATCTGGAGATCATTTACATATTAGACGGCGGAATGGAAATCAGGATAGAATCCGAGTCCTATGAACTGAATAAGGGGGATTTTGTGCTGGTGAATGCCAATAAAAGACATTCCTGCCGCGAGATCAAACCGGAACTGCTGACTGCCTGTTTTCATATTAATTTTTCCATGTTATCGGAATATCTGGAAACGAATCAGCTTCTGTTCTGGTGCAATACGGCAGCAGACAAAAATGATGAGTATGACCGGCTGAGACAGGCGCTGGACCGCATATTGAACCATTTCTATGATAAGGATAAAGAGGGGGCACTTTATCTGAACGGCATTTACTACGAGACACTGTACCTTCTGGCAAGTACATTTATGATCAAGGCGGATGACAGCAGATTGAAGGATCAGATCAGGCCGGATAATTTGCGCATTATGGACATCCAGAATTATGTACAGCTGAACTATCAGAAACAGATCAGCCTGAATGATCTGGCTAAAAAACTCTTTTTATCAAATGCATATTTGTCAAAGTATATTAAGAAGAATTTTGGGCTCAGTTTTGTGGAGTATGTCAACAATATCCGCTTGTTTCATGCGGTGGATGAACTCTTATACAGTGAAAAGAAAATCACAAGAATTGCATTGGATAACGGCTTTGCAACTACGGCATCTTTTAACAAGGCTTTCAAAGAAATCTATAATGTGACACCGTCGGTATACCGCAGTACTGTGAAGCGGGAATCCGAAAATAATGAGAAGGATACAGATTCACAAAAACATCTGGAACAGAGAATCAGGGCATACCTGTCGGGCAAGGAAGTGAAGGCCGGTAGTAAAAATGCCCGGAATGTTGATGAGATTACAGTGGATGCAGGCGGAGAAAAAAAGGAATTAAAGAAAAACTGGAATCAAATCATCAACATCGGCAAAATAGAAGGTCTGCTGGACAGCACGATGCAGAAGCAGATTCTGGTTTTAAAAGAAGAATTGGGATTTACATATATCAGAATCTGGAATATCTTTGTGGAAGATATGTATGAAGAAGCGGAAGGTGAATGGAGATATAACTTCAGCCGTGTCGGCAGAGGACTGGACTTTCTGGTTGACCACCACTTAAAACCGTATATTGAACTGTCTTTCAAACCTATGAATGTCACCTGGTCTATTAACTCTTCCCTGAGCAGTAAGAAGAATGACATTATATTTCATGACGATCAGAGCTATAAAAAGGTGATGAATGATTTTTCCTCGTATCTGGTCAACAGGTACGGAGCGGATGAGGTCGAAACCTGGTATTTCGAATTGTGGAGGGACGAAAGGTTAAATATGCTGGACGAGAACGGCTGGTATTTTAACTGCTTTGAGATTGGTTATGAAGCATTGAAACGGATTTCCCCTAAGATCAGGGTGGGAGGGGCCGGATTTGCTCTCGGGTATGACAGATATCAGTATCACAGACTGATTCAGAACTGGAAAACCCGGCAGATTCATCCGGATTTTCTTAGTGTATATTCGTATTCCTATCTGTTGATCCAGCAGGATGGGGTGTATTTTGGAAAACGCTCCGTGGACAATGGGTTCGTGAAAAATCAGCTGGAGATATTCCGGCAGGTGCTGCAAGAAGAGGACTTTGACCCAAAGGAACTGGATATCACGGAATGGAACTTCACGATTTCAAACAGGAACTGCATCAACGACAGCTGTGCGCACGGTGCATATGTGATGAAGACCTGTATAGATGCAGTAGGAAATGGCGCTGATAAGATGGGATTCTTACACGGACTGGATCTGCATTCAGAATTTTATGATACGGAAGCGGTTCTGTATGGCGATAACGGGCTTTTATCCCACGACGGAATCAAAAAGCCGTCTTTCTATGCGTTCCATTTTATGAACTTTCTCAAGTCAAAGCTGGCAGGAAAAACGGAACATGCCCTGATATCCACGGACGGGCGGGATGATTATACGATTGTCTGCCACAACTGTAAGAAATTCAGTTATCGTTATTTAATGAAAGAGGAAAAAGACATTCAGATAACAGATCAGGATGAAATATATGAAGACCTGGATGAGATGAATTTAAAAATCACTATAAACAATGTGAAAAACGGGGATTATCTCATGCGGATCTATTATATAAATCGGGAAAACGGCAGTGTACAGGATATCTGGAAGGACATGGATTATCTGAAAAATATGTCCAAGGGTGAATGTGATTATATGCAGAGGGCAGCAATGCCGAAAGTTGAGATGAAAAAAATAAAAGTAGAAGACAGGGTGCTGCGAATCGAAACAAGACTGCAGGCACATGAAATCAAGGCATTGGAAATCCATTATCAGATTTCTGTGTATAGTTGACGGGACGCTCCATGAAGGGATAGCCGAAAGCCTCCCTAAGAACATACCTGTCCTTTCAAAAACGCGGACACGGACCTAAGAAATTCTAGGCGGGAAACAGCCGCGAAAATGGAGCACAGCTGACACATCACAAGAAATCAGATGATTTCTCGCGCTGGGTCAGCTGATTTTTTGATTCGGAATCAAAAAATCTCTCCATTTTCACGGCTGTTTCCCGCCAAGAATTTCTAAGATCCGCTTTAGCGTTTTTGAAAGGACAGGTATGTTCTTAGGGAGGCTTTCGGCTATCCCTTCATGGAGCTGGTGCATCCAATGGGAAGGTAAATTCGTTCCTATGGCGGGTCCTCAAACGGGGGCAGCGTATGGAATAGAATTGGTGTTCCTTTTATGCCCCCAGTAAGTTTTTAGATGCTTTTATACTTTCTGAGATTGGATTTACTTTAGCGCTGTATTCAAGTCTCTTAAAAAGACTACTAAGGATAAGAAAGTTACGCCAATTCTATT
>LDAQ01000041.1 GCA_001028025.1 Faecalicatena fissicatena | reverse complement strand
CTCCTATTCCATATACGATGAAAATTGCCAGTGACAAGCCGATAGCTGAAACCGCGAACATGAGCAGAGCGACATCCCCACCCCGAAAGCAAAGGTAAGCCACAGCTGCATATAGAATAAAACGCAGGAAAAGGGTCTGCACGGTCAAAAAGTGATTTCTGCCTAAAAATTTCCTGATCACCAGATTCAGCAGTTGATAGTTTCCCCAGAAAACAAGGAAACCAACTCCCAAACCCAATATA
This sequence comes from Faecalicatena fissicatena, assembly GCA_001028025.1. GTDB lineage: Bacteria > Bacillota > Clostridia > Lachnospirales > Lachnospiraceae > Faecalicatena > Faecalicatena fissicatena_A. The sequence continues at coordinate 7,697 of LDAQ01000041.1, read as the reverse complement.
ATGTTCCGATCAAATCCCCCAAAAAGGAAACTGACTATTCCAGCTGTCAAAATATACAAGCTGTAGATAACTGCCACTGACATCTCTCCTCCCTTAAAATCAGTATGAAAAAGGAAGTGCTGCAAATAGCACCTGTTGGCTACCGGTCAGCACCTCCCCGGGACTATCTTAGACACTCCTGGAAACTTTCCTCCTAAGACGTCCCGACATTTTTATACAAGACTGACAAGTATAACTCCCACAAGTGCTATTCCTATACCTATCAGACGCTTTTTAGTTAGTTTTTCCTTGTAGGCAACACGTCCAAGAATTACCAGCACTATCGCCAGCAATACATAAGCCAGCAGCAGTCCTACACTCAAATCCCATCCTACACGGAAAAGTAAAATTGTTGAAACTTCCAGGCATACAAGGCAGGCACCCAGAACCGGAGCTGTCCAGTTGGCTTTCTTAATCTCTTTAAAATAGTTCTTATTTTTGCTTGTAATAAAGAACATGAGAAGCGCATAAACAATGCAGACCAGATATGTCAGTGCAACGGAAGCGAAAGTATCTACATCAGAAGGAGTTACCTTTGCGGTTATACTATAAGCAAGGTTTGCTACAATCATCAGCACAACAGGCATCCACATAATCAGGTTCTTCTTTTTCCCCTTGCCGTTGCTCTTTGTTTCCTCACCTTCCAAAACTGCAGTTTTGCTTTTCTTCTCCGGAGCATTTACCACATAAAGCCCCAGGATACAAACAACGATACCGCTGCCCTTCATCACAGTCATTGCTTCACCAAAGCAGGCAACTCCCACAACTACAGACATCAGTGATACACCGATATTTGCAATCAATGAACCAATGCTGACATCCCATCCTACGCGATACAGCAAAATAAGTGCCAGATCAATGAATACAATAGTCAGGCCCAATACATAAGAAGCCCAGTTAGCTTTTGAAACAGCAGCAAGTATATCCCCCCCGGGATTGGTTACAAAGAATAAAATCACACACAACACCATACCAACCATGTAGCTCAAGGAGAGGCTGGCAAATGAGTTTACTTTCTCAGGTGTTCCCTTTCCCGCCACATTATAGATTGTATTGCCGAACACATTCAGCAAAAGCGGTGCAATAAAAATCAATAATTCCATAATCAGTTTACTTCCTTTCTATCCTCCAGTACGAGACATGCTCTATGCCTCGTACACAATACGTCCATCGCAGACAGTGAGTTCCACATTACAGGTCAGAATGTCATCCACAGGAATTTCAAAGAGATTGCAATCCCAGACAGCTATATCGGCAAGTTTTCCATTTTCCAGGCTTCCAACTACCGCTTCTTTCCCTGCTTTGTATGCGCCGCCCCATGTATATGCATATAAGGCATCCCACAGAGTAAGTTTCTGCTCCGGATTCCAGCCAGAAGCAGGCTGTCCATCCGGAAATGTACGTGTCACAGCCCTATGCAGGCTTATTCGGGGATCATAGGTGACAACCGGAAAGTCAGTTCCAAAAGCCAGAGGAATACCATTGTCCAGCATACTCTTAAATGCCCAGAGACTCTTTGTCCGTACGGGACCTACACAATCTGCATACTGCTCATCCTCATACGTTGGGAAGAGCGCCAGATGCTGAGGCTGTACAGAACAGATAATGCCTGCCTTTGACATACGTGCCCAGTCTTCAGGTGAAGACATATCCAGATGCTCAATGGACATCCGGGAAGCTGTCTCTCCATTTTCTGCAAGGGCATCCTCATACATCTCGATGGTCTTTCGCACTGCGCCGTCTCCTACTGCATGGAACTGTAGATTGATACCATTTTTATGATATTCCTTCACACGCTGTGCATCATATTCCAAATCTGTTGCCCAGAAGTTATAGGCTGCGTTCGCATCGTCTGTGTAAGGATCCAGCAGCAGACCTGTATGTGCAACAACAATACCATCAACAAATTCCTTGATCCCTGCATAGTAAATCATTTGCTCCGGATCACCATATTTTTCTGTGTGCTCCAATGCTTCCTCAATCGTACCTGTCAGGCATGTAGCATAATTATACCGAAACTTCAGTGCACCATCATCAGCCATGTCATTTATCACGTCCAGATTTCCCATATTGTAGTTATTCAGTGCACGCATATCAATCAAAGAAGTAATTCCATACTTGCAAATGTCATCACTCTTCTCTTCCATCAACTTGCGTTCCTTGGCATAAGGAATATTAAATGCAAGCCGCACAACCGGATTCTGAGCTTCTTCTACCAGATATCCAGTGATATTCCCCTGTGCATCCCGTTCAAAACGTCCAAACCGTGGATCCGGAGTATCTGGTGCCAGTCCTGCTAATTCCAGCGCTTTTGAATTTACCCATGCAGCATGCAGATCGCTGTCGTAAATATATACCGGGCGTTCCGGGAAATACTTATCCAGTATTTCCTTCGTAGGCGGCGCCTGGTCATCCCACTCCGCAATTACAAATCCACATGCACTCAACCACTCGCCTTCTTCATACTCGTCCTCATGTGCCTTATAATTCTCATACAACGATTTTGCACATTCTTCTGCACTCGAATACCCGCCAACATAAGGCGCTGACATCATATAAGCCCCTGCAAACAAATGAAGATGTGAATCGCATATTCCCGGTGTAATTAATTTGGTGCCAAAATCTCTAACATCCGTGTCCTCATCTGCCAGAGCAAGTACTTCTTCTTTCGAGCCTACGCAGAGAATTTTATTATCTGCAATGGCTACCCCTCCCGAAACCATTCCTAACGAACCTGCGGTAAAGATGTTTTCACTTAGCAAAATCTTGTCTGTCTTTATCATTTATGTACCTCCACTAATTTTTTATGTAATAAAATATAACAACTGTTGATTCGAATGTAAATCAATTTTATTTATAAATAGTTTCAATTTTTTTAGATTATTTTAATTTTTTTAATTCTTTCGTTATTTTTTCTTCAAAAAGAATATGCAATCGAGTAGAGAGCAGTGATGAGGCGCCATCTTCTCACATGACCTACAGGCATGCATAAAAAAAGATACCACAGTTGAATCTCAACATATGATATCCCTTTTCTTCTGTTACAACATCCAATTTCTGACATTTAATTTGTTTACTGACAATGAAAAACAACCATCCGAAATGTCCGCCTTCCCATATATCCATTCACGGAAGGATAATAGTTAAGTAAGCGCCATTTCTCTCTTATTCCTTATAATGCATTCAGCAGAATCAAAATCAGACCAGTGTAGATCAGCAATGCAATACTTAAGACCAGGCCCGGAAGCAGCTAAACGAAGCTCATAAAAAAAGAAAACGGACTCCGAAGAGTCCGCTCAGACTATAGACCTATACGTTGATCACTGCTTTTACACCCAGAATCTCTTTGTTTTCCTCCAGCAGAGGAGATATCACATTTTTGAGATAGGCATCCACCTGTTCCGCTGCACGTCCTACATATTTTGCAGGATCCATGGTCTTCTGCAGGTCCTCCAGGGTCATATTGAAGGCTTCGTCCTGTGCAATCAACTCCAGGAGATTATTATCCAGGCCCATTTCTTTTACGTTTCTGCCCGCTTCCATTGAAAGCTCGCGGATACGCTCATGCAGTTCCTGCCTGTCACCGCCTGCTTTCACGGCATCCATCATAATATTCTCGGTAGCCATAAACGGCAGTTCTGACATCAGGCGTTTCTCGATTACCTTAGGATAGACAACCAGACCGTCCACAACATTCAGGCACAGATCCAGAATACCGTCAATTGCCAGAAATCCCTCCGGTAAGCTCAGGCGCTTGTTTGCAGAATCATCCAGTGTTCTCTCAAACCACTGTGTCGCGGATGTAACCGCAGGATTCAGAGCGTCAATCATCACGTATCTGGACAGAGATGCGATCCGCTCACTTCTCATTGGATTTCTCTTATATGCCATGGCAGAAGATCCAATCTGTGTCTTCTCAAACGGCTCTTCCACTTCTTTCAGGTGCTGCAGCAGACGGATATCATTGGAGAACTTGTGTGCACTGGCAGCGATGCCTGCAGCCACATTCATCACCCTTGTGTCCACTTTTCGGGAATAGGTCTGTCCGGACACGGGATAACATGCCTGAAATCCCATCTTTTCAGCAATCATTGGATCAATCTTGTCGATGGTCTCCTGATCCCCGTCAAACAGTTCCAGAAAACTTGCCTGGGTTCCTGTGGTTCCCTTGGAGCCCAGCAGCTTCAGGCTGCCTAGGACATAATCCAGATCCTCCAGGTCCATCTCAAACTCCTGCATCCAGAGCGTCGCACGCTTTCCGACTGTAGTAGGCTGTGCCGGCTGGAAATGTGTAAATGCCAGTGTGGGCTGCGCTTTATACTCATCCGCAAACTTTGCAAGCTCTGCGATCACATTGACAAGCTTGGTTCTCACCAGCTTCAGTGCTTCTGCCATCACGATAATATCTGTATTGTCCCCCACATAGCAGGATGTGGCACCCAGATGTATGATGCCTTTTGCCTTCGGACACTGTACGCCATAGGCATAAACATGGGACATTACGTCATGGCGTACAACTTTTTCTCTTTCCTTCGCCACATCATAATTGATGTCTTCCGCGTGGGCCTTTAACTCCTCTATCTGCTCATCTGTGATATTCAGACCCAGCTCCTTCTCCGTCTCGGCAAGGGCAATCCAGAGTTTCCTCCATGTTCTGAATTTCTTGTCCGGTGAAAATATATACTGCATCTCTTTGCTCGCGTAGCGCTCAGAAAGAGGGCTGACATAACGATCCGTACTCATAAATCTAATCTCCTATTCTTCTTTAAATATTACTCTTAAAAGGGAAAAGCAGGCGTCCTACCAGGTACCCTGCTCAAACGCCTGGCTGATGTCTTCTTCAGGCACTTCCATGGGATATTCTCCGGTAAAGCATGCATCGCAGTACCCAAGGTCTCCCACCATATTTTTCAGCTTGCCAACCTCCATATATCCAAGAGAATCGGCGCCTATCATCTCCCGTATCTGTTCGGGTGTATGGGAATGCGCGATGAGCTGTTCGTTGGACGGCACATCGGTTCCGAAATAACACGGATACAGAAACGGCGGCGAACTGATTCTGACATGAACTTCGGTGGCCCCTGCATTTTTCAACATTCTTATGATGTTTGCACAGGTTGTCCCCCGCACAATCGAATCATCAACCATAATAATTCTCTTGCCTTTTACCACTTCGGGAATCACATTCAGCTTAATCTTAACGCTGGATTCCCGGTCGCTCTGGCTGGGTTTAATAAACGTCCTTCCCACATAGCTGTTCTTGTGGAAGGCCATCCCATAAGGTATGCCCGACTGCTCGGAATACCCCTTCGCCGCCACCAGCCCGGAATCCGGCACACCAACCACCAGGTCTGCCTCCACCGGATAGGACTCGGCCAGAGCCCTGCCTGCGGTAATCCTGGAATGATAAACATTCACACCGTCAAGTGTACTGTCTGTCCGTGCAAAATAAATGTATTCGAAAATACACCTGGCCTGCTTTTCGGCCGATACTGCCATGCTCATATCGGATGTGATCCCGTCTTTTGTAATCGTGACAATCTCACCTGGAAGCACATCCCGTACAAATTCCGCATCGACCGCCGCAATCGCACAGCTCTCCGATGCCAGAAAGTACGTATGATCCCTTTTCCCGATGCACAGCGGCTTCAGCCCCAGAGGATCTCTGGCTCCGATCATCTTGCGCGGGCTGCTGACTACCAGGGCATAGGCCCCTTTTATCTTCTTCATCGCATTCTTCACCGCGTCTTCCGCCCGTGAAACATTCAGGCGTTCTCTGGCAATATGATATGCGATCACTTCTGAATCAATGGTTGTCTGGAAAATAGCACCCGTATATTCCAGTTCTTTTCTCAACTCAATGGCATTGACCAAATTACCGTTGTGGGCGATGGCCAGTGTCCCCTTCACGTAATTGATAACGAGCGGCTGTGCATTCTCCACCCGGGTTCCCCCTGCCGTAGAATAGCGCACATGTCCGACTCCCAGATTCCCCTTCAAATCCGTCAGGGATTCCTCATCGAACACATCGTTCACAAGCCCCAGGCCCTTCTTCGATAAAACCCTTCGTTGTCCATATGTGTCAGTTACCGCAATGCCGCAGCTTTCCTGTCCCCTGTGCTGCAGCGCAAAAAGGCCATAATATACGGATGGCGCCACATTGCCGCCATCCATATCATATGCACCAAAAACTCCACATTCTTCCCCCAAGCCTGTCGTAATCTTATCAATTCTGCTCATGAATGTACTCCTGATTATTTGATGCCGATTCTCTTAAATACTTCCTGATATGCATCTTCTACATTGCCCATATCTCTGCGGAAACGGTCTTTGTCCAGTTTCTCGTGTGTTTCTTTATCCCAGAGTCTGCAGGTGTCCGGTGACACTTCATCTGCAAGAATAATATCTCCATGGAATCTTCCGAATTCAATCTTGAAGTCGATCAGTTCGATTCCAGCTTCATCAAAGAACTTTCTCAGAACGTCGTTCACCTTGAAGGTATATTCTGTGATTTTATCAATCTCTTCCCTGGTAGCAGCCCCGATCGCAATCGCAAAATAATCATTGATCATCGGATCTCCCAGGTCATCATCTTTATAACTGAATTCCAGAGTCGGTGCTAATAATTTTCTTCCTTCTTCAATCCCAAGCTTCTTAGAAAAGCTTCCTGCAGCCACGTTACGTACAATAACTTCCAGCGGAACAATCTCCACTTTCTTCACTGCAGTCTCTCTGTCACTGAGTTCCTCTACATAGTGTGTCGGCACGCCTTCTTTTTCCAGCACCTGAAAGATATAGTTGGTCATACGGTTATTAATCATGCCTTTCCCAACAATGGTTCCCTTCTTCTCGCCGTTAAAAGCGGTGGCATCGTCTTTATAGTCTACAATTACGATATCCGGGTCATCAGTAGCAAATACCTTTTTTGCTTTTCCTTCGTAAAGCTGTTCTAATTTTTTCATACGTTCACACCTGTCCTTTATCCATTTTATATTAATTAGTAGTAAGGCCGTCTTTCTAAAAGAAAAACAAAGTCTCGCATGATGATTATAATACAATGCAGCGCGAAAATCAATATCGGGATTTAGGCAGCGAGCTTTAGACTCGTTGGCGGACGGGGACGCTTAATGACAGGGATGCCGGGGAGGTACTGGGGCTGTATATGCCGCTGCGAAATGCACACCGTGCTGCCAACTGCTCCTAGGACACCCACTGCCGGCCAGTCGGGTACGCAGAACACATCACGGGAAATCTGATGATTTCCCGCGCTGGGTTCTGCAAAAACTTGATTTGGTGATCAAGTTTTTCCCCGCCTGCCCGGCAGCGGTTGTCCAAGGAGCAGTAAGCGCACTCCAGCATTTCGCAGCGGCATATACAGCCCCAGTACCTCCCCGGCATCCCTGTCATAAAGCTGGCTCTTCCAGACGGTAGGAAAGGGCTCGTTCCCCGGGTGGGATCCCTGACCGGGGCAACGGATGGAATAGAATTGGCGTAACTTTCATATCCCCAGCAGTCTTTTTAATAGACTTGAGTATAGTTTAAAATAAACCCATACTCATAAAGTAAAAAGCGACCATACATACTGGGGATATGAAAGTTACACCAATTCTATTCCATCCGCTGTCCCGGTCCGGGACCCAACCGGGGAACGAGTTCTT
>LDAQ01000040.1 GCA_001028025.1 Faecalicatena fissicatena | reverse complement strand
TAATTACAATTTTTACCCCTGCTTTCCTTCTTTTTTACTTAACTCCTGCTTACAGCCGTGCTGACGCTTCCGGCAGCCTCTATGTCCGGTTCCTGAGGCTGGCTCTATAGGCGGGGAGGCGCTTTGCTTTGGGGAACTTATGGTGGGAGGCGGATGGGATTTGGGGGAGTGGAAAATTTGGAGAGGTTCGTGAGATTATTTGGGGGGAGTTGGTTGCATCATGTTAGGTATCCAAAAATCTGCTTGAATTGCCTTTGGGGGGATGCTACAATTATTCTATGAGTATAGATTGCTTTCCGTGGTGGGAGAGTGTGAATTGAGAGGAACTGTGATGACTATTACAGAAATTGCGGAGATGGCAGGGGTCTCGGTATCTGCTGTTTCGAGATATTTGAATGATGGGTATATCAGTGAGGAGAAGAGGCGGAAGATTAAGGCGGTTATTGATAAGACCGGGTATAAACCGTCTAAACAGGCGCAGATACTTCGGACTAAGAAGTCGAAGGTAGTGGGTGTGATCCTGCCGAAGATCAGCTCGGAATCTATTGCGAGGGTGGCAGATGGCATCAGCTATGTTCTTTCGGAGAAGGGATATCAGATGCTGCTTGCCAGCACGGAGAACAATCCGAAAAAGGAGATTGAATACCTGAGTCTTCTGAAAAATAATCCGGTTGACGGAATCCTGTTTTCAGCTTCTGTTTATGACCGGGCTCATCAGGAGGCACTGAAAAAACTGGACATACCGGTTGTTATTATCAGCCAGAGATTTGATGATTTTGCCTGTGTGTACCATGATGATTATGGTGCGGCCAAGGCGATGACAGAACTGCTTCTGGAGAGCGGGAAAAAGAAGATTGCACACATTGCTGTTACACAGAAGGATGAGGCTGCCGGGAAAAACCGTACTGAGGGTTATAAGGATGCAATGAAAGAGTATGGGCTGGAAGCTCCGGAAAAGATGATGATAACAGCGGGGTTTAATATGGATGCAGGTTATGAGAGCATGAAAAGGCTGCTGAACAGGTGTCCGGAACTGGAAGGGGTATTCTGTGCCACCGATACGCTTGCAGTGGGCGCTTTGTCCTGTCTCAAAGATATGGGCAGGAAGGTTCCTGAGGAGACGGCGGTGGCGGGAATCGGACATAACCGGCTGTCCAGAGTGGTATCCCCAAAAATCACAACGGCGCATCTGTTTTACCGGACCAGCGGAATTGAAGCTGCAAATATGCTGCTGGAAATGATAGAGAATGAAGATCACATATACAGGCAGACTAAGCTGGGGTATGAAGTTGTCAGGGCGGAAAGTGTCTGAGTCCATTATGTTATTTATTCATTATTAATAATAAATTAAGCAGCCGACTGCTCAGACACCGGCTTTTTAATTCCCATATATTATCAAACGCTGTGTACTCACAGGCAAACTCGTCTGTGAAGCGCGAATTCGTAAAAGAGAAAACGACTAATGTGCATAGTGCTTACTTGCAGATCAGTCGTTTTTTGTAGTGTATTTTTGTTAATATTTCATTCAATCACCCTTTGCTTTTTCCGCTCTGTCATATGACACCACAATCTTAGTACTTTATTTGTCTAAGTTTTTTGGTGATGACAGAGTATTTAAACGAATGATTTTACTGCCTTTACTTTCATAATAGCATAACATTTCATCAATTTTCCTTTTATCATAACTGGTAATGCAATCTGATAAAACATTAACGTTATAATTTGCTTTGCGTAAGTTGTAACAGGTTGATTTAACACAGGCAACAGCATCTGCTCCTGCTATGTAGAAATCAAATATTTCATTTTTTCTAATAAAGTCTGCAAATTCTTCATTGCTTAATGCGTTTCCTTTGTATTTTGTAAAAACATTTTTTGATACTATTTTCAAGTCTGAAGCTAATTCAGCCCCCTGTGTATTGGGTTTAAAAGTCCTTGTTCCAGCTGATAAATTTTCATGTCTTATATAAATAACATGAATATTATTACTGACTGCCCAATCTATAGCTTTGTTGATATTGTCAATAATGTCTTTATAATTCTTTGTTATGTCATTTTGAATATCAATGATTACTAAGGCTTTTTTCTGCATAATGTCTCCTCCTTTTTCTGCCTTTTTAGAATATCATACAATTGTTGACAGTAATATGTCAGCAATATATAATTATAAAAATAAATTTTGAAAGGAAGCTATCAGATGAAAGTTGACAGGCTTATTAGCATTATTATGATCCTCCTTGATAAAGAGCGTATAAGTGCACAGAAGTTAGCAGATATGTTTGAAGTTTCACTTCGCACAATCTACCGTGACATAGATGCTATCAACATGGCGGGTATTCCTGTTTGCTCTACATCAGGTGTGGGAGGCGGCTTTGAAATCATGCCGAAATACAAGATTGATAAAAAAGTCTTTTCGACTGCCGATCTTTCCGCTATCTTGATGGGACTTACCAGTCTTTCCAACATGATACGAGGTGATGAACTGATAAACGCCCTTGCGAAAGTCAAAAGTTTTATCCCAGCCGACAGAGCGAAAGACATTGAATTAAAAGCAAATCAAATACATATAGATTTAAGTTCGTGGATGGGCAACAGGAACATACAACCATATTTAGAAATTATTAAAACAGCTTTACATGAAAGAAGGCTGCTTTCATTTGAATATACAGACCGTCACGGAAATAAAACCTCACGAACAGCAGAGCCGTATCAGCTTGTATTGAAAAGCAGCCATTGGTATTGGCAAGGATATTGTCTTAAAAGAAATGATTTTCGCTTATTCAGACTATCCCGCATTTCAAACCTGAAAATACAAGAGGAATTTTTTATACCACGGGATTACCAAAAGCCACAGTTAGACTTTACTGATATTTTATCATCTATGCAAACGAAAATTAAAATCCGTATCCATAAATCTATTATGGACAGGGTAATTGATTATTGCGATTATGAGCACTTTTCTCCAGATGGTAATGAGTATTACATTGTTAGTTTTCCTTTCATAGAGAACGAATACTACTACAATATTCTTTTGAGTTATGGAAATAAATGTGAGTGTTTAGAGCCGTTGCATATCCGCGCAGAAATGAAGCGTAGAATACAGGATTTAGCTGCCATATACGAAAGTTAATACGTGTTTAAGGGATAATCATGTTACCACCGTTTTTCCAGCTAAAAAATACAGTTAATTCTTTATAAAGGATTAACTGTATTTTTTTGCCTCCGGTTCAAATTCTTCTTCAGTGTCTATACATTTTTATGGGGCGTATTCTCCATAAGCTGATGGACGACAAATTGTGACTGACTGGATTTATTAAACATCATTTTTATAGTTTTCCCCCAAGTAATGCTTAACATAATTCAGGTAATTTCAGGGAATAATTATATTTGTGAAATATAGACAAAAAATACAGCGCATTTTTGGTTTATCTACCTATTTACAGATTGGGAAAAAATGATAAAATATAATTGAAATATGAAAACGATATCACATATATAAAGCTATAAAATAAAGAAATATATGTGAATAAGGAACTGATAGGTGATAACGATATCATAAAGGAGGACGTTATGGATTATCATTCAATAGCAGAACAGATACTGGAGTATACAGGGGGAAAGGGAAATCTGATATCAGCTGCACACTGTGCAACGAGACTTCGGCTTGTTATAGCTGATAATGAAAAGTGCGACAGCAAAGCGGTTGAGAATGTGGATGCGGTAAAGGGAGTTTTCTTTGCAGCCGGGCAGATGCAGATTATTCTGGGGACAGGTACTGTCAATAAGGTTTACGATGAATTTATTAAGATTGCGGGAATCAGTGAGTCCAGCAAGGAAGAGGTGAAAAGGGAAGCTGCAAAGCGGGAGAATCCATTTAAACGCCTGATTAAGACGATCGGTGATATTTTTGTTCCGATCATTCCGGCAATTGTTGCAAGCGGATTTTTAATGGGGATCATGGAAGCCCTTAACTTTATGGTGAATAACGGGTATGTGAACATCAATACCGACGGCTCAATTTATCAGTTTGCAGTGTTATTCAGCAATGTTGCATATGTATTCCTTCCTATTTTAATTGCATTTAGCGCGGCAAAGGTTTTTGGTGCGAATCCGTTTCTGGGGGCGGTTATCGGTATGATTATGATTCATCCGAATCTGCAGAATGCATGGACGGTTGCCACGGAAGGCGTGCAGAAAACACAGGAAGTTTTCTTTGGCCTCTGGCGGGTGGATATGGTAGGCTATCAGGGACATGTAATTCCGGTCATTATTGCGGTTTTCGTGCTGAGTATCATTGAGAAGAAGCTCCATAAGATTGTGCCTCCCATGTTTGACCTGTTTGTTACGCCTCTCGTCAGTGTTTTTGTGACAGGCTATCTCACACTGGCTGCGATCGGGCCGGTCTTTGTATTTGTGGAAAACAGCCTGCTGAATGGAATACAGCAGCTTCTGACACTTCCATTTGGGATCGGAAGTTTTATTATGGGCGGTCTGTATGCGACAACAGTTGTATCCGGTATACACCATATGTATACAGTGATTGATATCGGACAACTGGCACAGTACGGGCTTACTTTCTGGCTGCCTCTGGCATCAGCGGCAAACGTGGCACAGGGAGGCGCCGCATTAGCAGTGGCATTAAAGAGCAAAAACAAGAAAATGAAATCCGTAGCGCTGCCTTCTGCATTGAGTGCATGTATGGGAATCACGGAACCGGCAATTTTTGGTGTGAACCTCCGGCTTGGAAAACCGTTTATAGCCGCATCTATCGGCGGTGCGTGCGGAGCTTTATATGCATCCCTTGTACATCTGGGGGCAACAGGCACAGGTGTGACCGGAATCTTTGGAATACTCCTGCATCTGCAAAGTCCGCTGCATTATGTCATAGCTATGGCAATCGCATTTGGCGTGGCATTTGTACTGACAGGTGTACTGGGATTCAAAGAGGAACCTGCAGTGGGGGATAGTAATGGCGGAACTGAAAACAGACAGAATATGGATGCAGTATCCGTTAAGACTTCTGCGGAGGCGAAAGTGATCACTGATGAGAAAATAAATACTGTCACAAAAGATAAAATGTCTGCAGAAGAAAATGGGAACCAGACTGATGCGGCTGAAGAACTGAACCTGATCAGTCCCGTAAAAGGAAAGGTTATCCCGCTCGCGGAGGTGTCAGACGAGACTTTTGCATCCGGCGTGCTTGGGGATGGTGTCGGCATACAGCCATCGGAGGGAAAAGTATTTGCACCCTTTGACTGTACCGTGGCGGCCGTATTTGATACAAAGCATGCAATTGGACTGGAAACACCAGAGGGAGTGGAATTACTGATTCATATTGGCATGGACACTGTTACGCTGAATGGCGGGCCATTTACGGTATATGTTGAGGCGGGGCAGACGGTTGAAACCGGTGAGCTGCTTTTGGATTTTGATATGGAAAAAATCAGAAAAGCAGGACTTGATACAGTAACACCGGTTATTGTTACGAATCCCGGGCAATATAAGAACATCAATATAACAGAGAGATTTTAAAAAAGATAAAGGAGAACGAATATGCTGGAAATGAATTGGACTGATAAATGGCGGCTGGGTCTGCACCTGATGCCGCCCACGGGCTGGCTCAACGATCCGAATGGATTGTGCCAGTTCAAAGGAGTATATCACGTATTTTTTCAATATTCTCCGGACAATCCGGAGGGCGGAAAGAAGTGCTGGGGACATTACACCAGTCCGGATCTTCTGAACTGGCAGTATGCTGGAATTGCATTGTCACCTGAAGAGGCATTTGAATGCCATGGCGTCTATTCGGGTTCGGCCCTGATAGCGGATGGAAAGATGAATCTTTTCTACACGGGAAATGTAAAGCTGGAAGGTGATTATAACTATATCACAGATGGGCGGCAGGGCAATACGGTGCTGGTCAGCAGTGAGGATGGGTCCGCCTTTGAGGGAAAAAAGTGCCTGATGACAAATGAAGACTATCCGGATAATCTAACCTGCCACGTGCGGGACCCAAAAGTTGTGACCGGAAAAAGTATTGGGATAGAAGACGACAATTATTATATGTTCCTGGGAACAAGGACGAAGGACGACAGAGGCGAGGTTCTTGTTTATAAAAGTTCTGATCTGGAAACCTGGGAGCAGCAGAATATCCTGAAGCAAGAGAATAAATTTGGATACATGTGGGAGTGCCCGGATGCGTTTATTCTGGGAGAAAAAAAGATACTGAGTGTTTCTCCTCAGGGAGTGGAAGCAAGCGGGATCGACTATCAGAATATATATCAGTCCGGATATTTTGAACTGGAAGGGGACTTTGACGGGGAATATCGTTTGAAAAACTTCAGAGAGTGGGACAGAGGCTTTGACTTTTACGCCCCGCAGACATTTTTGGATGAGCAGGGCAGGCGGATTCTGATTGGATGGATCGGCATGCCGGATGACCCGGGCCAGAGCAATCCAACAGTGAAAGATGGATGGCAAAATGCGCTTACGGTACCGCGTGAAGTATTTCTCAAGGATGAAAAGGTGATGCAGTATCCGGTTGAGGAACTGTCTGGACTGCGGAAAGAGGAACAGACGCTGGAGCCTGGCGGCACAACTGGGACGATGCAGTACTATGATGTGGAAGCAACATTTCAGGAAGATTCGGACATGACCCTTGTGATTAGTGAGGGGATTAAGCTTTATTACAGCAGGAGCAACAGAATGTTTACACTGTCTTTTCTTGAAAAACCAGATCTGGGGTATGGCAGAAAAAGCCGTGCCGTACATCTGGATGAATGTCGTACTGTCCGGATTCTGGCAGATACAACCTGTCTCGAAATATATCTGAACGGAGGCGAGGAAGTATTTACAACAAGATTCTATACCGAAGATGGAATGAGCAGCTTGCGGGCAGAAGAAGGGGAGATGGAGATTAAGTATTGGGAAATGGAAGCGATGCGGATTGAGGTGTGAAGACCGTGGGGGAATGGAGACGCTGGTTAGAAGACGGCTATGGGGTGTGGCCGGGCTGCCGAAGAAGCGGTAAACGCCTAAGTGAAATTCCACATGAAATAGGGGGAAACGCGGACACGCGGGAAAAAATCTGATGATTTTTTCCCACGGGTCTGCTGACTTTCAGAACTTGTGGTTCTGAAAGTCTCCCCTATTTCATGTGGAATTTCACCTAAGGCGTTTATCCGCTTCTTCTATATGCCCGGCCACACCCCATAGCCGTCTTCTGACCAGCTGGCGCTTCAGACCGGCAGGATGGCTTCACTTGGAAGGGAATCTGAGCGGGGGCTGCGTATGGGGATTGGCTGTGCGGAACTTTTATCTAAACTTAATTAAAAATTAATTGTTTTGCATATTGCAATTTGCTGTGCATATATTGTAAAGTATTAGCAACGCGGTTTTAGGACAAGGGTGATGATGATGGATTGGAGAGGCTTGAATAGGAATAAGATGAGAATCTGGCTTGAGGCGGGAATGGCGCTTCTGCTGGTGATTGTGATCGGTGTTGCGGGTCACAACGGGGCATTTACTAAAAAGGATGCGAAGGCAGATAAGGGAAAGAGTACAAAGCAGGAGACGCTGAATAAGGCGGCGAAGGAGAATGAGGCGGCGAAGTCAGGGAAGGATGCCGGCGGTGCGGATGAATCTGAAGGGAAGAAAGATAAAACAGCAGAGGATAAAGCAGCACAGAATAAGCAAGACGGCAATGAGTCGGAGGAAGTTATTGCTGAGGGGCAGTATCCGATTATGGGGAAAAGTTCCGTTACTGTGGAACAGATGGTGGAATATTTTAATTCCAGTCAGGAAAAGTATCCTGCGGAGGCATTGAGCAAAGGGGGTGCAGACAGTATTGAAACATTCTGCCAGATGTTTTACGATGAGGCGTCGGCAGAAGGGATCAGGCCGGAGGTGCCTTTTGTGCAGACCATGAAGGAGACCGGCTGGCTGCAGTACGGCGGGGATGCTTCTATTGAACAGTTTAATTTTGCGGGTCTGGGGACAACAGGAGGGGGTGTGGCCGGGAATTCCTATCCGGATGTCCGTACCGGGATCCGCGCACAGATACAGCATTTGAAAGCTTATGCGACTGCAGATGCACTGGCGCAGGAATGTGTGGATGAGCGGTATGAATATGTGACCAAGGGGAGTGCCCCTTATGTGGAATGGCTGGGGCAGCAGGAGAATCCGGAAGGGTATGGCTGGGCTACGGCAGATAATTATGGGTATTCAATCGTTGATATGATTTCAAAACTGAAACAGCTGGGAGATTAAAAAAATGCCAGGAGAGCGAGATGCGATTAGCAGCTTTGCCCTCCTGGCATTTATATGCAGATATAAGAAATCTAATCTGTTAGTTTTGGATTATGCTATACAGACATTGACAGCCTGGAGACCGCGGTTGCCCTGAGTGATATCAAATGTGACATTCTGTCCGTCTTCTAAAGTCTTGAATCCGTCCATTGCCAGTCCTGAAAAGTGTACGAATACATCTTCTCCGTCAGCAGCGTTTGTGATAAATCCAAATCCTTTTTGTGCGTTAAACCATTTTACTGTACCGTTATTCATAATAGGTACCTCCTAATTTTTATATGCATTTTCTATAAAACTAAAAAAGGCACATAAAGGTGATCATTAATAAAAAAATGACTACCGAATATATGCGAAATCAAGACTTTATTTAAAATACTTTTTATAGCATAACATTAAAAAGGGAAGAAGTCAAGCGGAAGTTAAAAATATTTTGTAATATAAAATATGTAATAATGGAGTATACGGGATTCGAACCCGTGGCCTCAACAATGCGAATGTTGCGCGCTCCCAGCTGCGCTAATACCCCATACGAAGAGTATAGCACTTTCTGGAAAAATGGCAATACAGAATTCTTAATATTCGCTAAACATCCTTGACAAATCAGCGCCTGAAAGATATGATAGTCAGTAGTTAATATACAGTTAACATTTTATTAATATCTTATCGGTCGGGACAGACGTCCGGCAACAATATATAAAGGTGCTGATGAAGAGGAGTACATGATCACTTCTGACAGAGAGAACCGCCCATTGGCTGCAAGGTGGTTTCGGGTGAGGATTGTGGAAGGTAGCTTCTGAACCGGATATCTGAACGAAGAAGTAGGGTATCCCGGAGTTGTCCGCGTTACAGGACTTGAGAGATGTCCGCACAGAGGTCTGGAAATGCCAGACCGCAGGCAGGAGAAGCCTGTCTGAAGAACACACAGGGACATGAAATTAAGGTGGTACCGCGTATATACGCCCTTTACTTATAGTAAAGGGCTTTTTAAATTCTTAGAAATGTGAAAAATCCGTGAAGCGGCTGACACCTGATCAGAGAAAACTGTATACCCAAAGGGCACACCGCAATACATGCCCTTGCGGGCGGATCTGCAGCATAGCTGCAGAATAATGTATCAATTAGTACAGGGATGATACGGAGATAAAAAGTACAATATTTATGAGGGAGAACAAGGAGGAAACTATGAGCAAGGAACTGGCAAAGACTTATAATCCAAAAGAAATTGAAGACAAGACGTATGAAAGATGGTGCGGGAACAAGTATTTTCACGCGGAAGTTGACAGGAGTAAAAAGCCGTTTACCACGGTGATGCCTCCTCCGAATATTACAGGAAAGCTTCACATGGGACACGCACTGGACAATACGCTGCAGGATATTCTGATCCGCTATAAGAGGATGGAAGGCTACAATGCCCTCTGGATCCCGGGAACAGACCATGCGGCCATCTCCACAGAGGTCAAGGTAACGAACCAGCTGAAAGAAGAAGGAATTGACAAAAAGACGCTTGGAAGGGAAGGATTCCTAGAGAGAACATGGCAGTGGAAAGAAGAATATGCGGGAACAATTGAAAATCAGCTGAAAAAGCTGGGAATTTCCTGTGACTGGGACAGAGAACGCTTCACAATGGACGAAGGATGTTCCAAAGCCGTTGAAGAAGTGTTCATCAAACTGTATGAAAAAGGATATATTTACAAAGGCTCCAGAATCATCAACTGGTGCCCGGTATGTAAGACTTCTCTGTCCGATGCAGAGGTAGAGCATGAAGAGCAGGATGGTTTCTTCTGGCACATCAAGTATCCGATCGTGGGAACAGACAGGTTCCTGGAGATTGCAACCACACGCCCGGAGACCATGCTGGGTGATACGGCGATTGCGGTACATCCGGACGATGAGCGTTACAGCGATATCGTCGGAAAGATGGCGGTGCTTCCTCTTGTAAACCGGGAGATCCCGATTGTGGCTGACTATTATGTAGACAAAGAGTTCGGTACCGGCGCGGTAAAGATTACACCGGCTCATGATCCGAATGACTTTGAGGTGGGCAGACGACACAATCTGGAAGAGATCAATGTCATGAATGATGATGCCACGATCAACGAAAAGGGCGGCAAATATGCGGGGATGGAGCGTTATGAGGCGAGAAAAGCCATTGTAGCAGATCTGGAGGAACAGGGATTTCTGGTTAAAATTGAACCGCACTCTCATAATGTAGGAACACACGACAGATGCGGCACTACAGTAGAGCCGCTGATCAAACAGCAGTGGTTCGTTAAGATGGAAGAGCTGGCGAAGCCGGCAATCAATGCCCTGAAGACCGGTGAACTGAAATTCGTGCCGGAACGTTTTGACAAGATTTACCTGCACTGGCTTGAGAATATCAAGGACTGGTGTATTTCCAGACAGATCTGGTGGGGACACAGAATCCCGGCCTATTACTGTGATAAGTGTGGGGAGTTTGTTGTGGCAAAGGAAATGCCGGAGACATGCCCGCACTGCGGCGGCACACATTTCACTCAGGATGAAGATACACTGGATACCTGGTTCAGTTCCGCACTGTGGCCGTTCTCCACGCTTGGATGGCCGGATAAAACAGAGGATCTGGATTACTTCTATCCGACAGATGTACTGGTAACAGGATATGATATCATTTTCTTCTGGGTAATACGTATGGTATTTTCAGGATTCGAGCATACCGGAAAATCACCGTTCCACACAGTACTGATCCACGGTCTTGTGAGAGATTCTCAGGGGCGCAAGATGAGTAAATCCCTGGGCAACGGAATTGATCCGCTGGAGATTATCGATCAGTATGGAGCTGATGCGCTCCGTCTGACCCTGGTGACCGGTAATGCACCTGGAAATGACATGAGATTTTACAACGAGAGAGTAGAGTCCAGCAGAAACTTTGCCAATAAGGTATGGAATGCCTCACGCTTTATTCTGATGAACATTGAAAATGAAACACTCACACAGCCGGAGACCACCGAACTGGCAGAGGCGGACAAATGGATTCTGTCCAAAGTCAATACCCTGGCAAAAGATGTGACAGAGAATATGGACAAATTTGAGCTGGGTATTGCGGTTCAGAAAGTATACGACTTTGTGTGGGATGAATTCTGCGACTGGTATATTGAGATGGCAAAATACCGCATTTATCATAAAGAAGAGAATCCACAGGCTGCCAACTGTGCACTGTGGACACTGAAGACCGTGCTGGGGCAGGCACTCAAGATGCTGCATCCGTTTATGCCATTCGTGACGGAGGAGATCTACAAAGCCCTTGTTCCTGAGGAAGAATCTCTGATGATGTCAAACTGGCCTGTATATAAAGAGGAGTGGAGCTTCGCGGCTTCCGAGAACGTTGTGGATCATATGAAAGAAGTGATCCGCGGTATCCGCAATATCCGCGCAGAGATGAACGTGGAGAACAGCCGCAGGACAAAGGTGTTTATTGTAAGTGAAGACAAGGCACTGTGCGATGGTTTTGAAGCGCTGGCAGATTCTGTAAAACCGCTGATGAATGCCGCAGATTTATTTATCAGCTCAGAAAAGCAGGGAGTAGGAGAGGACGCAGTTTCTATTGTTGTTCCGGATGCATCTGTATATCTTCCTCTGGAAGACCTGGTTGATTTTGAACAGGAGAAGGAGCGTCTGAAAAAAGAAGAACAGAAGCTGACTAAAGAGATCGCAAGAGCCAGGGGAATGCTTTCCAATGAAAAGTTTATCAGTAAGGCACCGGAGGCAAAGGTCCAGGAAGAACGTGAAAAGCTGGAAAAATATACTCAGATGTTAAAACAGGTACAGGAGAGAATGGCAGGCTTGAAGAAATAGTAAGAGAGGTCATAAATGAAACACATTCAAATCAAAAAACCTGATATAAAAGGCTTTTTCCATAAAATAAAAAACTTAAAAAAGGAAGATATCAAAGCGCACTGGGAAGAGCGGAAGGAGCGGCGCGACCGGATTCTGGAACAGCGCCGCAACAGTAAGTTCGCAAAGAAGATGCAGCCGGTATACAGGTTTATGGACAGAATCTCCCTGATTCTGCATTTCCTGCTGGCGTGTGTGCTGAACCTGCTGATCGAGGTGATTTCCAGGCATTCCCTGTTTGAAGCATGGGATTATATGGTTGGGGCACCGAAAGTATTTTTGTTCAATGCATTTTTGATATTTGCCACATTTTCTATCGTCTATCTGGTCAGGCGGCGGGTGTTTGCAAGAATTCTGCTCAGTGTATTCTGGCTGTTTCTGGGAACCTGCAACGGGTACCTGCTGCTGAAGCGGGTAACGCCCTTTAATGCACAGGATCTAAAGGTACTCTCGGACGCACTGGCGCTGACGGGAAATTATTTCAATACGTTTGAGCTGATCCTGCTGATTGTGGGAATCGCCGCGGTAGTGCTCTGGGTCATCTCTATGTGGCGCAGGGGCGGACAGTACACCGGGAAAATGCATCGTATTATTTCACTTGCCGGCGTTGTGTTCTGGCTGGGTGCTTATGTGTTCCTGACAGATGTGGCAATTGAAAAGCGGGTGGTATCCAATTATTTTGGAAACATTGCATTTGCCTATGAGGATTATGGGTTTCCATACTGCTTTACTGCAAGTATATTCAATACTGGTATTTCAGAACCATCGGGTTACAGTGAAGAGTCCATGGCTAAGATCAGCAACAATGGAAGTATCACGGAGAGTACTACAGGAAGATCAGAAGAAGAGCTTCCGAATATTATCTTTGTTCAGCTGGAATCTTATTTTGACCCTACAGAGGTAGAGTGGCTTCAGTTTTCAGAAGACCCGATCCCGAACCTGAGAAAGATGTATAATGAGCATTCTACAGGCTATTTCAAGGTCCCGTCAGTAGGCGCAGGTACCGCCAACACAGAGTTCGAGGTACTGACGGGTATGAGCATGCGTTTCTTCGGCCCTGGAGAGTATCCTTATAAGACATATGCAAAGACAAAGGTATTGGAAAGCGCTGCCACTGCTCTGGGAAAGTTTGGGTATGGAGCGGAGGCACTGCATAACAACGGCGGAAATTTCTACAGCCGTGCCCAGGTGTTTAACCACATGGGGTTTGACCACTATACGAGTAAAGAGTTTATGAATATTCTGCAGACTACGCCAAAGGGCTGGGCTACGGATGACATCCTGATTCCCAATATTATGGACTCTTTGAACACCACGGAACAACAGGATTTTGTGTTCACGATCAGCGTACAGGGACATGGCGATTATCCGACCGAAAAGATGATCGAAAATCCCGAGATCGTAGTAAGCGGTGTCGAAGATGAGGGAAAACGCAATTCGTGGGAATATTATGTCAATGAAGTGCATGAGATGGATAAATTCGCCGGTGATCTTGTGAAAGCAGTCGAGGAGCGGGGGGAACCGTCCGTGATTGTGTTCTACGGTGACCATCTTCCCACCATGGGGCTGGAGGCAAAGGACTTAAAGAGCAGATATCTTTATAATACCAATTATGTGATCTGGGATAACATTGGACTTGAGAAGGAAGACAGAAATATCCCGGCGTACCAGATTATGGCAGATGTATTTGAGCGTCTGGATATCCACTCGGGTACAATATTCAACTACCATCAGCAGAGACGTCAGACGAAGAATTATCTGGCTGATCTGGAGCTTCTGCAGTACGATATCCTGTACGGAAAACAATATGTTTACGAGGAGAGCGGACAGCCCATTACGGAGGGCCATATGGCAATGGGAGTGAAGGATGCTTCTGTTACCGAACTGGTTTCTCAGCTGGATGGAACCTACAGTATCTATGGCGAAAACTTTACGAAACAGAGTAAAGTATATATAAATGGCGAAAAACAGAACAGCACATTCCTGAATAATACAAGGATCGACCTGAAAGATGTATCGCTTGAGGATGGGGATGTACTTGAGGTGTGCCAGGTCGGCTCCAGCAATACCATATTCCGTGCATCCAGGGAATATGAGTTTAAGGATGGTAAGCTGACGGAGCTGCCACTGACAGGTGACGAGGTGGAACCGGGGCGCAATGCATTTGTAGAGCAGGAAACAGGTGAAGCAAAGTGACGTACGCAGAGGCCGTAGAGTATATATCAAGTATTCCAAAATTCACGACAAAGAATAAGACAGAGCATACCCGCCGGTTTCTTGAATTCCTGGGGAATCCCCAGGAAGGCCGCAAGGTGATCCACGTGGCCGGTACGAACGGGAAAGGCTCGGTCTGTGCCTATCTAAACGCCATGCTGCTTGCACAGGGAAAGAACGCCGGTCTGTTTGTCTCACCGCATCTGGTGAAGATGAATGAGCGCATTGTGGTCAATGGCGTGCAGATTTCGGATGAGGATTTTTTGAATGTTTTCGAAAACGTCATGGGAAAAGTGAAGGAGATGGAGGCAGCAGGGCTGCCGCATCCGACTTTCTTCGAATTCTTATTCGGTATGGCAATGACGGCCTTTGACAGAGCCGGTGTGGAGTATCTTGTACTTGAGACCGGTCTGGGAGGGCGCCTGGATGCAACGAATTCCATCGATAGACCTCTGGCTACGGTAATTACCTCAATCGGTCTGGACCATATGGCTATCCTGGGAAACACACTGGAGAAAATTGCATATGAAAAAGCCGGGATTATTAAAAAAGGTGTGCCTGTATTCTACGCGGACACCCAGAAAGAGAGCAGCTGCGTCATTGAGAAGAGAGCGGCAGAACTTGGGGCACCCTGTAAAAAAATAGGGAAAGACGCGTACGAAATTCTCGGAATCCGGGACAAACATATTGCATTTTCCTGCGCAAATGCGTATTATGGAGATACTACATGGACTCTGAATAACATCGGGTTCTACCAGCCGGGCAATGCCATACTGGCCCTTGAGGTTATGAGATATATTTTCGGCAGAGAAGGTAATATCAGCGCATGGCGGGAGGCTCTTGCCGGCGTAAAATGGGAAGGCCGAATGGAAGAGATTCTTCCGGAAGTCTATGTAGACGGTGCACATAATGTCAGTGCAGTTGAGAGCTTTGTACAGAGCGTTCAGGATAGGGATAAAGGGAATATTATTCTATTTTCCGCAGTACAGGATAAAGATTACGAAGAGATGATTGCCTGTCTGTGCAGGAATCTGGATACGGATTTCTACATGATTACATTGATTGAGGATGGGCGCGCTGCACAGATCGAAGAGCTGCAGCGAATATTTAAAAAATATACAGAGAAACCTGTTTATGCAAAAGAGTCTTTGGAAGAAGCACTCGGATTTGTGATGGATCATCAGCAGGGCAGGACGATATACTGCCTGGGTTCTCTTTATCTGACGGGGATGATAAAGGCGTTCATTCCGGAGGAAAAAGAGAGAGCTGCAAAGAGCAGGGAGACGAGAATACCTGAGAAAAGGAGGCCGTGTAATGCTGGATTATGAAGAAGAACTCAAGAAGTTCAAACCAAGCCTGGAAGTAGAAGACATCGAAGATGCAGTATATCAGGAAGATTTGTCAGATATGACGGACCTTCTGAGAGAAGTAATGGATCAGACGAAATAAGAAAGATAATGGTGAGCATAGATGGACTATACGAAGAAAATCTTATACCAGTCCAATTACTGGTATAATGATGGCCTGAGGAAAGCGCAGATACGGGATATGTCCGGTGCGGCTGCCTCACTTCGGCGGAGTTTACAATATAATAGAGAAAATATTGCTGCCAGAAATCTTTTGGGCCTTGTATACTATGGCCGCGGAGAAGTGGCAGAAGGCCTGGTTGAATGGATTATCAGCAAAAATCTGAAGCCCAGGGACAATGTAGCGGATTATTTTATCAGAAGTGTGCAGGAATCAGCCAGTGAACTGGATGTAATCAACCAGGCTGTGAAGCGTTATAACCAGTGTCTTGTGTACTGCAGCCAGAATGGCGAGGATCTGGCGATCATTCAGCTGAAGAAGGTGATTTCGGCGCATCCTTCGTTTTTGAAGGCTTATCAGCTTTTGGCTCTCTTATATCTGCGCACTGAGCAGTATGCCAAAGCCAGGCAGATTCTCCGTATTGCCAGAAAGCTTGATACGACGAATGACATGACCCTGCGCTACATGCACGAGATGGCAAACCTGCGCGGCAAAAAGATGAAAGATGAGAAGCACGGGAAAGAAGAGACTGTAGAATACAGTCTTGGAAATGAGACGATCATCCAGCCGAAGCATGGCGGGTTCAAGGCGCTGGCGAGCAAGTTTACCGTGATGAATATTGTCGTAGGAGCTGTGATTGGTGCCGCTATCGTTTGGTTTCTGATTGTTCCGGCAGTGAATGAGGCAAAAGCGGACAGCGTAAATAAGCAGATTGTGGAGTACAGTGAGCGTATCAATGCTATGGAAGCTCAGATCAGCGCCCAGACAAGGACACTGAACCAATATCGGGAGAATGATGAGAATTCCGAACAGTCTGCACAGAATGCGGCCAGTACAGCTGAGAGTTATGAAAATCTGATGACAGTGTCAAACCAGTTCTACTCCAATAGTTATTCAGACGATACAATGGCTGAGACACTGCTGAACGTAAATAAGGATGCACTTGGAGAAGGCGGGCAGGCGATGTATGATGAGCTGTCCCAGAGTATCTTCCCATCCGCATGCGAGTCACTGTATTCAGGAGGAACCGCATCCCTGGATGTGGCCAATTACGATACTGCAATCGACTCCCTGAGTAAAGTAGTGCGTATGAATGAGGGATATGACGACGGTGGAGCACTTCTGAATCTTGGAATCGCCTATATGCGCAATGGGGATAACGATAATGCATCGAAGTATCTGAAGCGCGTGATTGAGCTTTATCCCGATACCGAACGTGCCCAGGAGGCCCAGAACAGTCTGGATACGATCTCCCAGGGCGGAGATACACACTCAGCTGACGGACAGAATACCGACCAGCAGAATGCTGATGCAGGCCAGCCGAATGATGGCGGAGATAATGGCGTGCAGAATACAGAAGGACAGTAGAAAAGGCAGAACAATTTACATAAGAGGACGGCAGGACAGCAGTTTGCGGGATGCCGGACCTAAACACGAAGGATAAGGATATGTAGAGGGATACATATCCTTTTTCTGATGGGAAAAACGCTCAGGATACATGAAAGAGAGAACAGGACTGCGGGGAGCGCATAAAAAGTCCGGAAGAATATGAATAGACATAGAGGAGGAGTACTATGAAGTATCAGGTGCAGGAGAACTGCCTGACAATTTACCTGCCCAGCGAGGTAGACCATCACAATGCAGAGGAAATGCGGAAGAACGCGGATACGCTGATTGAACGGAACCATATAAAATTTGTGATTTTTGATTTTGAGATGACTGATTTTATGGACAGTTCAGGAATCGGGGTTATAATGGGAAGGTATAAGATTATACGCCTGGTGGGAGGCGAAGTCTGGGCGGTACACGCCAATGCTAGAATAAAGAAGATCCTGACCATGTCGGGAATGACAAAAATAATGCAGATATATGAGGAGGACGAGGCATGAAAAACACAAATGAAATGGAGATAATTTTTGACAGCCATTCATCGAACGAAGGATTCGCAAGAGTGGCGGTAGCATCATTTATGACGCAGCTGAACCCGACCGTTGAAGAGGTCTCGGATGTGAAGACGGCTATATCTGAGGCGGTGACCAATGCCATTATCCATGGATATGAGAACCAGATACATAAGGTTTCCATCCGCTGCAGGATTGAAGGGCAGCAGATCACAGTGGAAGTAAGGGATCATGGAGTCGGGATTGATAATATAGAGCAGGCCATGACTCCTCTTTATACCAGCAAACCAGAGCTGGAACGTTCCGGGATGGGATTTGCTTTCATGGAAGCCTTTATGGATCATGTAGAAGTGGAATCCGAGCCAGGTGAAGGAACCACGGTGAGGATGAAGAAAACCATCGGAAAAGGAAGGGAGCTATGGACCACACAATCGCTTTAATCAAAAAATCACACGATGGAGATAAAAAAGCGAGAGAACAATTGGTAGAAGAAAATGTGGGACTGGTATGGTGTGTAGTAAAGCGTTTCTATGGACGCGGAACAGAGGCAGAGGACCTGTTCCAGATCGGAAGTATCGGCCTGTTAAAAGCAATCGACAAGTTCGATCTGTCTTACGAGGTCAAATTTTCCACTTATGCAGTCCCCATGATATCAGGAGAAATCAAACGTTTCCTGCGGGATGACGGAATGATAAAGGTAAGCCGTTCCTTAAAAGAGCTGTCTTACAAGATATTCCAGACAAGAGAAGCCCTGACCGGAAGCCTGGGCCGTGAGCCGACGCTGGAAGAACTGGCGAATACGATGAACGTAGACAAAGAAGAAATTGTACAGGCCATGGAAGCCGGCGGCGAAGTAGAGTCACTGTATAAACCAATCCACCAGAAGGAAGGAAATGAGATCCGCCTTGTGGACAAGTTGGAAGAAAAAGAGCGTAAAGAGGAAAAAATCCTGGACCACATGCTGCTTGCACAACTGCTGGAGAGCCTGGACAAAGAAGAACGACAGCTCATATATCTGCGGTACTTTGCGGATGAGACACAGTCTCAGGTGGGGAAAAAACTCGGAATCTCCCAGGTACAAGTCTCCCGTATGGAGAAGAGGATTATTGAGAATCTGCGGAGGCTGGGGAGTTAGATGCGGGGGGACGCCAGTCCGGAGCGGGACTCCTGCGGCAGACCGGGAAACTTTCGTGCCCCTTTTAATCGCGGTCCGTTTGCGGAGTGTTACTAGATAAAAACCACATCGGATTGGAAGGCACCGACGACATTCACCGCGCAATTCTGATGAATTGCACGGCTCAGGCCGCCTTGAATGCTGCTTCGGAAGCAGCATTCAGCCTTCCAATCCGATGTGGTTTTTATCAAGTAACACTAACCGCGCTCTCTATGCGGTATAAAAGGGGCACGAAAGTTTCCCGGTCTGCCGCAGGAGTCCCGCTCCGGACTGGCTACATGCATCCAAGTCGGCAGGTAGGCAGATTTCCCAGGGGGAAATCTGAACGGGGGCAGCGGATGGGGGTGGCTGGGTGGGACGGATTGCTGCCGGATATGGCATCTGGTTTTGGAAAAAGTACTGGATTAAGAATAGTTTTTTTGTTTGTAAAGATCACTTTGCTTAGTTTGGTTGTGCTGGTAATATTCCTTTTTATAACTTCTCTTTATAGTTTTCTAATTGATGAAATATGCCCAGTATATATACATTTTCGAATTCTATTCTAAAAATAATGATATAATCCATGTCCGTAACAACTGCTTCTTTATATCCTTTGCTTTTTAGAAATTGATCTCTGCAATCTGCAAATTGAAAAGGATTATCCTCAAGTCTATCATACAATTTTTCAATTCCATCCAGTAAATGCTTTGCAGCTAATTCATTTTTGAATTGAAAAAGAATATGATAGAGGCATTGTTCTAACAGTGCTTCGGCCCTTGCAGTAATAATGAGTTTATAAGCCATATTTTGCCCTCATAGAACTAAGAGAGCTTCGTGCATCCGTTATTCTTCCTTCGCTAATCTGCTGTTCTGAAACTTCTAACTCTCTGTAGATATTTAACTGTTGAATTGTATGTTCATAATGCTCCATACTCATAATCACCATGTCTCCATAGCCATTCTTTGTTACATAAATGGGTTCTTCTGCCTTATGACACATCTCGGATATCTCGGATGTATTCTTCAAATCTTTAATCGGAATAATTCGTGGCATATCACACCTCCTTAATCATGGCCTAATTATACCATTATTATCACCCATATTCAACCGACTATTCACACCTCCCACCGCCCCAGCCAACATCCGCTGCCCCCGCAATAGTCCCCCATCTGAAAAAGAATCTTCCGCCTTGAAGCACCCAGCATCGTAAAAGGTGAGGCGGCTTCCGTGGGAATGTGTATGCCATTTCTGGAGGCGGGCCGTTTGCGGAGAATCCGTAAGAGAAAAAACAGGGAATATGGAGGGTGCTTGCCGCAGTTGGCCCGAATGCCGATGCATTCGCGCCGCCGGCGGCAACAGAATTTGTTTTGGAAAACAAATTCTGCCCTCCATATTCCCTGTTTTTTCTCTAACGGATTCTAGACCGCGCACTTTGAGCTTCCAGAAATGGCATACACATTCCCGCGGAAGCCGCCTCACCTTTTACGATGCGAATGCATACTTTCACATTTTTTTCAAATACTAACACTACTATATTTTTGGAAAGGTTAGGTGGCCTCTATGGAGAATGGAAGAAGGAAAATCCGTATCTGCCTCTTTGGCATTGTGCTTGCGGCAGTGGTTATCGGTATTTTTTATTATTATTTTAGCGGGAGCGGGAAGCCTGGAAACAGTGAGGGAACTCTGATTCAGGGACCGAAGGTGGAATATTATGGCTGTTAATCATGATACGGTTTATCTCAAAGGTGACAGGAACGTTGAGGTACAGAAAACGGATGTCACCCTGGGGGATATAGTGGCAATGGAATGCAGTAATAAAGAATTAATTCCAAAGCTGAAGACACTGAAAATTCTGAAGATACCGGATCAGAAGAAACAGCGGATGGTAATCTCCATATTAAAAATTATTGCCTGTATCCATGAAAAATATCCTGGTTTGGAAGTGCAGAATATGGGAGAACAGGATATTATCATCACATATGAAGAGCAGAAGACACCCGGTATAGCCTGGCATGTCATAAAAACGGCTATAGTTGTGCTGATTACGTTTTTCGGTGCTGCCTTTTCAATTATGGCATTTAATAATGACGTTTCCACAGCAAAATTGTTTTCACAGATCTATGAATTTGTGACAGGCGAGGTTTCAGATGGGCTGACGATGCTGGAAATCTCATATTCGGTTGGAATTACAGTGGGAATTCTGGTGTTTTTCAATCATTTCGGGAAAAAGCGTTTTACAGTAGACCCGACGCCTATGGAGGTGCAGATGCGCCTTTACGAAAATGACATCCAGACCACCCTGGTTGAGGATGCATCAAGAAGGGAGCAGGAGCTTGATGTGGGTAAATCAAATCATATTAGCAGTCATCGGACTTAGCGGCGGACTTGTTGTCGCGGGCGGATTGTTTTCTTTTATCATTGAGCTGGGGGTTGTGGCAGATTTTGCAGACCGTACCCATACTGGAAACAGAATCCTTTTATATGAAGACTGTGTTGCACTGGGTGGTATCGTGGGAAATCTGTTTTCTGTATTTCAGCTCCATATCCCCCATGGAAACTGGCTGCTTCCGATCTTCGGGGTACTGGCGGGAATCTTTGTAGGATGCTGGTCTATGGCGCTTGCCGAGATCTTGAATGTATTTCCGATATTTGTGCGCAGGCTGAAAATTGTAAGATATATTTCAGCGTTTATCATAAGTATGGCTCTTGGAAAAGGGATTGGTTCCTTTATCTTCTTTTTGCAGCGGTGGTAATCAGAGAAAGGCCAAATCATACTCCAGAAGATCTGGTTGAGCGATTAATTTAAGAAACGGCAGAAACAATACGTGAAGTTTTCTGAAGAACGTCCCAGAGAACTTGACTTATTTCTTATGCCGGTGTAAAATCTAAACGTAGTACAAGGCTATCCAATCAAGGAATATGTTTCTTAATTAGGGTAGCCAGTTTTTATTTAGGAGGAGAAGGTATGAAAAAGAAAATCTTGAGCGCACTGCTGTGCGCAACAATGGTCATCGGCCTGGTTGCAGGATGTGGCGCAAAGCCAGCTGCAGAAGCAGATACTAAGGATACTGATGACAAGAAAACAGAAAGCACATCAGGCATTGCAAAGGAAGATCTGAAGATCGGTTTTGTACATGTATCTGATGCAAGTGACATGGGGTATACATACAACCATGATCTGGGAACCAAAGAGATGCAGGAAGAACTGGGAATCAGTGATGACCAGATCGTCAACAAGTTCAATGTTCCTGAGGGCGCTGAATGTGATACAGCTCTGAGAGAGCTGGTTGACGCGGGCTGCAACATTATCTTCGCAACGAGTTTTGGTTTTGAAGATTATGTAAAAGAAGTAGCAGCGGAGTACCCGGATGTACAGTTCTGCCATGCGACAGGATACCAGGCAAAAGATTCCGGACTGAGCAACATGCACAACTATTTTGCATCTATCTATGAGGCACGTTATCTGGCAGGTATCGCTGCAGGTATGAAGACAGAATCCAACAAGCTTGGATACGTAGCTGCTTTTCCGTTTGCTGAGGTTATCAGTGGATATACAGCATTCTACCTTGGAGCAAAGAGTGTAAACCCGGATGTGACAATGGATATCATGTACACAAATTCATGGAATGACCCGACCGTTGAGTCCCAGGTTGCAAAAGCCCTGATCGAAAGAGGATGCGATGTGGTTTCACAGCATTCTGACTCTACAGCTCCGGCAACAACAGCTGAGGAGTACGGCGCTTTCCAGGTAGGCTATAACAATGACATGATCGAGGCAGCACCGAAGGCTTCCCTGATTTCTGCCCGTATTGACTGGGGTATCTACGTAACAGAAGCCGTACAGTCCATGATTGATGGTAAAGAGATTCCGGTTGACTGGTGCAGAGGGTTAAAGGATGGTGCGGTTTATCTGTCACCTCTGAATAAAGACATTGCTGCTGAGGGAACCCAGGAAGCAATCGATAAAGCTACGAAGGCACTTGAGGCGGGAGAGATTCATGTATTTGATGGTCCTCTTAAAGGAACAAATCCAGATGGTGAGACAATAGAAGTTGCTGAAGGCGATTACTATCACGAGCAGGAAGAAGCTTCCGCACCATCCTGGAGTTATATCATCGAAGGATGCAATGTGGTTGAATAATCGATTCATCCGTGGATAAGTTCATTGACAGAGCCGTTGTATGACGGCTCTGTTTTTAGAAATGCCCCTTTTCGGGCATTCCGTAATGCATGCCGTGCAAGGGACATGTATTGCGGTGTACCCGATTGGAAAAAAGGACAGGAAGAGAAGAAGGAGGGTGAAGATTTGAGTGAGACTACAGAGTATGCTGTAAAGATGCATCATGTCACCAAAACATTCGGAAAGGTCGTTGCCAATATGGACGTTGACCTGGAACTGAAAAACGGAGAGATACTGGCACTTCTGGGGGAGAACGGAAGCGGCAAAACAACACTGATGAATATGCTATCCGGCATTTATTTTCCGGATCACGGAGAAATCAGCATCCACGGCAAACAGGTGACAATCCGTTCCCCAAGGGATGCTTTCGGACTGGGAATCGGAATGATCCATCAGCATTTTAAACTGGTGGATGTCCTGACGGCTGCGGAGAATATTGTACTTGGGCTTGATGGAAAAGCAACGCTGAACAGGAAAGAGGTAAACAAAAAGGTTGCAGAGATCGCATCCAGATACGGGTTCGAGATCGACCCGTCGAAAAAGATATATAACATGGCTGTCTCTGAGAAACAGACCGTTGAGATACTGAAGGTTCTGTACAGAGGTGCCGATATCCTGATTCTGGATGAGCCGACAGCAGTGCTTACACCGCAGGAGACAGAGAAGCTTTTTGCGGTGCTGCGCAATATGAAAAAGGACGGTAAATCCATTATTATTATCACACATAAGCTGCATGAGGTACTGTCAATATCGGACCGGGTGGCGATACTTCGAAAGGGCGAATACATAGGCGCAGTTGAGACAGACAAGACGAATCAGGCTGAGCTGACGGAGATGATGGTAGGCCGGCCGGTCAGCCTTGAGATTGAGAGACCACAGCAGGAGCGCGGCATTGAACGGCTGCAGGTCATTGATCTGACCTGTCTGAACGGAGAAGGCGTTAAGGCTCTGGACAATGTTTCTTTTTCTGCATATGGAGGCGAGATACTGGGGGTTGCCGGGATTGCGGGCAGTGGTCAGAAGGAACTCTGTGAGGCAATCGCTGGGTTGTATCCGGCCATAGGCGGTTCTGTCCTCTATGCGGGCGAGCTCAACGGGGAGCCGATCAAAGAGCGGATCCTGGGCCTCAAGCCCGATGAGATTGTGAAAAAAGGAATCTCCATGGCCTTTGTTCCCGAAGACAGGCTTGGTATGGGACTTGTTGCCGGTATGGATATGACAGACAATGTTATGCTCCGGAGTTACAAAGATAAAAAGGGACTTTTTGTTGACAGAAAGACCCCCAGGGAAGTGGCAGAACAGCTCATTGAAGAGCTGGAGATTGTGACTCCGGGTGTTGACACGCCGGTGGGACGGCTTTCCGGGGGGAATGTCCAGAAGGTACTCCTGGGCAGAGAGATCGCCCTGAGCCCTTCTGTATTGATTGTGGCCTATCCGGTGCGGGGGCTGGATATCAACTCTTCCTACAGGATCTATGATCTGTTGAATGAGCAGAAGAAAAAAGGCGTTGCTGTTATTTTCATCGGCGAGGATCTGGATGTACTGATTGAACTTTCCGACCGCCTCATGGTTCTCTGTGGAGGCAAAGTCAGCGGTATCGTGGATCCGCGTACGGTAACGAAGGAAGATATTGGCCTCATGATGATACATGTGGAAGATGAACAAATCAGCCCGGAGGGCGGTAACGAGATAAACGGCGCAGGACAGGACGCCGGAGAAAAAAAGGATGAAAATCCAAAAGAGGAGGCGGGGGTATGAGCAGTAAGCAGACACAGGTAAAAGAACCACTGATCCGTATGGTGAAAAGGGGCTCTATTTCACAGCAGAAGGCCTGGGGAATCCGTGCAGCTGCATTTCTTCTGTCACTGGTGACAGGTGGCCTTTTGATCCTGGTTCTCGGACACAATCCGCTGTCGGTGTATAAAGCCATGGTAATCGGGGCATGGGGCTCCAGAACGGTCATCCATGAGACCGTGAAGCTGGCGGTGCCGCTTTTGATTACGGCAATTGGTATATCCTTTGCATTCAAAATGAAATTCTGGAACATCGGGGCAGAGGGACAGATCCTCGTCGGGGCAGTGGCAGCAGGAGCTTTTGGATTATTCACTGCACACATTTTCCCGAAGATTCCGCTTGTTATCCTGATGCTGCTGGCAGGTATGGCTGCGGGTGGGCTGTACGGCCTGCTTCCTGCAATCTGCAAAGCAAAATGGGGAACCAATGAGACACTGTTCACGCTGATGCTGAACTATATAGCGCTTGCATTTATCAAATATCTGATGAATGGCCCGTGGAAAGCACCGGGCAGCAGTTTCCCGAAAATTGCTATGCTGGTACAGGGCGCACGGCTGAAAAAGGTACTGGGTGTGCACTGGGGATGGATACTGGCACTGATCCTGGTTGTCCTGGCATTCATCTATTTTAATAAGACAAAACAGGGATATGAGATCGCTGTTGTGGGACAGAGCAATAATACAGCAAGATATGCGGGAATCAACGTCAGCAAAGTCTTCATCCGCACCATGTTTTTATCCGGTGCGCTGTGCGGTCTTGTGGGAATGCTTCAGTTTGCAGGAGCAGATTACACCATAACAGAAGGAACCGCAGGCGGCGTGGGATTCACTGCCATTACGGTGGCCTGGCTGGCAAAGATGAATCCTTTTGGAATGCTGATTGTATCGGTATTTATCGCCATGCTGGAAAGGGGATCTAATACCATTCAGACGAACTTCAAGATACCGGCATCGGCGTCAGATCTGCTGATCGGAATCATCCTTTTCTTCATGCTTGGATGCGAATTCTTTATTACATACCGACTGATCTTCAGAGGAAAGGAGGAACAGCATGCTTAGTACATTAAACAGTTTATTTATCGCCGCAGTGCTGGCAGGAACGCCTTTGCTGCTGGGTGCGCTGGGAGAAATCCTGACGGAAAAATCAGGAAACATGAACCTTGGTGTGGAAGGTATGATGTTCATGGGAGCAATCACCGGTCTGGCAGGCTCTTATTACTACGAGCAGGCCATTGCAAAATCGGGTGGAAGCCCCAGTGGAGCACTTTCAGCAGTGATCGCGCTTCTGGTCTCATTTATTGCAGGCGCATTTGGAGCTTTAATTTATGCATTCCTCACGATTTCCCTGCGTGCCAACCAGAATGTTACTGGTTTGACACTGACGATTTTCGGCACCGGCTTCGGTAACTTTTTCGGAGAATTCATTGGACAGAAAGCCGGAGGATATGTTGCCGTAAGCGGCACCACTAAAGCAGCGTTTTCCAGGATGCATATACCGGTGCTTTCAGATATTCCGATTATAGGAAAACTATTATTTGAATACAACTGGCTGGTGTATTTTGCGGTAATCCTTGCACTTTTGATGGCATGGTTTTTCAACAAATCCCGTGTAGGCCTGAACCTCAGAGCTGTCGGAGAAGATCCGGCCACGGCCGATGCAGCAGGAATCAATATCACAAAATACAAATATATCGCAACCGTAGTGGGCGGCGGTATATGCGGAATCGGCGGTATGTACATGAGCATGGTCACCACATCAGGCGTATGGGTGCACGGATGCGTCAGCGGCTACGGCTGGCTTGCCGTTGCCCTCGTAATCTTCGCAACCTGGAGGCCGGCCAAAGGCATGCTGGTTGCGCTCATATTCGGAGGCCTCACGATCATGCGTATGTACGTAAACATCCCCGGGCTCCCGGCCCAGATCTATGACATGCTGCCATACGTAGCTACGATTGTCGTACTGGTTGTAACAAGCATGAGGGAAAGCAAAGAACATGCACAGCCAAAAAGCTGCGGCCTCAACTACTTCCGAGAGGAGCGGTAGCGACGGGGGGAGGCGGGAAGGGGACGCTGTGAATAACCCCGGAATGCCTGCGGCTGCGGGAAACGGATACAGGGGGGACTGGAAACGGAATACGGCAGTAAGCTGGAGTAAAGCAAAAAGGAAGGAAAACCAGGGCAGACCTGGCCACATCACCCAAAGCCTTGATGGCTTTGCGCGCTGGGGCCAGGGAGATATGTGATTTGTGATCACATATCTCACCCTGGTTTTCCTTCCTTTTTGCTTAACTCCAGCTAACAGCCGTAAAGACGCTTCCAGTCCCCCCTGTATCCGTTTCCCGCAGCCGCAGGCATTCCGCGGTTTTTCACAGCTGGGCGCATCCGGGCGGTAGATCGCCGTCACTTGGGGGGAGCTCAAGACGGGGGAGGCGGATGGGAATTGGATTCCCGGAGAAGAATGGGGGTGGTTGGGAAGCGGATTTCTGGAGAAGAATGGGAGCAGATGGAAACTGAATTTCAGGAAAAGAATGAGATGGAAATGAGTGAAAAATACCAGGGCATGATAAAAAAGTATTCTCCCAACCCGACGTCCGATTTGCCAATTCAATCCGTTGCTCCCGTAAAGGCGAACCGTCAGGGAGCCTAAAGGGCCTTCCCCATTGGAGGCACGCAGCCTGTATGGAGGGGGAGAGACGGGGCGGGAAAATTCCACGGGCATTCTGGAGGCGTTGAGTGCGCCGTAGGCTCACTTGATAAAAACCACACCGAATTGGGAGGCTAAAATCTGCTCACCAAAGCAGATTTTAAAGCGGCCTGAGCCGCGCAATTCATCAGAATTGCGGGGTGAATGCCGCTGGTGCCTCCCAATTCGGTGTGGTTTTTATCTAGTGAGACTAGGCAAACGGCCCGTCTCCAGAATGCCCGTGGAATTTTCCCGCCCCGTCTCTCCCCCTCCATACAGGCGACCTCCCCCTATATAACCTTAAACAGCCAATAAATAATCCCCAGCCCCCAGCTTGTAAAGATCCCATACAGGATTACCGGCCCCGCTATGGTGAAGATTTTACATCCTATCCCGAAGACCTGCCCTTCTTTTTTGTACTCAATTGCAGGAGCGGCAACGGAGTTGGCGAATCCTGTGATGGGGACGAGGGCTCCGGCTCCGCCCCATTTTGCTATTTTAGGGTAGATGTTGATACCCGTAAGTATGACACTGATCAGAACCAGAAGCAGGGAAGTCCAGCTGCTGCACTCGTCTTTTGTAAAACTCTGGAGTTCACAGTAATTGTAGATGAACTGTCCGACTGTGCAGATGATTCCGCCTGTGACAAAGGCTTTTGCCATATTGGCATAAACATTGTGTACCGGGGTTTTTTGCTTTACGTAATCCTGATATTGCTTCTCCTGCTTCATTTTTTCTACTTTATCCATATCTGTTTCTCCTTTAATCAATAGAATGTGATTAGTATCTGGAAAAAAAGATAGAATATACCATGAAACCTTATTCTGCTTACTTTTTACAGCTTTGCACTCTGTTTCGTAAACCTGTTTACGGATATCAGATAACTAACGGCAACCATAATGACATCCAGCAGGACAGCAAAGATCCAGAATATATATGGATGATTTCCTGTAAATAGCGGCATGATAATTTCATATAAATCAGTCAGCATGATTAACAGAAAGAGTGCGACCGGCAGGACCGTCGTGATCAGATAAATAATGGCAGCCGCATTCATTCCAGTGATAAAGCTTGATAATAGATTTACGCAAGTGATGAATATAGCACTCAGCCAGCCGCCAAGAAACAGCAGAAAGT
The DNA here is from genome assembly GCA_001028025.1 of Faecalicatena fissicatena. Lineage (GTDB taxonomy): Bacteria > Bacillota > Clostridia > Lachnospirales > Lachnospiraceae > Faecalicatena > Faecalicatena fissicatena_A. The sequence continues at coordinate 33,610 of LDAQ01000040.1, read as the reverse complement.
ATGTCTTCCAGGAAATATCTCCGGTAATGGCGTGATGCAGGATGCAGAAAATGAGCATTTCGGCCAGGTACAGGAGATGACAGGAAAATGCAGCTTTAAACCGTGATGTAACGATGTCCCTCTGTGTATAGGGCATGAGCCTTGCAGATATCATTCCCTTGTAATTGCTATCCAGGTCCTTCATGGTAGCCGGGAGTCCTGACATGCTGATTGGGGCCGCGATCACCAGAAAAGTAATGGCGCCGTAGATATTTCTCAGTACAAGCAGGAAAAATAAAAAATACACGACTTCCAGAATATATGTCACTTTGGTATTCTTTCTGTAATAAGTAAGCAAATCTCTGTACACTAATCCTGACATGTAATAACCCCCTTTATATAGAAAAGCATAATATCTTCGACAGTAGCCCGTTCGATAACCAGGTCCTGAAAATGGGCGAGAAGCGCCTGTTTATTACGGATAAGCACCTGTACGGAGTAATCTCCTTTTATATAGGCCAGATAATCATCGGGTGAAAGAGCTTCAAAAAAGTCGTTTCTGCAGTTCAGCACGCCATAGTGAGTGTCAATCTCTTCTTTTGACTTTATAAACCTGATCCTGCCTTCATGCATGAATATAATATAATCCGCGATTTTATCCAGATCACTCGTAATATGGGACGAGATCAGGACAGAATGCTTCTCGTCCAGGACAAAATCCTGAAGCAGCTCCAGTATCTCATCCCTGATTACCGGATCAAGACCGGATGTTGCCTCATCAAGTATCAGAAACTCCGGGTTGTGGGATAAAGCGATGGCAAAATTCAACTTTACATTCATGCCTTTTGATAATTCCCGCACCTTCTTGTCAGCCGGCAGATGGAATCTGTCAAGATATTCCCTGAAAAGATGGCTGTCCCAGTGCATATAGGAGCGCTTCATAATCTTGTCAATATCACTGCAGTAAAGGTGAGGAATCTGGTGCAGTTCATCCAGGACTGCTCCGATTTTCTGCTTGATCTCGCGTTCGTGTTTTCTGAAGTCCATATCAAATACGCTGATATCCCCGCTGTCGATGGAGAGCATATTCAGAACAGCAGATATGGTGGTAGACTTTCCTGCTCCGTTTTCACCGATCAGACCGACGATCATACCACGGGGAATCGTAAAAGAGACATCATCCAACTTGAAATCTTTGTAGGTTTTGGTTAAATGGCTTACGCTCAGGATATTTTCTGTAAAATATTCCATAAATCAGTCCTCCTTGTAAAATAATTCGAGAATATTGAAAAGCCTGGTAAGCGGTATGCCGTTGCATTTTGCAATGTCAGCGGCTTCTTTGAGCTTTCCCTCTGCAATCCTCAGCTGTTCTTCTTTTATAAAGTCTTTGTTCTGGGCTGCGACAAATGTACCTTTGCCCGGGATTGTTTCTATAAAGCCGTCGCGCTGCAGGTCTTCGTAAGCATGCTGGGCAGTAATGACGCTGATGTGAAGGCTTTTTGCCAGCATGCGCATGGATGGCAGTGCGTCTCCTGCTTTCAGCTGACTGCTCATGATCATTCCCTTGATCTGGGATGTGATCTGCTCATAGATCGGCTTACCGACGCTGCTGCTGAGAATAATATCCAAGTCTGCTCCCTCCTTCTGGTTTAGTCCGTTTATAAGTGTGCTTAACTGTACTTAATGTATAGGTACAGTATATACAAACAGAGTGGAGGTGTCAAGAGAATGTTGAAATGAATAATTTGGAAAAAGCCAGGTATACTAATTTGTAAAATCCAAGCAAACTATAAATGGAAACGAGGGAAAAAGATGAATCAGGTAAAAGGCAGCCAGAGCATCGGCTTTGGAGAATCTCCCTATTTAATCAGCAGCGGCTCCGTTGTCGGGAGTAAAGAAGCGGAAGGACCGCTGGCAAAATTATTTGATATGACAAACCAGGATGATCTTTTCGGGGCAGAGACCTGGGAGGAGGCAGAGAGCAATATGCAGAAAGAGGCATGTGTGCTTGCTCTGGGGAAAGCACATATTACACCGGAAAAAGTGCGCTATCTGTTTGGAGGCGATTTGCTCCGCCAGGGCATTGCGACTTCGATGGGGGTCGAGGCCCTGCAGATCCCGATGTTCGGACTGTACGGGGCATGTTCTACTTCCGGGGAAGCACTCGCACTCAGTGCAATGAGCGTCGCGGCCGGATACGGAGACTATATGCTGGCAGTCACATCCAGTCATTTCGGCAGTGCGGAGAAGGAATTCCGTTTTCCGCTGGGATATGCGAACCAGCGGCCTTTATCTGCGCACTGGACTGTAACCGGGAGCGGGGCATTTCTGGTGGGTACCGAAAAAAGCCATGTCCGGATCAGCGGAGTGACCGTCGGGAAAATCGTGGACTATGGCTTGAAGGATTCCCAGAATATGGGTGCCTGCATGGCACCGGCTGCGGCCGACACGATCGCACAGAACCTGCAGGACTTTGGCAGAAAAGTGGAAGACTACGATAGAATTGTGACAGGTGACCTGGGCTATGTGGGACAGGATATCCTGTTCGACCTGATGCAGGGAAGAGGCTATGATATTAAAACAAAGCATATGGACTGCGGTATGACGATTTTCGATCAACAGTCCCAGGATACTCATGCGGGAGGAAGCGGCTGCGGCTGTGCGGCGGTCACTCTGGCGGCATATATTCTGCCCAAAGTGAAAAAGGGTGAGTGGAAGAGAATTCTGTTTGTGCCGACGGGTGCGCTGATGTCCACTGTCAGCTACAACGAAGGAGCAAGTGTTCCCGGCATCGCACATGCCATTGTACTGGAACACTGTTAGTTTAATAGAAGAGAGGCGCAGCAATTAAGACTGCGTCCATACAGGAGGTTTTTATGGATTATTTAAAAGCATTCTTAATAGGCGGTATTATCTGTGCATTGGTGCAGATTTTATTGGACCGCACGAAACTTATGCCGGGAAGAATCATGGTTCTTCTTGTCTGCACCGGTGCCGTACTGGGTTTTTTGAATATTTACGAACCGTTCCAGAAGTTTGCGGGGGCAGGGGCAAGCGTTCCGCTGCTTGGATTCGGCAATGTGCTCTGGCAGGGCGTGAAAGAGGCTGTAGACCAAAACGGCTTTCTGGGAGTCTTCATGGGAGGGCTCAAGGCGAGCGCTGTGGGAATCTCAGCAGCATTGATTTTTGGATATGTGGCATCCTTTATTTTTGAGCCGCGCATGAAAAAATAAAATCCATATAAAATATATGTAAAATTATGTTGTTTTTTGTAAATGATAATGTTATCGTAATAGTGCGGGAAAATTTTATATAGCTGTATATTTTTAGGAGGAAACGTATGAATTACGTAAGCATTATTATCCCTTTTGTCGGTGGCCTTGGCATGTTTATATATGGTATGCAGATCATGGCCCAGGGGCTTGAAAATGCCGCCGGCAGCAAGATGAAGACATTACTGGAAGCACTGACGAAGAATAAGTTTTTTGGTGTTCTGCTCGGTGCTTTTATTACGGCCGTTATCCAGAGTTCATCAGCGACTACGGTTATGGTTGTCGGATTTGTAAATGCGGGGATTATGAATCTGACCCAGGCGATGGGTGTTATCATGGGTGCAAATATCGGTACGACAGTTACCGGATGGCTTGTATCCAGTGTGGAGTGGGCCAAGTTTTTAAGCCCGGGTAATCTGGCTCCGATTGCAATTATGCTCGGTGTTATTGTGATGCTGACAGGAAAAAGGCGTTCTACAAAAGATGTTTCAAGTATTATTATCGGGTTTGGTCTTCTGTTTGTGGGTATTACGACCATGTCATCCGCAGTTTCACCTCTGCAGGAATCAGAAGGATTCCGCAATATATTTGTAATGCTCGGCCACAATCCGTTTCTCGGAATTGTTGCAGGAGCGGTTGTCACTGCCATTATTCAGAGTTCTTCCGCTTCTGTGGGTATCCTGCAGAGTCTTGCGGCGGCCGGACTCGTTCCGTTTAATGCGGCGGTATATATTATCATGGGACAGAACATCGGTACCTGTGTGACGGCCATCATGTCCAGCATCGGCGCAAAGAAAACTGCAAAGACAGCGGCAGTCATGCACCTTTTATTCAACATTATAGGAACGGTCCTGTTCAGTGTGATAGCGATTGTATTCTTCAAAGTGATCTATCCGAATGCAGGAGGCGGTATTATTACACAGACCGAGATCAGTACGGTGCATACAATCTTTAATATCGGCACCACGGTTATTCTGTTCCCCGTTTCCGACTGGATCATCAAACTTGCCAAGAAGCTGGAAAAGGAAGACGACCGGGAAGTGGACGAGAGCCGTGTACTTCTGGACGACAGAATCCTGGAGACTCCTGGTATTGCCCTGCAGTCTGCAGTCAGTGAAGTTGTCCGTATGGGGATGATCGTAAAGGGAACTCTGGAGAAGTCTAAAAATGTTATGTTTACGAAAGACTATCAGGAGATTTTGGAAATTAAAGAAGAAGAGAATGTTGTGGACAGGCTGTGCAGCGGTATAACGGATTATGTGATCAAGATCAGCGCCCTGTCCATCAATGAGAAGGAGCATCAGCATATAGCAAGCATCCTTCAGACACTGTCAGACATTGAACGTATCAGTGATTACTGTGAAAATATTTCTGAGTTCGCTGAAACGCTGCAGGAAAGAAAAGCGGAATTTTCAGGGGTTGGCACTGCCGAACTCAAAGAGATGATTAATGTCTGTATAGACAGCTATATCTATGCAATAGAAGCATTTGAAGAAAACAGCAAAGAAAAGGCAATGAAGGTAATTGAGAAAGAGAGCCAGGCAGACGACCTGGAAATCCGCCTGCGTACGGAGCATATGAAACGTCTGGCAACAAATCAGTGCAATACGGATGCAGGTATCGTATATCTGGACGCATTGGTATGTCTGGAACGTATCTCTGATCATTCAAGAAACATTGCAGAAGAAGTACTTACAGTTGCAAATTAACCCGAAGGGACTGCCGCACGAAACCGCTGAGAGCGGGATGGTGCGGCAGTCCTTCTAGTCATAACCACCAGCTTAGCCGGTGTGCTACATTCTTTTTCCACTTACCATATGCTATCTATCTTCTATACCTTGACGCAAAAACGATATGATACTTACAATTCCACTTAGGTCAGTTGTAACAGTTCAGGCAGGCCTGAACTGTTACGCATCCAGCCCATTGAAATTCGCCTACGGCGAAGGGCTGGATGCCTGCCGCCACTATGTTTTCGTACGGTCAGTTTACAAGGAACTACACGCAGACCGTGAAACGGGCTGCTGATAACAAACGGCGGTATGCTCCCGATAAGGGGCATACCGCTTGTTTGTTGCTTAGATTATTACAGCTTGGATTATACTTTGTTTAACATGCATTCAATTATTATAATTTCAGTGCTTCATCCAGCATTGCTGCAATATTTTCCGGTGGAACGTCGTCGAGTATCGTTCCCTGGCTCGGAGAAAGAACAAGCCCGGTAGGAAAGATCTCACGCAGTTCACGGACTTTTGCCCGGACTTCTTCAGGGGTGCCATTGGGAAGCAGTTCCTGGATATCCACACCGCCGCAGAAAGAAACTTTGTCCCCATAAGCTTCTTTGATCCGGCGTGGATCCATCCCGGCAGCAGTAGCCTGGAGCGGATGGATAAAATCGGCCCCGGCTTCAATCAGTTCCGGCATAGCATCAAAAATTGCACCGCAGGAATGGTAGATGACTTTTACTCCGTAACTGTGTGCCTGATCAATAATCTTTCTTGCCCCCGGCATAACAAATTTATGAATCATTTCCCGGGATAATAGAAGTCCCAGCTGACTACCGAAGTCATTGGCAATGATAATTGCATCCAGCATTCCCTTCGTGGCTTCGAAAATAACCTCATTAGCTTTCAGATAGAAATCCACGATTTTATCATCAACGGCCATGTAAATCTCGGGATTGGCAACCATGTTCATCAAAGCCGTTTCCATACCGAAAGCGGCGCAGGTATCCTGGAAGTGGGCGCTCCATACCTGTGCAAGAGTGGCACGGCCTTTCGGTGCCATTGCACAGCGGCGTCTTACTTCTTCTGCATCAATATATTTCCTGGGGTCCGGCCAGTCGAAAAAGTCCAGATCACAGGGCTCCTGGGCATCTCTAAAACAGCCGTCGGCCGTCAGGGTCCGATGATCAGGATCCACATTTGAGCCGTTCCGGTACCAGTCAAATGCAGCCGCTATGCTGGTGGCATAGCCGGAATCATAAGGGATATCAAAAGCATATACATCATCGCCTGCTTTCACCTGCAGTTCGTGCCAGTTAGATACTCCAAAATACTGGCAGAGTATATCAATTTCCTTTCCTATTGGTGCGCTCATCCATATTGGGGGCCTGTCTAAAGGCTGCCTTGCAGCCGCAGCAAGAAAACGTTCTTTACCTGTCATTTTATTAATCTCCTTTCGTTTGAGTACTCAACTCCTTTAACCTTATATTAGAAAAAAACGGGGCTGTAAACAAGACACTGGAAAATAATGAAATAGTATGAGAGTATTATTTCTTAGAAAGAAATTGACGTATATTTCGTTCAAACTTATAATGAAATAGTATAGAAGTAAAAAAGAGATGGGAGATGCGGCTGTGGAGTATATTAAAGATGCCCCTTTCGCAGATGTGTTTATCTGCAACGGCGAATTAGATTTTCATGATTATTATTACATATCCCCTATCCAGGAGGAAGAAGACAGTATTTATTACCGTGTCAACAGAACCGGAATAGAATCCCGGATTCCCAGCCTGTTTTTCGTGGAACGGGACAGCACCATGATCTGCTGCGAGGTGTTCTGTATTTTTTCGGGTAAGGGACAGCTGACTTTCCGGGGCAAGTCCTATGAATTGGGAAAGAATCAGGTGATCGTATTGCCTGCGGGAGAGGAGCATTCGTACCGAAGTAATGAATCAGAGCCTCTGGGAATGTCCTGGGTAGAGTTCTACGGAGGCGACAGCAGGAGACTGACACGCCACATTGTGGATACCCAGGGCCCCGTGATCGAAGGAATGGTATTTTCAGACGCCTCCGCGGCTTTGGGAATCTTACAGCAGAAACTGATGATCGATGAGCGCCAGAACGTTTCCAGAGAGATTTACAGCCTGCTGCTGGAAATATTAAAAAACGAGAACCGCTACGCCATGGCCGAAATATCTCAGGATGTAAAAGCAAACTTTTCCCGTGTGGAAGCTTATATAGATGCACATTTAAAGGACGGAATCACAAATGGTAAGATGGCGGATGTGTGCGGGATCAGCCTGCCCTACTTTATCAAACAGTTTAAGATCATCTACCGCATGACTCCGCAGGAATTCGTCATGAACAGAAGACTCCGCAAGGGAAAGCAGATGCTGATGCAGACGAGACTTCCGGTAGACGAAATATCGGAAATACTGGGATTCTGCAACACAAGCCATTTCATACGCCGCTTCAGAGAAAAAGAAAAAATGACTCCGGCGCAGTATCGGGGGGCTTATCGGATTGAGTAGTTCGCCTGCCGGGAGTCAGCCGGGGGAGGGAGGGCGGGACACGTCCGGGTATTTCGGATGCGGTCCATTTGCTAAGTCCCCCTAATATCAAAATCGGACGCCCACATGGGATCGCCGGCATTCACCGTGTAATTCTGAGGAATTCCGCGGCTCAGGCCGGCTTAGAATCTGCTTCGGAAGCAGATTCTACCCATGTGGGCGTCCGATTTTGATATAAGGGGGACTAAGCGCATTCTATGCATCCCGAAATACCCGGACGTGTCCCGCCCTCCCTCCCCCGGCTGACTCCCGGCAGGCTGGGCTGCATCAGGGCGGTAGTGCCCCTATACTGTAGGTGGGCGCAGACGGGGAAGGTGGATCAATTCGCAGATGCATCGCGCTGCCGCTGCTGGTAAATTTTTGTATTCAGCTTTTTATCAAATTCAGAGCCTTTACGTATACGCCACTTTAATTTAGAGTATATTTTTATCTATACGCTATTCCCCGTATATCATCATTATCTCTGGAAATACTATTTAGTAATTGTTATCCTGAGGCGGTTGTTCTGCTAACTGTAAACAATCAAAATCTGCCTCCTTTCTATTCCCGCCTGTCGATCATACGGATCCACAGCCCCCGTTCCCTTTCGTTTCGCCCGTACGGTCCACCGCTCCACTCCTCCCGGCAGGAGCCACCCAGCTTTGCGGAAGGGGAGACGGGATGCACCGGGGAGGCCTGTGCTGTTTTTCAATGCATAGAGCGTGCTTACCAGCAGTTAGAGGAAAAGCGGAGAATTGCAGGGATGGGGATTGCTTTACAAAAGCAATCCCCAAGCAGACCTGAGCCGCCTAAGCATCAGGCTTAGGCGGTGAATGTCTGTGGTGCCCTGCAATTCTCCGCTTTTCCTCTTACTGCTGGTTAGCCCGCGGACAGCATAGAAAAACAGCACAGGCCTCCCCGGTGCATCCCGTCTCCCCTTCCGCAAAGCGCCCCTCTTTTTTCATTTAACAAGGATTTAACATTGTGGTGATTTCAAATTTTACATTGATTTTATATGATTGCACTGTGAAGAAAATGATTCCAGAAAACGGCGGGTAATCACCCGCAGATTATTTTTAAGAAGTAAAGGAGAATTGTGAAATGAGAATGAAAAAGTTTATTGCAGTTTTATCTATGGTTAGTATGCTGGCGGTTGCAGCAACAGGATGCGGCAGCGACAAGAAGGCAGAAGGAGATTCTGCGGACGCAGGTACAGATACAAAGACAGAGCAGAACGACGCTTCCTGGGACAGCTCCAACGATATTACAATTGTATCCCGTGAGGACGGTTCAGGTACAAGAGGCGCATTTATCGAGCTGTTCGGTATTGAAGAGAAAAATGGTGATGAAAAAATAGATATGACAACGGAGGAGGCTCAGATTACAAACAGCACATCCGTTATGATGACAACAGTGGCAGGCGACGAGTATGCGATCGGGTACATCTCACTTGGTTCCCTGGATGACAGCGTGAAAGCTTTAAAAATCGACGGGGCAGAGGCAACTGCTGAGAATGTAAAATCTGGTACATACAAAGTATCCAGACCGTTCAACATTGCAACTAAGGAAGACCTGGACAATGAGGTGGCAAAAGATTTTATTAACTTCATTATGAGTGAGGAAGGCCAGGCTGTTGTGGAAGAAAATCATTATATCGCGGTTGATGATGTAAAACCTTTTGAGGGAACAAACCCGTCAGGTAAAGCGGTAGTCGGCGGTTCTTCATCCATATCACCGGTTATGGAAAAACTGATCGAAGCTTACAAGGCTGTTAACGCGAATGCGGAGATTGAACTCCAGACAACTGATTCTACAACAGGTATGACATCTGCTGTCGACGGAAGCTATGATATCGGAATGGCATCCAGAGAACTGAAAGATACAGAATTGTCAGAGGGACTTCAGGCAACAGTTATCGCAACAGACGGAATCGCAGTGATTGTGAACAAGAACAGTACAATAGATGATCTGAGCAGCGAGCAGGTAAAAGCAATCTATACCGGCGAGGCAATCACCTGGGATGAAGTGGTTGAATAAAGCATATAAACCTGACCAAGACGAGGTAATCAAATAAATGAAATCAAAAGCATGGAATGAGAAATTCATGCAGGGAGTGTTCTTCATTGCCGCCTGTGCTTCGGTGCTGGCGGTAGCTCTCATTTGTGTCTTTTTGTTTGCAAATGGGGTCCCTGCAATAAAAGAAATCGGATTTGTAAAGTTTTTAACCGGGGAGATGTGGAAACCGAACAATGATATATATGGAATACTCCCCATGATCGTCGGCAGTATTTATGTGACGGCCGGGGCAATTATTGTAGGTGTGCCAATCGGTATCCTGACATCTGTATTTATGGCAATGTACTGTCCAAAAAAGATTTACAAACCGCTGAAGGCGGCTACAGAACTGCTGGCAGGAATTCCTTCCGTTGTATATGGCTTTTTCGGACTTGTGGTTCTGGTTCCGTGGATGAGAGATCTTGGCAGAACCTTAAAAGAGTTGGGGCTGACAAAGAGCAGCGGAAATGGAAGCAGTATTTTAACAGCCTCCGTTCTTCTGGGAATGATGATTCTGCCGACCATTATCGGGGTGACAGAGTCGGCTATCCGTTCGGTGCCGCAGCATTATTATGAGGGAGCCCTGGCACTTGGGGCCACTCATGAGAGAAGTATTTTCCGGGTGATTATGCCGGCAGCCAAGTCCGGAGTGATTGCGGGAATTGTACTTGGAGTTGGACGTGCGATCGGTGAGACAATGGCCGTAATCATGGTGGCCGGAAATCAGGCCAGAATGCCCGCAGGACTTCTGAAGGGTGTCAGGACCCTGACTGCGAATATCGTGATTGAGATGGGATACGCCACAGATTTACACAGGGAAGCACTGATCGCGACAGGTGTGGTTCTGTTTGTATTTATCCTGATTATCAACTTCAGTGTCGCACTGTTAAATGGGAGGTCCAGCCGTGAGTAATCAAACAACATTCAGTCAAAAATTGAAAAATTACCTGCATCACCCGGGATCTTTTATTATGATGCTTCTGGTTCTTCTGGGCGCAATCATTACTTTTGCGGTGCTGATTTTCCTGATTATCTATATACTGGTGCACGGAGTTCCTTACATTAAACCCTCTTTATTTTCCTTCACCTATACATCGGACAATGCATCTTTGATGCCGGCGCTGGTGAATACGGTGACCATGACCCTGCTGTCCCTTGTTGTTGCCGTTCCTCTTGGTATTTTCGCGGCGATCTTTCTTGTGGAATATGCGAAAAGGGGCAACAAATTTATGGGGATTATCCGCCTCACGACAGAAACCCTGTCTGGCATCCCATCTATCGTATACGGCCTCTTTGGAATGCTGTTCTTTGTAAATACGCTGGGATGGGGATTCTCCCTTCTTGCGGGTGCATTTACGCTGGCCATTATGATCCTGCCGCTGATTATGCGTACCACAGAAGAAGCGCTCAAAGCGGTGCCGGACACTTTCCGGGAAGGAAGTTTCGGATTGGGCGCAGGAAAGCTTCGGACGGTGTTCCGCATTGTGCTTCCTTCCGCCATACCAGGTATCCTTGCAGGTATCATTCTTGCAATCGGAAGAATCGTGGGAGAGACTGCGGCATTGATGTACACCGCAGGAACCGTGGCAAATATACCTTCCAGCGTGATGGGCTCCGGGAGAACACTGGCCGTGCATATGTATAATCTGGCGAGCGAAGGTCTTTATATGGATCAGGCATACGCCACAGCAGTCATCCTTCTGATTCTGGTAGTTGGGATCAATGCATTATCCAGTGTCATAGCGAAACGGTTAACAAAAGCATAAAGTAAGGGCAACCCGCCATCCATGCCATAAGACGGGAAGCAGCAAAGCTGCAGAATAAGGATAAGAAAGGAATCAGACATGGGAAAAATAAGTATCAAAAATCTGGATTTGTATTACGAAGATTTCAAAGCCCTGAAGGATGTAAATCTGGAGATAGAAGCAAATAAAATTACAGCGTTTATCGGGCCAAGCGGGTGCGGTAAATCGACTTTGTTAAAGTCCATCAACCGGATGAACGATCTGGTTGAGGGCTGCCGTATTGAGGGAGAGATCCTGCTGGACGGTGAAAATATATTCAGGGGAATGGATGTCAACCTGCTTCGCAAACGTGTTGGAATGGTGTTCCAGAAGCCGAATCCGTTTCCGATGAGCATTTATGACAATATTGCTTTTGGACCGAGAACCCACGGCATCCACTCCAAATCAAAACTGGATGATATTGTGGAAAAGTCACTGCGCAGCGCGGCGATCTGGGAAGAATGCAAAGACCGGCTGAAAAAAAGCGCGCTTGGTATGTCAGGAGGACAGCAGCAGCGTCTGTGTATTGCCAGGGCACTGGCCGTTGAGCCGGAGGTTCTGTTGATGGATGAACCCACATCTGCGCTGGATCCGATTTCCACATCTAAAATAGAAGACCTTGCGATGGAATTGAAAAAAGATTATACTATTGTTATGGTAACGCATAACATGCAGCAGGCAGTGCGTGTTTCGGACAATACGGCGTTTTTTCTTCTTGGTGAGGTAGTAGAATACAATGACACGGAGAAGTTATTCTCCATACCCGCGGATAAGCGGACAGAAGATTATATTACAGGGAGGTTTGGATAAAAAATGCGGAATAGATTTGACATGCAGTTACAGTTACTGGATGAGCAGCTTACCCACATGGGAGAGCTGTGCGAGATTGCCATTGCGAAGGCCACAAAGGCTCTGGAGGAGTGCAACCTGGAACAGGCCAAAGCAATCATGGAGGCCGATGAAGAGATCGACCAGATGGAAAAAGATATTGAAAGACTGTGCCTGAAGCTTCTTTTGCAGCAGCAGCCTGTGGCAAAGGATCTGCGCAGAATTTCAGCGGCGCTGAAGATGATTACGGATATGGAGCGGATCGGTGACCAGACAGCGGATATTGCGGAGATTGTAATTTCTTCCAAACACAATACTGCTACAGACATTAAGGAAATCGGTATTATGGCTGCGGCGGCGAGCAAGATGGTGAGGGACAGTGTGACTGCCTATGTGACAAAAGACCTGGAGCTGGCTAAAAATGTTATGGATGCCGACGATGATGTGGATCATTTATTTGATACGATCCGCAACGAGCTTGTAGATTATATCCGTGCAGAAAAAGGAGAAAACGGAAAGAGAATCTTTGACCTGATTATGGTGACAAAGTATCTGGAGCGTATAGGCGACCACGCAACCAATATCGCCGAATGGGTTGAATTTTCTATCACGGGAGTCCACAAAAACGGGATGACCCTGGGAGTAAACCAGATAAAGGAGTGACAAAATGATCTATTGCGTAGAAGATGACGACAACATCCGGGAGCTTGTAATTTATACACTGGAGACCACGGGGCTCAAGGCACAGGGATTCGCGGAAGGCGGCTCTTTTATGGAGGCTTTGGCGTTTGATACGCCAGAGCTTATTTTGCTTGATATCATGCTGCCGGGGGAAGACGGGCTTTCACTGCTCGGGAAGCTGAAGAGTTCGTCCAAGACGAAGGATATTCCGGTGATTATGGTGACAGCTAAGGGCGCGGAGTACGATAAGGTGGTCGGCCTGGACTCCGGGGCAGACGACTATGTGACAAAACCCTTTGGAATGATGGAACTTGTGTCCAGAGTGAAAGCGGTACTGCGGCGCACCGGCAGGGCATCGGATAAGGATGATATGAGCGTGGGCGGAGTCTGTGTGAATGTGAAGAAGCATGAGGTAACCGTGGATGGAAAGACCGTCACACTGACTCTGAAGGAGTTCGAGCTGCTGGAGCGGCTGATGAGGAATCAGAATATAGTTCTCACGAGGGACCAGCTGCTGGAGGATATCTGGGGGTATGATTTTGACGGTGAGACAAGGACGGTAGATGTACATGTGCGTACGCTTAGGCAGAAACTGGGCGTCAAGGGCGAGATCATTGAGACTGTGAGGGGCGTCGGATACCGCATAGGAGGATCGAATGAGAGCTAAAATCCAGAGGAGCATGGTGTTTGTACTCTCTATAACACTTCTGATTTCCTACCTGGTTTTGACCGTTGTGATTTACAGGCAGAATCTGACGCTTTTGAAGACAGAGGTGCGGCAGGAGGCCAGATATATTAAAACAGCAATCAATATCTCGGGTCCTGCCTATCTGGAGCAGATGGACGAGGTAGATGTAAGGACACGGGTGACCAGAATCAATACGGATGGGACCGTGATGTATGATTCCAGGCGGGATGAATCCACTCTGGACAATCACAGATCCAGGCAGGAGGTAAGCAGTGCACTGGAGAATGGCAGCGGTGAGGACATCCGGGTGTCAGGAACTGTGGGAAAAGAGATGTATTATTATGCTCTTCTTCTGGACGACGGTACAGTACTGCGCGTGGCCAAGCTGATGGACGGTCTGGTGAGTACGGCTTTGAGTGTGCTGCCCGTGATGTGCATTCTGGCTGGTGCGATGCTGGTTATCGCCTGGCTGATGGCAAAGTGGCAGACTGCCCGGCTGATTAAACCAATCAATGAGCTGGATTTGGAGCATCCTCTGGAGAACACTGCGTATGAGGAGATGACACCTCTTCTGGAGGCGATGGACAGACAGAATAAGGAGAAGGACGCTGTATCTCAAATGCGCAAGGAATTTTCCGCCAATGTTTCTCATGAATTAAAGACTCCCCTGACTTCCATATCAGGGTATGCGGAGATCATGAAAAATGGCATGGTGAGGCCGGAGGATGTTCCGAATTTCTCGGACAGGATATACAAGGAGGCACGGCGTCTGATCACGCTGGTGGAGGATATTATAAAACTTTCCAAGTTGGATGAGGAGTCTGTGGAGCTTGAGAAAGAGGCGGTGGATCTCTATGCGCTGTGCAGGGAGATTGTGAGTCGTCTTTCCCCTCAGGCGAATGCGAAAAAAGTTCATATTGTGGTGGAAGGCGAGCCGGTGGTTTACCGCGGGATCCGTCAGATCTTAGATGAGATGATCTATAATGTATGTGAGAACGCAATCAAATACAACGTTACCGGCGGCCAGGTATCCGTCTGGGTAGGGAACACACTGCAAGGACCCAAGGTCAGTATAACAGACAATGGGATCGGGATACCGAAAGAGCACCATGAACGGATTTTTGAGCGTTTCTATCGTGTAGATAAAAGCCATTCCAAAGAGAGCGGCGGCACAGGGCTGGGACTGTCAATCGTTAAACACGGTGCACTTCTGCACGGTGCGAAGGTAACGGTGGACAGTGAAGCAGGTAAGGGAACACGTATAGATATTAAATTTTAATGTATATTATTAAAAAAGTATAAATTATATCATTGAAAAACCACTTGAGCTAGTGTAAACTAAATCAAGTGGTTTTATTGCGTTTACGTATTAAAGTGATAGAACCTTAAAGGAGAAACAGACAATGACCGGGCAGGAATTTTTGGAAAAACTGCTGCAGTCTTATCAGTCGGCTTTTGATATTACCCGCCCGTATGAGGTGGAAGGAGAGCGATATGATGCATATGCAGCTTTTAATGTGACAAGTGCAAAGTACGTTCTGGTTAAGAAAGCGGAACTGTGGCGGGCAAATTGTTTTGAACATACATTTTTTTCATGCAGAGACAGATTAGAAGCAGAAGATTTAAAGCGGTTCCGCGTGCAGATTGATACCTTCATCGAACCGGAACTGGTGAGAAACAAAGAGGCCTGTACGGCCGAGAATCACATGTATACATATATAACCGCAATATTTATCTGTGAAAACGGCTTGACGCAGGAGGCTGGGAAGGCTGTCCGGGATTTTAAGTTCTTCAAAAATTACCGGCTCGGACTGCGGGGATATTCGGAGGCCAGAGTGCTTGTCTTTGACATGGAGAACCATAAGGTATCCGGCAACCGGGCGGCAAGAGAACTTGTGAAAGGATATGAGAAGGTCTTCTGACCTTTTTATATACAGCTACTATTACTTACAAAAAGGAGTGTGAACTATGAACGCAGTAGTAATTTTACTTGCAGGTATTCTGATTCTGGTCGTTGCATACGTTACATACGGCAAATGGCTTGCAGAACAGTGGGGTGTGGACCCGGGCAGAAAGACTCCGGCACACGAGCTGGAAGACGGAATGGATTATTGTCCGGCGAAAGCTCCTGTACTGATGGGACATCATTTTTCGTCTATTGCAGGCGCAGGGCCGATCAACGGTCCGATACAGGCGGCAGTATTCGGATGGGTTCCTGTATTGCTATGGGTATTGATCGGTGGTATTTTCTTCGGAGCTGTTCATGATTTCGGTGCATTATTTGCTTCGATCCGACACAAAGGACAGTCCATCGGTGAAGTAATTGCTGATACCATGGGGACAAAAGCTAAGAAGATTTTTATTATCTTCTCTTATCTTACATTACTCCTTGTTGTTGCTGCATTTGCATCTATTGTTGCAAATACATTTATGGCAACCTATACGGAGTCCGGCGCGGTGGACTTGGCGGCATCCTCGGCAAATGCATCCACAGCCATGATTTCGATTCTGTTTATTGTAATCTCAGTTGTATTTGGATTTCTGGTATACCGGAAAAATGCATCTCTGGGCGTTTCCACCGTTGTGGGTGTGATGGCCATCATTATCTGTATGGTAATCGGACTGAACTGGCATCCGCTGTATCTGAATAACAAAACCTGGATGATTATTGTGGGAATCTATATTCTGGTTGCATCTGTAACACCGGTGTGGATACTGCTGCAGCCGCGGGACTACCTGAGCTCTTTCCTGCTTTACTTTATGATGGCGGTTGCAATTGTTGGTGTCATTGGTGCAGGAATTACAGGGAATGCAAGCCTGGATATTCCGGCATTCACCGGATTTAAGGATACACTGATGCCAACGGGAACTTCACTGGGCTATATGTTTCCGGCATTGTTTATTACCATCGCCTGCGGCGCTATTTCAGGATTTCATTCTCTGGTTGGTTCCGGCACCACTGCAAAGCAGCTGAACAGTGAAAAAGATGCCCGTCCAATCGCATACGGGGGTATGCTGATTGAGTGTGCGCTGGCGATAATTTCCCTGTGTGCTGTCGGTTATGTCTGGCAGAGCTACTCCGCAGGAGAACTGGTAGTGCCTACGAATGTATTTGCAACCGGTATTTCAAAGATGACTTCCACGATCCCGTTCTTAAAGGGCGCTGAAAGCGTAATCTTCTCTATGCTTGTGCTTGCGGTCTCCGCATTCTGCCTGACCTCACTGGATACGGCTACACGTCTTGCACGTTATATGTTCCAGGAATTCTGGCTGGAGCCGGGAGAAGAGATAAAAACTGTGACAGGTTATAAGAAGGTTCTGACAAACCCATACGTGGCAACGATTATCACCGTAGTGCTCGGTATTGCACTTGGTATGACGGGATATGCAAATGTATGGCCGCTGTTCGGAGCTGCCAACCAGCTGCTGGCTGCTCTGGGTCTGCTTGCGGTTGCCACATGGCTTGGCAAGGTAGGTAAAAACAATAAGATGTTCCTGATCCCTATGGCATTTATGCTGGTTGTGACACTTACCTCTCTGTGCCTCACCATCAAGTCCAATTTTGCCGGAATTCTTGCCGGCGCCGACGGTGTTGTCTGGTGTTATATCCGTCTTGTAATAAGCGTACTTCTGATTGTGCTGGCAGCAGTGCTTGCAGTGGATGGAATTAAGACACTGACCGGACAGTCAAAGAAAAAGGCAAAGGCATAACAGAAGGATTTTTCAGCTATTTGTATTGAGTTAAATGTACATACAGACATGTCCATTTGGCCCCTGATTCTTGCGGGAAAAATAATTTAATATAGTAAGATGACTTTACCCTCAAAGCATGCTACAATAAATTACTTGATATAAAAAAGTAATTTATACCGTATTTCTGCAATTGTTCCGGCAATTTGTAAATACTATATTGTAGATGTTTTGGGGGTTTTTGCATGACAGAAAAAGAAAGCATGAAAGAAGATGCAGAACAGATAAATGTAAAAAGAATAAAAATAGCAGATTCCGATTTAAGGGAGGCCGTAAGGGAGAGAACAGACGGGGAAGATCCCATTGCTGTTCCCGAAGACGGCAGAAATCCGGGCGGTAAAAAGGCGGATATGCGTGAGGTGCTGGATCTGGCCATGAACATGGGGCGGGTACTGCTGAAAAACGGGGCGGAGATCTTCCGTGTGGAGGAGACGATCGAGCATGTCTGCAGGCGGTTTGATATAGCGGACGTGGAATCCTTTGTCATGAGCAACGGTATTTTTATGACTGCCAGAGATGAGGAGGAAGAGGTCTATGCCAAGGTAAAACATATTCCGATCTCCGGTTTCCACTTGGGAATCGTTACGGAGGTGAACGATCTGTCAAGAGAGATCTCGGCGGGAAATGTAAGCCTGGCAGAAGCAAAAGAGCGGCTGCGCAGGATTGAAGCGATGCCTCCCAAAAGAGGCAGATTTCGGGTTTTTGCTGCGGGAATCGGAAGCGGATGCTTCTGCTACCTGCTGCAGGCCAATCTCTGGGAGAGTATGATGGCCGTTGTAATCGGCTGTCTGCTGTATGTCTTTGTGATCTTCGGGGAGAACCACAGGCTGTCCAAGATCATTATCAATATTGTAGGCGGAGGATTTATTACCATTATGGCGCTTCTTGCACTTCAGCTGCCATGGCCATTCCCTGTCAGGATGGACAAATTAATTATTGGATCTATATTACCTCTGGTTCCGGGGCTGGCGTTTGTCAATTCTATCCGCGATATTGCCAACAGCGATTTTATTTCCGGGATCGTAAGGATAGTGGATGCGCTTCTTGTATTTGTTTATATTGCGATCGGAGTTGGATTTGTGCTGGGATGCTTCAATAAGCTGACGGGAGGTGTGATGTTATGACCGGATTTGTGCTGGTAAATATGTTTTGTTCTTTTCTGGGGACGATCGCATTTTCTGTATTATTTAATGTTCCCCGCAGATTTTATCTTTGCTGCGGGCTGACTGGAATGGCAGGATGGCTCTGCTATCTGGCGAGTGAGAATATCGCTTCTGTGTCAACATCTACGTTTCTTGGGACGATGCTTGTGGTGCTGATGTCCAGGATGCTTGCAGTGTGGATGAAGTGCCCGATCACCGTCTTTTTGGTACCCGGGATATTCCCGCTGATTCCAGGTGCGGGTGTTTATTATACCGTATACAATCTTGTGCAGGGGAACCTGGCGGAGGCGGCGGGCAGAGGCATTGAGGCACTGAAAATTGCATTTGCCATTGTGCTGGGCATTGTCTTTATCGTCACCATACCAAAGCAGTGGTTCCGCGTCAGTTACTGGCGGCGCAGACTGCGCGGCGCCTCAGAGAATTCAGACTTATAGGCTCTGGAAAAGGTAGAATAATCTTTGAATCCGCTGGCAAAACAGGCCTCAGTGATGGGAGTGCCACTAAGGATCAGGTCCCGGGCAAGCAGCAGGCGCCGGTAGGTAATGTAGCTGCCAATGGTATAACCGGTTTCTGTCTTGAACAGGCGCATCATGTAGTACTTGCTGATATAAAAGTTATTGGCCAGTGTATCTATGTCCAGATTATCTGTAAGATGTCCGTTAATATAATGCATAATATCTACGATTTTTGTATTGTATAATTCCGTGTCCAGGAATTCAACTCGATTCTTGATGGCTGCACGGTTCAAATGGATCATGAATTCCAGAAACAGCAGCTGCCGGTAGAGGCTGCTGGCATATTCATTATCCTCAAAGGAACGCTCCATGCGGTTTGTTATCCGAAAGAGAGAACTCTTTTCAAGTGAATGGATGCGAAGCACGTTGGAGTGTTCTTTTTTTGCTTTCTCAAAGCAGTAACTCAGGTCATATTCCGATGTCTGGTAATCCTCCATAAAACCCGGGGAGATGTAGACAATGATTCTTTCATATGGGATAGAATTGTCAACCTGTACGCGGTGGATGTCGTTGCGGTGAACCAGTACAATATCATAGGGCTCAAGTTCATAGGATTTGCCTTCAATAATGTATTGCACCTTTCCTTTGATGAATATTGTGATTTTATGAAAATCATGGTAGTGAAATTCAAACTCTTTGGAAATACTGTCCTTTATATGGAAGATGCGGAAATCACTGTTCAGATAACCACGTTTATTATACTGCTGCATATAAATCTCCTTTCAGCTGCTTTTTGTAAATGTCACCCCATCGCGGTCCAATTTTCGCCTGGCACTGGCACGAATCATGCAAAGCAAAAGTATAATTACTCACCGGACAGAACACTGGTACGTTGAATAATAATTAACTTACCAGCAAACTTTTGGTATAAACGAACATGTTCTATGATGCTGGTGCATTCTGGGTACCGGCAGTATAATTTATTATAGAGCATTATCTGCAATGTGAAAAGCATTTAATAAGTATTATATGAAAAAAATGCCTGATATAATGATAGAAACAGGAGGTGCGTATTATGAAAATTACATTGGAACGTTATCATGGTCTTGGGAATGATTATCTGGTTTATGATCCGAATAAGAATGAATTAGAGTTAAATAAAGCGAATGCGGAGATGCTCTGCAACAGAAATATGGGACTGGGTTCCGACGGCATACTGGAAGGACCGTTTATCGGGGAAAAGCACATGTCTCTTAGGATCTGGAATCCGGATGGAAGCGTGGCAGAAAAGAGTGGAAACGGAGTGCGCATTTTTGCCAAGTATTTGAAGGACGCCGGCTACGTGCAGAAAAAAAATTACAAACTTGTCACAGACGGAGGCCTGGTGGAAATCACATATCTGAACGAGGATGGCAGCAGACTGCGTATTTCCATGGGCAAATTGTCCTTCTGGAGCGATGAGGTTCCGGTGACAGGAGAGCGCCGCGAGGTCATCAATGAAGACATGGTATTCGGAAGAACCCTGTATCCGGTAACCTGCGTCTCTGTAGGCAATCCGCACTGTGTCATCCCGATGCGGGAGATTTCACAGCCGCTTGTCTGTAAGATCGGCAATTACTCCGAGGTGGCAAGATATTTCCCGGAAAGAATCAATACAGAGATCATGAAGGTAATTGACAACAATAATATTGCCATAGAAACTTTTGAAAGAGGCGCCGGTTACACCATGGCAACCGGGACAGGCGCATGTGCAGCCGCCGGAGTCGCACACAAACTGGGAATGACAGGTAACAAAGTAATCGTACACATGCCTGGCGGAGAACTGCAGGTAGAAATAGACGAAAACTGGGAAGTATACATGACAGGAGAAGTATTCTACGTAGCCAAAATAGACCTGAGTAATGAGTTTGTGGAGAAGCTGCGGGCGGTTTGATGTAGGGGGGGCCGCCTCCTGAACCGGACATAGGTGTGTCTGGAAGCGGGGCCGGACTGTAAGCCGGAGTAGAGTAAAAAAGAAGGAAACCCAGGGCAACCTGGACACATCACCCGAAGCCCTCATCAGGGCTTCGCGCGCTGGGTCCAGGGATTTTTGTGATTCGGAATCACAAAAATCACCCTGGGTTTCCTTCTTTTTTACTCTACTCCGGCTAACAGCCCGGCCCATGCTTCCAGACACACCTATGTCCGGTTCAGGAGGCTGGGTGCATCAAGGCGGACCGTCGAGCTTCACGGGGGGAACTGGCGGGGGCAGCGGATGGGAGCTGGCGGCGCGGGGGGATATGGGGATTTTTAGTTAAGTTAATAGTTTCTTTGGATGCTATATGATTTCTGTCTGCTTATCTACCTCATCTATAAATTTACTTTAGATTACTGTATGTGTATACTATAAACATACTGGCAGATACACTTTCCGGCAATCCAGTTCAATCCGCTGTTCCGGTTAAATTGCCTACCGGGTGGACACATATCTACCGTCCTGATGCGCGCAGCCTGCATGAAATGGGGCGGGGGATGGACGGAGGAAAGGGGGGCTGGAAGTTTAGAGTGTGCGATTAGAAGTGCTTACGAAAGAGGAGCCGTCCAGGAGGGATGGGAAGTGATTTTCCAAAATCACTTCCCATTCCGGTCTAAGGCCAGAAAGCATCAGGCTTTCTGGCTGCATGCCGGATGTGCCCTCCTGGGCGGCTCCTCTTTCGTTAGCACTTCTTCGTACACGGGTTACTTCCAGCCCCCCTTTTCTCCGTCCATCCCCCGCCCCATTTCATGCAGGCGTCCTTCAAGCCGATTATGCCCACCCCCTTAATTTTCTCTTGCGGGGCGTGGGGAGGTGTGCTAACATAGGTATAACAATAAAAGGCAGGTGATGATATGCTGATTGAGATAGATTTTAACAGTGAAGAGGCGATTTATATCCAGCTGCGCAATCAGATTATAATGGGGATTGCCACTTCTACGATTCGTGAAGGGGATTCGCTTCCTTCTGTGCGGCAGCTTGCTGATACGGTCGGGGTGAATATGCATACCGTGAATAAGGCTTATACTGTTCTGAAGCAGGAAGGGTTTATTCAGCTGGATAGAAGACGGGGGGCGGTCATTGCCCTGGATGTTGATAAGATGAAGGCTCTGGAGGAGATGAGGCAGCAGCTCACAATTTTACTTGCGAAGGGCTGCTGTAAGAATATTTCCAGAGAAGAAGTGCATAATCTGGTGGATGAGATATTTGATGTGTATGAGGATGCCTTTTAGGAATAGAATTTAAGAGGCTTATTTATACTGGGGTTTTTGGTATAGCAGATTTTAAAAGACAGCTATGAATAATCGGACAGAAATGAACGGGAGGAAGATATGCAGATTAATTATACAAAACAGGCCGAACGTGCCATTAAATATGCGGCGGCCATGGCAAAAAAGCTGAAGCATCCGTATATAGGAACGGAGCATTTGCTGCTGGGGCTGCGCAAGGAGTTTACAGGAGTGGCAGGGCAGATTCTTGCATCTAATGGTGTGGATGAGGAGCGGATTCTCCATCTGATGGATGAGTTGATTACGCCGGCCGATGATGTGCTGAGCGTGGAGCATCCGGATGAGAGTCCGCGGCTTAAGTATCTGCTGGAGAACAGCGGCAGTGAGGCAAGGCATTTTCATACGAAGAGCGTAGGGACGGAGCATTTGCTGCTGGCTATGGTTCATGATGTGGATTGTGTGGCAACCAGGATATTGATCACGCTGAATATCAGTCTGCAGAAGATTTTGCAGGACATTCTGAATGCGGCGGGGGTGGATCCCAAGGAATACCAGGAGGAACTGCAGGATGATTCTCATGGTAAAAGTGCGGTTGTGGAGCAGTTTTGTACGGACCTGACTGCTGAGGCGGCAGAGGGAAGGGTGGACCCTGTTGTAGGACGGGAGGAAGAGATCTATCGTCTGATGCAGGTGCTAAGCAGAAGAACAAAGAACAACCCCTGTCTTGTGGGCGAACCGGGGGTTGGAAAAACTGCGATTATAGAGGGGCTTGCATCCAGGATTGCTATGGGTGTGGTGCCGGAAAATATGAAGGACAAAAAGATTTATACGCTGGATCTGCCCGGACTGATCGCGGGCTCAAAATACCGGGGAGAGTTTGAGGAGCGGATGAAAGGACTGATTGCTGATGTAAAAGCCAGCGGCAATATTATTCTTTTTCTGGATGAGCTTCATACGATGATCGGTGCAGGCGGCGCGGAAGGGGCGATTGATGCATCAAGTATCCTGAAGCCGTCACTAGCCCGCGGAGAGATGCAGCTGATCGGGGCGACCACGATTGCAGAGTATCGCAAGTATATTGAAAAGGATGCGGCTCTGGAACGGCGTTTCCAGCCAATTACGGTGGAGGAGCCGACGAAGGAGCAGTGTCTCGAGATTCTGCACGGGCTGAGCGGCAAGTATGAGGCCCACCACAAGGTGACCGTCCGGGAGGAAGCTCTTGAGGCAGCGGTACACTTGTCAGAACGGTATATTACAGACAGAAATCTTCCGGATAAGGCAATCGATGTACTGGATGAAGCGTGCTCCAGAGTGAGTATGCGCGGTTACAAGGTGCCGGAGAATCTGAAGAGCCTGGAAGATTCCCTGAAGGAGTTAATAAAGCAGAAAGAAGAATCTATTAAAGCGGGTGATTTTGCAGAGGCATCCCGTGTGCACAGCGAGCAGAAGGAAGTTGAAAGTAAGCTGGAAAGTCTGAAAAAGCGTTTTCAGAAGAAGACAGCTTCCCATCATCCGGAAGTGACAGAAGGAGATATTGCAGATGTGGTATCGGCCTGGACAAAAGTACCGGTACAGAAGCTGGCAGAGAGTGATACTGACAGACTGAAAAAGCTGGAACAGGTTCTCCATAAAAGAGTCGTGGGCCAGGAGGAGGCTGTCAATGCGGTGGCCAGGGCTGTGAAGAGGGGGCGTGTAGGCCTGAAAGACCCGAAACGCCCGATCGGTTCCTTTTTGTTCCTGGGTCCTACGGGTGTGGGAAAGACGGAGCTCTCAAAAGCGCTTGCTGAGGCAATGTTCGGAAATGAAGAGTCCATGATCCGTGTAGATATGTCAGAGTATATGGAGAAGCATTCAGTGTCTAAGATGATAGGATCTCCTCCGGGATATGTGGGTCATGAGGAGGGCGGACAGCTCAGTGACCAGGTGCGCACACATCCTTATTCGGTTATTTTGTTTGATGAAGTAGAGAAAGCACATCCGGATGTATTTAACATATTGCTGCAGGTGCTGGATGACGGACACATCACGGATTCACAGGGAAGAAAAGTTGATTTCTGCAACACGGTGATTATCATGACTTCCAATGCAGGAGCAAAAGCGATTATAGAACCAAAGAAGCTGGGATTTGCCGCGAAGGAAGATCCGGCAGGCGATTATAAACGGATGAAACAGAACGTTATGGATGAAGTGAAGACTATTTTCCGTCCTGAGTTCCTGAACCGGATTGATGAAATCATAGTATTCCATGCGCTGAACAGTACACATATGAAGCAGATTGTAACGCTGATGTGCAGAGAATTTACCAAACGGGTTAAAACACAGATGAATATTACCCTGACGCTCAGGGAATCTGCAAAGAAGTTCATTGTCGAGAAAGGGACGGATGCAAAATACGGTGCCCGTCCGCTCAGAAGGGCCATGCAGACAGAACTGGAAGATAAGCTGGCCGAGGCGATTCTAAACGGTGAAGTAAAAGAAGGAGATCACGTCGAAGCGGGAGTATCTAAAAAAGAAATTAAATTTTACCCAAAGTCCATAAATGAGTAGAAAATAAAAACGAATTATTATATAATACAAACAGGATAACCAACAATCTGATATACCTAGGAGGATAATAAAAATGGCAACAGTAAAAGAACTACTACGCGCGGAAGATGACGGAACACTCAGTTTTGGAGACTATACACTGGCATCCAAGACCAAAATGGACAATTTCGAATTTGAAGGCGATATCTATAAAGTGAAGACATTTAAAGAGATCACGAAGCTGGAGAAGAACGGAATGTTCGTATACGAGTCCGTGCCGGGCAGCACAGTAGAGAACTTCAAGGCTACTGATGCAGAAGTTACATTTACAGTATCCGCACCTGAAGACGTACAGTTCACATTAGAGCTGGAACCAGACAGTGAGTATGAAGTATTTATCAACGGAACATCAGCAGGAAAGATGATGACAAACTTAAGCGGCAAGCTAAGCGTCAGCACAGAAGTAAGCGAAGGAGACAGCGTGACTGTCAGCGTAGCAAAGTGCTAGAATTATCTGTATAGAGAAATAAAAAAAGAGACAGGGAAATAAAAACCTGTCTCTTTTTAATAGCGGCGTCTGACCCTTTTGGCAAAGGGGTCAGACCCCTGGTAAGGAGTAATATGGCAAAGGCGAAAAAAAGTGTGTTTTTCTGCCAGAACTGCGGGCATGAAGAATCGAAATGGCTGGGGCAGTGTCCGGCCTGCAAGGAATGGAATTCTTTCGTAGAAGAAAAGGTGAGCACCGCGAAAACAGCGGTGGTTAAAACGTCAAGGGCGGCGGAAGTCGTATCGCTGTCAGAGGTCAGCGCAGACGATCATACAAGGATCCTGACGGGAATACAGGAACTGGACCGGGTTCTCGGGGGAGGGATCGTACCCGGCTCGCTGGTTCTGGTGGGCGGCGACCCGGGCATAGGGAAATCTACCCTTTTGCTTCAGGTATGCCAGCAGCTTTCACAGAACAAAAGCATTCTATATATATCAGGGGAGGAATCCCTTGCACAGATCAAACTTCGGGCAAACCGTATGGGGGAGTTCAAAGAGAATCTTAAGCTCCTGTGTGAGACTAATCTGGAAACAATTAAGAATATAATCGAGAGCCGGCGTCCGGAGCTGGTGATCATTGATTCCATACAGACGATGTACAGTGAAGAGGTGTCTTCCGCACCCGGCAGCGTATCGCAGGTGCGGGAATCTACTAAC
This sequence comes from Faecalicatena fissicatena, assembly GCA_001028025.1. GTDB lineage: Bacteria > Bacillota > Clostridia > Lachnospirales > Lachnospiraceae > Faecalicatena > Faecalicatena fissicatena_A. The sequence continues at coordinate 7,710 of LDAQ01000040.1, read as the reverse complement.
ATCTTTATGCAGCTTGCCAAAGGTCTGGGGATATCTATATTTATTGTCGGGCATGTGACCAAAGAGGGAACCGTTGCGGGGCCAAGAGTGCTGGAACATATGGTGGATACCGTGCTGTACTTTGAGGGTGACAGGCATGCTTCCTACCGGATTCTGCGCGGGGTAAAAAACCGGTTTGGCTCAACCAACGAGATCGGGGTGTTTGAGATGCGACAGACGGGGCTTGTTGAGGTAGAGAATCCCTCGGAGTACATGCTGAGCGGAAAACCGGAAAATGCGTCCGGTTCTGTGGTGGCGTGTTCTATGGAGGGGACAAGGCCGATTCTGATCGAAATACAGGCGCTCGTCTGCCAGAGCAATTTCGGACTTCCAAGGCGGACTGCTGCGGGAACGGATTATAACCGGGTCAATCTTCTGATGGCTGTCCTGGAAAAAAGAATCGGTCTGCCGCTTTCCAATTATGATGCCTATGTCAATATTGCAGGCGGAATCAAGATGAATGAACCTGCGATAGATCTGGGGATCGTGATGGCCCTGGTATCCAGTTATAAAAACAGACCCATTGATGAGAAGATGATCGTATTCGGTGAGGTGGGGCTGAGCGGTGAGGTCCGCGCAGTCAATATGCCGGAGCAGAGAGTGGCGGAAGCAAAAAAGCTGGGGTTTGAGACCTGCATCCTGCCCTCTGTATCAAAAGACATGGTGAAAGATATAAAAGGGATTAAAATCGTGGGAGTGAAAACCATTAACGATGCCATGAATATCCTGTAAAAAATACATTCTATGCTATGCTTTTATGGCGATGATACGATATATGAGTGAAACGTACACCGGTGAAAGATTTAGCTGCTATCCACATCCGTGCGGACCCTCAGGCTGCTAGATCCTATATAAATTAAAAATATATTGTGTACTGATTTATGGTCTTAGCAGCAGTTTTTGGCGGTATTTCTGCGGAGAAATACCGTTTCGGGATTTAAAGGCATTAATAAAACTTGAGGTGGAACTATATCCCAGCAGTTCAGAGATCTCGGTAATCGTGGAATCCGTGGTGGCCAATATCAGTTTGGCCTGGTTCAGTTTCAGACAGGAGAAGTACTCAATCGGTGTATATTCCGTCTCTTTTTTGAAAAGATGCGCAAAATAGCACGGGGTTAAATTGACATGTCCTGCCAGCTCTTTCAGTGATATAGATTCCCGGATATGATTTTTCATGTACTGAATGGAACTGGTAACTGCCAAAGAACCAGTGGAAGCCGGATTCGGAAAATGACTGCCGCAGTCCTTCATTTTACAGAGGACGGTATATACCAGGATGGAGAGCTCCATATCAGAAATCTGTTCCTGATAACAGAGATTCAGAATCGGGGCAGATATTGCCTGATAAATTTCCGATACCTGTGACGGATGAAATACAGGTCCGCCATTTTGTTCAATCAGCAGATTTGTAATGTTTACGGCATTTGAGCCGTTAAAAGTAAAGAAAAGAAAGCTGCACTGATCAGTACAGTAATAGTGATGCCTTTCTGCACAGCTGATCAGAATGATTTCGTTCTGACCGGCACTATGGCTCAGGCCGCGGTAGGTCAGGCGGAGCGTTCCGGCAGTAATATACATAAGAAGAGGCGGGCGTCCGCCTTCTTTTTTTACAGAATAATCCTGGTTGCAGAAAAAACTCCCGCAAGTGAGAAGCGTATAATACTCACTGACATTATCGTATGGCTGCAGAAAACAGATCGTCGAGTTCTTTAATAGTCCTTTTTCTTTCCAGATCACAGCGATATCCTCCACTTTTTTGTGCTTTTCATCATAACACGATTCCCCTGAAATAACAAATTTAATAGCAATTTGAATAAATTATAGAGCAGGATGCAGTATTGAGAGAGTAAGGAGATATTGCTATAATTCAGGAAAATCTAATTAAGAGGAGGAAATTGCAGATGCTTAATTTTAATAAACAACGTTATGATAAGATTGCCGGTGACTTTGAACTTTGGTGGGAACACAAACTGGACAGGCCGCTCATCCAGGTGACTCTGACCCGGGCGGCAGCCGGTGATTATGGCAGTTCTGATTACCGCCGGGAAATACTGAATGCCTGCTATAATCTGGAAATGCCTGTGTGTGAAGCTATGGAACGAATTGAAGAAGCGTACAAAAACGTTGAATTCTTCGGCGATGCTTTTCCTGTATTTTATATGAGGACAACAGGGGTGTTGGGGGCATTTCTGGGACAGGATTATAAGCTGAGCAGCGAGGAGGGAACCGTGTGGTTTTCCAACCCGGAGAAGGAACTGGACGAGATTGCCGTTATGAAACTGAAAAGGGAGAGTCATTTATATGTAAGAGCTATGGAACTGACCAGGCAGGTACAGGAGCATTTTCAGGGCCGGATAGCTGTTGGTGTGCCGGATTTTGGCGGCATCTATGACGTCCTCTCTTCCATACGTGATGCGAATGAATTGCTGATTGAACTGTGCACGGACAGAGAAAGCGTAATGAAAGCGGCATGGAATATATATGAACAGTTTAAAGAAGCATACCAGGAGTTTTTCCGGGTAATTGACCCTGCAGGAAATCCGGGATACACAAGTTGGGCCACAATGTTGTCGCAGAAACCGTATTACGTACTGCAAAATGATTTTTCGGCTATGATTGGTCCGCAGATGTTCGATGATTATTACAAACCGATCCTGGAGAAAGAAAGCAGGTTCATTCCCAGGGTATTCTACCACCTGGACGGGCCGGATGCGGTAAAGCATCTGGATTCCATACTGACCATTGATTCCATTGAAGGGGTACAGTGGGTGAACGGTGCGGGGGCACCGGGGCTGGATCAGTGGCCCGACATATACAAAAAAATCACAGGAGCAGGAAAACTATGCCAGGTATTTATCAATGGTGCCGGCGAACTGCATTATATAGATGATATCGTGGAAATTACCGGTACTGAAAGAGGACTCTGTTTTATATGTTCAGGTGCAGGAGAAGAGAAGGAACAGTTTGAGGAGTATTTAAAAAAATATCATGTTATTTAGAAATGCAGGGATAATTGCCGGGCAGCGCAGTTATCCCTGTTTGTTTGACAGCGGTTGCCTGATGGAAGAAACTGTTGTTTGAAAAAACACCATTTTGCAGTATAATATTAAAAAACATTTATAATTGCACAGGGGGTACTATGAAATTAGAGAATCTCGTGGATATTCATCAGAAAAAGCTGAATGAGACCGATCTTTACATATGGGAGTATATCAATTTTCACCGGGCAGAGTGCTGCAACACCACGATCGAGGAACTTGCGAAAAACTGCAATGTATCCCGTTCAACGGTCATGCGGTTTGCACAGAAATTGTCGCTGAACGGATTTGGTGAACTGAAGGTTTACCTCAAATGGGAGAATCAGGAAAGGGAGCAGATACGTAAAGATGTGATATCGGATATCTGCAAAGATTACCACAGACTGATTGAGGATATGGAACAGAAAAACCTGACGGATATCTGCAGGGTCATTTCTGAATCTAAACGGATTTTTTTATATGGGACAGGCTCTGTGCAGTCCAGTGTTGCCAAAGAAATGCAGAGAGTATTTCTTTCCGCTCAAGTCTGTATGATCAGAATAGAAGGCACCGGGGTTGAGACGGCGCTTGTGGCGGATATGGCCCAGCCGGAAGACCTGGTTATTATTATTTCGCTTTCCGGAGAATCTGAAAATTCACTTAAATTTGCGAGGAAACTGCACCGGCGCAGGGTTCCTGTTTTATCCATTACCAGAAACAATAACAACGAATTATCCCGGATGAGTGATTACAGCCTTTATATCAGCACCTCCTTAGTTACCTCATCCTATGCACTGGATTATGAGACAACGACTCCCTTTTTTCTTTTATCGGAACTGCTGATGGTAAAATATTTATTCTATATACAGAATCAGGAATAACCGGGAACAGAAAATCTATCGCAGAAGGCTTCAGGGCCTTCTGCTTTTTTTCACAGAAGAGGGAGATGTTTTGGGTGTTTTTTACAAAATGAGAAGGGGGGGATTGTGCAAAACCCACAGAAAAGGATGTGAAGTTTCACATGATATGTGAAAGAAATCTGTTTCGCTGACTTTCTCCCAGACCGCCCCTAAAGTCTTGAAAAGCCCAGCAAATATTGTTAGGATGTAGACACTTCAAGCGGCGTTTGTACAAATGAAATGAAAATCTAAATGGAATGAAAAGGGAGGAATATAACTATGATGCAAAAAAATTCAACGATTCGGTGGAGCTATGTTTACGCCAGTGCTTCTGTTTGCTTTTGCAGGACTTATGGCAGGGCTTTCGAGCCTTTTTATGAACCAGCAGGTAATGGGAGGCCTTGCAGATCCATCCGGCTGGTGGTACCAATTATGGAATGTGATACAGCAGGGAGCATGGACAGTATTTAACCATATGCCTCTTGTCTTTGTAGTTGGACTTCCGATCGGGCTGGCTAAAAAGCAAAATGCAAGGGCCTGTATGGAGGCGGTGGTCCTCTATCTTACATTTAATGTATTTTTAAGCACAATTCTGGCAGCCTGGGGACCATTCTTTGGGGTTGACTATACAGTGGAAGCCGGGGCAGGAACAGGACTTACGAACATTGCCGGAATCAAAACGCTGGATATGGGTATGGTAGGCGCAATACTGATCGCAGGCATCGTGGTATTTTTACATAACCGCTATTTTGATAAAGAGCTTCCCGAATTTCTGGGTATCTTTAAAGGATCTACTTATATTTTTATGATTGGCTTTTTTGCCATGATTCCGGTTGCATTTGCGGCGGCGCTTATCTGGCCCAAGATTCAGCTCGGTATTGCAATGATGCAGACATTTCTGGCAAGCTCGGGGGCAGCAGGAGTCGGCATTTACGCATTCCTTGTCAGGATTCTGATTCCTACAGGGCTCCACCATTTTGTATATGCGCCGTTCCTCTATGATAATGTGGCTGTTACGGGCGGCCTTGCATCCTACTGGGTAGCTCATATGAATGAGTTTGCAGCCAGTACAGAGTCTCTCAGGGTACTTTTTCCGGAAGGCGGTTTCACGCTTTTCGGTATGACAAAGATATTCGGATCTATCGGTATTGCAATGGCAATTTATAATACGGCAGATGAGAAAAAGAAAAAAATAGTGGCAGGCCTCTTGATACCGACTACGCTGACAGCAGTTGTTTCCGGCATTACGGAGCCGCTGGAATTTACTTTCCTTTTTGTGGCACCGGCTCTCTTTATAACACACAGTATATTGACGGCGTTGATGGAAACGGCATGTTATCTGCTTGGCATAACAGGTTATTTTACGGATGGTCTCATAGGATTTGCGGTGATGAACTGGATTCCACTATTTAAGAACCACTGGGTATCGTATCTGGTACAGATTTTAGTAGGAGTTGCATTTACCGCAGTCTACTTCTTCCTCTTCCGCTTTATGATCCGGAAATTTAATTTTAAAACTCCTGGGCGGGAGACTGACGGAGAAGAAACAAAATTGTTCCGCCGGGCGGATTATGAAGAAAAGAAGCTAACAGAAAAATCCGCGGGAGGCAATGGGGCAGGAGAAGGCTCATATTCCGGGAAAGCGGAAGTATTTCTTGCGGCCTGCGGCGGAAAAGACAATATTGCAGATGTGACGAACTACGCAACCAGGTTGAGAATCAGCGTAAAAGACGAGTCCCTGGTACAGGATGCCAGTGCATTTAAGGCGGCAGGAGCATACGGTCTGGCGGGGAAAGGCAAAGCAATCCAGATTATCGTAGGGATGTCCGTGCCTCAGGTGAGAGAAGAATTTGAAAAGCTGTTATAACAGTAAAAAGAAAAGAGAGGATTATATAATGAAGAGATATGCAATAACAATAGCAGGCGGCGGAAGCACATTTACCCCGGGAATTGTATTGATGCTGCTGGAGCATATGGACCGATTTCCGGTCAGCAGGATTCAATTTTACGATAATGATGAAAAAAGACAGGAGATTGTGGCAAAGGCCTGCGAGATTTACCTGAAAGAACACGCTCCTGAGGTTGCTTTTTCTTATGGGACAGACCCGGAAGAAGCATTTACCGGTATCGACTTTGTACTGGCTCATATCCGTGTGGGGAAATATGCCATGCGTGAACTGGATGAAAAAATACCGCTGAAATATGGCGTACTGGGACAGGAGACATGCGGACCTGGTGGAATTGCCTATGGGATGCGTTCGATCGGCGGTGTAATCGAGATCCTGGATTATATGGAAAGATACTCTCCGAATGCATGGATGCTGAACTATTCCAACCCTGCAGCAATAGTGGCAGAAGCAACGAGGCGGCTGAGGCCCCGATCCAGAATTTTAAATATTTGTGACATGCCGATTGATCTGGAAGAGAAAATGGCGGATATGTGCGGTCTTTCGTCCAGAAAAGAGATGACGGTATCCTATTATGGCCTGAACCATTTCGGATGGTGGACCAGGATATATGATAAAGAAGGGAATGACCTGCTTCCTGAGATTCGGGCACATGTTGCGGAAAATGGATTTGCAGAGGGGATTTCTGAGTCGGAACAGCATGTGGATGACAGCTGGAGAGAAACGTTTACAAAGGCAAAAGACGTCTACGCGCTGGATCCGGAGACGATTCCAAACACGTACCTGAAATATTATCTGTATCCTGATTATGTGGCAGCCCATAGCAACCCTGATTATACGCGTGCCAACGAGGTCATGGACGGTCGGGAAAAACAGGTCTTCGGTGCCTGCCACGCCATCATCGAAAAGGGAACCAGCGAAGGGGGAGGACTTGAAGCCGATGTTCACGCTTCTTATATAGTAGATCTGGCCTGTGCAATAGCCGAGAATACACAAGAAAGATTCCTTCTGATCGTACAGAACGAAGGCGCAATTGAGAACTTTGAACGTACAGCAATGGTGGAAATCCCCTGTATTGTTGGGAGCAATGGGTATGAAAGAATATGCCAGGGAGCAATACCGCAATTTCAAAAGGGGCTTATGGAACAGCAGGTGAGTGTGGAGAAGCTGGTCGTAGATGCATGGATTTCGAACAGCTATCAAAAGCTGTGGCAGGCTCTTACACTTTCAAAAACCGTGCCGAGCGCGAAAGTGGCAAAACAGATACTGGACGATCTGATAGAGGCGAATCAGGGTTACTGGCCGGAACTTAAATAGGTAAAGGGAGGGGGTCAAAGGGGTCAGACCCCTTTGACCCTCCATTTTCAGAATATTCTTAAATCAACAGAAACGATTAGACAAAGCTTATAGTGCCTGTCATTATATATGTCTGCTAATTCGATAATGATAAGAAAAGATGATGGCTATTATGAAGTTAATTGTATAGAAAAAGCAGGCGTGTGCATGAAGACAAAATCTGCATAAAAGCAGTGTGGAATTTAGGGGTAAATTGTCTGAATTGCACGAATAAAATAAAAAACAAGAAAATTATTGACAATTTTGAATTACAGTGGTAGTATTAAGTTCCATCGCGGATGACACACAAGCAAAAAACTGATACTGACAGAGCGGAAGCTACTGAGTCGGATGAGTAATATGCAGGTATTAACTTACTAAAAAGCTAAGTTGAAAAATGTCGAAAAAGCCTTGACAAAATCAGGCGCGATGTGCTAAAATATTAAAGCTGTCGATTGAGGGACTGGAAAAATCTGGGAACCCAAAGCGAATAAGAAAACTAAAAAAGTTCTT
>LDAQ01000004.1 GCA_001028025.1 Faecalicatena fissicatena | reverse complement strand
CTCACTATGGTGCGTTTACATATTAATTGCAAATGGAAAAATGATGCTATGGTTGGGACTGTTTGCCATAAGTCTTTTAGTAGCAATGTTTTTTGGAAGAGTGTATTGTGGATATGCATGTCCTATGAATACTGTTATGATAGGTGTCGAATGGTTTTCAAAAAAGTTGAAAATCCAAACAAATAAGACACCCAAATGGCTGCAGTCTGGGAAAATTCCGTGGCTTACATTAACTTTTAGCATTGCATTGATGATTTCTATGAAAAGAGTTTGGCAGATTAACTTACCTATTTTACTTATTTGGTTATTTATTTCCATCTTTATGACTTTAAGATATAAGCCCTATGTGTTTCATAATTTACTATGTCCTTTTGGTATTCTGCAAAAAACATTTGGTAGATTTTCAAGATATTCCAAGAATGTAAATAGTAATAAATGCATTGGATGTAAACTTTGTGTAGGTGTATGTCTAACAGAGGCGATAAAAGTAAGTAATGAAAAAAAGGCAAAGATTGACACGGCTTTGTGTTTGCAGTATACTCCCGTCTTTGACAGTTATTA
>LDAQ01000039.1 GCA_001028025.1 Faecalicatena fissicatena | reverse complement strand
GGATGACGGAAACAAGCCGGACGACGGAAACAAACCGGACGACGGAAACAAACCGGACGACGGAAACAAACCGGATGACGGAAATAAACCGAATAATGGAAATAAACCGGGCAATGGTGATAAGCAAGATAATGGACAGCAACCTGGAAGTCCAAATAAAACGGTAAAAACGGGAGATGAATTGAGCATAATCCCGGCAGCAGGTTTAGCCCTGATAAGCATTGTATTTATGATTGGAGTTTTGCTCAGGAAGCGCATAAGAAAGTAACAGTATAAAGGGAAAGAGGTCAAAAGATTACACTTTTTTGACCTCTTTTTAATATTCTGAATTTCAGGTCAAAAAATATAAAGAAAGTTTTTAAATTACAGCTGTGGCGGCAAAAAAGCGAAGAAAATAGACATGTATGTTTATTTCATACAACCGGGATAAAACTTATAATTTGATTAAGAAATAAAGAAACTCACAAGGAGGAGAACAATATGAAAAGAAAACAGTTCATCAGCATTCTTCTGGCAGGTATGATGATAGGCACGATGGCACTTACAGGCTGCGGGAATGGTGAAAAAGAAAAAGAAGGGAAGTCAGCAGAGAATGAGCTTCCGACAGTAACATTTACACATGGTTTTTACCAGAATGAATCGGAATGGGCATCAGCAGCAGAGATGAGAAAGATTTATGAGGAGTTTGCTGAAGCTCATAAAGATGAATTTAACTTTGTTATTAAAGCGGACCAGAGCGGAACAGAAGGCATCTACAATACAGCCCTAAATGATTTGAGTTCAGGAGATTTCTATGATATTGCAGATTTTGGAGGCTGGGATATTACAGAAGTTGCAGCGGGATCAGATGCCATTCTGGATTTAAAGCCCTATCTGGATGAAGATGCAGATTTTAAGGATGGAGTTGGAGTATGCTATGATCAGAACCTGACAGAAGATGGAAAGATTTATACAGTAAGAGAACAGATTGAAGGGGTCGGATTCTGGTACAATCAAAAACTGTTTGAACAGGCAGGGGCAGCCACTCCGGATAAGTGGACATCCTGGAAGGATTTTGATGCGGCTGTGGATAAACTGGCAGCTGCAGGAATATCACCGTTCAGTTTAAATGCAGGATGGCCTACCAATCTTCTTGCAGCCGGCTATTCTCAGAGAGATGAAGCATCCCGTGAATTTTATGCTAACGGAAAAAATGTAGAAAGTTTTGGGGATGAGAGCTTTAAAGGAACCATGGATTTTCTTCAGAATAACGTGCTGAAAAAAATCGATTCTGCACACTTTGGACCAGGCGGAGATGATGACGCGCAGTATATGGAAGACTTCAAGAGTGGAGATTCAGCAATGCTCTTTAACGGGGTTTGGGCAACCGGAGAGTTTGTAGACTGTGAAGCAGGAATTGAGAATTTAAGGCCAGCGGTATTCCCAACAGATGACGGAAAAAAGGCAGGTCTGCTCTCAGGCGGCTGCGGCTATGTAGTCTCAAATAAATTAGATGAAGAACAGACAGAAATCTGTATTGAATTCATGAAATACATGACCAGCCCTGAGATTGCTTCCCGTATTGTAGAAAAGGGCATAGGAATGGTACCAAGTAAAACAGTAGATTATACGGAAGTACAAAGTTCAGTTGAGACACCGGAAGGAAAACTTTTGGTTGAGGCATGTCAGCAGTTACAGTCTGCAGATATTCAGGTTCTTGGATGGGGAAATACATTTGGTGATATGGAAAGTGAAATACAAAATAAATACGCGGGCTTAAAAGACGGTACGAAGACAGTTGATCAGGTGACAGAAGAACTGGATCAGGCAAAAGCGGCATTAGAATAAAATCAGACGAAGGAGGCCGCAGTGCAAATGGCCTCCTTTTTTATGGGAGAGAGATAAATGAAAAAAAGAAAAAGATGGAATAAGAAAAGCTTTTTTATTCTGGCATTTATAGCACCGGCAATTCTGCTGTTTGTACTGATTTATGCATATCCGCTTTTAAATATCATAGCAACATCGTTTTGTGAGTGGAATTCTAAAAATTTTACAGCACCGAAATTTTTAGGCATATCACATATGTTTGATAATTATAAAAAGCTATTTACAATAGATGCAAATTTTCAGCAGGCATTAATCAATTCATTGAAGTGGGTAGTCTTAACGTTGGTTATACAGGTTCCATTTTCCGTTCTGACAGCTTTGGTCCTCTCTAAGAAGAATAAGGGATGGAGATTTATAAGAAACGTATTTGTAATTCCCAACATTATTTCGACGGCTGCTATCGGACTGATTTTCCTTAATATGTATAGTCCGTCCAGAGGAATTATCACAGAAATATGCAATATCATATCACCGGGAAGCAATGTCAGTGTCCTGGCAGAGGAAAACATGGCATTTTGGGGAGTTACGTTTTCATTTATTCTCTTTGGCGGTTCTTCCTGCCTCCTGCTGCTGACGCAAATATTTTCGACTGATTCTTCAATATATGAGGCGGCAAAAGTGGATGGGGCAAGCAGTCTCCAGATTGATATGAAAATTACGCTTCCGCTGCTGAAGCCGATGATAGGAACTGTTGCAGTAATGGCAGCAAATTATGGACTCCTTCTCTATAATGAAATTGCTTTAATTACAGGAGGCGGGCCGGATAATGCAACATACAGTTTGAGCTACTACATATACAAAACAGCACTGGGAAGCCTGAAGCTGAATTTTGCCCGGGCAAATGCGGCGGGGGTTATTCAGATGCTGATCGGTATCATACTGGTGGGTATGATTTATCGTATATTTAGTGTTAAGAAAGGTCTGGAGGAATAGTAAATATGCGGAAAAAAGTAAAAGAACGTCCGGAGAGCGGAACGGTATTGGAAAAGATATTCAGATATTTTGTTATGCTGATAGTAGCTTTTATCTCCATATATCCCATATTATGGGTGTTTATCTCCTCGTTTAAGGAAAAGCCGGGCGGGCTGGGACTGCCCAAGGAATGGGTGTTTGATGGATATATTACAATTTTTACAGAACTGGATATCCAGACATATTTTTTAAACAGTCTGGTAATTACAGTGATATCCACAGTTCTCAGCGTTACGGTTGTTTCTATGGCAGCATACGTAGTGGCCCGGATGCAGTTTAAAGGAAAAGGGCTGGTAACATTGATGTTTTCTACTACATTATTTATTCCGGCGGTGTCCATCTCGTTCCCGATATACAGGCTTTTGGGTGATCTGGGGTTAAAGGATACGAGGCTGGGTGTTATCATCGTGTATTCTGGTCTGGGGATTGCCGTGACTTATTTCATACTGCACAGTTATTTTGCCTCGATTCCAAAAGAAATGGAAGAGGCTGCAAGAGTCGATGGATGCGGTTATTTCGGCACGTTTTTTCGGATTATCGTTCCGATAGCAAAGCCGGGACTTTCAACGGCAGCAATTTTAGCATTCTTAAATAACTGGAATGAGTTTTACTTTGCATCCATTCTTTTGAAGTCCCCGGAGAAAATGACCATACCGGCTCTTCTGGGGCAGTTTACGTCTGCTTACTCTAAAAACCTGAATGGAATGTTTTCTGCAATTATCGTAGCGGTAGTTCCTACGATTATTGTATTTTGCCTGCTGTCAGAAACATTTGTAAAGTCACTTACTGCAGGAGCGGTGAAAGGGTAGTATGCCAGGGAAACTGGGCAAAACTCATTATGGTACAAGAATGACAAAGATTTATGAATTTATTAAAAAAGGGGATACAGAATGAATATATTTGAAGAAAGAAAAAAACGGACAAAATGGTTTATGCAAGACAGATTCGGAATGTTTATCCATTGGGGATTATATGCAATTCCAGGACGTGGAGAATGGGGACTGGGAGACGAAGAGATCAACCAGAGTGAATATGAAAAATATTTTGATGAATGGAACCCTGTTCATTATGACCCGAAAAAGTGGGCAAAAGCAGCTAAAGATGCAGGAATGAAATATGCCGTTCTCACGACAAAGCATCATGAAGGGTTCTGTCTGTTTGACAGTCAGTACACGGATTATAAGAGTACAAATACAAAATGTGGGAGAGATCTTGTAAAAGAGTTTGCAGACGCATTCCGGGCTGAGGGATTAAAGGTTGGATTTTATTATTCACTTCTGGACTGGCATCATCCGGAATATCCGGCTTACGGTGATATGTATCATCCGGATAGAAATAATGAAGAAATCAGGGATGAGAAAAGAGACTTCAATAAGTATCTGACCTATATGCACAATCAGGTAAGAGAACTGCTGACCAATTATGGCAGGATAGATCTGCTCTGGTTTGATTTCTCTTATGAAGGGCATCTGGGGGAAGACTGGGGCGGTACAGAACTGATCCGCATGATCCGGGAATTGCAGCCGGATATTGTCATGAATGGCAGGCTGGAAGCAAATGGCGAATCTTATGGCTCGGTTATGACAGACCAGCCTACAATCTTTTCCGGAGATTTTGCATGCCCCGAGATGATTATACCTCCGAAGGGACTTAAGACACCTTCAGGGCAGGAGATCCCATGGGAGGCATGTTTTACACTGAACAACAACTGGGGTTATACTCCGATGGATCTGCATCATAAAACGGCAGCACAGATTATCAGAAAGTTAGTAGAGTGCACCAGCAAAAATGGTAATATGATTGTTAATGTTTCACCAACTGCAAAGGGAGAAATACCGAAATGGCAGCTTCAGATATTGGAAGAAGTGGGAGAATGGATGCACGAAAATTCAGACAGCATCTACGGGTGTGGAATGTCCGAATTTGAAAAGCCGGAGTGGGGGCGTTATACACAAAAAGGAAATAAATTGTATGCCCATGTAATGGAAGAAAGTATTGGTGCAATCGCTTTACCAGGTGTAAATGGGAGGGTAAAGAAAGCAAGGAGACTTAGTGACGGAAGCGAAATGCTGCTGCTGACACCATGGGTAGCCAGGGAATTTCCGGACTGCCAGTTTGTGAATTATGGAAATCCGGAATACTATTCATTTCATGTAGAAGAGACGAGAGATAATGTGCTTGAATTAGAGCTTTCAGATAAATAACTGTTTAAGACTTTGTGCAATATTGCTAACAAAATTTTAGAATGATATAATAAGAAGAACATGTACCATGTTTTTTATTTACGTGTAAGCAAAAAGGCCTGGCAGAAATGTTTGGAGGGATATCTGAAAATTGTCTGCGGGTCTTTCGCTTTAAAATCAGGAAAGGTTTTGGTACGGAGATGGCATATAAAGTAATGGTAGCAGATGATGAGCCGATTATGAGAAAGGCGATGCAGACATTAATAGACTGGGACAAGCTTGAATGTGAGCTTGTATATTCCGCGCCCAATGGTCAGGAAGTAATGCGGGAGTTAGACGTTATAACACCGGATATACTGATTTTGGATATTCAGATGCCGGGAGCCAACGGCATTGAAATTGCAAAGTATGTCTGGGAGCAGAAACTGCCGGTGAAAGTCATCTTGCTGACGGCATATGCGGATTTTTCTTATGCCCAGTCCGGAATCAAATATGATGTTGTGGATTACGTAATAAAGACCGGTGCTTTTGAGGAGCTGCTCCAGGCAATTGATAAAGCAAAAGAACAGATAAGGGAAGAAGAAGCAAAACAGACGGAACAGGATCAGTCTATTTTAATAGAAAGTTTTTTTAATGCTGTTTTTGATGAATCGTTGTATGAAAAAGATGAAATTGAGATAAAGTTTGAAGGCACCGGATTAGACTTGGGAAGTGGATATGTGGTTATGGCACTTCATTTTCGTATGAGTGAAGATAAAAAAAGGGATTATACATACAAAAGCCTGCAGAATTTTCTGAAGATGGTATTTGAAACGCACATGGTATATGGTGCAGCTGTACAGAAAAATATGTATATAGTAGTACTGAGGGATGTATCTGAGCCATTCCAGAAAGAGATCCAGAATAAATGCCTGCAAATTATAGAGATGATGGATAACTTCATGAAGATGTATGTATATATTGGAATCAGTAAAAGGAGTGAAAACGTATTAGCACTTAAAGAAATGTATGAGGAAGCAGAATACGCGGTCAGGGAAAGCTTTTTCAATGAGGAGAGCAAAATCAACTACTATAAAGAATATAAAAAAGAGAGCAGGAAGTATTTGACGGAGGTGGATAAATATCAGGAAGAGTTACGATACCTGATAAAAAAAGGAAAAACAGAAGAGGCTCTGGCGGCATTCCATAAGCTGATTGCCTATCAGAAAGCAATGGAAGGGAATACAAACACAGCTCTCGATTCGGGAATCAGTATATTAACGTGGTGCAGGAAAGTTCTGGCGGATTTTGACAAGACACTGGATGATCTGATGGGTGGCCAGACAGACTTTTCTAAAATGATATATCAATGCAGGCATGTAAGTGAATATACGGAGATTCTGGAAAAAGTTATTGGTGTGACAACGAAATATATTGCAGTAGCTGTGAGTAAAAAGAACATTATAGTATATGAGTGTGAAAAATATATAGAAGAAAATTATGAAAAATGTATTACTGTATCTGAGGTTTCCAGAAGCATAGGGGTTAGCTTAAGTTATCTAAGCAGAATATTTAAAGAAGCAACGGGAAATACAATTATTAATTTTATGAATGAAAAGAAGATTGAAAAGGCTAAGGAGTATCTGGGTAGGACCGATATGAAGATTTATGAAGTTGCGGAAGCGCTGGGATTTGAGAATACAACATATTTTTCGTATTTTTTTAAAAAGTATACAGGAATTTCACCGAAAGAATTTAAAGAAGAATGACTCTTTAGCAGGATATCCTTCGAATGTGTTAAGCTGTATATGATTTTGGAAATAATTAGAGAGATTAAACAGAGGACTAAATGTAACTTAAGTATAGTTGTTTTGGTCCTCTTTTTTGTACACTAAGTTATCCACCAGAACAAGAACGAGGGGGCGTTTTCAGTAAATAGATTCTTTTGAGTGTATTGTTGATGTGTATTAATCGGCCTGAAACTGATAAAAAATTTAGTAAAAAAATAGTATAAACAAAATAAAAAAGCATATGTACTTTTTTATATGGGATTTCTATAATATACATTATGGTTGATCATCTAAATCTTACTGGAGGTAAATGAGAAAAATGTTAAGCAAGATATCTGGAACTTTAAAAAAATTTCTTTCTGTTCTCTTGGCAGTGGGGATTCTAGTATCTGGCCTCGTAACGGGAACCAAAGAGCTTACAGTTGAGGCGAACGAAATAATTACAGAGCTGCAAAACGTAGCATTGGGAAAGACTGTAACGGGTGTAAATCCCAATTTGGATACAAGCTCTTCAGTTGTGACTGATGGGAACCATCAAGCTGCCACAGGTGCAAGTGCATATAATTTCTATGAAATAGGGCATGATGTTGCCCAAAATCCAGAGAATCCATACTATATTCAAGTGGATCTGGAGGATACTTATCCCGTGGAAAAAGTCAATATGTGGAGATACTATGACGATGAAAGGATATACTTTGATACCATTGTATTTGTTTCCGAAGATGAAAATTTTACTACAGAAGATATCGTTTATAATTCTGATGCAGATAATTTTTTTGGCTTTGGTGCAGGTACCGATGAAGAATACGCAGAAAGTGCAGAGGGAAAAGAAATTACTTTTGAACCCAGAAATGCCCGCTATATCCGTGTCTTAAACAACGGTAATGACAGGCCATGGAAGAAGGGGGGGGCATTATATAGAAATTGAGGCTTGGGCCCTGGTGGAGAAGGAAGCTGTTGCTATGGAACATTCGGATGATCCTCTCGATGTCCCAAGCTTTACTGCAAATGGAAAGGTAGATGGAGTTACCCATCCAGATGTAGTCAAATTCGATGAGCCCTGGAATGGTTATAGTTACTGGATGGCGGTAACACCCAACCAGAATGGTAATTCTCAGTTTGAAAATCCCTGTCTGGCGGCTTCCAATGATGGTCAGAGCTGGGTAGTGCCTGATGAGGCAATGATTGGTCAACTGGGCGAAGCATGTGCTCCGGATACAGAAGAGCCAGAACAACTGATAATTGACAATGCTGATATCCAGTTTGAGGGGGAATGGAAGGCATATAATGATAGCAGTGCTTATGGCGGTTCGGCGTGTTTTTCTAACAAGCCAGATGCATATGCTGAGTTTAAATTTGTTGGGACAGCGTTTAGTTGGTTTGGACAAAAAGATTCTAATTTTAACTTGGGAAATATTTATGTGGATGGGGAATATGTAGGTATTGGTAATGGAAATTCAGTAGGAAGTAATCCATATCAGGAATGTTACGCTGAAGTGGCGGGCTTGTCAAATGAAGAACATACCGTGAGAATCTACCCGAATGGTCCCGCGGAATGGCTTCCTAATGGCTCAGAAAACAATCTGATTGATGTAGATTTTGTGACATACTCATCTGAAGAGATGGAAGTGTCTCCAGATAACATCTATACAACAGAAGAGAAACTTAAAATAAAAACAGGTGAATCCAGAGAAATAACAATGTTCCCAACAAATGATAATACTTTTATTACGGGATACAAATATAGTTATGAAATAGAGGATCCCGAAATTGCCTCTGTAAGCAGTGGGGAATCCGGTAATATCTATAAGGTTACGGGGAAGGCTGTTGGTGAAACAGTTTTAACTGTAATGGTTGTGGGAACTGAGATAAAAAAAGAGATTCCAATTCAGATCAAGAGCGACCAGTTACCCGAAAAGAGAATGAATATATCTAACGAAGAACCTCTCCTGCTTGTTCCAGTATATGGACAGGTATATCACGATGAAGAAAGTGAATTGGCTTGGAATGACACACTCCTTGGCCGATGGAACCAGGTCCCGGACAGTATAAAATCAAATGTTGTTATGGAGATACATTTGGGCGGTCTTATTGGATTAGGAGGCGATCGTGAGGATGCCAAACGGTTCTACAAGCAACAGCTGGAAATAGCAGATAAAAATAATATTCCGGTTATGATTGTGACCGCGACAGCTGGTCTGGAACCTCAATATACAGCTACTAATATTTTAGACAATGAGTGGCTGGAAAATATGCTGGAAGAATATGAATGCCTGAAAGGGTTCATGATAACAGAAAACTATTGGACAAATTACAATGCAGTTGCAGCCAGAACAGCTGACTATTTGAGGATTGCTGCTGAAAATGGAGCGTACGTTATCTGGAGTGAGCATGAAACTCATGTAATTGAAAATGTACTTAAAAATACTGCGTTTAGTGAAGCACTTGAGACATATAAAGACAATTTTATATTTACGTGGAAGAATACGCCTGTGACACAAAATGCCGGGACGGCCAGCTATATGCAGGGATTATGGCTGTCGGGCGTGATTGACCAATGGGGAGGACTAGCCGATACTTGGAAATGGTGGGAGAAAGGATATTGGAGACTATTTGACGAGACCCCTGCTCCATATGCCGGGACTCGTTCAGAAGAATGCCGTGCTGTGGTGTCTGAACCAGAAGCCTTATTAGGAATTGAAATGCTTTCTATCTACAACAATGGCGGTTCGGTTTATAATTTTGAGCATCCTGGTTATGTGTTTGGATGTAATGATGTGAATTCTCCGGCGTTTACAAATGTAGTAGCAGAAACATTCCTGTATATTATGGAGAACCCGGCCCCCAGTAAAGAAGATGTATTGGCTGAAACCAAAGCTGTTGTGCATGGAGATATAAGTCGTTACGCAAATGATCTGCACGTTGGACTGACTACAAATGACGAAAGTCTGCCTACTAATACTACAGGGCGATATGGTTTGATTCCATCTGTACCATCAAGTATTGATTCGGATAAAATTGCAGAGGCTATAGGCGGTTCGGATAAAATTGCAGATCTGAATGATAGTCAGTTTGCTACAAGAGAAGAGAGAGTGAAATTCTTTAATTCCTTATATCCTGAGAATTATACAGGCAGCGCTTTCGCTCAAAAAGTCAATGATTCCTGGGTTATTTATAATAGTAATGTCAATGTTAATGTAAATCAGGATGCAGAGATTTCCCTGGCGGATAAGAAGGTGAATGTCAACGTTACACCTCATACATTTGCGATATTGTCTCAGGATAATAACGGTATTTCCGTGTATATGAACAATTATCGTGTGGACAAAGATTCTATTTGGGAGAATTATTCCAATGATTCCGTTAAGTGGAATACGGATATTAATGATCTCATGCAAAATTGGGTGACAAACGAATACTCTATGAATCCTGCCGATGGCGAGTATAGAAAAACCGTGTTTAGTATAAGCGGGCTATCTCAGAAACCTTTTGTAAAAGTTAATGAAGCCATGGAGGACAGCTATGACGAATTGTCCATTGAGTACGATGAAACGACAGATGTGGCGGTAGTAACAGTAAATTCCAATGGATATATTGATTTTAATATCCAGGTTGTTGACAAGTCCAAGTTGGAAGCAGCATACGATAAGTACAGTAAGTATGAGAACGATGGGTACACGGCAGAAAGTTGGGAGAAGTTTGCGGCCTCTCTGGAAACTGCGGAAGCGGTATTGAATGATGACGATGCAGATCAACAAAAGGTGGATGATGCATTGAATGACCTGGAAGACAAGGCAGGCAAACTTAAGAAAGTTCAAGATGTGGAAACAGTTAAACCAGGGAAAGAACCAGTTCAGGGAGCGGACAAGCTGAATCAAAAGGACGATGCCCCGAAGACCGGTGATGCTACAGGACTTTATGGAGCTATTTTCATGCTGATTTCTGCATTTGTAGTGATAATAATATTCGCTGTAAAAAAGATCAGTTCTAAGAGGCATTGAGTTGAGAACTACGATTCCTATTAATTATCTGTAATAACTATTAAAATTTATTCCTACAATTCAAGGAGCTGTTGCAAAATAGATGGATAACCATCTAAGAAGCAATGGCTCCATTTTTTTGCGTTAGGAAAGAAAGCGGGAATCACATTTAGATAGTTTTCATCGTTTTTCAATGAGGATGCAGGGCAGCCCCTTTAGATTTGAAGGAATCTTCAAATATTGCACAAATTCTAAATTTTAGCTACAGAAGAGATAAAAAATAGATGCTAATATAGTAATAAGTCCAGAAGGCTCACTGTAACATATGCCCTGGGGGCGGCATTGAAGGGACAATCATCAGAAAACGGAGATAAATTATGGGATTTATTTATTTTGGAAGTTTTAGCCATGGTGAAGCAGAAGGAATTCATATATGTAAATATGACGAAAATACAGGTACAATTACATATAAGAAAACAGTGGCACAACATATAAATGCCAGCCATGTATGCATAAATCAGGATATTCTTATGGCGGCAGATGAACAGGACATGGGATATGTATATGTTTTTAAGGTCGACCCAAAGACCGGAGACCTGGAGGAACTGGAAAGAAGGGATACATTGGCGGTAAATCCATCTTTTATCACATTAGATGAAAAAGGCGAGTACGCTCTGATTACCCATTTTTCAGTGGGAGATATTGTGAAACTTGTAGAAAAAGAAGAAGATGGAAGCTACGTAAACAGGCTGGTTTCTCACGATTCTGCCACCTGTCTGTATGAACTGAGGCAGGACGGATCGCTTGGGAGACTCTGCGATGTTGGATATCATCATAAGGGATTAAATCCAAGAACAATGATACATAAGGCGTATCAACGGCCAGGAACAAATCTTTTTGCAGAAAATGACCTGGAAGGAAGTGGAATCTATCTGTTTCGTTTGAATGCCATGGAGGGAAAGCTGGTATATCAGTCTTTCTTTATAGCAGGCAGTCCTGCAGATGGAGCGCGAATCGAAGTTTTTCATCCCTCCCTGCCATATCTGTATATTAATTTTCAGAATCGTGATGTAATTGCTCAATACGATGTGAGTAATCCCCAGGATGTAAGACTGGTATGTGAACACAAGCTCTTAAAAGATGAAATATTTACAGAAGAAGATAGTCAGTCAGAAATTATGTTCCATCCAGAAAAACCCGTTTTATATGATTTTGTCAGAGGAAAAGGATATGCTTTAGTTTACAGAGTGGCAAAAGAGACGGGAAATTTAAGTCTGATCCAAAAGCTGGGGTTAAAGGGGAAAGACCCAAGAAGTGCAGCGTTCACACCGAACCATAAGGAAATAATAGTTGCCGGGCATGACAGCAATGCTGTGTATCGATTATTAGTCAAAGAGGATGGAAGCTTAGAAGAGTTGCAGGAAAGTATAGAGATGGGCCATCCGGCTGCTGTTGCTTTTTATAGTGGTAAATAGCGCAGAAGGAGAGAATAAATGATTACAATGGACACGCGTTTTAATGAAATTACAGCATTGACCAGAGAATATCCAAAACTGAAAGAGATTTTGGATATTTGTCTGCCGGAGGAAAGCAGCAATTGGAATACGGAGAAAACGATATTTGATCTGGGTGAGCGCAATGCTTACAACGCAATGATTTCCCTCAATTTGATTTTAGAGGAATTGAGAGCAGGAAAGGATGTATATTTCAAAATAAAAGAACAAACGGGCATCTTTTTATTTGAAAGACATCCGGGGAATCCGTGGTGTTTTGTATATCCGGCAGGCGGATTCAAAACAGTAGATCTTTTCCATAGTTCTGGTATCCCAATCGCAGTGGAGCTTGACCGGCAGAATTACAACATCGCTGTCATGAGAGGAACGGTTGGAGACAGTATGGGGATAAAGCGGTTACTGGAAGAACTGGCGGAAGGGATATCCTTGACCATAAAAATGTTTCCAGATGCAAAAAAATACGCACTGTTTGGTTTTTCATCAGGCGGCATGCTCGCTGGATTATGGGGTACAGAGCACGTTGGTTATAGATGCTATAATCTGCCAGGGCCGGAAGTATTAATCTGTGCTTTTGCACCTCATTCTGAACGCCTTATGTTAGAATTTTTAGACGGGCGTGAACTTTCAATAAATGATGAGAAGCAGCTTAGACAATTCTTAGCAAGAGCGTTTGGAGAAAATGCCTGCAAAGAGGAGATTCTCAAATATAGTACGGAAGCTCTGGTTACAGATGCATATCCGGCAACGTATTTAATTCATGGAGAAATGGATCAGTCGGTTTCCATACAACATGCCGAGATTATGGAGAACGCTTTGAAAGAGCACAATGTTGCATGCAAATTCCGACGCGTTGCAGACGGGGGGCACAATTTTGGAAAAGGATATCATACACAGGCAGACGGATGGCTCATAGATGCCGTAGAATTCTGGAAAAATCAATAACTGACTGAAGATGTTTAAAATGCAGTCTATTGGAATAGGAGGATTATATGTATCCGAAGAAATTGATTCACCAGGCAATCAGTAATCCAGATTTTCCTGTAGTTGAAACAAAATATGGAAAACTCAGAGGAACTTGGACGGATGATTGTTATATATTCAGAGGAATAGAGTATGCGAAAGCACAAAGGTTTCATCTGGCGGAAGAACCTGATCCCTGGGAGGGAGTGAAGGCGGCGGTAAACTATGGGCCGGTGCCGCCCGAAATAAGTACCAGAATTCCGGGGGATGCTTTTACAGAACCTCATTTCTGGTATCCGCAGAGCGAATTCTGCCAGAATCTGAACATCTGGACGCCGAGTATCGGGACAGATAAAAAGCTGCCGGTAATGGTATGGATTCACGGCGGTGGACAGGAACATGGATCGGCGATTGAGATTACGGCCTACGATGGGGAAGAACTGGCAAAATGGGGACAGGCAGTGGTAGTCTCTGTGAATCACCGGTTAAATGTACTTGGTTATCTGGACCTCTCATCTTACGGTGAAGAATACAGGGATTCCGGGTATGCAGGAATGATGGACCTGGTACAGTCACTCAGATGGATGAAAGAGAATATCAAAGGATTTGGCGGAGATCCCGAAAATGTCATGCTTTTCGGCCAGTCAGGCGGAGGCTTTAAGATTTTGGAGCTGATGCAGATGCCTGCAGCTGATGGGCTGTACAACAAAGTTTCTATTCACAGCGGTACAGGGAAGGATACACTGTTTACGAAGGAAAATGCTGCCCGGGTTGCAGAGGATATCGCAGGATATCTCGGATTGGAGAGAAAGCAAATAAAGCAAATAGAAACAATTCCGTTTCACAAACTGGCTAAGGCTGTAAATTATGCATATGACAGATTTACGGAACGGACAGGGAAACGCCTTCAGTGGACACCACCGGTAGATTACAAAAGATACTGGGGAAACCCACAGATGGATGGAATTCGTTTCCGTGAAGAAACAAAATCGATACCCATGCTCATTGGAAGTGTGCTGGGGGAATTTGTCTCTTCGGCCCATCACAATAGCCAGGACGGAGACATAAATACATGGAGTCCGGAGACGGCAGAAAAAAAACTATCGGAAAGATACGGGAAATACAAGGATAAGATTGTACAGGAATTCTTAGCAGCCTATCCCGATAAAACACCGGCTCAGGCCCTGTTTGTGGACGTCTTCATGAGAAAACCCCATAAAGATCTCTGCAGAATGAGGGCGGCAGAGGAATCCGGTGCTGTTTATAACTGGATGCTGTCTTTAGATATGCCGTGCTACGGCGGAAGCACACCATGGCACAATTCCGATGAGGCCTATTTTTTCCACCATGCAGAATATTTCGAATCTGAGTATATCCCGGAAGTCTCAGAACGCCTTCAGGATGAAATGGCAGGTGCACTTGTGGCGTTTGCTTATACCGGGAATCCAAATCATGTCGGACTTCCAACATGGAAGCCGGTAACAAATAAAATCCCTACGATGGTCTTTGACAGAAAAACGGAAATCAGAGAGGATTACGATGATAAACTGATCGAATTGGTAACGAAGGCGGGAGCACTTGGACCTGGCGGTAAAGGTCCGGTACGTACCTACGGCGGCGGACCAAGAGAACGAGTGTAAAGAGAGGTGATTGGGCATGTATTGTGATAAATTAAAGGAAACGGTATTTACAGCAAGTGATGCGCCGGTAGTATCAACCTCAAAAGGAAAGATTGCCGGAATAAAGAAGCAGGAAGTATACATTTTCCGGGGAATCAAATATGCAGAAGCAAGAAGGTTCCATATGCCGGCAGACGTGCAGCCATGGAGTGGAGTAAAGCCGGCAGTGACTTATGGATATGTCTGCCCGGAGCCGATTACGCCGATTACATCTGATTTTCAGTTTAATCCTCACTATTTTATGCCGCAGGATGAAAACTGCCAGTATCTGAATATCTGGACACCCTCCATAGATTCAGCATCAAAAAAACCGGTCATGGTGTGGATGCACGGGGGCGGCTGGAGCAGCGGTTCGGCCGTAGAACAGTATGCCTATGATGGCGAAGAACTGGCTAAGTTCGGGGATGTGGTTGTGGTTACCTTTAATCACAGACATAATTGCCTCGGGGGAATGGATCTTTCCGCTTATGGGAAAGAGTATGAACTGTCCTCCTGCTGCGGTCTGGGTGATGTAATCATGCTTCTACAATGGGTAAAGAATCATATAGAGTCTTTTGGAGGAGATCCGGAAAATGTAATGGTTTTTGGACAGTCAGGGGGCGTGGCCAAGATCCTTTATGCAATGCAGTGTCCGCAGGGAGACGGATTGTTTCAGAAGGCGGCTATCGACAGCGGAGGCATTAAAGAACAGGCTGTCCCGCCCGGATGGACAAAAAGAAGCCTGGCCGGCAGGCTGACAGAATTAACTCTGGCAAATCTGCAGATATCAAAGGAGCATGTTCAAAGAATAGAGGAGATACCTTATTGGGATCTTGCGGACGCAGTTTTGACAGCTGAAAAGAGACTTCAAGAGGAAAGCGGGCTGAACGGAAGATATCGCTGGGAACCAGTTGAAGATGGAAAATATGTGGAGGGCAGTACCCTGGCCGATGGATTCAGGAAGGAGACCCGGGATATTCCCATGCTGATAGGAAATGTATTTGGAGAAGGAAATTCCAATATGCTTCCGGAAAACCAAATTGGAGATGGCAGAAAAAATAGCTGGAGCATGGAGCAGGTAAAGAGATACTGCCGGGAAAAGTGGGGAGAAAAAGGAATGGAAATCCTGACAGAATTCAGAGCCGTTTATCCCGAAAATAATCCCGCAGATGTATTATTTATGGATTATAAGGAACGTAACGGACAGCTTGGACTTGTGAAAAAACGTCTGGAAATTGGGGCTGATGTATGGAACTGGTTATTTAAGAAGGAATCGGCGCTCTCAGGCGGAACTGTGGCATGGCATTGCTCAGAGATCCCTTATATCTTTCACAATACATCGTATATTGAGGCCGCTTTTGAACCGGGGATAAGCGAAGAATTAGAGAAAACGATATGTTCTGCATGGTTAAATATGGCCAGATATGGAAATCCAAATGGATTGGGAGTACCGCACTGGAATAAGGCAGCAGGGAATCAAATCCCAACCATGATTTTTGATGTTAAATGTGAAGAAAGAACCGGTTATGACGATAAATTAAGAAGTCTGCTCGAGAAAGCAGACCGACGGATTTGAATAGATATGACAGGCGAAATAATCAGGAGGGAAAAATGGGAAAATTAAAAGCATCTGCAGGAAAAGCATGTATTACACCGCCGGAGTCAATGTATCCGGCACTTTCATTTCTGCCCATTGTATTTGAAGGTGTCTATAAGGATCTATATGTAAGGACATTGGTGTTTGACGACGGCCGTGAGAAGACCGCAATCATTACATATGATGCTGCGGACATGAGCCGTACAGAAGATTTATGCAGGGTGTTAGGAGAGACTTATGGATTTAGAAAAGAAAACCTTTGTTTTGCGGCAACACATTCTCATGAAGCGCCAACATTTGATAATACACATGAGGGAAACATTGGTGATCCAGATAAAATGAAATGGGTGGAAGCATATGGTGATCTGGTGATAGCCCAGACGGTAAAGGCAGTGGGGGATGCACTGGAGAATATGCGTTTCGCAAAAATATGCTTTAAAACAGGAGAAAGTTATATTAATGTCTGCCGTGATGAACAGTTTGAAGATGGAACATGGGGACAGGGAATGGATTTTTCCGGACCATGTGATCATACAGTATCTGTACTCCAGGTCAGAGATTTGCAGGATCATATCATAGGTGCGTTGATCAATTATGGAGTCCATGCTACCTGCTGCTACCTCAAACGGGACGAAGAGGATACAAAGTATCTGATGTCGGGGGATCTGCCGGGAATGGTCAGCGAATATCTGGAGGAGAGATACCAGGATACGAACACTGTTTTTCTATGGTGCAGCGGGCCTGCCGGAAATGTAAATCCTATATTTTTTGCAATGTATATAAAATACAATCACGATGGATCTCATAGTTATGCGGAAACAAAGTATGATGCATGGGATTATTGTGAGTCCCTGGCCCAAAGACATGCTGTAGATGTGCTTAAAATCATGAATACAATGAAGGGGAATGAGTTCAGCGAAGAATTCATATGTAAAGTGACTGAACGGACGGTGATGCTGCCGGGGCAGAAATTATCCAGAAAAGACGGGACTTCAGAAATGATCGTGCCCGGAGATCATAGTATAGATGTCAGGATAGAGGATGATGAGGACATAGAACTTCGGCTGAAGATGGTCATGGTGAATGGAGTGGTTTTTCTGGGAATGAATGCAGAACTGGTAGCTGAAATCGGCCTTCATTTAAAAGAAAAGGTTCCATTTGAAAATTTGGTGATTGTTACCCACACAGGGGAACGCGTAGGATATCTCCCGTCAAAATCAGGGTATGACAGGAGAACCTTTGCTTTCTATACTTCCAGGGTAAAGGATGGGGCTGCAGAAGAGATTATAACGCCTGTTGTGCTGGAAATGTGCCGCGAATTGCTTCCGAAGTTTGAAACATAAAAAAATTGTTCAATATGCCAATGTTAATACTGCATTCCAGATGTTTTATCGTAAAAAATAATAACTTGAAATTTTCCACATAATCTTGAAGTTGAGTAATTTAACTAAAAAAAGACTTATGATACTATACAATCATAGAAAAAACATGTTTCGAAACAAATAAGAAGGGAAAGGAATATAACACTATGAAAAAGAGAATGACAAAGATTCTTGCAATCGGACTGATTGCAGCTATGGGCACAATGCTGCTGGCGGGGTGTGGAAATTCAACCGGAGATAAAGGCAGCGATACTCAGGCAAAATCTTCTGGAAGCACATCTGCATCAGATGTTATAACAATTGGAGTAGACAGCGACTGGAATGATATTTCACCATTTGGTACAATGAGTACCACCAGAACAGCAGTAAAATATATTTTTTACGAGTATCTGGCAGTAAGAAAAGATTTTGGCGCCGAACTGGAGGATATGGAGCTTCAGTGTGCGAAAGAAATCAAAAAAGTAGATGATCTTACTTACGATATAACGATGTATGATTACATAAAGGATTCCGAAGGAAATGAAATTACAGCTGATGATTATGCATGGGCGGCAATGGCAATGAAGGATGCCGGAAATTACGAAAAATTAAATTCTTATCTTGAGTCTGTTACAGCAGTGGACGATTATACAGTAGAAATTAAGCTTTCAGATAATCCGCTGGGCACAATTGAGTATGTGCTTAACATCGTACCAGTTATTTCAAAAACGGCTTACGAAGCAAGCGGAGATAAAATGGCAAGTAAGCCTGTTGCCACAGCGGCCTACAAAGTGGAAGAGATGGTTCCCGGTTCTACGCTTACACTGGTAAAAAATGAAGACTATTGGCAGACCGATGAGAGTCTGGTCAGCGCAGTCTCAAAACAGAATATAGACAAGATTGTGTATAAAGTTGTTACGGAATCTACGCAGATGTCAACCGCGCTTCAGACAGGTGATATTGATATGGCACAGTACATGGATACGACAGCAATCAATACATTTTATGCAGATGGAGAGGCTGTAAGCGGGTATCAGGTAGAAGAATTGAACAGTAATTTAATGTTCTCAGTTCTTCCGAATATGTCATCCGATAGTATCCTTTCCGAGAGCAGGGAATTAAGGGAAGCGATTTTTTACGCAATAGATGCTGAGTCCTGTGTACAGGCTGCATGCGGCGGATATGGTTCCACACTGTCTGCAATGGCCAATCCACTTTCGGCTGACTATGATGAAACCTGGAATGATGGGGACTATTACAGTTATGATGTAGATAAAGCAAAAGAAAAGTTAGAGAAATCCGGAGTAGATGTGTCTGGTAAAAAACTCAAAATACTGACAATGCCTGCAATGAACCTTGATAAAGTTGCCGAAGTTATTCAGGCAGAACTTGCAGAGATTGGCATTGATTCGGAGATTGTATCAGTAGAAGATGCATTGTATCAGACATATAAGCTTGACTCTACCCAGTTTGATCTGATTCTTGACATAAAAGGAACTGATGATTTTGTGACATTTCCGTGGAGCCTGTTGTTTGATAACAGAAGCTTTGACGGTGAAACAGCGAACTTTATTGTAGATGATACACTGCAGACAAAACTTGAAACAGCATTGAGTCCGGATACGCATAGTCAGGAGACGGTAGACGATTTCGAAAACTATCTGGAAGAAAATGCATACTGTTATGGTTTGTATACCAAGAGCCTGTATATTGTAGCAAAAGAAGGGAAAATTTCAAAATTTGATTTCTTACAGGGCAGCTATGTATTGCCCAACTGCAGCGAATATAATTAGAAGCTAACAAATAACACGAACGCAGCGGGCGTTCCAGAGAGAAAATATGTGCCATACAGAAGGTTTATGTATGGTAACAGTTCAGATAAGTCTGAACTGTTACGCATCCGGCCAATGAAATCGCTTTGCGATGGGCCGGATGCCTGCGGCCATCACGTTTTCGTACGGTCTGCGCAGTAAATGCGCAGATCTGTTTTAACTGTTACTCTGTATGGCACATATTTAAGAAGAGAGTGAGAATATGGGAAGATATATTTTAAAAAGAATATTATGGATGATTCCAATCCTTCTTACAGTCGCGATATTAGTATTCACGCTAATGTATTTCGTTCCTGGAGATACGGCACAAATTGTACTGGGAAGTTCTGCCACACCCGAACAGCTGGAGCAATACAGAGAAATCCACGGATTAAATGCCCCGTATATTGTAAGGCTGGGATCCTATCTTGGTTCCATCCTGCACGGTGATTTTGGAATGTCCTACATATATAGTACATCCGTAACAGCAGACCTTCTTGCAAGACTTCCTAGAACTTTTATTATTGCACTTGGTACTGTTATTATTGGCGTGATTGTAGGTGTACCATTTGGAATATGGGCAGCAATCAAACAAGATACAATTGCAGACAGGCTGATACTGGTAACTTCTTTAATAGGTGCGTCTATGCCAAGTTTCTGGCTGGGCCTTATGCTGGTTATCCTGTTTGCGCTAAAACTACATGTACTGCCGGCATTTGGTATCGGAGGACCGCAATACTATATTCTGCCTATTCTGGCAAATGGGGTTGCCGGTTTTGCAAGTAATGCCAGACTTGCAAGGTCAAGTATGTTAGAGGTAGTCCGCTCTGATTATGTGACAACCGCAAGGGCTAAGGGGGTATCGGAGAGAAAGGTTATCCTTGAACATGCCCTGCCAAATGCGTTAATTCCGATTATTACATCGGCAGGTTCCTGCTTCGGTATGATGATAGGCGGAACCATGGTCATAGAAAGCGTATTCTCCATTCCAGGAATTGGTATGTATATGACGAGTGCGATTTCCAATCGTGATTATAACGCAGTGCAGGGATCCGTGATTTTCATTGCAATATTATTCAGCCTGTGCATGCTGATTGTGGATTTACTCTATGCGTTTGTTGATCCAAGAATCAAATCTCAGTATGAGGGGAAGAAGAGGAGGAAAAAGCATGAGTAGGAACGGTTCTGCAAAAGTGAAAAAAAATAGTGCCGGGGCAGCAGTGTTCCTTAGAGTTGTGAAGAATCCAATGGCTATTGTGGGAATCGTTCTCGTGCTTTTACTGTGTCTGGGAGCAATCTTAGCCCCTTTATTGTCAAATTACAGCCCGTCAAAAGTAGATATGCCGAGTGCGTTTATGTCTCCGTCACTGAAACATCTGGCAGGTACGGATGATCTTGGGCGCGATATTTTTACCAGGTTACTCTATGGCAGTAAATATTCTATCATGCTGGGGGTTGCATCTGTATTGGCAGCGCTTATAATTGGTGTCATTCTGGGATCTGTTTCGGGCTATTTCGGCGGTCAGGTTGACAATATTATTATGAGAATTCTGGATGTCATCCAGTCTATGCCGTCTATGCTGTTTGCGATTATTATTTCAGCAGTGTTAGGGGCTGGATTCATTCAGACAATCATTGCATTAGGAGTGGCAACAGTTCC
Organism: Faecalicatena fissicatena; assembly: GCA_001028025.1. Classification (GTDB taxonomy): domain Bacteria; phylum Bacillota; class Clostridia; order Lachnospirales; family Lachnospiraceae; genus Faecalicatena; species Faecalicatena fissicatena_A. Next base: position 20,744 of record LDAQ01000039.1, on the reverse strand, counting down.
GGGGATGGCCCGGATGATGCGTGCGAATATTCTTTCAGTGAGGGAAATGGAATATATAGAGGCAGCGAGATCCATAAAGTGTTCTAACGTCAGAATTATCATGAAACACGTGATCCCGAATGCAATGTCGCCTATGATTGTAACGACTGCCAGCCATATTTCAGCCAATATTCTTATGGCGACGGGCCTCAGTTATATCGGCCTGGGGGTACAGCCTCCGACACCCGAATGGGGAGCGATGCTGACAGCAGGAAGAAATTACATTACTACGGCCCCTTACATGGTGTTGTTCCCCGGACTGTTTATTTGTCTGTTTACTTTAGGATTCAACCTGTTTGGTGATGCATTGAGAGATGCACTCGACCCGACATTAAAGCATTAGGAGGTAGGACAATGAAGGACAAGAATGAATTTCTACAGGTAAAAGATCTTGTAGTAGAATATACCTCCGAGGGTAAAATTGTACATGCTGTTAATAAAGTATCCTTTAGTCTGGAAAGAGGGCGCACCATCGGACTGGTAGGAGAGACCGGTGCAGGCAAGACATCCATTGCAAAAGCAATTCTCAGGATTCTGCCGGAACCCGGCGGAAAGATTGTCGGAGGGGAGGTGTTTCTGGACGGAGAGGATATCCTGAAAATAAAAGAAAAAGGGATGAGAAAGCTGCGCGGCAGAAAGATCTCTATGATTTTTCAGGACCCAATGACAGCATTGAATCCTGTGAAAAGAGTCGTGGACCAGATTGCAGAAGTAGTAAGAACACACAATTCGAAGATGAGTGCAGTTGAAGCAACGGCAGAAGCAATAAAGATGCTGGAAAAAGTCGGAATTGCAGAGAACCGGGTCAGAGAATATCCGCACCAATTTTCCGGAGGTATGAAACAGCGGGTGGTCATCGCAATGGCACTGGCCTGCAACCCGGATCTGCTGCTGGCAGATGAGCCGACGACAGCATTGGATGTAACCATTCAGGCACAGGTGCTGGAGATGATAAATGAACTGAAAAAAGACTTTAACACAGCGATGATTATGATTACCCATGATCTGGGCGTTGTGGCGGAAGTCTGTGATGATGTGGCGGTTGTGTATGCAGGAGAAGTCATAGAATACGGAACCAAAGAGGATGTATTCGACCACCCTGCCCATCCATATACGAAGGGGCTTTTTGGAGCGATTCCGGATTTGAATTCCCATGTTAAAAGGCTTTCCCCAATTGAAGGCTTACCGCCGGACCCATCAGACCTCCCAGAGGGGTGTAACTTTAGTCCAAGATGTCCCTATGCCACAGACGAATGCCGCAGGGGAGAAATAAATGCCGTAGAAGCAGCACCCGGACACACTTGCCGGTGCTGCAACATAAAGGCGCAGGAGGTGCAAAAATAGATGGGAGCATTGCTGGAAGTACAACATTTAAAGAAATACTTCAACTCTCCGAAAGGAAAAGTACATGCAGTAGACGATGTCAGCTTTGTGATTGAGCAGGGAAAGACGATGGGGGTCGTAGGCGAGTCCGGCTGTGGGAAATCGACACTGGGAAGAACGATCATCCATCTTCAGGACAGCACAGACGGAAAAATTATCTTCGATGGAAAAGACGTCACAAATTTAGATAAAAAAGCTCTTAACACATTGAGAGATGATATGCAGATTATTTTCCAGGACCCATACTCATCATTAAACCCAAGAATGACGATCCGTCAGACAATTCAGGAGCCATTAAAGCTTTCCGGAAAGTTTGAAGGAGACAAATTAGAAGAAGAAACAGAACGTCTGATGAAGCTGGTAGGAATCGAGGAAAGACTGGCCCTGTCCTATCCCAGAGAGCTGGATGGGGGACGCAGGCAGAGAGTCGGCATAGCAAGGGCCTTAGCACTACACCCTAAGTTCATCGTCTGCGACGAACCCGTATCCGCTCTGGACGTTTCCATCCAGGCACAGGTACTAAACCTGCTAATGGATCTGCAGGAAAGCGAGGGACTCACCTACATGTTCATCACACATGACATGTCCGTGGTAAAACACATATCCGACAACATCTGCGTCATGTATCTTGGCCAGTTAGTAGAAACCTGCGAATCCGATGAACTGTTTGAAAACACCCTTCATCCATATTCAAAAACCTTGTTATCCGCAATACCGACAATTGATATACATGCCAAAAAGAAAAGAATACCGCTCAAGGGAGAGATAGTATCACCGATAGACCCAAAACCAGGCTGCAGGTTCGCGGCGAGATGCCCATACGCAATTGAAGGCTGCCATGCCCCGCAGCAGCTGGAGGAAGTCCTTCCAGGGCATTTTGTATCATGCTGCAGGGTCCGGGAAATCAATCACTTAGAATAAGCGGGTTAAGCGGGTTAAGTTGCGTAAGATTTAGAAGCCGTAACTTGATATTGGAAGTAAGATGTGCTATATTTAGTAATAGGGAGAGCACCGCCCACAGTAGTGGGAGCCTCGGTATTTGTACTTACGTCCTACATGAGGACGCGCCTACTCCGTTTGCAGACAGGGTAGGCATTTTTTATTTTCGCTTATTATGCCTATCTATGTAGGTAAGTAATGCGAGCAGAAAACTTCCACCTATAAACAGCAGTGATAACACTTCATAAGTGTCCATCCGCACCACCTCCCCTCTTCTGTGAAGTTGGGAGGATCCCACCCTGTACACGGTGCTCTTAAGCGATCATATCATTAACAGCTTGATTTAGCAATAAACCACTAACTAAATGATAAAATAACACCGACAATAAACCATACGAGGTATGATGCCATGAGGATAAAGGTGATGATCGTTTCTGACAACCAGGAACGGAAAGATCAATTAAAAGCAGAGGCGGAATTTGCCCGGAATAAGATGGAGTGCCTGGCGTGGATTGGCTATTCAGAGGACTTTTGGGATCAGTTTGAAGAATGTTCACCAAGACTTTTGATTTTGGATAGTACTTCCATTAGTGAAGATTGTGCAGATATTGTAAGGAAAGTGAATTCCCTGAAAGACAACTGCCGGATTCTGGTAATCGGAGATGGTTCAGACCCGGAAGTGCTGATCAGGCTGCTGCAATTAAAAATATGGGCATATTATAAGGAACCGCTTGACATCAGCAAATTGAACCAGGATTTAAAGCGCGTATCAGAGAATATCAGAAATGTGACATTGCCTCAGGTCAAGCATGAAGCCTGCATCGCAATGAGGTCCTTGTACTTTTGGAAGCTGATGTTTGAGAACAGCGATGTGGCACATGATATGGATTTTGCAAACCAGATTATGAATACGAACTTTACAAAAGGCCTTTTTCGAATTCTATTGTTTCGGTTTGACCAGCTTCAGGGGGAACTTCCGAATTTTAACAACACAAAATTCTTTTCAGACCTTGCACCAATGCAGAGAAAGATTGAAATCATTGTCAATGATTATATCTATGAGTACTGCTATGAAATGATGTTTGATTTTCGTTTCAATGGTGTAGTTGGAATTATAAATTACGGCCATAAGTATGAGCAGAGCATATTAAATACTTTTGAAGATATCCAGAAAGTAGTGAATGCATATACCGGTAAAAATTATGGGGTAACAGTAACATTGTGTGTAGGCGGGGCTTACGATGATTTTACCCGGGTACAGCAATCCCGCGAAGAAGCATACGAAGCGGCCTGGGCAAGAATGAAAAGAGGCACCAGCAGGGTTCTGTACTGGAAAAAAGCTTACGGGATCCAGGATACTTATGGTGAAAAGCTAAATACGATCGTGGAGAATCTGAAACTGGCCAGTGATACTTTGAATTTAGCAGACATGGAAAAGAGTATCGATGAGCTTTTTGAACTTCCGTCTTATGTGCTTTCAGATTATAAGATCAGAGATTTTATCATTACGTTCGTAGATTATTTCTTTGATGTTAATGGTCCCATCCTGATGCAGCACATGGTGGTTGAGCAGGAGAAAGAAATTGTGAAGAAGACATTGAACTATTCGTACACACTGGATGTATACAAGCAGAACTTAAAACAGCAATTTGCCAGAATGTATGAAATATTGGAAGAAGATGTGGACAAGCAGAATGTCAGAATACTGAGAAAGGCCATCAAATATATAAAAGAAAATTATGATAAGACAATAACCGCCGAAAAGCTGGCAGAAGTTGTTAATTTGAGTCCGGTTTATTTTTCTCATTTATTTAAAAAGCATACAGGAATGAAAATGACTGATTACATAACCGACTATAAGATGCAGATTGCAAAGAATAAACTATTGGAGACCGATTTGTCAATCAATGAGATTGCGGTATCTGTCGGATTTCAGGAACAGCGGTATTTTAGTAAGCGTTTTAAGCAGATTGTAGGGATGACACCGACAGAATTCAGGCAGATGAAGTAAACGTGCAGGATAGAACAAAGTGGGCAGGCCCACATCAACTCTCTATCCCCTTACTCATGAGGGGCTTGCCGGCCGGGGAATGAACTTCTAAGCGGGTGGAAGAAAACAGGAAAGTATGTTATAAAAAAGATAGCCGAGATAGCAGGAAAGAGCCATGGGAGCGTTGGTTAAGAACCAACCGTCCCATGGCTTTTTTATAATATAGGAAATTCCTCTGGAATTCCCTATATTATAAAAACCCTCCGGGGGATGCACACGCCGCGATAAGGTATATAGCCGCAGGGCGGCATCGCGGCGGCGTCAAAGTGTGCAAGCCCCTCAAGAGTGAGGGGCTTGCACACTTTGTTCTTGTAACAGGAAACAGAAGATCTCAGACAAATATCATGCTGGCAGGGCAGGAATCAAGAGCAGCCTGTTTTATGTAAGTTAAAAAACCATCCTTTTCCACCTTGTACTGGCTGATAATGCCTTCAAATATATTTGTAACAAACAGGAATCTATGGTCCGGGGAAAAGCGGAGGATATTAGGCGCTCCATCGGGGTTTTTTATTTTTGTGTTTAATGACATCACACCATATTCATCTACATCTAGGATGGCGATCAGGTTTTCCCCGCGGAATCCCACATAAAGATGCCTGAAGGATGAATCAAAAATAATATCGGATGCCATAGATTTACAATCCGGTTCTCCTGGAAAGACATTTAGTATCTGCAGCACTGAGAGCCTGCCATTTTCATCATAGCGAAAGGAATAAACATCTGTTTTACCCTCCATATCTGCATAAAAGATGGGGAGAACGTTATGACAGGTACCATATCTGGGAGCTGCACCGGAAGCCGCCGGAATCTGGTCCAGAAGTTTGAGTGTTTCTGACTGGTAATCAATCGTAAGACTCAACACCAAATCCAAACCTTTGTCACAGACCAGAAATAAATTAGAGCAGGGGGCTTTGAATATGCAATGAGTTCTGGACATCTTTGCAGGCGGGGATGGTTCCTTTAGTCTGGGAAGGAAAGCATCTGTAGGTTTATCAAAAGTACCATCTTCCTTTAGCCGAAACAGTATAATATGGGCTTTATCCAGTACAGGTTCTTCACAGAGATCCCCGGCAGAATTTTTCACGACGGTGCTTGTGTGGCAAAATCCGCCATGATGAGTGGCCAGAAGGTAATTCCCGGTTTCATCTGTACAGATCCAGGTTGGGTTTGGTCCTAATGAACTGGAGGTATCTAAAAGTGAAATAATATCGGATTCCTCGGAGAGCCTCAAAGCAAGAATTTTATCCTGAAAACCATTTTCAGTAAGTATATCTGTTTCGTTTGTTGCATAAAGAATATTTTCACGGGAGCCGTATCCCAAAAAACTGACGGCGGTATCAGAAAATCCGTGAAATACGAAAGTAAAAGCACCTGTCTCCTCCTCATATTTATATACCGATATTCCCTTTTCATAAGAATCCGGACGCCAGTTCCCGACTATTACATACATAAAAAAACCTCCTTTGGAAATGATTGATTGAATCATAATACGGGAAGGCACGCAGAACAAGGACATGGAATGAAGAATATGTGGAGAATTTTATGCAGATAAGAAGAAAGATCTAAGATGAGATGGGAAAGTATACAATTTCTTGAAATAGGTACATACAAAAGGCAGCCCCCGTAATTTAAAATATAAACAGATAGTAAAAAAGTGAAACAGGCCAATCAGAAATAAAGTGAGATTGACAACGTTCACTGGAAAGGATGCATATGAAAAAAAATGTAGTAGTAACAGGCGGTGCCGGGGGGCTTGGCATCGAAATCGTAAGGCAGCATCTTGAGCAGGGGGACAGAGTATGGGCTATTGATCTGAACGAAAGTATTCTTATGTCTGAGTTAAAGAAAGCTAAAACAAATGAAGAACTGTATTTTTTCCCCTGTGATATTTCATCAACAGATCAGGTGAATGCAGCAACTAAAACGATTGTCAGCAGTATAGAAGTGGTGGATCGGATATACAGCTGCGCCGGTGTATGCCGTGTGCAGGACAGAGTTCCTCTTGGCGAAACCAATCTGGATGCAATTCCATTAATTGTAGATATAAATGCAGTTGGATTTCTGCGGGTAATCAAGGGTCTGCTTCCTGCTATTAGAAATAACTGTGCAATTGTCTGTGTGACCTCTGAGGCCGCCAGTATAGCAAACAATCACCGCTCACAGGAATATAGCTATGGAATGTCCAAATGTGCTGAAAATATGGCATGTGTGATTCTTCAGAGGTACTTTAGCGAGAGTGTACCGGGCGCAAGGGTGGTATGCCTTCATCCCGGATGGCTGAAAACCCAAATGGGCGGAGGAGAAATGGCAGAGGTAGAACCTGCGGATAGTGCGGCAGCGCTGATTCAGATAGCAGAGGAGATTGATCAGATACCCGAGGAAAAGATGTTTATTGATTATCAGAGAAATGAAATGCCCTGGTAGTTGAAAAAACGTAACAGTTCAGACAAGTCTGGACTATTACGAAAGAACATCAAATGGCATTGCGGGAAATTTAATACTGTATATCCGATCTGGACGTAGAGAGAAAAGATTTCATGCAGGGGATAAAAGCTATCGGCTTTTATTCCCTGCATATTATACTAGAATTTTGTGAGAATTTGAGAAATGACTGCCGCATTATAATGGACAGAATACAGTCCGCAGCGTAGCAGAATATAGCTGCAATACCTGTTATATCTGGTGACTTGATGATGGATAATAGAATACAGGCAATTGTGACAGCCAGCAGGCAGAAGCTTCGTAGTAACAGTACAATGGGTAAGGTATGTTTTATTTTCTGGTAGTCATCTTGTCTCATCGGTTGTTTAACAAAACAAAAAGTCGCCATGACAATGATCTCAAAGAGCCAGCAGATCAGGGCCAGCATAGCAGGTAAAATGATAAAAATATTCTGGTTAAGTATAACCGGTCTGGCAGAAGCCCAAAGAAAAGTGATAACTGTGAGGAATTCACAGGCCCCAAAAAGCAGCTTTTGCTTCTTTAAACAATCAGCAGAAACATTCCAGGAATAATAGTCACCGATATATTTATATACATTTTTATAGCCCTTTTTCGAATGATCCGGCACTTGCTCAAGCTGGTAATTTTTAAAATATTCTTCTCGTCTGGATGCCATAGTATTCTCCTTTCTAAAGAAAATACGAACAGTATTGAATAATAAATACACTCTAACAAAGCCCAAAATAAAAGTCAATGTCTCTGGTGGAAGCCCATTAAATATTCAACATTTTCTTGAAATTAGTACATTCAAGAATCTGTTTCTTTTTTTTACAATTAAATCAGGACAAATAGAGAAAAGGAGAAGAGTATGGAATTTTCAAAGGAATTTTTAAGGAATTGTTTTTTTCAAAATCAGGCAGCGGGATTTCATGAGCCAAAGCCGGAAGAAATAAATGGTAAATTTGAGAGAACGGGTGCTGTCCTGCAGGCAAACGGGGATTACCTGTTTCGAATCTATGCACCGGGCGCCCGGGATGTGAAAATATTTCTGGGATGGAACGATGGCCCTCTGGTGCTTGCCAGAAGCAAAGCAGGCTTCTTCGAGGGGATATACCCATACAATCCGCGCCTGACCGGACAGGTGGGGGTGAGCGTGATTGTGGACGGTGCGCTGTTTTTATCCCCCTATATTCCGATCTATTGGACCATGGACCGTCCCTGTAATTATATTGAGGTGCCGGATGAGGAGATGGATTTTGCGATGATGCATCATGTTCCCCACGGCGCACTTACAAGAGAGATCTATTGGGCAGAGAACCTGAAGACATGGCAGAGATGTTATGTATATACACCTCCCGGATATATGAACGGGGACAAAGAGTATCCGGTGCTTTATCTCCTGCACGGCGGTTCGGATAACGAAATAGCGTGGGAATATGGGGCAAATATGTCACAGATTCTGGATAATCTGATTGCAGAGAAGGCATGCGAAGAGTTTATAGTGGTCATGAATAACGGAATGCTCCGCTATGAGGACCGGCCGGAAGAAGTCTGGAAATACAGCGGCATCTTGGACACGGCCCTGGAAGATATGCTGACGGGAAGCTGTATTCCTTATATAGAGTCTCATTACCGTGTAAAAACAGACAAATGGAACCGCGCCATCGGGGGCCTTTCAATGGGCTCTTATCAGACAAACGATATCGGTTTCCGCCATCCGGAGCTGTTCGGCTATATGGGACATTTTACGGCAAGTATGACCCATGAGACCATCCGGACAACTTATGAGCGCCCTTATAAAGAGGTTCTCAAGGATAAAGAAAGTTTCGGAAAAAACTATAAAGTTTACTACCGGTCCACAACTCCTAACGAGGATCATCTGGAATTCTATGAGGCGGATGACCGGCTGTACCAGGAGGCGGGGATTGACAGGCTTCCCTGTTACGTGAGGCAGCTTTATCCGGACGGAACAAGCAGATGGAAGAGCTGGAGACTTGGGCTTCGTGATTACGCAAAATTAATATTCAAGTAAAGGATGACACTATGTTGGAAAAAGAAAAAGTTGTAACAGAGGGAAGAATCTGGAATGCCGCGTTTGTGGGGATCTTTATCGCCAATGGAATGATGAATCTGGGGCAGCAGATGGTAAATTCCCTTGTGGCAAAATACGCAGATTTTCTGGGGGCGCCGGCCACACTGGTCGGCCTCCTGACAGGCAGTTTCGCGGCAACGGCTCTGGGGTTCAAGGTTTTTTCAGGGCCGATGCTGGACAGCTTCAGCAGAAAGAAACTGCTGATGGCGGCAATGGCAGTCATGGTAATTTCCTATGCGGGCTATGGATTCTCCTCCACCGTTCCCATGCTCTTTACCTTCCGCCTGATCGAGGGGGCAGCAAGAGCATTTACAGCAACGGGGTGCCTGGCAATCGCATCGGATGCGCTGCCGGCAGATAAATTTGGCTCCGGAATCGGAGTATTTTCACTGGCCCAGGCGGCCTGCCAGGCAATTGGCCCCACTGTAGGACTGACGCTGTACCGCTATATCGGCTACCAGGCGACATTCTGGATCGGGGCGGCATGCCTGGTGTGCGGGGTGATTGCAGCAGGCAGAATCCGTATGCCGGAGAACGGCACAAGAAAACAGTTCAAGATCAGACTCTCAAGCATTGCGGCAAAAGAGGCGGCTATACCGGCCATCTTGCTATTTCTGCTCTCGGGTACATTTTTCACGATTAATTCTTTCCTGGCAATCTATGGGACGGATATGGGCGTTGTAAACATCGGATTCTTCTTCACCGTCTATGCGGGGGTGCTGGTATTCTCAAGACCCCTGATCGGCAAAATGAGCGATAAATACGGTCTGGTGAAGGTAACGGTCCCGGCGCTGATCTGTTTTGCCCTGTCCTTTTTCCTGATCAGTATTGCAGACGGCCTTTTTATGTTTCTGGTGGCGGCATTCGTCTCAGCGTTTGGATTCGGGGCGGCCCAGCCGGCCATTCAGACACTGTGCATGAAGTGCGTGCCCTCGGACCGGAGAGGAGCCGCGAGCAGCACCGCATTTATCGGCAATGACCTGGGCAATATGGCGGGGCCGGTCCTGGCAGGATATATCGTAGAGTGTGCCGGCTACCGCGTCATGTGGCGGGCTATGATACTGCCGATTGCGGCGGCTTTTGTTTTGCTGATCTGTTTCAGTGGGAAGATTACAAAGGCGGAAGCGGATTTTAAGAAAAGAGAGCAGCAGGGGTGAAGCCGAAGCATAGAGAGGAAGTGATTGGTTGGCGGGGAAAGAAACAAAAGTGGTCCGGGATTTTACAAGCGGTAATATTGTGACGCAGCTTCTTGCATTTTCAGCGCCGCTGTTTTTATCCAATCTGCTCCAGGTCGTTTACAATATGGTGGACATGCTGATCGTGGGGCAGCATGCAGGGAGTGTGGGATTATCGGCGATATCCGTAGGAGGGGATATCGCCTCCTTTATGACCTTCCTGGTGATGGGGTTCTCCAATGCGGGACAGGTCATTATCGCACAGTATATCGGGGCGAAACAGCCGGAGAAGATTGGAAAATTTGTAGGAACGATGATGACATTTCTGACAGGGTGTGCCATTGTGGGCAGCGTGGGAGTCATGCTGTTTCGGGGGCCGATCCTGTCAGTGATGAATACGCCTGCAGAATCGTGGGATTATGCTTATGACTATATTACAATCTGCACGGCGGGGCTTGTATTCGTGTACGGGTATAATATTGTCAGCGCAGTTCTGCGGGGATACGGGGATTCAAAGCATCCCTTTGTATTTATCAGCATTGCATCCGTGCTGAATGTCATACTGGATCTTCTGTTTGTCATGAAATTCGAATGGGGCGCAGCAGGTGCAGCCCTGGCGACGGTCATCAGCCAGACCGTAAGTTTTCTGTATGCGATGGTTTTTATCTATCGGGCCAGGGGGGAGCTGGGAATTCATTTTTCGAAAAGGGATTTTCATCCGGATAGGGAAATGCTGCTGATGCTGGTCAAGCTGGGAATCCCCATGGCGATCAAAAATGCATCGGTTCAGATGTCAAAGCTGTTCGTCAATTCCTGGATCAATTCATATGGAGTGCTGATATCGGCGGTCAGCGGAGTGAACAACAAACTCAGCGTAATCTCCAACCTGTTCTCTAATGCGGTAAATGCAGCGGCCTCCTCCATGATCGGCCAGAACATCGGAGCGGAGAAATATGGAAGGGTGCCGAAGATCATGAAAACAACTTTTGCCGCCGCATTCTGCATGATTGCGGTTCTGGCAGGAATTCTGGCGGCTTTTCCGGAGCAGGTATATGGAATCTTCACATCGGATAAATCAGTTCTGCCGATTGCGGCTGCTAGTGTTCCGATTGTCATTCTGGTATTCCTTGGAAGCGCGTTCCGCTGTCCGATGAATGCACTGCTGAACGGCAGCGGAAACTATAAGGTTAACTTTGCTGTGGCAATCCTGGACGGGATTGTACTGCGGATTGGACTGAGCCTTCTGTTCGGAGTCGCTCTGGAGATGGAGTACATGGGATTCTGGCTGGGAGATGCTTTGGCGAGCTTCACGCCGTTTGTTATTGGGATCGTATATTATAAGTCCGGGCGGTGGAAGAGCCGGAGGTTTGTAATTAAGGAATAAAAAGTAAAGCCATTGCCGGTACATGGTTTCTAGAGCGTGTTTGAAAATTCATTGCTGCAATATGCCGCCCCACTTCGCGGTCTATTTACTGCCAAATCCAGTCAACGTAGCCCACTACGCCTCCTGAATTTGGCAGTAAATACCCCGCAAACTGGGACAACATCTTGCAACAAGCAATTTTCAAACACGCTCTAGTGGCAATGGCTTTGCTTTCATTTATACGACACTCAAGGAGCTGTGCCCGTAAGATCTGCCTTACAATAATCCTGTGCCTGTTCGGGCGTTATGAAAAACCGTCTGACAAGCTTGGATCTTATCTTTTCTTCACTGTAACCTTCCTCCCGGTAGTCCAGGATAAACGCTTTAATTCCCTGCTCCCGGCCCAGCTCAGTTCCCTGTTCTCGGCCGAGCTCCATTCCCTGTTCGCGCCCGAGTTCCACTCCTTTATTCACACCATCCTGGTATAAATCATCCAGTGCCTTACACATATCTATCCCTCCTGTCTTATTCTCTGCTTCTTTCAAACTTAGTTCGGATCTAAGCATTACCCGCAGTGCATTATAAGATTCTTCATCTATATTACCGAAATATTCCTGATTCTTGACCACATATTCCAGCAATTCTTTCTTACTTTTTCTACATTTTAGCATCCCGAATACAATCTGTAAATCAGTTTGAAAACACATTTGTTCATCCAGATTGCCTGCATCAATGAGATTAATTTTATAATTAGGCACGTATTGTTTTAGTATTTGGTACTCTTCTCTGTCCATCCCCAACAGTCCGTGTAATTCCTGCTTTCCGTCCCATTCTTTTTCACCATAATAAAAGATAACCGTTATGACAGGGAACAGAAGGTCTGTCTGGTTTAATCCCGACAGAAATTCTGCTGCACCAGCAAACGTTTTATCTTTACTCCTGGTTTTTTTTATTTGATTCACCTGGTCCGCATAACTCAAAGCATCATAGAGCATTCCGCGCACAGGCATGGCATAGTGGATTTCCTCCTGGTTTTCACATGCCAGCACGACGATCCTTGTGTGATCCTTGGCCATCATTATAATGTCGCGGTATCTTTGAACTGCTATTTCTTTACCGTCAGGATTTCGGATAACAACCCCCTGTTCTTTGCCTTCAGCCTTCAGATTTTCACCCGTAAAGATCTGTCTTCCCTGAAAAAGAGAACCGTTTATCAAATCTGCAAAGCGTTGTTTATTGGAAAGCCAGCGTTTCATATATACATCACTTTTTCCCATATTCTATTTTCTCCTGGTCTGATTTGTCTGCATAAAAATATCATTACATACTGATGTACTAGAGCGTGTTTGAAAATTGCTTGTTGCAAGATGTTGTCCCAGTTTGCGGGGGATTTACTGCCAAATTCAGGAGGCGTAGTGGGCTACGTTGACTGGATTCGGCAGTAAATAGACCGTGAAGTGGGGCGGCATATTGCAGCAATGAATTTTCAAACACGCTCTAGTATCTACTCTGCCAATAAGCATCACCTGTTTCTGCCTCTGTAAGCCTTTATTCTTTTTCAAACATTGAATTATCGGACGAATTTGCCCAAAAGAATGAAAATCTCCATTATGATTAGATATAAAGAATGTTTGAAATGTGCCCGGTTGGTTTCCATCCAGGTGCATTTAATTTAACATGATCTGCCTGTGAATTCAAGAAAATTTCTATTAAATTATTACACATTTTCTAGAATATGCCTGCTGTGAGGAGGAAAGATTTCTTTCTATAATGAACCTGATACTTAAAAGATGACAGGAGGGGGCATATGATACGATTAGGAGTTTTTGACCGTTTGAAAGACGGAAGAATTATATATAGCTATACGATTTACAACACCAGAGGAGAGTATGTCCAGCTATTGAACTATGGGGCATCCATTCATAAGATTTGCGTGTTGGACCGAAATGGGAAATTGGGTGATGTGGTGATGGGCACAGCCGACGGGAGGGCTCTGGAAGAAAATATGACATGCGAGGGCAGTACCATCGGCAGAGTGGCAAACCGGATTAAACACGGGAGATGCACAGTGGATGGAAAAGAACTGCATCTTGACTGCAATATGGCCGGGCATTTTCTGCACGGCGCCGGCGGCAATTATGCGCACAGGTTGTTTGAAGCATCTGCGGATGAAGAAAATAATACAGTGACTTTCCATGTATACGATGAAGGTGAGGGCGGATTTGGATGCGGGGTGGATGCCCGGCTATCTTTTTGCTTCGATGATGATGCGAGGCTGTCTCTTTCCTACGAATTCTTTCCAGAAGATACTACAGTAATCAGCCCCACAAATCATGTGTATTTTAATTTATCGGGAAAAGATGCGAGGGATCAGATTCTTGTTATAAACACAGATCAGAAAGCCAGCAGGGATGAAGAAGGCCTGCCGTGCGGCGGAACTGAAAGTGTCGCGGAAACCCCGGCTGATTTTACCGTGCCGCGGACCATTCGGGCAGGGATGGAGCAGGAGGAGAAGGAAAGCGGGCCGTACTTCGGCCATCTGCCGAAACGGTACGACGAGTTCTATGTTCTTCCAAAGGGGCACGAGGGACCGGCGGCAGTGCTGTATGATCCGGAATCGGGCCGTGAACTCAAAGTATATACCGATATGGAATCACTCATTATATTCAACAATATAGAGGAGAAACCGGCAGCAGGAAAAGACGGAATCCTGTATGAGGGGTACTGCGGCCTGAGCCTGGAAACCCAGTTTGTCCCTAATGCTGTGAACTGTCCCGGATTTTGTTCGCCGGTGTTTCGCAAGGAGGATGTATTTAGATCCACCACAATCTATGCCTTTTCTGTAAGGAAACAGTAAAAGAATCGTAAATAATCAGTAATTTTTTTGTCATTCCAAGCCTCTCTGTTTGAAATTACTGTATTTCAAAAATTCATTGGGGTATTCTTGAGGTAGATAAATACGACTACTTCTCGTTCTGGAATTATATGTCTCCATTCTCATTAAAACGCTTTTCAGATACCAAGAGCCGGTACAATAACATCATTAAGTGCATTTTTCAGCACAACTGTAGCACTGTCATTAGTTGGTTCGTCAGTTATTATAAGAGCTCAGATATACCAGTCAACGGTACCAAATAATACTTTTTCAACGATAGCTGGAACCCTGCTAAATCTCTCACCGTCTTTGAGTGGGGCCCTATCAATCGGAACATTACTGACGGGATCTGTTACTGGACTAAACATCAATGTAACGCCACAAACGCGGCTGATGCTCGTATTTTCGGCAACAGCAATCGGACTGAATCTGGTTAATACAGTCACAGGGTATGCAAGTGCAGGTCTTGCGATCACTTAAATAAATACCAATAGTTTCTTAATGCATTTAAAATCAGGGGCTGTCGTTCGGGCTATATTTAGCTGGGCGACCGCCCTTTTTTACCCGGTTGTAAAGGGATTCTAACTTCTGCCTGCGTCTTCCCGCCCTCCGCAGCAGACAAAAAACGTCATTTTAGTAAAAACTGCTGCATGATTTTTGTGCAAAATGTTAGTTTTTAGCGGAATTTTATAAAATTATTGACAATATTAAATGAATAATATATATTAAATGTATCATACATTTGAGACAAATAAACAGGAGGTTAATTATGGGGAAAGGTAAGACAACGAAAGTAAGCGAAAATAGTTCGCTTATTAAAAATTTAAAGGCAATGGGAATTCTGTGGGCATTAATTTTAATTTGTATAATTGCAGCTATTATTTCCCCTAATTTTCTGAGGCCGGCCAATATGGTGAATGTGGTGCGTTCGGTTTCCCTGAACGGAATTATTGCGATGGGGATGACATTTGTTGTTCTAACCGGCGGCGTAGATTTGTCGGTCGGTTCCACGGTCGGTGTGGCAGCTGTTTCCGCTGCTATTATGATGCAGAAGGGACTTAACCCGGTGGTAACTGTGGCAGCAAGCCTGCTGATCGGAGTTGTCCTTGGGCTGATCAACGGAATCGGCGTTACCGTGGGTAAACTGGCACCATTTATTATGACGCTGGGCACGATGACGGCTCTGCGCGGAGTAGCGAGATACATTGCAAATGGTTCCCCACAGAACTGGCGTGATTCCGGTATAGACTTTTCTTTTCTGGGACAGGGCAGTATCCTGGGGGTTCCGGTACCGGTGTACATATTTCTGGCGGTATTTGCAGTTGCATTTTACGTATTGAAGTACACAGAGTTCGGGCGCAGTGTTTATGCGCTGGGAGACAGCCGTGAGGCGGCCAGGCTGTGCGGCATTAACACGAAAAAAGTGGAGACGTTGTGCTTTGTGATTACCGGTTTTCTGTCCGCATTGTCTGCTATCATTTTTATATCCAGGCTTGGGATCGGACAGCCGGAAGCAGGCGAGGGCTATGAACTGGACGCTCTGGCTATGGTTTATATCGGCGGCGCAAGTACGGCAGGAGGCAGCGGAAGCGTAGCAGGTACGCTGATTGGTGCATGTCTGATCTCTGTTATTAATAATATTCTGAACCTGATGGGAATCTCCCCGTTCATTCAGAAGGTTATACAGGGTGTCATCATTATTCTTGCAGTTCTTTTGGAGCGAAGAACGAAGAAAAATAAGTAAGGACTAACAGCACACGGGTGCTTTAGTACATATCAAATTCACAAAAGGAGGAAAGGTGAATGAAAAAGAAGATATTCAGTGTAATGTTGTGTATGGCAATGGCGGTAACGATGGCGGCAGGGTGCAGCAATGGGGCATCCAAAGAGACAAAGGAAACAAAAGAGGCGGACAAGAAGGCAGATAAGGACAAAGCTTCTGACAGCGGAGACAAGAAGTTTGTAATCGGTGTCTCACAGGGGACCATGAATCATCCCTTCCGTGTAGCCATGGTGGATGAAAATGTAAAATATGCAGAGGAAAATTATCCGGAATTTGAATGTATTACAACGGATGGTCAGAATGATTCGGCGACTCAGGTACAGGATGTGGAAGACCTTCTGGCCCGCGGGATTGATTTACTGCTGATCTCTCCGCTGACTTCGGACGCGCTGACACCAGTATGCGAGAAGGCGATGAAGCAGGGGATCCCGGTTGTCACTCTGGACAGAAATGTAGAGTGTGATGTGACCTGCTTTATAGGTGCGGAGAATAAACCCATGGGCGTAGCTTCCGCGGATAAGCTGGCAGAGGCGCTGGATAAGAAGGGTAAGATCGTAGAGGTTCAGGGAACGGCAGGGGCTTCGGCAACAATCGACCGTCACGACGGATTTGCAGAACAGCTGGAAAAGGAATACCCAGACATGGAAGTGATTGCAACACAGTACTGCGACTATCTCCGTGAAGATGCGATGGCATTTATGGATGATACTCTGCAGAGATTCGGACCTGGCGAGATTGACGCGATCTACTGCCACAATGATGAGATGGCACTGGGCGCACTGGAATCGCTGCGTGCGGCAGGGCGTGATGATGAAGGCATTCTGATTGTTGGAATGGACGGAACGGAAGTTGCATTTTCAGAGATAGAAGACGGTAATATGTTCTTTACTGTTGTTTATCCATACTGTGCACCTGAAGGAATGCAGGCTGCATATGAGATTCTTGAGGGCGATGGAGTGGATACCCGCTGGGAACTGGATACGACGATTGTTGATAAGGACAATGTAAAAGACTGGATAGGAAAAGGACTGTAAGCAGGCACAGGAGGTGGCAGCGATGCTCAAAATGAACCATATTTCAAAAAGTTTTCCGGGGGTGAAGGCGCTGGACGATATATCGATTTCTGTTGAAAAGGGTGAGATCCATGCGCTGGTCGGCGAGAACGGTGCCGGAAAGTCTACTCTGATGAAGATTTTATCGGGTGCTTATTCTCTGGACAGCGGGGAGATTCTGCTGGACGGAGAAAAGATTGAGAATACATCACCTGGAAAAATGATTGAAAAGGGGATTGCGGTTATTTATCAGGAGCTGATGCTGCTGCCTCACCGTACTGTAGCTGAGAATATTTTTCTGGGCAGATATCCGAAAACCCGTATGGGAAAGATTGATTATAAGAAAATGGAACAGGATGCAAAAGCGGTTCTGGAGGAATTAAAGCTGGATCTGGATGCCCGTGCGGTGGTGGAAGATCTGAGTGTTGCTAAAAGGCAAATGGTGGAGATAGCCAAGGCCATGTCCCGCAATGCCAAGATTGTAGTGTTGGATGAACCTACGGCGGTTCTGGGAGACAGTGAGCTGGAGGGGTTATTTGATATTGTGAAGCGGCTGGCGTCGGAGGGAGTCACATTTATCTACATATCACACCGGCTGAAGGAGATTTTTGAGCTGTGCACGAACCTGACCATTATGAAGGACGGAAGGCTGGTGGAGAGTGGCCCGGCAGAGCAGTACACAACGGAGTTACTGGTCAGCAAGATGGTAGGGCGCGATGTGAAGGATATTTACCCGAAAAGAACGAGAAATATGGGCGAGGTCGTGCTTTCGGTCAGAGGAATGACCAGAAAAGGGGTTATTGAGAATATTAATTTTGACCTGCATAAGGGCGAGATTCTGGGGATTGCAGGCCTGGCCGGGGCCGGACGCTCGGAGATTCTGAGGGCGGTTATCGGCGCGGATCCCATAGATGAAGGTACTGTGGAGCTGGAAGGCAAAGCTGTGAATTTCAAAAATGTTAAAGAAGGTATCCTGGCGGGGCTGGGAATCGTTCCTGAGGAGCGGAAGGCGGAGGGGCTGATGCTCCAGCAGAATATGATTTTCAATATGACTGTGCCTGCGCTCAGGAAGTATAAGAACCGTTTCGGCAGGCTGACGCCGGGAAAAGAAGCGGAAGTAACCAGAAAGTATATTGAGACATTTCACATACGGCCAGGTTCACCGCATACGATTACGAATTTTATGAGCGGCGGCAACCAGCAGAAGGTGGTGCTGTCCAAATGGATTGCGGCAGACTGCAAGATTCTCCTGGTGGATGAGCCGACCAGAGGCGTGGATGTGGGAGCGAAGGAAGAGATCTATGAGATTTTAAACCAGCTGATTGAGAAAGGGCTTTCGATTATTATGGTTTCTTCGGAACTTCCGGAGCTTCTGGGAACCTGCGACCGCATTATGGTGATGAATGAGGGACGTCAGACAGGGCTGTTTGATATTGACGAATGCTCGGAAGAAACGCTGATGACATTTGCAACAAATTAAGGACGAGGTGGCAGTATGTATGATTTATGTGCAATCGGGGATGCCCTGATTGATTTTATCCCGGCGCCTCAGTATACTCCGGAGGCTCCCGTTTACCAGTGTGAGGTGGGCGGAACGGTGGCCAATCTTCTGACGGCAGGAAGCAAGCTGGGGCTGAATACGTTGTTTGTGGGAAAGATCGGCGAGGACTGTATGGGCCGGCTGATCCGGGAAAAAATGGAGGGGCATGGCGTCAGTATGGACGGATGTGTCATGGATCCGCTGCATTTTACGACACAGGCATTTGTGACGCTGAGGGAAGACGGAGAGAGAAGTTTTAGTTTTTCCAGGCGGTTCGGTGCGGATCTCTGGCTGCAGGAGAGTGAAGTGCCAATCGGGAAGGTGCTGGAATCTTCCATGGCCGGTTTTTCGGGAATGAGTATGACAGATGAGCCTGTTCGGTCCGCAACATGGCGGCTTCTGCGCGCGGTGTACGATAAAAATATTCCCATCGTGCTGGATGTAAATTACAGATATAATCTCTGGAACAGTGAAGAGGAAATGATACGTATTATGCGGGAGACACTTCCCTATGTCACGCTTTATAAATCATCGGAGGAGGAAGCGTGCCTGCTTGCAGGTACTGCAAACTGGCGGGAAGCGGCGGAAGTTCTCGCGGGGTTTGGATGCAGAATCATAATTATTACGCTGGGTGAGAAAGGCTCTTTTTACTATATGAATGGAAGATCCGGGCTGATCCCGTCTTATAAGATCGAAGCAGTAGATACTACGGGCGCGGGGGATAGTTTTTTTGCAGGGCTTCTCTTCGGGATTAAGAAGAAGGGCGGTATCGACAGGATTATCCCAGAAGATTTTCCGGAGATCCTGAGATTCGCGAATGCTGCTGGTGCGCTGGCTGCCACAAAGCGGGGCGGCACAAACGGCTCACCATCTTTACCGGAGATCAGGGAGTTTTTAGAGAAGCAGGAGATGATTGTGTAACTGATGATTACGGATATTTACTGATCAGTGGTTCCGGGGCTGATCATAAAGGGAAATTCCTGGTATCTTATAAGCATTCAGTATGCTGATATAGAAATTAACTCTCAATAAGAGTTGATAATAAATGATAAAAAAGGCAATAGGAGGAGACAAAATGAAACCTGATAAAAAGGCATGTGAAATGACAACCAGAGAGCTGGCCGCATACATTGATTATTCCGTGTTAAAGCCGGAATTCACAGAGGAAGAGATTATTGAACTGACCAAAGACGGGGTGAAGCTCGGCTGTGCAACGATCTGCATTAACCCCGGTTATATGGAACTGTGTGAACCATACGTAAAGGGAACGGACACCATGCTCTGCCCGGTAACAGATTTTCCATTTGGAACAAGCTCAACAGAATCCCGTGTACAGCAGATTGAAGACGCAGCAAAATACGATACTGTAAAAGAAGTGGATATAGTAGCAAATTTCGGCTGGCTCAGAGCAGGATTATACGATAAAGTCACAGAAGACCTGAAAAAGTGTGCAGAAGCGGCCCACAAATATGGCAGAGAAATCAAAGTCATTCTGGAAACAGATGCTTTAAGCGAGGAGCAGATAAGGCGTGGATGCCATTGCTGTATGGATGCGGGAGTGGATTTTGTGAAAACCAGCACCGGTTTTCTCACCGGATTTGAAGCCCACGGCGCTGCACCGGAAATCATCCGGGTAATTCTGGAGGAAGTGGATGGAAAGGCAAAAGTAAAAGGAAGCGGATGCATACGGACCAGGGAACATTTCCTTCAGCTGATAGACATGGGAATTGACAGGATGGGCGTAGGATATAAATCAGTACCGGTAGTACTTGGCTGAGGGGGCTGCAGAGGGGGCGGCTGCAGAGGGGTCAGACCCCTTTGCGATCCATTGGCAGATAATAGCGAAAAGATGCGGGAATTATCCGGCATCTTTTTGCGTTATATGAAGGGGGAAACCCAGGAGTTCTGTCAAATCCAGATTTACCGGGGGATGGCAGGATAAGGAGATTAGGGCGGAAATTAAATTTTCAGAATTGCTGGTAAACGGTGGTCATTGGGGTCAGACCCCTTT
>LDAQ01000038.1 GCA_001028025.1 Faecalicatena fissicatena | reverse complement strand
CATTAACCCTGAAATTCAACCCGTGTTGCATTTTTTTTGCTGCTCCTATATAATTTTCCCATAATGACAGAAAGAATAAAGGAGTTTACAAGATGACCACTGTGCCTAAAAAGAAACGAACCGCTTTTTTTATATTGAGTTTCATCATTCTTGCCGGAGTTTGTGCAACAGTCTTTGCAGTTTCTTTAAAAAAGGGAATGCATGTAGATGAATATTACAGCTACGGACTCAGCAATTATTCCGGAAACAATATTTTTATGTCTGTTGATTTAGGGAAGACATATACCGATCCAAAGCAGCCATTTCTGGACTATATGACTGTACAGCCAGGCAATGGCTTTTCGTATGACAATGTCTGGGACAAACAGAGCGCGGATGTTCATCCTCCGTTTTATTATGTGATTCTCCATACTGTATGCAGCTTCTTCCCGGCTAAGTTCAGCATATGGTTCGCAGCTGTCATTAACATCACTTTTTTCTCCGGTCTTATCCTATTAACCTACCTGACAATGAAAAACCTGACTACGCGGCGCTCGACTGCTCTGACTGCTGCTTTGTTCTGTGCTTTAGCCGGCGGCCTCATACAGATCAATACATTTCTGCGCATGTATACTATGCTGATGTTTATAACCGCGCTCCATACCTGGCTTCACGTAAAGTATTATAAAAATCAGCCGCTGCAGTTTTTTATTTGTTATCCGCTGGTTATTCTGTCCGGCATGCTGACGCATTACTACTTCTTCATATTCCTTTTTTTGCAAGGACTGTATTTTGGCTTCTCACTTCTCCTGCGCAGACGCTGGAAATCTGCCTTACTGTACCTTGCAGAGACCCTGGCTGCATCAGCGGCCGCTGTGTTCGTCTTTCCGGCAATGATTGAGCATATTTTCACAGGATACCGGGGGAAAGAATCTCTGGATAATCTGGCAGCTTCCACCGGCTACATAGACGGCCTCAAGGACTTTTTCCAGATTATAAGCAGAAATCTGACCGGTAATCTGCTGTACGTCATTTTGATTCTTTTTGCAGCCGCACTCATCTGGCGGCTGCGAACTAATAAAAAAATTGCTGTAAAACATATAGAACTATGGGGAATGCTGCTGATTCCCACAGTCTGCTATTTCCTGCTGGTCTCTAAAATTGCAGTCTACCACTATGACAGATATATCTCACCTGCCTATCCTGTTCTAATACTGTTGATAAGCGGCACAATTGATTTTACTGCCCGTGCATTCTTCACGAGCAGAAACCTGCGCCTTACCGTTGTGCTTCTGCTGACTTCGGGCTGTATTCTTCTCAGCTATTGGGGCTGCGACTGGATTTATCTTGAAAAACAAACAGAACCGGCAGTTGAAACGGCACAGAAATATGCCGGACTGGACTGCATCGTCATCAATGACGGAGTAAATTTCTGGAACCATACTCTGTATTACGAAGTCATAAACTATGAAACACTGACATTTTTGTCTTCTGCAGACCTGAAAGT
Source organism: Faecalicatena fissicatena (assembly GCA_001028025.1). GTDB lineage: Bacteria > Bacillota > Clostridia > Lachnospirales > Lachnospiraceae > Faecalicatena > Faecalicatena fissicatena_A. The sequence continues at coordinate 21,199 of LDAQ01000038.1, read as the reverse complement.
ATACGCAGAAACAGACGCTTACCATAAGAGGCCGGTCATTGTCTATATCATGAATATCCTGGAGGACCAGGATGCCCTGCTTCGGGATCTGCTGGCACAAAATCCTTCTTACTCCGGCTTTACACATCTCACAGACAGTCATTTTGCAAGGGCCTATCTGCTGCAATAGCAATGCTGTACTAGGCTTCCCGCATTACACGGAGCGCATTCCCGGACATGATCTTATCCAGCTGGCGCTCCGTGATGCCTCTGTTTTTCATGGCCTCCCAGACCAGCCCCATCTCACGCACATGACCGATCCATTTGTCACGGCCTTTATTGTCAAAACCGTCAAAATCCGTCCCTATAGCGATAACATCTTCCCCCCCGCACTGAATCATATATACAGCATGTCGGGCAATATCATCTAACACAGCCTCATCTGTTCCGGTTAAAAATGCAGGATAGAAATTCAGTCCTGCCACTCCGCCCTTTTCCGCAAGTGCGCGGATCATATAGTCTGACAGATTTCTCGGATGGCTGCAAAGAGCTCTCGCATTGGAATGGGATGCACAAACCGGTGCTTTACTTATCCTGATACAGTCCCAAAAACCACCGTCAGATAAATGAGACACATCCACAATCATACCAAGTTCATTCATCCGTTCCACTGTCTGACATCCCAGACTCGTCAGCCCCTTTTCCATGATACTCCTTTCCCTGGAGTTCGGATACCCAAGGCAGTTCGGATGGTTCCACGTCAGCGTAATCAGTCTCACTCCTGCCTTGTAAAGCGTATCAATCCGGGAAAGCTTTCCGTTGATAATGCCGCCTTCCTCAACTGTTTTTACAGCAGATATTACACCATCTCTGCAATTTTTCGAAATCTCTTCAGCAGAAAGTGCAACCCGTATCATCTCATTTAGCTCCTGCTCTATCCTGTCTGTCATCGCCAGCACCGCCTGATAAGCGCGCTCCCATGCCTCCGATGAGATTTCTTTTGGTCTTGCCTTATGTACATCCTCATTTTCAAATGCCATCGCATTTACAAAACAGGCAAAAAATTGGGCAAGCGTGCCTGCTCTCCTCATCCCATCCAGATCAATGCACAAACTATTCTCTGCAAGACTCTCCTCTGTTGGTGCATCCATCAGCCTGCCGATCGTATCACAATGCATATCAATTAAATTCATCATTCTTTAATCCCTCCCTTATAAATAAAATTTTCTTTTTCGTATTACATACCCTGCGGGCCGTTGTGTACTAAAACTGCACGTCAAGAAATAATCAGGGAGCACCCCGCATTTTATATGCTGCGGGCAGTAAAACTGCACGTCAAGGTATATTTTACCACTTTTTTACATACTCTATAACCACCACTTCCGGCAGACGTATTCCTGCCTGAATTATCCTATGTTAAAAAAGGAGTGCTTATGAAACCGAAAATCGGAATTGTAGTCTGCGGCCTCATGGACGACAGACAGTTTGTGACCAATACTTATATCCAGTCTGTCCGATACTCTGGCGGCCTGCCCTTTATTCTTCCCCTGATCAGATCCGACCATGCAATCGAGGAATATATCACCTTCTGTGACGGCTTTCTCTTCTGCGGAGGAAATGACATCACCCCTCTTCTGTTTGGCGAAGAGCCAAAAAACGGCATCGGTAAGACGGATATTACACTGGATTTATTCCAGATCCGCCTGATGAAGGCTGTTCTAAATACTAAAAAACCAGTCTTCTCCATCTGTCGTGGTATGCAGGTATACAATGTTGCCTGCGGCGGTACGATTTATCAGGATATTTCCCTTCAGCCCGGACGTCCGCTGAATCATATGCAGCAGTCCTATTCGCGCGCTGAAGTAAGCCACAAAATTGAAGTGGATAAAGGAAGCCAGCTCAGGAAATATATAGGCTCACGCCTGGATGTCAACAGCTTCCATCACCAGACGGTCGGCATGCTTGGCAGGAATCTCACCGCCTGCGCACATGCATCGGACAAAACCATAGAAGCCATTGAAATGCCCACACATCCATTTGCCATAGGCGTACAGTGGCATCCGGAGTGCATGTACCGCACATCTCCTGAGATGCGCGAGCTGTTCTCGGAATTTATCCTGCATGCGCGGCTCAGGCCTCCGGCTCAAAAAGATCAGCATGCTGTTAATTGACAAATCATACCATCTAAGGAATATTATAGTATATGACTTTAAAACAAGCGATGTATATTAAACCCTGATAATCCCGGGCTTTCAGTCAGCATACAATGCTCCATTCTCTACCAGTATATTTTTTTATATGACGGACATAATAATCTTCGAAAATATTATTTCTCAAAGGAGGTCAGATTATGTCCGATATTTCAATACTGGATCTGCAAAACTTACGTCACCTGATTGGCGGCTATGACACAACCCACTGCAAGATGACTGATTATGCATCTCAGGCTGAAGACCCTGAAGTAAAAAAACTTTTCCAGGATGCAGCTGATTCTGCAATGAAAAACAAACAGGAACTGATGAAATTCTTATAAGAGGTGACGAATATGAATGAAAAAACAATGGTATCCGATGCCTTAGTCGGAGTAAACGGAGAACTGAAAATGTTTGGTGACATGATTCCACAGACTGAAAACCAGGAATTAAAACAATGCCTGAAGCAGTTCCGCAATTCTTGCGAAATGTCTCAGGAGAAACTCTATCAGGTAGCCAGAGAAAAGAGCTACTATGTACCGGCTGCTAAGGCAACACAGCAGGAAGTAGAACACGTAAAATCAGTATTAACTCAGCCTAAGACATTTTAGAGCGGAGGGGACGCAAAGTGAAAGGCAGGCAGGGAGTCCTTTGAGACTGTGTATGCCTTTTCAACTTCTGTCCGTTTGCTGAGAACCCGTAAGAGAAAAAACAGAGAACAGGGAGGGTGCTTGCCGCAGTTGGCCCGAATGCCTGATGCATTCGCGCCGCCGGCGGCAACAGAATTTGCCTGGTAAGGCAAATTCTGCCCTCCCTGTTCTCTGTTTTTTCTCCAACGGGTTCTAGCGCGCACTCTATGGAGTTTAAAAGGCATACACAGTCTCAAAGGACTCCCTGCCTGCCTTTCACTCTGCTGGGTGCGTCCGGTCGGGAGGTAGAACGTCCTGGGTGGGGCTTTGGGCGGGGGAGGTGGATTTTTGTTGGCTTTTAATGGGACGAGCTGTGGATTTTCAGGGCTATAGGTGCGCCCAGGAGGAAGGGGAGTATATAGGTTGCGAAACGGTATATCAGCATTCCGGAGGCGGCTGCCGCCTTTCCTGTAAGAGGGGTGAACAGGAGTACGAATATAAATTCGACGGCGCCTACTCCTCCGGGGGCGGGGATTACTCCTGAGAGGGCGGTCATCATGGCGGTAGCTGCCATGTAAAATGACAGTTCGGGGGAATTCAGCATGTGGAATACGGCGGCGGGGATGAGATACCATGCGCTTAGTTTGAAGAAGTTCAGGATCAGAAGTTCCAGGAGTAGCTTTTTGTTTTTTAGGAGAGCTTTGGCTTCTTTTCTTACGATGGCTGCTTTTTCTTTCCAGCCTGCAAGCTTTTCTTTTGTTTTTTCTTTGTGTATGACTTTTTCGGCAAGGGTGAAAAGCCATCTGTGCAGCGGGGCACAGATGCAGGCTGTGATCAGGGCCGCGGCTGCCAGCACGGCAATCGCTACCCCTGCTGCCATGTAACGTCTATACTCCCCGAAATAATGGTCCATAGATCCGTAATTACTTACGAAACTCAAGAGAAAGTACAGGCAGACAGCAATCCGCTGTATGGTGTAGCTGATGGTAAATATTCCGAGGCTTCTGGAAACCGGGATGCTTTTTCTGCTGACATAGTACATACCGGCAGGCGCTGTCCCGCTTCCAAAAGTAATCACTCTGAAAAAACTGTAATAGAAAGAGCAGAGAATTCCCTCGTGCCAGGGAAACTTTTTATCGCAGGTGCGCAGCAGTTTTGTCAATGCACAGCCATCGCAGCAATTGTACAGAATACTAAGGGAAAATACGCCTGCGATTACCGTCCAGGAGGTCCTTTTCAGTTCTGACCATATGCTTCCCCAGGAGTCTTTCAGTGCCAGAACTGCGATCAGGATCACTGCAGCCAGGAAGAGAAATTTCCCGATAATTTTCCAGGAAAAATGTGTCTTCCATTTCTTACTGTTTTTTCTTATCAATTACATCCACCTTATTTCCTCCACAGTTCATTGGCTTTATCTTTCCACTCCTGTGCATACAGTTCACATTTGCCGCAGAGATGTTCTACGGATTCAGGAGACTGCATGTCAGTGGATCTGGCGCCGGTTTTTCTGACCATTTCCATCAGTTTCTCAGGATTTTCCAGCATTGGGCACGGACGGAGGTGGTTTTCGTTAAAGGGCTGCCCCTCCCTGTAAGCCATGAACAGCGGCTGCTGCAGGGCTTCCAGAAGGCTTACCTCTTTAATATTCGCACTGGAATAATGTATGAATACACATGGCTCTACGTCACCGTTTGGATTAATATGACAGTAATTCCGGCCGCCGGCGATACATCCGCCCACGTACTCGCCGTCATTCTGGAAATCAAATGCAAAGATTGGTTTACCGCCTTCCACCGCACGTATTTCACGGACTCTGTGATACATGTACTCCCGCTGTTCTTTTGTGGGCAGAAGCTCCACTGCTGCGTCATTCCCCACAGGCATATAATGGAAGTACCAGGTATATCTGCATCCTTTTTCGATAATCATATCCAGGAATTCATCCGATGTCACAGTATCTATATTCGCACTTGTATAGCAGATAGAGGTTCCAAAAATCTGGCCGTGTGCCTTCAGTTTATCCATCGCTTCCATGACCTGATTAAATACACCGCTGCCTCTTCTACCATCATTTACTTCTTCATAGCCTTCCAGGCTGATTGACAGAGAAAGATTGCCCACTCTGTCCATCTCCTCACAAAATGCATCGTCAACCAGGGTGCCGTTCGTAAATGCATGAAATGCACATTCTTTGTGTTTCTCGCAGAGTTTAATGATATCCGCTTTTCTCACAAGAGGTTCCCCGCCTGTATACATATAAAAGTAAATACCCAGCTCTTTTCCCTGTGAAATGATATTGTCCAGCTCATCATAAGTCAGGGACAGTGTGTGTCCGTACTCTGCTGCCCAGCATCCTGTACATTTCAGATTGCACGCACTGGTAGGATCCATCAGAATCAGCCAGGGAATATTGCATTGATACTTTTCCCTGCTCTCATGCATGATTTTCGTTCCGCTCAGCATGGCTTCAAATCCCAGATTCATTGCTGTCGTACGGATAACATTGGGGCTTACCTCATCCAGGATCCGATTCACGTAACTCATCCATTTCCCGTCTTTATCCCGGATGATCTTCCTTGCCGCTTCATAGCTTTCCGGACGGAACCGGTCTTTCGCAAAGCTTTCCGTCAGATCTACCATTTTCAGAAAGCTTTTTTCACTGTCCTTATTGATGCGCTTCATTGCAGAATCAATGACCTTTCCAAATGCCGCTCTTTCCGTCTGATGTACTAATTTTCCCATAACTCAATTCCTCCTTCTTCACTGTGTATCTTTTATACCTTCTTTAGTTTATTCCTCTTATAAGCAATTCAATTCCACCAATCAGCAGAATACAGCCCCCAAGAGTCACAATCTTATTAATCGCCTGGCACCCCATCCAATATCCTGCGTAAATACCAAGAATCACACTGACCGCCGTCACTATTCCGACGGTAATAACTGTAATCAGAAAATTGGTCCTGAACAGACCGAAACCAATTCCCGCCAGAAATGCATCCATGCTTGTTATGCACGCCCACACTGCAATCTGTCCAATCTCCACTTTATCATCCTTGTGCTCTATAATTGTCTGGTGTCTTCTGCCCTTAAATATCATATACAGACCCAGGCCTGAAAAGATCAAAATTGAAAGAAAATGCCAGCGGGCTGCTACTTTTTCTGCCGCTTTCACCATGGGAATATTTGTGATCATATTACCAAGCAAAAGGCTAGCCATCTGCCATAGGGTAAAAATGCAGCCTATTTTTATCAATGCAGGTTTATGGATCCCGGGCATCATTGCGCCTTTGTAAAGTGCATATGCAAACACATCCAGGGACAATCCGACCGAAATCATCAGGATTTCAATAAATAGCAATATCCTCCTCTCCTTCCCTTTCATCTGCTTATGCTTATTTTAACACCATCATTTTCAAAACATAAGATGCAAACGGTTGGCAGTGTATTTTAATCGGAACATTGGCTCAAAACTGTCCGTTTTCGGCTACATATTTTTAAATTTGTATCCCGCTCACTTCATTTTTTAATGGAAAATATGCTATAATAGCTCAAAAGGAGTAGAGTTTTATGGAAGATAAAAAGGAACTGACAAAAGATTTATTAACCTCATCATTCAAAGAACTTATCATGCAGGTACCATTTGAAAAGCTCACCATTAAAATGATAACTGATGGTGCCGGAGTAATCCGCCCCACTTTTTATAAGCATTTTCAGGATAAATACGAGGTTCTTGAATGGATTTTAAAAAAGAATATAAAAGACAATATACAGGTGCTGATTGATAATAATATGGAAGAAGACATCTTTCGGCTGCTGTGCAGCTGCCTGGAGAAGGAAAGGGCCTTTTACAAAAAGCTGTATGCCATTGAAGGCCCCAATTCCTTCGAGGAACTGATGTATCAGTATATATTTGATTTATTTTCGGGTTTGCTTGACAAGTATCCGATGAAGTCACCGGACAAGCTCGCCATACTTTCTAAAGATGCGGTTGCAAGGTTCTATACTTTTGGTCTGACTGATTCTCTGAAATACTGGATCGTGCATGATACAGACTGCACTTCCGATCAGCTCACTGAAGCCTATAATTATATCATCCGATGCTCTATTCTGGATCTGCTCGAATACCCTTCTGTCAAAATTTAGAATAAAACAGATCCCTCTCAGAACAATACATTGTTTGTGATTCTCGCTGACAAATCGTGTGAGCTGCTTTGAAATCTGCCTCTGTATGCCTCTTTCATGGCCGCCTTTTCCAGCAAATCCAGCAGAAGTGAGACCTGTCTTTCTACTGCCTCCAAAGACATGCCCGCAAAGTAATCCACTGTCTCCTTCTGGCCTTTTCCCCCCAGCTTCAGCTCGGAAAGGGGGCTTTCCGTAACCATGCAGGCCAGCGCCCGCAGCAGCACCGCCTGGCATACATTGTCCAGATACAGTTCTTCATAATCCGGGCATATGGATTCCAGAAGATTTATAATGCCGTCCCTGTGAAAGCAATGCAAAAATTTCTGCTCATATGCTATCTCTCCCAGATAATACAGGATCAGGTCAACCCCCTTTTTTTTGCATTCCATACCCGGCATCGGGTAGTCCAGCGTCAGAATATGATTCTGTGGGTTAAATCTCGGATCATACCGTGTAAAAAATGCAGGGATCCCGCTGAGAATAGTCTCTCTGTAATTTTTACAGCCATAATCATCAAATTCTTTAATGATATCATGATATACATACTTTGCGCGTCCGACTTTCTCCAGCACAATCTGGTATCCGGCCTCATAGGACTGCAGACATTCCGCCTTCTGCCCCTGAAGCATAGAATCTGCTGCCCCTTCGTCCAGCTCGTTGATACAGTAAACTGCGGCTTCCATAAGCTGCTCTGCCGCCCGATAGGATATGGAGCTGCTCTCCTTTGATGTATAACGGTCGGCGAGTTTTGCCACAACAGGCAGTATTTCTTCTATTTCATAATTCATCTAATCCCCTCCCTTTTCCGGCTTTTACATTTACTCCCAGCACAGTTCCCTCAATGCCTGAAGATATAAGTCTTTGTCCCACCGCGGAACCTCGTCGAACCGGGTGTATTCTCCCCTTCCCCCGCTTGCTTTATAACCGTCATACCCTGCGCGGACCGCCGCAGTAAATACTTCCAGGCATGTCTCTTCCAGATAATCCGGATCCCCGGCACAGATCGTCTCAAACTGCTCCCTCATAAAAGTAAGAATCTCATCGTCTGTCATGAGATCCAACGCTGCATTTCTGAACTCATAAAAAATATCCTGCAGCCGCTCCATACAGAAGAGATAATTTTGCTGGCTGATATACTGTGAATCACAGAAGACATAAATGATCTTATCCAGGATCCCCGCACCAAATTCTACCCTGCCATACTTTTTCAGACTCTGGTTCCTGCATTCTGCCAGCTCTTTGATTTCCTCCTCCCGTAAAAACAGTCCGAAACGTTCCGTCTTTTGATTCATTGCAGACAATAACGCCAGTTCCTCTTTTCTTTTTGCCGGCTCGAGAAGTTCATAAATATTCGTTTCCATGACACCGCCCCTTTCACACGTGGTAAGTCATTATAAGGCCGGATACAATTCTTTACAAGACTTGAAAAAATGCTCGTTTTGTGGTAATATAGAGATAGAAAATGAGGCAGAAATTTAATTTCCGCCTCATTTTTATTGTTATTTCACTTATTCTACTTGTTTTAAATCTCAGTTCTGCTCAAATGTTCTGTCTGAACTACGTACTTACTCTGCTTCCGCACCTTCAATAATATTCCAGATCAAATCTCTGGCCTTTTCTACCTCGCTCTCATCTGCGAATATATCCTCACCGTAAATGGAGTTTCCCGTATAGATATCCATGATGCCTCCGCTGGCAATTCCCTGCCTGAATGCCTGGATGTTATGCTGGCCCAAAATATCCAGGATCATTTCTGCCTCTACCTTGTCCCTTGCTGTACATACTTTTGTAACCTTCATTCCTTCCATACTGTTTACCTCCTTTTGTGACTGAATTGACGGCTGCTGTCTTTTTATAACACTAAGATCATTTCCCTGGCTTTTTTCTGAGTTTCAGGGAAATGTCCCTCATACCGGCCATATTTTTAAACATCTGGGCCGCAACTGCCGCATTTTCTTTTAAAGTATTTTCCGGTTTAACGGCTTCTGATATTTGATCCATCACTGTTTTTATATCATCCAGCTCCAGAAGATTCACTGCCGTACAGTAGAAACTCTTTCTCCGGCCATCATTGTAATTTTTTAATAAAAACTGTAAAATTTCTATTTTTTCTTCGAGTATGGCCTTATAATGATCGATTCCCTGTTCTTTCGCACAGGTAAAGTCATCCCTGCTTCGTTTTGGTACAAAAGAGTCAAACTCCTCTTCCAGATACCTGTCGCATGGATATTCACTGCACTGGTAACAGTACTCCACATTCTCATGTCCCAGTGCACATCGGATCACCTCGCAAGTTGGCCTTCCTTCCCCTCCGCATCCCGTACAGTGCGATTCTTCACTTATATGATACATCGGGCACAGCCCGCAGTTTAAACCGCAAAGAGAAAACTGAGGATAGGGTCTGCTGTACTTCTGTCCTCTATGAGACATAGTTGTCAAAATATCCCTGTATAAGGATAACCGGTGTTCCCTTATCGCCGGAGCCGCTCGTCAGGTCGCAAAGGGAACCAATGAGGTCTGTAAGCCTTCTTGGTGTTGTCCCCTGTGCTGCCATATCTCCTACCAGATCATCCTTCTTCTCTTTGATACGCTGTGAGATTGCGTCTTTTAATTCCTGTCCGGACAAATCTCTGAAATCATTATCTGCCAGATATTTTAACTTCACTTCATTAGGGGTGCCTTCCAGCCCCTCCGTATTGGCAACGGATACGCAGGGATCTGCAAGTTCCCAGATCTTTCCAACCGGGTCTTTGAACGCCCCGTCACCGTATACCATGACCTCTACATGCCTGCCTGTCTTATCCAGGATCTTCTTCTGAATGTCCAGAATCAACTCATTGCTTTCCGCTGTTCTGGGGAATAATTTTATCGATTCCTCCGTTGACTTATTGGAACCGAGGAGTCCGTATTTTTCGTTGCAGCCACTTCCGTTCACCGGCTGGTTCAACACGTCATCCATACCGCAGACAATCTCTGCACCGTTTTCTTTAAGCAGCCTCTTTGTTCTCTCACGGGTATGTATATCACAGTTTATTACCTTCCTGGTATACTTAAGAATTTCCTGCGGGTGGTTGGCAAAAATAACTTCCACCTCTGCACCTTCGCCTTTAATTAAGTCACTGTAATACTGGACATAATCCACCCCGGTAAAAGGATGCCTGTTCTCGCCGAATAGTTCCCGATAGCGCTTCAGATCCAGAACTTCACTGTAAGGATTAATACCTGCAGCATCCAGTTTATCCAGGGATACCAGTTCATTACCTACTTCGTCGGACGGGTAGCTTAACATAAGTACAATTTTTTTAGCTCCCCTTGCCATACCTTTCAGGCAGATAGAGAAACGATTTCTTGACAGGATTGGAAGAATCACTCCGATCGTCTCTCCACCAAGCTTATTTTTTACATCTTCTGCAATGTCATCCACAGATGCATAGTTTCCCTGTGCTCTGGCCACAATGGATTCAGTGGCTGCAATGACATCTCTGTCACGGATTTCAAAGCCCTCGCTCTGTGCGGCCTCAAGTACACTGTCTACAATGATATCTGCCAGCTGATCCCCCTCGCGGATAATTGGACAGCGTATTCCTCTTGATACAGTACCAATTTTTCTTTCCATAATATATTCTCTCCTTATTTTTTCTTTTGACTTCTCTTATTGTATCTTATTTTTCGCCTGTTCTCAATACCGCATTTACTGAAGCGGCCTACTTTTTCTGCACTTTTAGTCTCTTTCGCGCCTGAAAGAGGGACAGACTTTACCTGCCCCTGTGCTTTTCTTTTCGTTTCTGCTGCTTCAGTTCGAACTGACGCTCTTTTTCGGCCTCTTTTTCCAATCGGCTCTTTGCCCTGCGCTCCGTTTTCTTCAGCTCCTGCTGCAGCTTCAGCGCCTGCTGGGACTTTGTTCCGATCCCGGTTTCCAGGGTCTGTTTATGTGCCTCGCGCATAACCCTTTTGGGATTCTTTTTTTCAAACTTTACAACAGCTGCCACGGGCGGACTGAACCTCAGCTTCCGGTAGCTGCTTCGGATAAAACTGTTCACATCATAGTCTCTGGGTTCTGCTCCAAACACCACTCTGCACACAGACAGCTCTCCCCCTGCAGTCCGTTCAAAAACACCGATCCAGAACGGCTCCTCAAAAAATACCTTCAGTGTCACTGTTACTTTGTCCATATTGTTTCCTCCTTAAAAAATGTGATGCGCAGAAAACGGACGACCCAAGGAGGGAGGGTTACTTATATCCTTACGAATACGGCCGGACTACCAACCGGCTCTGTACAGTCCGCAGACCGTACGTTGTGTTATTATCTCTGCAATTTGATTTTATCACATCATCCGCTGCATTTCCATAACAAGGACCCTTTTAACTCATATATTTTTTACCTTTTCTCACTAAAAAACTACCTTGTTTTAAGGCTTTCTGCTGTTATACTTATATATAGATAATATGGAAAAGAGGGATTATTATGGTAGGAATTGGAATTGATACCGGAGGAACTTATACGGATGCCGTTGTATATAACCTGGAAACAAATCAGATACTGGCGTCAGCAAAGTCTCTGACAACAAAAGAGGATCTGAAAGTGGGTATCCGCAATGTACTGGAAAAACTCCCGGCAGATGCGCTCTCCTCCTGCGGTGCACTATCATTGTCAACTACACTCGCAACCAATGCCTGTGTAGAAAACAGAGGAGGGAAAGGGAAACTGGTTCTCATCGGGCTGTCACGCCAGACACTGGAGTCCTCCTATCGGGATTATGGGATCGAATCACTGGAAGATGTATATCTGCTTGAATGTGAACTTACCCCAAAACCAGCAAAGAGTGTACAGCCGGACTGGACAGCGTTTGCCAAAGCGCTTCCCGAATTTGCCGGAGACTGCGACTGTATCAGCATTGTACAGCTCTTTGCGAAGGAGCATCTTGGCAGTTATGAAAAGAAGGCTGCAGAAATTGTAAAGTCAGTCCTGAATATTCCTGTTATACTGGGACATGATCTGTTTCCGGATCGAAATATTTTACGAAGAGGCGCGGGAGCATTGCTCAATGCGCGGCTTATACCTGTTATCCACGAATTTATGACTGCAGTAAAAGCTGTCTTTAAAAGCCATGGGCTTTCTCTTCCCGTTGTGATCATGCGCAGCGATGGCAACCTGATGTCCGATGAATATACCTGCAGACATCCTGTAGAAACGCTTCTCTGCGGTCCTGCTGCAAGTATAACGGGTGTTCAGCATCTCGTTTCCGAAGAGAATGCTGTCATCGTAGATATGGGCGGTACCACCACTGATATCGCCATTATCAGAGACGGAGAGCCTTTGACCGCCAAAGATGGCATCCAGATCGGAGACTGGAAGACATTTGTAAAAGGACTTTATGTAGATACCTTTGCCCTGGGCGGCGACACCGCCGTACATTATAATTATGACGGGGGGCTGTTCCTTGAGAACTACCGGATCATGCCGCTGTGCATGCTGGCCGCCAACTATCCCGGCATCGCCAGCCAGCTGGAAGGGCTCGTGGCATACCCGGAAGGCCACACTTTCCCGCTCTATGAGTTCTTTGTTCTTATGAAAGACATCTCCGGGAACGCACAGTACACAGAGGATGAACATGCGCTGTGTGAAGCGCTGAAAAACGGCCCCCTGATGTATACCAATGCAGCAAAAGCCATAGGGAAAGATATGTACGGTTTAAAAACTGCCCGGCTGGAAGCGGACGGTGTCATTTTAAGATCCGGCCTCACCCCCACCGATATTATGCACATACAGGGTGATTTTACAGGATTTGACAAGGCAGCCTCCCTGGCGGGCGCCGAATTTGTCGCACACTATGCTCATACATCCCTGGAAGAACTTTGTCGGAAAGTTTATGATATGGTGGAAGAAAAGCTTTATTGCAATCTGGTCCGTATTCTGATGGATACAGAATTCCAGGCATTGAAAAATACACTGTCCGACTCGCAGATAGAGACACTGATCCACATCAGTTACGAACAGGCTAAATCTGGTGAAGAAGCTTTCTTTTCAACCCGTTTTTCTACAAAGGCTATATTGGTCGGCGTTGGGGCGCCCACACACATTTTCCTTTCTTCTGTTGCCTGTCTGCTTGGAACTACCGCAGTGATCCCACCTCACGCCTCGGTAGCCAATGCGATTGGCGCAATTGTTGGCAATATTTCCGCCACTGCTGTTGCTGAGGTGAAACCCAGCTACGAAGAGGAAGAAATGAATGGTTTCCACGTCATAACGCCTTCCGAATCGGTCTTCTTTGAGGAATACGAAGATGCGCTTAAGTATGCCAAAGAGACCACCAAATCTCTTGCCATGGATATTGCCAGAACCCAGGGAGCAATAGGTCCTCTGACAACCTCACGCCGCATTGAACGCAAAGAAGCTTCCATCTGTGCCAGCCCGCTCCTGCTCTATGAACTGGTACGTACAACTGCAACAGGAAAAGCCATTTAGGCTTTTCCTGTTATTTTTCCCTTTTCTTACAATTTTCTTGCGATTTCTGACCCTATTCCCCCAAAAGTGTGTTACACTTATGGTATTAAAAATTACAGAAACGGAGGCTAACTTATGGCACCCTTACTATATTCCATCGTTTCGGAAGATACACTGCACTCCATGGTAGACACATTTTACGCCTGTATGAGGCTTCCTATCCAGGTCATAGACGAACATGGGGAGTTTCTTGCTGTCAGCGGACAGATGGCCAGCTTCTGCCGCTGTTTCCAGGATTATCTTCCACCCAATGACAGCTGTGAAAAAATGCATATATCGGCCAGTAAAAAGGCAATTACGCTTGGAGAGCCTTACATATTTTCCTGCCACGCAGAGCTGAACCATATAGTGTTTCCTCTGATCAGCAAAAGGACGTTCCTCGGCTCTATTTTAGTAGGGCCGTTTTTAATGGATTCCCCGGACTCGATCCTGATCTCGGATATTGCGAAAAAGTACAATATCCCAACGGATGAGGCCCTGGAATTATATGATGAAACAGGCAATATCCCCGTTGTCTCTCCATCCATGGTCAATCACATCAGCCACCTTTTATTTTATCTGTTTGCTAACCTGATCGATGACAGCAAAGAAGAACTCAAACAGAATAACCAGAAACTCCTCCAGCAGTCCCGGATTAACGAATCCATACAGCGGTACAAAGCGGAGAATATCAGTACCTCTTCCTACCCCTATGAGAAGGAGAAGGATCTGATCGGCAAGGTGAAGGTAGGCAACGCCCAGGAGGCCAACGCCATCCTGAATGATCTTCTCGGCTATGTACTGTTCTCAGAAGGCAACAGTATAGAGGTGGTAAAGACAAGGGCAATTGAGCTCTGTTCCCTGCTTTCCCGGGCAGCCATCGAGAGCGGCGCGCCCACCGATAATATCTTAAAATTGAATAATCATTTTCTCAAGAACCTGCAGCAGGTTACATCCATGGATACGCTTTGTTTTAAACTGCAGGAGATTGTAGAGGCATTTACCGAAAGTATGTTTAACTACATACCTTCTAAAAACAGTGAGCTTGTAAAAAAATCCATGCTGTATATCTCGGAACATTTTAATGAACCTATCACTCTGGAGGATGTTGCATCCCATGTTCACCTTCACCCCTCTTATTTCTCTACCATGTTCAAGCAGTCCACAGGTTCCTCCTTCAAAGAGTATCTGAATATGGTGCGCATAGAGGAAAGCAAACGTCTGCTCTCCAACACGGATTTCTCAATTATTGATATTGCCGTGGCCGTAGGGTTTGAGGATCAGAGCTACTTTTCAAAGGTGTTTAAAAAGTATACAGGTCTGACTCCAAAGCAGTACCGGTAACATTATTTTTTTGCTTATTTGATAAAAAACATCATTACATTTCTTTAAAAAAAACTAAAAACAAAATATTTTTCTTAAAAAATTTCCGGATAATCATTTATACTTCAATCATCAAAAGCAACCAAAAAAGATGATTATCAGGAGGTAACAATTTATGAAGATGAATATGAAACAATGGATCACAGATACGATCAACGCCCCGGTGAAAAAGGCTATGCCGGTATTGTCTTTCCCGGCTATTCAGTTAATGTACGTTACTGTAAAGGATCTGATTTCCAGCAGTGATCTGCAGGCACGGGGCATGCAGCTGGTTGCAGAAAACACAGATGCTGCTGCTTCTGTAAGTCTGATGGACCTGTCGGTTGAGGCAGAATGCTTTGGTTCAACGATCCGTGTCTCAGATGAAGAAGTTCCCACAGTAATAGGAAGTGTAGTCAACTCCGAGGAAGAAGCCGAGGCTCTGGAAGTCCCGGAAGTTGGAAGCGGGCGTACGGGTATCTATATTGAAGCCATTGAGAAAGCCGCAAAGCTGATTACTGACAGACCTGTGCTAGCAGGCGCCATTGGACCATTCTCCCTTGCAGGAAGACTGATGGACGTATCTGAAGCCATGATTTACTGTTATGAAGAACCGGATATGGTACATATCGTCCTGGAGAAAGTTACAAAATTTATTATTAATTACTGCAAAGAATACAAACGGGTAGGCGGTAACGGAATCGTTCTCGCAGAACCGCTTGCAGGACTGCTCTCTCCTGCACTTGCAGAAGAGTTTTCAGCAGATTATGTAAAACAGATTGTGGATGCGGTCCAGGATGATGAATTCATCATTGTTTACCACAACTGCGGAAACTGTACAATTCAGCAGATTGACTCCATCATTGCTACAGGATGCCCTCTGCTTCACTTTGGTAATGCAATCAGCATGGCAGAAATGATGACGCATATTCCTGCACATATCGTTGCTGCCGGTAATGTAGATCCTGCATCACAGTTCAGAAACGGGACAGTCGAATCCATCAAAGAGGAGACGAAAGCTGTTATGGACGCGTGCTGCAAGTATCCAAACTTTGTAATTTCCTCAGGATGCGATATTCCGCCGCTCTCAAAATGGGAGAATATCCATGCATTCTTTGAGGCTGTTGATGAATTCTACGCAAAATAACAGATATTAAATAGTGCAGAATTAATAAAAAAGGAAGAAAGCGGAGTTATCTCACAAACGCTTTCTTCCTTTTTATTAGATTTTACTTTTCTTTCAAAACTCAAATCTTATTTTTGTATTTTCTTTTATCACAGCATAGGTTATTCCATCCAGCTTGATCTTGGACTGTATCATCTCGCCTGCCGGAGCATATTTTCTGGCTGCCCTCTCACAGACATTATCCACTCCTGTAATTTTTTCTACAAACTCAGAATGTGAGCTGACAGCTTCAACTTCCTTCAGTTCTTCAGCAGAATATGTAATAAACGGAACATTGCACTCTTCTGCCAGTTCCAGCAGGCCGGACTCATCCTTTTTCAGATCTATGCTTGCAAGCGCTTTGATCTGCAGGCTGGACACTCCCAGTTTTTCCAAAAGCCCTGCCAGTTTTCTCTCCATCTCAGCCTTGGGGGTTCCCCTTCTGCACCCTGCCCCTACCACAAGATTCTCCGGCGGAAGATACAGGATCTCTGTACTGCCTCTCTGTTCTTCTATAAAGTCCGTTACCGCGATTCCCAAAGGCAGCCTGTTCAGTTCTTCCAGGTTACTGCAGACTTGCAGTTCCTCCGGCATCTGCCCTTCCACCGGATAAGCACTGTAAAAGCCCACCTTTTTTCCCTGCAGCACTGCGGCCGATATTTCTTTCGCCAGTCTGCGGCTGCTGATATAAAGATGGTTCTCTTTTGCGAAGACATCCACGGCAAACTTATTCTGCACATCTGTAGCCGTTGTTACAACCGGCACTGCCCCCGTCTGTTCTGCGATCAGCATGGCAATCTTTACAGCTCCGCCTACATGTCCGGAAAGAAGCGGAATCACAAATCTGCCCTTTTCATCCATAGAAAGCACCGCTGAGTCCATGTACTTATCTGCCACCCATGGGGCAATATATCGAATAGCAATTCCCGCCGCGCCAATAAACAGAAATGAACAGCGCCCCCAGCGCTCTCCTATCCACTGTTTCAAGTCCTTATCCATCGGATTCATTGTAAACCTGGCAGCAAACCGTTTTGTTGTATAACTCTCGCACTTATAACCTGCCTGTGTCAGCTTCCTGTTCAGTTCTCTGTTCAGCCTGCACCCTTCTTCTGTAAAGCTGAATATGGCGAGAGAATTCTCTTCACTTCTTATTTTCTTCTCCATGTCACCCTCATCGGAAAGTTACAAAAACCTGATCTCATACCCGCTGTTCTCAAGAACTGCAAGCGCCTTTTGAAAATTTCCGTTCTTTGTCAGTATATAGTCTGTGTTATATGTGGAAACTGCAAATATTCCGATCTCATTCTCCGCCAGCAGGCCAGAGATCTTAGAAAGAATTCCGGTCAGCGAAAAATCCAGAGTTCCCTGGATGCGGAAAGCACGCCAGCCATTGTCACAGGCTGCGGCATTTGCCGGAACATACTGTGAACTGCACACTAAGGAATTCTCCTCATCTGTTCTTCCTATAAAATAAAAGTCATCCTTCATGTTCACTTCCGAAAGATCTGTCACTTTGCACACAGAAAACTCCTGTTTCAGCGCCTCTATCATCATATCATACATCCCCCTGTCTCAGCTTTATGCCTTCATTAATGATACCTTAATCTGCAGCTTTGCTGCAGATCCACCCGTATGGGCATGAGTTACGGGGTGCCCTTTGGGTATCCTATTTTCCTTTAAATCCAGGTTCCAGAAGCAGCCGTCCGGCTATAGAAAAAGTTGCCAGCAGCACTACAAATTTTACAACCGTACTGATCCCGCTTAATATACTTCCCGCCAGCATAATGCCGCTGATCATCATAACCGCAAATCCACCATATGCTATCATACCAAAAAGTCTCACTGATTTTTTATTCTTGTACTCTTTAATGAAACGAAACAGGCCAAGGGCAAATATAATAAGGCCTGCCGCAAAAAAGATGATTTTTATATCCATTTCATCCTACTCCTCTCATAATTCAAGTTTTTATCTCACATTGGATATTGTAACATCTAAGTAAAACTTCGTCACTCCTTTTCACTGAATTATCTTATAATATATTTTTCTTATAATTTAAGGCAGCGCCATGCAGCACCTCCGATTCCTCCGGTACATGTAAGGCAGAGAAACGCAGTAAAAAATACACTGCCGTCTTCTAATTGCGCTGTTTATCGCACTTCTCTGTATCCTTGCCGCTGTCTTTGACATACTGAAAATATACATTTATCAGAAAATTAAATGGCGCAGGTAATATTTACATTACCCGCACCATTTTCGTTTAACGATTATTTCTGGACAATATTTATAATTCTTCCAGGTACATAGATCTCTTTCACAATGGTTCCTGTCAGCTTATCTGCAACTGCCTCTTTACCTGCTGCGATCGCTGTATCTTTGTCAGTATCTGCTGCGATTGTCACAACAGCCCTTGTCTTACCGTTGATCTGGACTGCGACTTCGATCTCATCATCCTTCATCTGTGACTCATCATATGTCGGCCATTCTGCTTTAAATACGGTTTCTGTATGGCCCAGCTGTTCCCACATCTCTTCTGCAAAATGTGGTGCAAACGGTGCAAGAAGTACTGCAACCGCCTCCAGGGTCTCTTTGTCAATACCGCCTTCTTTCTTGGCGATATCGATAAACTTGTTATTATACTCCATAAAGCCGGAGATAACTGTATTCAGGCTGAATGTTTCCAGCCTGTTCGTAATATCATAAACCAGCCGGTTTCGCTGTTTGATCATTTCTTTCGTCGCTTTGACTTCCTTCTCACAGCTGTCCATGAGCAGATTCCAAAGGCGTTTCAGGAATCGGTTGACTCCGTCGATTCCGCGGTCATCCCACTCTGCATCCAGTTCCGGAGGCCCTACAAAGAGCTCATACATCCTAAGGGAATCACATCCGTAATCGCTTACCAGATCATCCGGTGAGACCACATTTCCTTTGGACTTACTCATCTTGATTCCATTCTTCCCTGTTATCATTCCCTGGTTAAACAGTTTCTGAAATGGCTCATCGAAATCTACCACTCCGATATCGTACAGGAACTTTGTATAAAAGCGGGAATACAGCAAATGCAATACTGCATGCTCAACACCACCGATATACATATCTACCGGAAGCATCTCGTCCGCCTTTTCTCTGGATACCAGTTCCTCCTGATTATGGTTGTCCACGTAGCGCAGGAAATACCAGGAAGATCCCGCCCACTGCGGCATGGTGTTCGTCTCGCGCTTTGCAGGCTTTCCACATACCGGACACTTGCAGTTTACCCATTCTTCAATTCCCGCAAGAGGTGACTCTCCGGTTCCTGTCGGCTCATAGGATTCTACATCCGGCAGGCGAAGCGGCAGTTCCTCTTCCGGTACCGGAACAGCTCCGCAGTCCGGACAGTGAATGATCGGAATTGGCTCTCCCCAATAGCGCTGACGTGAGAATACCCAGTCGCGCAGTTTGTAGTTCACGGTAGCGTGGCCGATTCCTCTTTTTTCTATAATATGCGGCGCCTCTTTTTTGAGCACAGCAGACTCCATGCCATTCCACTCCCCGGAATTGATCATTGTGCCAGCTGCCTCTGTATAGGCCTCTGTCATATTTTCGATCTCTATTCCGTCTTTTGCAATAACCTGCACGATCGGAATATCAAATTTCCTGGCAAATTCAAAGTCACGGTCATCATGGGCAGGTACACACATGATTGCACCTGTTCCGTAGTCTGCAAGTACATAATCCGAAAGCCAGATTGGCGTCTTCTCACCATTCAGCGGATTAATAGCATAGCTGCCTGTGAATACACCTGTCTTTTCCTTATCCTGAAGACGGTCTACATTGGACTTCATAGATGCGTCATAAATATACTTTTCAACTGCCTCTTTTGTCTCCGGTGTGGCAAGTGCAGCCGCAAGCTCATGCTCCGGGGCCAGTACCATGAAGGTGGCTCCATATAAGGTATCCGGTCTTGTTGTATAGACCGTAATCTTCTCATCTCTTCCGTCAACCGGGAAATCAACTTCCGCGCCGTAGGATTTGCCGATCCAGTCGGACTGCATCTTCTTAACCTTCTCCGGCCAGTCCAGTTTATCCAGATCACTCAGGAGACGTTCTGCATACGCGGTAATCTTCAGCATCCACTGACGCAGATTCTTCTTCGTTACCTCTGTACCGCAACGCTCGCATTTTCCATTTACAACTTCCTCATTCGCCAGACCTGTCTTGCAGGACGGACACCAGTTGATCGGAAATTCCTTCTCATATGCGAGCCCTTCTTTGAACATCTTTACGAAAATCCACTGTGTCCATTTATAAAAGTCCGGATCTGTGGTATTCACTTCCATATCCCAGTCATAAAGGGCAGCGATCTCATCGATCTGTCGCTTGATGTTCGCTACATTTTCTGCCGTGGATTTTGCCGGGTGCACACCCATCTTGATCGCATAGTTTTCAGCCGGAAGCCCAAAAGCATCCCAGCCCATCGGA
Organism: Faecalicatena fissicatena; assembly: GCA_001028025.1. Lineage (GTDB taxonomy): Bacteria > Bacillota > Clostridia > Lachnospirales > Lachnospiraceae > Faecalicatena > Faecalicatena fissicatena_A. Next base: position 747 of record LDAQ01000038.1, on the reverse strand, counting down.
TGCACAATATAGTGCCCCTGCAGCAGTTTATAACGGCTCCATACATCGGAGATAACATATCCTCTCCAGTGTCCTACATGAAGGCCGTTTCCTGACGGGTACGGGAACATATCAAGACAGTAATACTTCTGTTTCTTATTCCCATTATCGTCTACCTTCGGATTCACCGGATTCTCGGCCCACTTCTCCCTCCACTTCTTCTCAATTGCTTTGTGATTGTACACAATCTTAGACATAACAAAATCCTCCTACTTTAATCACTTGGTGAGGTTCTTTCGAACCTAGTGAGTAAAGTACAACCTGCTGGCTTAGTAAGATTCTTTTGAACTTAGCAGCATGATTGTCACCTTACTATAATCACTTTTTCCCAGGGTTCTTCCGAACCAACTCTAAAAAGCCTTTCCATCTCATTAAGAGACGAAAAGGCTTTGACTTCCGTGGTACCACTCTCATTCATCCGGCGGTTTCCGGATGCACTCATTTCTTCTGTAACGGGAAGTCCCGCTTTTATCTACTCCGGTTTCAATAAAAGAACTCCAAGGCGAGTTGGGAGTTTACGCTTCTGCCTCACACCATCCGGCAGATCTCTGAAAACGATAGGCTCTTAATACTCCTCATCTAAGTTTCTGCAATATTCTTACTTATTATAGGAAGAATGTTAAAATAAGTCAAGTAGTTTTCTACCTGATTTGACTTATATTTAATATTTCGCTGCAGTTTATCCACCAAATCGGGATATAGCGACGA
>LDAQ01000037.1 GCA_001028025.1 Faecalicatena fissicatena | reverse complement strand
ATGGTGACCAGGGTCAGCATCTCATAAAAGAAATACATGGTCACGATGTTCGCGGCAAAGGCAATGCCCAGGGTCACGCCATAGGTCATGGTATAGAACATGAAAAAGGGCTGTTCCCGCTCTTCCGTGGACATATACTCATAGGAATACAGGGTGGCAATGGGCCACAGGATGGAGATCAGGCCCGCAAACACCATGCTCATCCCGTCGATTTTCAATGCAAAAGACACTTTCTCCGAAAACTGCAGCAGCACCAGTTCTCCCGGCCGGTTGAACAAAAGCAGGAGGACAAGGGCCGAAGTCAGGATCACGACGGCTTCAATATAAACTTCCATGTGCGCGCGTTTCCGGAACGGAATGAGGGGAATGAAGACCGCCATCACGATAGGGAAAACCACTGCTAATATAAGTAACTTTTCGTTCATGTCCTCACCTCCCTATACCACTGCCGCTGCAATGTTTCCAAGAAATTCCACCAGGCTGCCCGGGAACAGGCCCATGAGCAGCGCCCCCGCGGCCAGGATGAAAAGGGGCACCACCATTTTGGCTGAGGGCTCCCTCTTTTTCAGCGCCTGATAATTGTACTCTCTGCCGGGCAGAAATCCATCGATTGTAATCGGAAGCAGATACCCTGCCGTGAGCAGCGCGCTTACGAGAAGCACCACCGGCCCCAGCCAGGAGAAGGTCTTTACCCCGCTCTCCAAAAGCCCCTCTGCCAGATACCATTTACTGATGAATCCGCTGGCCGGCGGGATCCCGATTAAGGCAAGGGAGACAATGGTATAGCACCACAGTGTCACCGGCATCTCTTTTCCGATCCCCCGAAGCTGGTCCACCCGGGTATATCCTGTCTGATAAATGATCGCCCCTGCGCTCAGGAAGAGGGCGGTCTTTATGAAGGCATGGAACAGCACATGGAGCAGGGACCCCGTAAGCGCCGTGGGGTTTAAAATGGCCATGCCCAGCATGATGTAAGAAGCCTGGCTCACCGAGGAGTAGGCCAGTCTTTTTTTGAGCACCGGTTCCCGAAAGGCCAGCATGGAGCCCAGAAAGATGGTGATCAGGGCCAGCACCAGCCACGCATACTGCACCCAGCTGCCGCGCAGAAACTCTGCCCCCGCAATGTAATACACTGAACGCAGCACCGCCAGCACCCCGCCCTTGACAATGATGGCGGAGAGCACCGCGGAAGCCGGGGCCGGAGCCACCGGATGGGCCGTGGGCAGCCACGCCTGCATGGGGAACATACCGGCCTTCACGCCGAACCCCAGGATCATAAAGAATAACCCCAGGTGCAGGATGGTCCCGTTCTGCGCCAGCACCGCCGGGTCCATCACGCCTCCGGGCAGGAAGTCCAGGCTGGTTCCAAAGTGATAGAATACAAACACCCCGAACAAAGCCATGTAAGCCCCGCACATGGAGTAAAAGAGATATTTCATGCCCGCCATGACCGCCTCGTGGGTCTGGGTATGCAGAACCAATGGCATGGACACCAGGGTCATCATTTCAAAAAAGAGATAGATGGTCACCAGGTTTCCCGCCAGGCTCAGCCCCTGCAGCGCACACAGGGTCAGAAGGTAAAAGCCCCAGAACCGCCGCTTATGGTGTTCATGGTGCAGGTACTCCATGGAAAAGACCCCGCCCAGAAGCCAGACAAACGCAATAAACCCCAGAAAAAACGCGCCCAGGCCATCCAGCCGAAAGGAAATGTCCAGCCCCTTTGTCAGCTGGAATAACGTCAGCTGTGCCTCCGCCCCCCTGGCGTACGAAACCAGCAGAAGGGCCACTGCCCCCACCGTAAGGGCCAGTGCGGCAACCGCCGCAAAGGACATCTTTTTCTCCTCCATTTTTTTGGCAGGAAGCACAAGGAAAAGAAGCCCTGCCACTGCCGGTATAAAGATTGAACATAGAATCCATGCCTGTATGTACATATTTCCTCCTATCTGCCATAAAACGATTTCTGCCGGTCACTGCACACCTCTGGCAGGACCCCCCTTATCCAAAGATCTCCAGTCCTTTTTGGACCACCCCCATGACAGGCGCCGTACAGATGCCCAGGAACAGGTTCAGGGCCACGCCCCCTGCGATGGCCGCCTTAAACTGCCAGGGATTGCCCATGGTCTGTTCCTTCTGCCCTGCCGCCTTCTCCTCCTCACTTAAGGGAGTATACAGGATCAGGACCACTCTCATAAAGTAAATCGCATTCAATACCGTACTGATTGCCAGAGCCGCCAGCACCGGGATCGCATAGGCCGCATCTTCCAGGGATGCCTCCGCAAACATCAGCTTGCTGACAAAGCCCGCAAACCCGGGGATGCCCACCATGGAAAGGGAACCGGCCACAAACCCCACGCCGGCTACTTTATTTCGGAATCCCGCCCCCCGCAGGCCGCTGATATCCGGATTCCCTGCGGATGCTTTGATCAGGCCGAAAGCCGCCACGAAAACCAGGGATTTTGCCGCCGCATGGGCAAAGATGTGGTAAATCCCCGCTCCGGTCCCCGCCGCCGTGCCAAGGCCCATTCCCATGAAAATATAGCCGATCTGGGCCACCGAGGAATAGGCAATCATTTTCCGCAGGTTCTTCTGCCGGACCGCGTCCAGGGAACCCAGGATCATGCCGATGATTCCGAACACCAGCAGGATATCGATGACATGGCTTCCCGCAAAGATGTCCGCCCCCGTTACCCGGTATATGATCTTGAGCAGCAGGAAAATGTAGCCTTTGGACACAATACTGGAAAGCATTGCGGATGAAGACACCGTGGCATGCCCGTAGGCATTCGGAAGCCAGGAATGGAAGGGCCACAGAGCGCTCTTAATGGCCAGCCCCACACTCACCAGCCCGATGGTCAGGATGAGCGGCACCCGGTATTCCCCGGTCTGCCACAGGAAAAGGATGCTCTCCTTCATGTTGCTCATCAGGAGGTGCCCGGTCATGTCATAGAAGAAGCTGATGCCAAGCAGCAGCAGGCCGGACCCCATCAGGCTCATGATCATATAGCGCACCCCTGCGGCGATGGTCAGGTCATTGAATTTTCCAAGGATCAGCCCGCAGGCCGCGATGGTGCTGATCTCCACAAATACATAGGCGGTAAATAAATCGTTGGTATACACAAGGGCCAGATTGGAGGCCAGCATCAGGTCCGCCATGATATAATAAAAGTTGGCCTTCTCCTCTTCCAGATCCCCCCGCGCCTCTTCCATACCGCCCCACAAAGCCAGCAGCATGATCACGCAGAACAGCAGGGCCATGGCCGCTTCCAGCATGCCGAAGCGCAGCTCGTTGCCCCAGGGCGCCGGAAAATGCCCCATCACATAGACATAACTCTCCCCGGTCCCCATCAAAAAGGCCAGCAGAAAGGCGGTAGCCACCCCGATTGCCGCCGAAATGCCAATGCTGATCCGCCGGGCCGCCTTTCCCTTCACTGCGGACGTTATGATGGCCGCAAACATGGCTGCTAAAATCGAAAAACAGGGCACATTCTGTACAAAGCTCATTCTTCCTTCTCCCTTACCTTCAGCGATATCTTATCCAGGTCCAAAGTGTGGTATCTGTAATACAGGCAGATGGTCAGCGCCAGCATCAGCGCCGTGACCGACACCGACACCACAATCCCTGTCAGCACAAGGCCGCTTGGCACCGGATTGATGTAGGCATCCGCGTTCTGCACGCCGTCCACGATGATGGGGGCTTTGAGTCCACTGATATACCCTTTTACCGCAAGAAACAGGTACACCGCCGTATCCATAATGTTCAGCCCGATGATCTTTTTGATCAGGTTCTTATGCAGGAACAGGTCCGTAAACCCGATCCCGAATAAGATGACTGCAACGATCTCTATAAAGTTTGACGTTAAGTTGCTTCCCATGTTACAGGCCCCCTCTCCGAAACAGTGCATAAAACGCATAGATGGTGCACGCCACCTCCGTGCCCACACAGATGTTGATGGGCAGGATGATCCCGCCGCTTAAGATCGCCCCCGGCACCCCCATGGGGAAGATATGCTCCAGCCCGTTTGCACCGGTGTAGAAAAAATGCAGCGCGATCAGGCCGTACAGCAGAAGCGCAGTCACCTTGACGATGACATAAATCTTCTCGTTAAAGAACTTCTGTGTCCTGGTAAACCCGAAAGACGCCGCATAAAGGATCATTCCCGCACCGATCACCGCACCGCCGGAGAAACCGCCTCCCGGGGACAGATGCCCGTTTAAAATGATATAAATCCCAAATAAAAAGATAATGGGACAGACCAGCTTTGCCACCTTCTTCAGGACTGTATCCTGGAGGGGCTCCAGCCCGTAGTCATCGAGTTTCAGTTTTTTTCGTTTTTCCTGATTCTCCACCATCAGCAGGATCATCACGCAGCAGGTCGCAATGAACAGCACCGTAGTCTCCCCGAAGGTATCGAATGCACGGTAGGTCAGGATCATTCCGGTTACGATGTTGACCGAGCCGGTCTCCTGAAGTCCCTGGGTAATGTAGCGTGCCGGCACCTCATTGTTGGCCGGGTTGGATTCGGCCCCCACAGACGGCAGGTAGGATACGGCATAGATCAGCATAGCCGTCATCAGCACACAGACCAGGATGCTCACCGCCCGGGATACTTTCCCATCTCCCCGGAGCTGTTTATTCAGGGAATAATCCCTGCTTTTTTTCCGGATCTCTTCGTAGTCCGAAGGTTCATAGGGAGGCCCGGGATCTTCCTCCATAAGCGGAGGCTTCATCTCCAGGGTTCCCACAAAGGGGTCCTTCTCTCCGTTCAGCCACCGTTTAAACCGGCAGGCCGGACTGTTGTTATACTCCTCCTGGGGCCGTTTTCTGCTCATTCTTCCGTCTCCTTTCCGTCATCCTCCTCCTTGTCGGCGGAGATCCCCCGGATCTTCTTCAGGGTCACAAAAAACAAAAGCGAGGTCACACCCGCACCCACGGCCGCCTCT
>LDAQ01000036.1 GCA_001028025.1 Faecalicatena fissicatena | reverse complement strand
TTTCCTCTTACTGCTGCTTGGCGCAGCGGCTGTATTTCCAACAGGACAGGTGTTTTTCACAGTCCGTCCCGGCTCACGGTAAGCGCCCCCTTCGTCCGCTCCCGAGACTAAAGCTCGTGAGCTAAATCCCGATTTAATTGAGGAAGTTCTCGATGATTACTGATTCTGCCTCTTCCTCCGACATCCCAAATGTCCTGAGCTTAATCAGCTGTTCATCATTAATTCTCCCAATTGCGGCTTCATGTACGATCTGTGCGTCCACATGTTTTGCGTTGATCTCCGGGATTGAACTGATCTCGGCCTGGTCCATGATGATGGAGTCGCACTGTACATGTGCATGGCACAGGTTATTCCCAATCGCCCTTGGATGGAATATCTGTCTTGAGGTTCCTTTTGCAACGGAACGTGAGATGATTCTGGCTGAACTGTTCTCCCCGCTCAGCTGGACATCCATGTTAGATATGGCGGTCTGTTCTGCATGGGTCATCAGCTTTTCTGTAACGAACAGCTTCGCCCCTTCGGACAGTTCTACAAATGTCTCCCGCTCTGTGGAATCAACGCCCTTTATCTGGGTGGTCTCCAGCGTAAACACCGAGTTCTCCCCCACGTAAATCTTAGTCACCGGATTCAGTACTTTACCGCCGGTTCCTTCGCCCTCTGCATAATGATTCTCCACATACTTGACATTCGCGTCTTTTCCGACATGGAAAGCGTGGATGCCGTCATGACGGCTCTCGCTGCAGCCATCATTGTGGATTCCGCAGCCGGCTACGATTATGACGTCTGCTCCGTCTTCTATATAAAAATCATTGTATACAACATCCTTCATACCAGACTCTGACATCACGACTGGGATATGAACCTGCTCCTGCTGTGCCTCACCGCTGATATAAATATTAATGCCTGGTTTATCCTCTTTTTTTTCAATCCGGATATGACGGCTGTCCCCGTGGCATACTGCCATACCGTTCAAACGCAGATTGTAGGCGCCTTCCTGCTTAAAACCCAGAGAATCTATTACTTTAAGTACATTTTCCGCCACTTCGTTAAGCTTCACAGATGTCACCTCCCCTTTCCTGCATGCACGCACAGGAATCCATGTCCTGTCCGAGCAGCTGCGGCATAATCTCCGCTGTCGGCCCGATAGAGTCCAGTTTACCATCGGATAATACCATAATCCTGTCCGCCATCTGGATAATTCTTTCCTGATGGGATATGAGGATCAGACTCTCTTTCTTTTCTTTATGGATCTTCTCGAAGCGTTTGATCAGCATTGAAAAGCTCCACAGATCAATTCCCGCCTCCGGCTCATCAAAAATACAGATATCATGCTTCTTTGCCAGTACAGTGGCAATCTCGATCCGCTTCATCTCTCCGCCGGATAAGGTGGAATCAGCTTCTCTGTCTATATACTCCAGGGCACACAGACCAACGCTGCTTAATAGTCCGCAGCACTTCTCCTCGGTCAGTTCCTCGCCTGCCGCCAGTGACAGCAGCCTCCTCACCGTCATCCCTTTAAAACGGGGAGGCTGCTGGAATGCAAAGCCCATCCCGGCCTGTGCCCTTTCATTGATTGATAAATCTGTGATATTCTTTCCGTTCAGGATAATCCTGCCCGCCGTCTCTTTGTTGATTCCCATCAGAAGCTTTGCCAGTGTAGACTTCCCGCCTCCGTTAGGTCCGGTGATGACCAGCATCTCGCCGTCCTCTACTGAAAAGCTGATATCGGAAAGTATCTCCGACTGCTTTCCTTCCTCAGATACATCATATGATAAATGCTCTACCTGTAACATCTCTGTCACTTCCTTTTCTTATGCTAGCCGCACTCTTTATTCTTCGGAAAACTGGCGGAATAATCTCCTGTAAGTCTCTGCATAGATACTCCCCCGCCTCCATATGAAGGTGAAATCATGAGTAATCCCGAAATTCTTCAGAGAAATCACCTTGAGTTCTCTTTTTTCCAGTTCTTCCCTAACTGCGACCTCATATAAAAATGTAATACCACAGCCCGCTTTTGTCAACTCCTTAATCGTATGTAAACTGCCTATTTCCGCTGTTCTGGCAAAATCTGAGATTCCGTAATTCTGGGAATCCAGATACCGCTCCAGCACCTCTCTGGTTCCAGAACCCGGTTCTCTGAGCAGAAGACGTTCTCCGAACAAGTCTTCCAGTGTCTCCGGCTTCTTGCTGAACGGATAAAATGGACTGCACACTCCCACATATCTCTCTGTAGAGTAGTGCAGATAATCATACTCGTTCTTTTTAAAAAAACCTTCCACCAGAGCAAAATCTATCTCTCCATTATCCAGCCTTGCAAGCAGCTCCTGCGTATTCGCCACTTCCATATGTAACTGTACATCCGGATACTTTACCAGATACCGTTCCAGAATCTGCGCCATAACCACCTCGCCTACGGTCATGGTCGCCCCAAAACGTATGTCCTGAAAACCATCCGAAAGATGCGTCATCTGCTTCTGCAATGACAGCTCATCGTGCATCATAGTCAGAGAAGCATTGCGGAGCATCTCTCCCGCTTCTGTCAGCTTCAGCTTCTTCCCTTCATACTGGAAGAGCTTCGTCCTGTAGTTCTTCTCCAGATACCGTACATGCTGAGATACTGCAGGCTGTGTTATATTCAGTTCTTCAGCTGCTCTTGTAAAATTCATACATTGACATACCGTCAGGAATGTCTCCATCCGAAAATCCAGCATATTCATCCCTCGTTAAATGAATGCAGGCGGAGCTTTCTTCGCGCAAAAGCTCCGCCCTATATATTTTAATTACTCCCTTTAATAACTATAACATATTATTATTATAAAATAAAGATATATAATTTTATTTTATAGTTTTTTTATGATATTATAACCGTGACAGACAAAATATGGAAAATATCCTGCTTTTGCTGCCAAATTAATTATCTAAATCTAAAGGAATAAGAATGGAGGATTTGTAAAATGAACTTTATAAAACAAAAAGGACCCGGTATATTATTTTGTCTGATCATCGCCCTTCCATCATGGTTTCTGGGCCGGGCACTTCCGGTCATCGGAGGTCCGGTATTCGCAATACTGATCGGAATGGTTTTAACCTTAATCATCAAACGGAAAGACACCACACAGCCCGGCATTACCTATACATCTAAGAAAATTCTGCAGGCAGCAGTTGTATTTCTTGGTTTTGGAATGAACCTGACGGAAATCCTTGCAAAAGGACGCCAGTCTCTTCCAATTATTCTTTCCACAATCAGCACTTCCCTGATCATTGCTTTTATCCTGTATAAAGTGCTGAAGCTCCACCCAAACAACGCCGTGCTGGTCGGAGTCGGCTCCTCCATCTGCGGAGGTTCTGCGATCGCAGCTACAGCACCCGTCATTGATGCCAATGACGAGGAAGTTGCCCAGTCCATCTCTGTCATCTTCCTCTTCAACGTCATCGCCGCCTTAATCTTCCCAGCACTGGGAAGCATGCTCCATCTGAGCAATGAGGGGTTTGGCCTGTTTGCAGGAACAGCCATCAATGATACCTCCTCTGTAACAGCCGCAGCAGCCGCATGGGATGGAATTCACGCCAGCAACACCCTGGAGGCCGCTGCCATAGTCAAGATGACAAGAACACTGGCGATCATCCCGATCACTCTGTTCCTGGCCCTTTACAAAGGCAGAAAAGAAAAAAAGACCGAAGGCTCCACCTTCAGTCTGAAAAAAACCTTCCCCTATTTCGTGCTGTTCTTTGTCCTGGCGTCAGTCATCACCACCGTATTCCAGCTGACCCCGGCCGTCACAGCCCCCTTAAAAGAGCTGAGTAAATTCCTCATTATTATGGCAATGGCAGCAATCGGCCTGAACACCAACATCGTCGACCTTGTAAAAACAGGCGGTAAACCAATCTTCACCGGATTCTGCTGCTGGGTTGGAATTGCACTCGTCAGCCTCGGAATGCAGCACTTCATGGGAGTCTGGTAAGCGGAAATGAACGAATGAGCTTTAGTCTCATGAGTGGATGGGGGACGCGAATGACAAGGCGAGTCCGGTGCCTGACGGGGCAATGTCTGCTGGTGAAATGTCCTGACACTGCGCGAAGAAGCTGTAGAAGAAAGCGGAAGTAAAATGAAGGTACATGCCGCATTTGGCCCGAATGCCAATGCATTCGCGCCGCAGGCGGCATCAAAATTTGCCTGGTAAGGCAAATTTTGCCCTTCATTTTACTTCCGCTTTCTTCAACAGCTTCTAACGCTCGCTTTATGGACTTTTCACCAGCAGACATTGCCCCGTCAGGCACCGGACACGCCTTGTCATTCGCTGGTGCATCCAATCGGTAGTTAAGAGCTCCTTCCCCGGATAGGCCCTGAACCGGGGCAGCGGATGTTGACTGGCTGCGCGTAGCCGTTCATCTGCAAGAAGAGATATAAACTTTTTGGAAAAGTTTTTGAGTTTTAGTCTTAGTGATAAACCTTATAAATCCATTATTTATACAATTCAACTTCACCGTCACAAGATGCATGATACGCATATCCAGTCAGTATCCACTGCACCGGTCGGGATCCCAACCGGGGAACGGGTTCTTTCCAGCCGACCGGATGAACCAGCCAGGCGGACTGTAAGCGGCAGGCCTTCCTGCCTGTATGGTCGGTTTAAAACTCCTTAAAGCGGACGACTAGAAGTACTTATAGAGCCAGAGGCACCCTGAAGGGATGAAACTTGATTTCCGAAATCAAGTTTCAATCCGGCCTGTGACGAAAAAATATCAATTTTTTCGTCGCATGCCGGATGTGCCCTTCAGGGTGCCTCTGGCTCTATTAGTACTTCTTCGTCAAGCGTCCGGAATTTTAAACCGACCATACAGGCAGGAAGACCTGCCGCTTACAGTCCGCCTGGCGTCCCCTCATCCGCTCACGAGACTAAAGCTCATTCCCCAAATCCCTTTTACTGGACTGTAGAAATATCGATTAGGGTGAGTTTTTGTATGTCTGTGTTTTCCAGGCTTGTGATCAGCGCCTGTGCCGTATCCATGGAGGTCAGCACATTCACGCCCGTCTCTATTGCATTTCTCCGGATGATAAATCCATCTCTGGAATGGTCTGCTCCCTGTGCAGGAATATCGATGACCAGATCGATCTCGTGGCCCAGGATCAAGTCCAGGAGGTTTGGTGATTCCTGCTCGATCTTGCGGACTGGAATTGCCTTTACGCCTGCCTCGTTCAGTGCCCTGGCGGTGCCGGATGTGGCGAAGATACGATAGCCTATGGCGGCAAATCTTCTTCCGATCTCCACTGCATCCTGATGATCTTCATCGCGGACGGTCATGATCATGTTTTTAAACTTGGGCAGCTTAATACCTGCCCCGATGAATGCTTTGTAGAGTGCCTCTCCAAATGTCTTTGCGATTCCCAGGCATTCTCCGGTGGACTTCATCTCTGGTCCAAGGCTGATGTCTGCACCACGGATTTTTTCAAAGGAGAATACCGGCATTTTAATGGCAATGTACTCTGCTTCCTTCTGAAGACCCGGTGTGTAGCCCAGTTCTCTGATCTTGCCGCCGATGATTACTTTTGTTGCCAGCGGGACAATCGGGATTCCTGTTACCTTGCTAATATATGGTACGGTACGGCTGGAACGCGGATTTACTTCGATTACATATACATCCTCATCTCCGCATACGATGAACTGGATGTTAATCAGCCCGATGACATGGAGGGATTTTGCGAGTCTTCTTGTATACTCGGCAATCTTGTCTTTTGCCGCTTGGCTCAGGCTCTGGGACGGATATACAGAAATACTGTCTCCGGAGTGGATTCCTGCGCGCTCTATATGCTCCATGATTCCGGGAATCAGTATGTCTTCTCCGTCGCACACAGCGTCTACCTCGATCTCTTTGCCCTGAAGATATTTATCCACAAGGATCGGGTGATCCTGTGCAATTCTGTTGATGATACCGATAAATTCATCGATATCGTGATCATTGATGGCAATCTGCATTCCCTGCCCGCCCAGTACGTAGGAAGGTCTGACGAGAACCGGATAGCCAAGTCTGTTTGCCACTTCTTTTGCCTCTTCTGCAGTAAATACAGTTCCGCCTGTCGGACGCGGGATCTGACACTCTTCCAGGATCTCATCGAACAGCTCACGGTCCTCCGCCTTGTCTACATTCTCGGCGGATGTTCCCAGGATCGGCACGCCCATCTTCATCAGGCTTTCCGTCAGTTTGATGGCCGTCTGGCCGCCGAACTGTACCACGGCTCCATCCGGTCTTTCCAGATCCACAATGCTCTTTACGTCCTCCGGGGTCAGCGGCTCAAAATACAGCTTGTCTGCAATATCAAAGTCTGTGCTGACTGTCTCTGGATTGTTGTTTACAATGATTGTCTCATAGCCTTCTTTTGAGAAAGCCCATGTACAGTGTACGGAACAGAAGTCGAATTCAATTCCCTGGCCGATACGGATCGGGCCGGAACCAAGTACAAGTACTTTCTTGCGGCCATGCGTCTCTTCCACTTCATTTTCTCTTCCATATACAGAATAGTAATACGGAGTCGCAGCAGCAAATTCTGCCGCACAGGTATCTACCATCTTATAAGCCGCAACAATGCCGTTTGCATGGCGCATGTCGTGGATTTCCTCTTCGCTTTTGCCGGTCAGGGCTGCGATCACATTATCCGGGAATTCGATTCTCTTCGCTTCCTTCAGAAGTTCCGGTGTGAGTTCCTCTGTCTTCAGCGCCTGCTCCATCTCTACAAGGATAGCCAGTTTATCGATAAACCAGTGATCGATCTTCGTAATCTCATGAATATGGTCATAAGTCATGTTTCTGCGGATCGCCTCTGCAATCCTCCAGATACGCATGTCATCCACAAGGGCAAGCTTCTCTGTCAGCTCCTCGTCTGAAAGCTCTGTGAAGTCATAGGACATCAGACTGTCTACATGCTGCTCCAGGGAGCGGATTGCTTTCATCAGGGCACCCTCGAAGTTGTCGCAGATACTCATGACTTCACCGGTCGCCTTCATCTGCGTCGTCAGTGTTCTCTTGGCGCTGATGAATTTATCGAACGGAAGCCTTGGAATCTTTACGACGCAGTAATCCAGCATTGGCTCGAAACTCGCATAGGTCTTTCCGGTAATGGCGTTTTTAATCTCATCCAGCGTATATCCCAATGCGATCTTCGCCGCAACTTTCGCAATCGGATAGCCAGTCGCCTTGGATGCCAGGGCCGATGAACGGCTGACACGGGGATTCACCTCAATAACACAATATTCAAAGCTCACCGGATTGAGGGCATACTGTACATTACATCCTCCCGTGATATTCAGTTCGCTGATGATATTCAGGGCGGATGTTCGCAGCATCTGATACTCTTTATCTCCCAGTGTCTGTGACGGGGCAACAACAATGCTGTCGCCTGTATGCACTCCAACAGGGTCAATATTTTCCATGTTGCAGACTGTAATACAGTTCCCGTTGGAATCGCGCATCACTTCATACTCGATTTCCTTCCAGCCTGCGATGCAGCGCTCTACCAGAACCTGTCCCACACGGGAAAGGCGCAGGCCATTTTCCAGGATTTCAACCAGCTGTTCGGAATTCTGGGCGATACCGCCGCCGCTTCCTCCCAGTGTGTATGCGGGACGCAGTACAACCGGATAGCCTATTTCATTAGCAAATGAAAGGCCGTCTGCCACATTTTCCACAACAAGAGAAGCGGCCACCGGCTCGCCGATCTTTTCCATCGTAGCCTTGAATTCCAGGCGGTCCTCGGCCTTGCGGATTGTCTCGGAAGTGGTTCCGATCAGGCGCACATCATTGTTCTTTAAGAATCCTGCCTCCTCCAGCTCCATCGCCAGGTTCAGGCCGGCCTGTCCACCCAGGGTTGGGAGCACACTGTCAGGCTGTTCCTTTCGGATCAGCTGTTCCACAACTTCTACAGTCAGAGGTTCAATATATACTTTATCGGCAATATCTTTGTCGGTCATGATCGTTGCAGGGTTGGAGTTCAGAAGCACAACCTCAATCCCTTCTTCTTTCAGGGAACGGCACGCCTGTGTCCCCGCATAATCAAACTCTGCCGCCTGCCCGATGATGATTGGGCCGGAACCGATGACCAATACTTTTTTAATACTGTTATCCTTTGGCATTATTTCGCTCCTCCCATCATTTCCATAAATCTGTCAAACAGGTAACCTGAATCCTGCGGTCCCGGACATGCTTCCGGATGGAACTGCACGGTAAAGATGTTTTTCCCCCTGTACTCCAGGCCTTCGTTCGTCTCATCATTGACATTAACAAATGCAGGTACTGCAATCTCCTGATTTACACTTTCATCATCCACTACGTAGCCGTGATTCTGTGAAGAAATGTACACTTTTCCCGTCTTCAGGTCCTTGACCGGATGATTGCCGCCGCGGTGCCCGTACTTCAGCTTATGCGTGGTCGCACCAGTAGCAAGAGCCATCAGTTGATGTCCCAGACAAATAGCAAAAACAGGTATGTCAGTTTGGTATAATTTTTTGATTTCTTCGATAATAGAAGTGCAGTCTGCAGGGTCACCAGGGCCGTTAGAAAGCATGATTCCGTCAGGATTTGCTGAAATGATTTCGTCTGCAGTTGTGTGGGCCGGATAAACAGTCACTTCGCAACCACGTTTGTTTAAAGAGCTGGCAATATTATTTTTCGCGCCCAGATCGAGGAGTGCCACTTTTTTTCCGCTTCCTTCCAGTACATACTTCTCGCTGCATGTCACTTTGGAAACAACATCCCCCACTCTGTAGGCCTTCAGTTTTGGAAGAATCTCTTCCAGATTGTAATTCTCATCCGTGGTGATCATACCATTCATGGTGCCTTTTTCCCTTAATATTTTAGTAAGGGCACGGGTATCCACATCGGCGATCCCCGGGATATCCTGCTTTTCCAGGAAATCCTGTATTGTTCCTTCACACCTGAAATTGCTTGGCAGTCTGGACAGTTCCCTCACGATGTATCCATCCGGCCATGCTTTCTTTGACTCCATGTCAGGTGTTATTCCGTAATTCCCAATCAACGGGTATGTCATAACAACGGCCTGTCCCGCATAAGAAGGGTCAGTCAATACTTCCAAATACCCTGTCATGGAGGTATTAAATACGATTTCACTTATCATCTCTCTTTTCGAACCAATGCTTTTCCCTGTAAACACGGTTCCGTCTTCCAATATCAGAAACGCTTTCATCTGTTCACCTATTCCCTTCATTGTACCCCGCAGCTTACTGCACTGCAGATTTGATGCCCGGCAGCCTGCTGCGGGGTCTTTGGCTTTGCATGACAAAGGCACTCTTGGAGTCTTTCATTCCAGAGCGCCCTCGTTCTCAAATTGTAAAGATTATACTACATTTGAAAACAGATTTCAACAAAATTTTTAAACAACATTCTGTAACAATTTACCGAATATTTATTGATAGTTCCAGAAAATCGTGATCTTGTTCATCGTTTCATCCTCTATATAGGTGTACTGCACTGACTCCAGCCCATAATGTTCCAGCAGATTCTGGGCCGCTCTTTGCACCAGATCGTTCAGCACACTGTCATGTGCCTGCTGATAGAGTGTATCATTTGCAAACTTGCATGTAAAAGATGCCGCCTTGCTGTAAATTGTATCGTTCATGTTTTTCAGCAGCTGGTCCGGCTGAAAGTCCTCGTAATACATGCCATTTATTTTATAATAATTCAGATCCATGGAACTGCACGGCGGATAGCTGACCGTTGTATCCATGGTATGATTTTTCATGATCTCCGCGTCGCTGCAGCAGAGATAATCGTAGTTGATACTTTTTTCCGGCAGATTTTCTCCGCTCTCTGTCTCCAGGAATACAGGGTCTCCGAAGGTTACATCCATTTGATAGTATTGCCCGTCACATTTGACGATATTCCATGCATGTGCACCCTGTCCCGGAATCGTACCGGTTACGTAAATACATTCGATCCCCGCCTTCTGCAGAAGATACTGTGCACTCCGGGAGTATCCCGCACACACGGATGCTTTTCCCGCCAGAGCACTGTAAATGTTCTGATTATCAGGGGCCTCCATATTATAGTCTACTGTATTTACCAGATATTCAAAAATATACTTAATCTTATCATACTCCGACGTGTTCCCGTTAATCCCCGAAAAGCATTCGGCCACTGCGGTATCGATCTGGGACTGCTTCTGTTCCTTCTCTTCCAGCGTGCATGTGTAAACCGGCTGTACTTCCGAGTAATCCGCATAGCTGGTCACCTGCATCTCCCCCGTACACCAGAAAAGCTCCGGCCTGTCGCTGAAAATAAACTGACATACTTTCTTGAGTTTCTCTACATCTGGTGAATGCATATAGACCGTTTCTGAGAAATCCGTCATCCCCTGATACAGCTCTTTATACAGATTCTGTTCCTCCTCGGGCAGCTGCTGATAATAGTAGCCCTGTGCCACATCATCCTCCGGAATTCTGACCTCCTCGAAGGGAACGCTTGTCGTCTTTTCCACATTGATCTTTACTGTCTCGATAACCTCTTTTGTAGACGCAAAAAGGCCTGGGAGCCGCTTAAAAGCCGCTGCCCCCAAACCCGAAAAAATGCACACTATAATAAAGATCCCGGCCACGACCGGCCATTTTTTTCTTTTATTCCTTCTTCTCGCCATATTTCTTCCCCGTTCTGCTGCTTCCCGATGCCTTTGCGGGTACAATACTGCCGCCCTTATTCAAAATGCACAGGGACCCACCGGTATGGCGGGAAAGCTGCCTACAGAAGAGATCTGAACAAAGCCGCAATGTCCTCTACGGAAGTCTCCTTCGGATTGCCCGGCCTGCAGGCATCTGCATAAGCGGATTCAGACAAAAACTCAATGTCCTCCTCTTTCGCAATACCTTTAAGATCTGCCGGGATTCCGACATCTGCGGAGAGCTTCTTTACTGCATCCACTGCCGCCCTGCGATACTCTTCCTGTGTCATATTATCGGTTCCTTCCACACCCATGGCTTTTGCAATCTCTCTGTACTTTTCTCCTGTTGCGTCTGCATTATATTCCATCACTGTTGGCAGGAGAATCGCATTTGCCACACCATGAGGTGTGTCATAAAGCGCACCGAGTGTATGTGCCATAGAATGCACGATTCCCAGACCTACATTGGAGAATCCCATCCCTGCCACGTACTGTCCCAGCGCCATGTCCGCTCTTCCCTCCGGCGTATTGTCAACTGCGCCTCTCAGAGAGCGTGCAATAATCTCAATAGATTTTAAATGGAACATATCTGATAGTTCCCATGCTCCGGCTGTAATATACCCTTCAATTGCATGTGTCAGTGCATCCATGCCCGTAGATGCGGTCAGCCCTTTCGGCATACTGGACATCATATCCGGGTCAATCACTGCCACGATGGGAATGTCGTGGGGGTCAACACATACAAACTTTCTGTTCTTTTCTACATCTGTAATCACATAGTTAATCGTAACTTCCGCTGCCGTACCCGCTGTCGTAGGAACTGCAATTATCGGCACACATTTGTTTTTCGTGGGTGCCGTCCCCTCCAGGCTCCTGACGTCTTCGAATTCTGGATTGGTAATAATAATACCAACAGCCTTTGCAGTATCCATGGAAGAACCGCCGCCGATCGCGATGATATAATCTGCGCCCGATGCCCGGAAGCTGGCTACGCCCGTCTGCACATTCTGAATCGTCGGATTTGGCTTAATATCTGAATATAATTCGTATGCCAATCCATTTTTCTCCAGCACATCCAGTACCTTCTGTGTAACCCCGAACTTAACCAGATCAGGATCAGAACACACAAATGCCTTCTGAAATCCTCTTGCCTGAACTTCCGCTGCAATATCATTCACTGCCCCTGCTCCGTGATAAGATGTTTCATTCAAAATAAATCTGTTTGACATAGCTCATTTCTCCTTTACATTTTGTAGATTGTCTTGTGACATCATTGATTGTTATAATTATAACAACCCTGGGCACACAGGGACAAGTTACAAAATGGCGGCTATGTAACATTTATCGTAACTGTTTATAATTCTGAACAGCTCTCATTCATTTTATCACATCGAAAATCATTTCTCCATCCTTATTCGGGCTGCAATTCAGACAGCAAATCCTCCAGTGGCTGCGGGAGCGCCTGTATGAGCAGATCTGCCATCTTTTCCGGAGACAGATCCATGTTTCTTCTGGCCCACCGTGCGGTCATATATATGGAGCCCCTGCAGTACATCTCAAGCAGAAACCGGATATCCTCATCCAGCGGTTTTTTCGTCTTCTTTTCTATGATATTCGTATAAAACTGCAATATGCATTCATAATCATAAGCGACAATGGAATTGTAATCTTCAGACTGGAAGGCCGCCGCAAAGAATACCTGTTCATTCTTAATAAACTGAAACTTTTTCTCAAGCCCCTCCCGCAGAGTCAGGCTGACTCCCATCTGCAGAAAAGACTTTTCCGCCAGGCGTTCAAAATGCCAGTTCACCAGATCATATTTATCCATAAAACACCGGTAAAATGTCTGCCGTGTCATACCGCTTTTCTCCACAATCTCTTTCACAGTAATCTTGTCCAGCGGCTTGACCCTCATAAGCCCTGTCATAGCTGCCACAAATTTCTGCTTTGTCCTATCCCCGTTCTCCATGCTGATCACCTCAATAAAATTATAATTTAGGTTCCCTCAAACTTCAAGGCTGTTCTTCATAAAACCCCCTGTCCAGGGAAGGAATGTATATTATGATCTAGGTTTGTTTTTTCTCTCCATCACACAAAACTCTCATCCTTAACAACTTTTTGATTTCCACATTCCTTATTTTATGGTATGATAGCAAAAAGGAGTGATACAAATGATGCATGTATTTTATTGTATAAAATGCAAAAGATACCATTATACTAACAATCAATCACACGCCCTCTGCTGTGGACAGGCTATGTATTTTGTAGACGTAGATTTCACAGAATTTGTCCGAATGAATCGTGAGGAGCGCGTAAACTTCCTACAGCTTTATTCTCTAGCAGAATAGAGCTGTATTTGTGTATAATTCCATCGTTTTTGCACACACTATTCAAAAAAGTGCAAGGAGGTTGTAAAATGAGAGAGATCAAAATGCCCTCAAAGACAACAGAGGCAAATGTATACGATGACGATAATATACCCGAAATCGATCTGCCGGGGAAATCAAGCCTGGAAAATATCATACCCGATGAGGTTCCGGGGCGAGAAGGGGAGTAGGCTAGGGGGTCGCTAAGTGAAACAGGGGACGGGAATCCTCCGGGGCGGGGTGTGGTGTTTCTGGACACTTTCCGTTTGCTTAGAATCCGTAACAGAAAAAAAGAGGCAGCTGATGGAACAGCCGTATTTGGCGTGAAATTCTGATGAATTTCACACCGCAGACGGCTTTAGGATTTGATGTGAGACATCAAATCCTATCCATCAGCTGCCTCTTTTTTTCTGTAACGGCTTCTAGCGCGCTCTCTACGTGTCCAGAAACACCACACCCCACCCCGGAGGATTCCCGCCCCCTGTTTCACTTAGCTGAGCGCACCCGGACGGATGGAAAGCATGGTTCACAGGAAGAGGCGGAACACGGGAGAAACGGATTGGGCTGGGTATGCGGACGGCGAATGGAAATTGTCGGAATCCCAACCGTATGAGTTAGTGCCTCCCGATCTGAATTACCCAGCCGCCGGAACCGCCCCTACCTCAACCCAATTCCGCGATTCGGGATACTCCTACGTAGATTTCAGATATTTTATACCATGTTTTATAGTCCACGGTCCCAGTCTGCGGCAGACCGAATACGGACTGGAATTTTTCTACGGAGGCTGCCGTAGCCGGGCCGTATATTCCGTCCGCGGCTATCTTGGGGATTGCAGGGTATGCTCCGGCTATGACGTTGATCTGTTCCTGTATTTGTCTGACCTTGTCTCCGCTGGCGCCAATATCCAGGATGTAGCCGGGCCAGGAAGACGGAACACCGGATATTTCCTGGGCGGTGTTGATATACATGTCATCGCCGTAATAATAGCGCAGGATCTCGATCGGCGTGTAGCCCTGATCCCCGAGTGATTTAGAACCCCACTGTGTCATCCAGTTTGGACAGGTTACCCTGCGTCCGTCACAGTATTGTGTCAGAATCGGCTGCCTTACATTTGGCCTGGACAGATAATCCGCAAACAACTCATCTACGATCACCGATATGGTGTCATAAAAATTTCTTTCCGGAATCCATTTGTGGTCAAATGCTGTGGAGGATGTGATTGTGAAATCGTAGCCCTTATTGCGGTACCACTCTGTGTATACACGATTCAGGGTAAAGGACATGATTGCCAGGACGTTTGCCCGGATCGTATCCGCAGGCCATGTGGCATAGATTTCGCTGGAAGCCACATTTTTGATGTAATCTTTGTACTTCACATAATAATTCTGTGCAGTAGTGTCCCGCGGTGAACCATCATGGACCACGATAAATTCAGGCACAACCACCCTGCTCAGTACGATTTCACCAGTCTCATTCAGCGGCTTTATCTCTTCCTCCGCTATCTTGGGCGGATATTCGTAGTACAATGTATGTGCCGGTATTACATATACCTGCTCGAGCTCACCAGTCACTCTCGGACGGAGTGCTACATTTTGAATCGCTCTTACATCGGGCAGTATCTCAGTTCCAGCAATACTCATGGGCTCAAATCCTGGCGCACTGATCTCCAGTGTGTATTCTGAATAGGGCTGGTACTCAATGGTTGGATTCAGGCTGTACTCCAGAGGCGGCGCATCCAGTTCCAGTACATCCGTCTGACCGGATGAATCTGTGCTTACCTGCTCCAGTGTGCTGTCCGGCACTCCGGTATAGGATATGGATATGGTTGCCCCTGTAACAGGAACTGCCGTAATCTCTGAAGTAACATTAATCTGCAGCTGCCCCTTGTCTACAGCACTATTTTGCATCGCTCTTAAAGAAGTCATATATTCCCTCGCAAAAAATTCATCTCTATTATATATATGCACCGGTGAGCAAAATGTGCCCGCATACCGGACGAAAATAAATCCAATAAGAAACAGCAAAGGGGTTTCTTCTTATATATAAAACAGGACGCCTCTTCGAAAACACATATCTTACGTATTTTCGAAGAGACCCCCTGTTTTATTCTTCCAAGTGTCTTCCAGCCTAAAAAATATTTCTTATATCGTTGAACAGAACCACAACCATCAGTACCATCAGCAGCGCAAACCCTGCAAAATGTACCATACCTTCCTTATCCGGTGCCACACGTTTCCGCCTTATGGCCTCAATGAACAGAAATACCAGTCTGCCGCCATCCAGTGCAGGAAGCGGAAGAAGGTTCATAACTCCCAGGTTAGCTGACAGCAGGATTGCAATGTTGATCAGATTCAGTATCACCGTTACCGTCCCCGATGGAGCTGCCTGCTTGTAGGTGTCATCCACAAAGTTCACGATCCCCACAGGCCCCGACATATCTTTTATTCCGATCTGACCGGTAACCAGCATCCTGAGGCAGTCAAATGTATAATTTACCCAGTATCTGAGCGTATACGCACCGTACTGGACCGATTCAACCAAACCGGCTTTTGTGTTGACAGCACTTCCGGTGATTCCCAGCCTTTGCATACTGTCCCCCTCAAGCCTCCGTGGTTCAATGGTTGCCGTATACTCCTGCCCGTCTCTTTCGTAAGTCACTTCAACCGAATCCGCATTACTGTTCATAAGATTAAAGAGACTGACCTCTTTCCAGAGATGAATGCTCTTACCATTCAGTTCAGTTATAACGTCGCCTTCCTGTATTCCCTGCTCTATGGCTGAATACCCCTTATCTACGCCCTGCACTACCGGTGCGTCATATCCAATCCATGCCACAAGGATGATGGAAAAGATCAAAGCCATTATGAAGTTGAACACCGGACCTGCCGCGATCACGGATATCCTTGCCCAGACAGACTTACTGTTAAAGCTGCCCTCCGACATATCATCCGCATCATCCTCCCCCATCATACATGCCCCGCCGAAAGGCAGGAGCTTTAGAGAAAACTTTGTCCCCCTGAATTCTTTTCCTATGATTGTAGGACCAAGTCCCAACGAAAATTCGTCCACGCGTATGCCATTTAATTTTGCCAGTGTAAAATGTCCCAGCTCATGAAAAATAATGACTGCGCTGAACAGAAGTATTGCTAAAATTATCCCCATATACTACCACCTGTTTTTTATAAATTCATATGTTGCCTGCTCCGTATTTAGTATCTCTTCTACTGTCGGATGTTCAATTATTTTATGATTCTCCATACATGCCTGAATGATTTCAGGAATCTGCAGGTAACGGATCTTCCTTTCCAAGAAAAGTGCAACGGCCTTTTCATTGGCTGCATTGAGTACTGTCGGAAGGGATCCCCCCTGCCTTCCGGCCTTGTATGCCAGTTTCAGACCATAGAATGTTTCCATATCCGGTTGTTCAAATGTGATTTGTGACAGTGTTCCAAAATCAAGCCTGGTGCCCGGTAAGTACCGCCTCTGCGGATAATACAGTGCGTATTGGATCGGCAGCTTCATATCCGGAGTGCCAAGCTCGGCGATAATGGCGCCATCCACGTACTCAACCATTGAATGAATGATACTCTGCGGCTGTACCACGACCTCCACCTGATCTACAGTCACATCAAAAAGCCATTTAGCTTCAATAACCTCCAGACCTTTATTCACCATTGTGGAGGAATCGATCGTAATCTTACGCCCCATCTCCCAGTTTGGATGCTTCAGTGCATCTTCAACCTGAATGTTCTCAAGCGCTGCCCTTGACCTGCCTCGAAACGGTCCGCCGGAAGCGGTCAGCAGAATCTTGTGAAGAGCCTTCCTCTGCCCGCCCTGCAGTGACTGGAATATAGCGCTGTGCTCGCTGTCCACTGGAAGGATGGACACCTGGTGTTCTCTGGCAAGCGGCATAATAATGTGCCCCGCTGTTACGAGAGTCTCTTTGTTAGCCAGTGCGATATCCTTTTTTGCACGGATCGCCTCAATCGTCGGCAGAATCCCGATCATCCCTACAATTGCCGTCACCAGAATCTCAGATTCAGGTTCCACCGCCACTTCCAGTATCCCTTCCATCCCTGCCGTAACTTTCACATCCAGGTCACGGATATTCTCTTTGAGTTCCTTTGCTTTTTCTTCCGACCAAACCGCTGCCAGCCTGGGATGAAATTCCCTGATCTGCTTTTCCAGGAGAGCTATGTTGCTGCCTGCGGCCAGTGCAGTTACTTCTATATCGCCGTTTTCACGCACGACTTCCAATGTCTGAGTCCCAATAGAACCAGTGGAGCCCAGTATTGCAATTTTCTTCATATGCAGTTCCTTCCTTTAACCAATCTCTTACAGAAGAACCGCCAGGTAATAAATGATCGGCGCCGTAAATATCACACTGTCGAATCTGTCAAGTATCCCGCCGTGTCCCGGTATCAGCTTTCCGTAATCCTTGATATTGTGATTCCGTTTAATTGCGGATGCAGCCAGATCCCCCACCTGTGAGATCGCGCCTCCTGCCGCACCAATGATCGCATAGCTGACGACGTCTGCTCCTGCATTCCCCCACTTGTTAATTGCAAGGGCATAAAGTACTCCCAGAAGCGCAGCGCCTGCTATTCCGCCGATTCCGCCCTCTACGGACTTCTTAGGACTCAGTTTGGGTGCCATCTTGTGTCTGCCGATCAGCATCCCCACACAATAAGCACAGGTATCACATCCCCAGGAACAGATGAATACAAGCCATACGGTAAACACCCCGCCCGGGAGGATACGCGTCTGATAAATATAGGACAGCATCACAGCCACATAAAACACACCGAAAAACGCTGCCAGTATCTGTTCTGTCCTGTACTTTGGAAACGAAAACACAAGCACTGCCATCATGCTGATTAAAAATGCCATGAACAGAAGCATAAACCAGTCTGTCTTTACTGGCAGGAGCGGTTTCATATAGATCAGCGCATAATACGCGGCGGCAAACAGATAGCCGCAGATTCCCGGAGCCTTGTCACGGATATCAAATACTCTGTAAAGTTCAGTCAGTCCAATCATACTGATGATGAATAACACTGCAAACAGTATGCTTCCGCCGGTAATCACTGTAAATAATGCAATGATTACTAATAGTATTCCACTGAGTAACCGTGTCTTAAACATCCTGTTCCTCCTTTACTCCGCCGTAACGTCTGTCTCTGCTATTATACTGCTCGACAGCTTTTACCAATTCCTCTTTTGTAAAATCCGGCCATAAAATGTCCGTAAAATAAAATTCTGTATAAGCCAGCTGCCAGAGAAGGTAATTCGAAAGTCTCTGCTCCCCGCTCGTCCGTATCAGTAGATCCGGATCCGGGATGCCATGTGTATCCAGATAGGATTCATAGAGTGATTCACTGATCTCCTCCACGCTGACCTTCTGATCCACACAATCCTGTGTCAGACTCTTTACTGCTCTTATCATCTCGTCACGGCTGCCGTAATTGATGGCTATGGTAAAGTTGAGGCCGTTATTGTCCTTACTGGCCTCTTCCAGTTCTCTTATCCTGTTCTTAATATCTTCATCCAACGCTTTTATATCCCCGATTACACGGATTTTCATATCATTTTTCTCAGCAGTCTTCAGACAGGTCTTCATGTAATTGCGGAGCAGCTTCATCAGCGCATCTACTTCACTCTTCGGGCGGTTCCAGTTTTCCGTGGAAAATGCATACACGGTCAGGTATTTTATTCCCATCCGCCATGCTTCCTCACAGATCCTTTCCACGTTCTTGCTTCCCTGTGCATGTCCGTAATTTCTTGGCATTCCTTTTGACTTTGCCCACCGGCCGTTACCGTCCAGTATGATTGCCACATGCTGTGGTACGTTCATTTATATATCCTCCTAAAACCAGCAATTTTATCTGCCTGCCCAATATGAGCAAAAGAGAGGCTGTATGATACGAGCCCCTCTTGTTATAAAACCTACCCGTTAAACTGTAAGCACTTCTTTGGATTTAGTCTCCACACAGCCGTCTACTTTTGCAATGAATTTATCTGTCATCTTCTGAAGGGATTCTTCCAGATCCTTGATGCCATCCTCGGAAATCTCCCCGCCTTTGAGCTTTTTAAAAGCTTCGTTGCCGTCACGACGGATATTGCGGACTGCTACTTTGGCCGCCTCGCCTTTTTTCTTAACGTCCTTCACCAGTTCTTTTCTGCGCTCTTCCGTCAGTTCTGGGAAAACCAGTCTGATGGTATTGCCGTCATTGGTTGGATTGATGCCGATGTCTGACATATTGATGGCCTTCTCGATCTCTTTGAGCAGGCTCTTTTCCCACGGCTGAATCTGGATCATGCGCGCCTCAGGTACGGAAACGTTAGCCACCTGCTGGATTGGTGTAGGTGTTCCATAATAATCTACACTCAGCCTGTCCAGTACATGCGGATTGGCACGTCCGGCTCTGATTGTTGCCAGTTCACTATTCAGGTTTTCCACTGTCTTTGTCATCTTCTCTTCATAAACTTTTAATTTTTCATCCATGTCAATTATCCTCCCTATACTGTTACTTTTGTTCCGGTAAATGTCCCACTCATAGTCTCTACGATACTGTTCTCTTCATTCAGCCCGAATACAAGCATCGGCATCTTATTCTCCATACAGAGAATGGATGCTGTCAAATCAACCGCTGCAAGTTTCTGGTCAATGACATCCTGAATCGAAATCTCATCATACTTCTTTGCCTCCGGATTCACCTTCGGATCACTGTCATAAATTCCGTCGATCGCTTTTGCAAGAAGCATGGCATCTGCTTCTATCTCAATTGCACGCAGCACAGCTCCTGTATCCGTTGAAAAATACGGATGGCCCGTCCCTCCGGCAAAAAAGATAACCTTACCTTCTTCCAGGGCCGCCACAGCTGCATCCTTGGAAAATAATGTGGTAAATGCCCCACATACAAACGGGGTAAAGATCTCTGTCTTCATTCCCACATGTCTGAATATATCGGATACATAGATACAGTTCATAACCGTTGCCAGCATCCCGATCTGATCTGCCTTTGTCCGGTCTATTGTCTCGCTGGTGCGGCCCCTCCAGAAATTGCCTCCTCCGGTCACGACTGTGACCTGAATTCCTTCGTCCACAAGCTGTCTGACCTGTTTTGCCACACCAATGCAGGTAGCCTCGTCAAATCCAGTCTTCTTATCTCCTGCAAGTGCTTCACCACTCAGCTTTAACAATACTCTTTTCATACGTTTTAGCTCCTTCAAATTCTGTTGTTTACTCTAAAATGAAGTATAACATAACTTTTCCATTTTGTCATGCACATATCCGGCATCTCTTTCATCTGTCATGGTGGTCAGTGTATCCCCCGTCATCAGCATGGTCCTGCCCTTTGGAATCAGCTCTTTGCCGCCCCTTTCCAGGGCAACCAGCAGACAGTTGTCAGGCCATGTAATATCCTCCACTCTTTTTTCTTCCAGAACAGATCCGCTCATGATGACAAAGGTGCTCAGTACCTTCTGACCCGCGCTCTTAAGATTCTTGGTCTGATTTTTACCGTTACTTTTCAGGAGGCGGTCCAGCATGGTCTCGTAGATCGGCTCAGACTTCATCAGTGTGGCAACGATATAGGCCGTAACCGATACGATTGCAAGAGAAAGCATCTGGCTGACCGAACCGGACATTTCAAACAGAAGAATAATTCCGGTGATCGGCGCCCGTACAATGGCCGTGAAATACCCGGCCATGGCCAGCAGGACAAAGTTATTGATATACATCTCTTCCAGCCCGAAAAACCGGACTCCCGTCATGGCAAAGATGCCGCCGATCATGGCCCCCAGTATCAGCAGCGGAAAGAAGATACCGCCCGGTGCCCCTGATCCGAAGCTGACTGCGGAGAAAAGAAACTTTACAGCAAAGGTCAGGATAACAAGGCCAAGTGCCATTTCTCCTTCTGTAAGTGTAATGATCAGTTTATGGCCGCTGCCCAGTACAGAGGGCATCACAAGTCCCAGTACCCCTGCTGCAAGGAAAGCGATCATCAGCCGGGATGTCTCATTCAGAAACTTCGGTTTTTTATACAGTTCCTGGGCTTTCATCATCGCCCAGTTATAAAAAACTCCCATCAGGCCGCAGATGATTCCCAGAAGAATCAGCATCCAGTAATAATTCTGCGGAAGGTAATGTTCCAGCCGGAACTGGAAAACCGGGTCCAGGCCAAGAATATGGGAGGATATGTAATCCGCCGTCACGGAGGCTGTCATAACGGATATCAGAATGGACATGGAAAAGCCTTTGTGTATTTCCTCCAGCGCAAACATCATCCCTGCAAGAGGCGCGTGAAATGCCGCCGCAAGGCCTGCACTGGCCCCGCATGTCATGAGAAATCTTTCTTCTGTCTTCCCTCTGTCCAGCAGCCTGGACAGTCCCTGGCCTGTCATCGCTCCGAGCTGTATTGACGGGCCTTCTCTTCCCAGAGACAAACCGCCGAACATACAGAGGAAACCGCCGATGAATTTGGCCGGCAGTACCTTTTTCCAGTTCTGTGTCAGTTTGCCGGTCACTTCTCCCTCCACCTGCGGGATACCACTGCCTGATATCATGG
This sequence comes from Faecalicatena fissicatena, assembly GCA_001028025.1. GTDB lineage: Bacteria > Bacillota > Clostridia > Lachnospirales > Lachnospiraceae > Faecalicatena > Faecalicatena fissicatena_A. Next base: position 26,387 of record LDAQ01000036.1, on the reverse strand, counting down.
GTACCCATTTTACAAGCTTTCCAACTGCATAAGCCATCAGAAGAAGGATGAGAAACCAGCCGGTGATCCGCAGGGGATTGCCCCGGACATATTCCAGTACAAGATCCAGCCATTTTCCTGCGTATGTCAGTGCTACCCGGTATAACAGCACCAGCAGCCCGCCCACCGCACCTACGAGAAGGCCTTCCCCGATCAGTATGACCGGAAAACGCTGCGCCCGTTTTATGGTATGTGAAGTATCCTTTTTCAATTTTTTCCCTCTTTTCCTCTCAGTCAGGTGCGCCCCACCGCACCTGCTTTAAAATACTTTAAATAAACATGGAGAACAGAACCGTTACTACTCCGCAGATTCCAATCGCCAGTCCGCTCATGGCCCCTTCCACTTCGCCGATCTCAATGGCTTTTGATGTTCCTACCGCATGGCTGCATGCACCGATGGCAAGGCCTGCTGCTACAGAATCCGATACTTTAAAAATCCGTATAAGCAGAGGCGCCGCAATGCTGCCCAGAATCCCGGTAAAGATCACTGCCACTACTGTGACGGGAACGACACCGCCGTGAGCCTGTGCAACACTGACTGCGATCGGTGTTGTGACCGATTTTGGGAGCATGGACATGGTCAGGCTCTGATCCAGTCCAAAGAGCCTGCACATTCCGTATACGCTGGCCATGGACGCGAGAGAACCTGCTATACATCCTACTATAATAGGAAGCCAGTATTTTTTCAAGATGGAAAGCTTCGTATATATAGATACTGCCAGGCATGCCGTTGCCGGAGCCAGGAACATATTTATGATTTCTCCCCCTTCATTATAAGAATCATATGGAATTTTGAAAGCGAGAAGTACTCCTATTATAAGTATAATAGCAATGATCAGCGGATTGCAGAGAGCCGATTTTGTTTTCTGCTGGATTTTGACCCCCGCGCCAAAGGCTATGACACTGAGTGCCACCCCAAAATAGGGAGATGTATACAGTGCTTCCATTATTTCGACCTCCGATCCAGCAGTTTCATTGTCAGCCTGACGCTGTATGCGGTCACTGCAAATGTGATGAATGTGGATACAACGCAGATAATGAGAAGCTGTACGGCGCTGCTTTTCAGAATGTCAAAATAGTTCATAATGCTCACACCTGCCGGCACGAAAAAAAAGGCCATATTTCCAAGGAGAAAATCCGACTTTTCCTGGATATGTTCTATTTTCAGCAGCCCGGTAAGCAGGCAGATGAATAAAAATATCATTCCTATGACGCTGGCCGGGAAGTCAAAGGGCAGAAATTCTGCGATCACCTGACTCAGCCAACAGACAGTGAAAATGATTCCTATTTGTTTAATAATTTTCATAATTCATCCCTCAATTCTTTTATGTTATTCTTATGCCGGCGTTCTTTTTATGAAATGTCCCTATTCATTCAGATAACCGCCTTAAACAGGCGTTAAGTAAGATGTTTGAAATATGTTCAGTGAATGATCGAACTCACTTCATGAGTAATCCGCCGGTCTGTACGGCTATATTCCAAAATACACCCCCTGGTTTCCGTTGTCAACGTCCGGGCCCGGGATTCGTTTATTGTTTCTTATTTAATACCCAAACTCTTCTACTATTTTCCTTAAACTTATTGACATTGCGCCCGGGATGTTTTATGATACTTATGTTTTCGCACTTTAAACAGTTAAAATTTTACAGTGCGAAGTCATTGTAATTGGGAGGAAATAAACATGATTATTGTATTAAAACCGCATACTTCAGAAGTTAATATTGACCGGGTAGAAGGTCTTATCAAAAAACGCGGCCTGGACACACACATTGTCAGAGGACAGGAAATGACGATCATCGGCTGTATTGGCGATACTACAGCCATTGACCCCAAATTATTTGAAGTCGATGACTGTGTTGATAAAGTTATGCATGTACAGGAGCCTTACAAACTGGCAAACCGCGCATTCCACCCGGAAGATTCTGTTGTGGATGTCTCCGGCGTGAAGATCGGCGGCGATCATCTGGCGCTCATAGCAGGCCCCTGCTCTGTAGAATCCCTTGAGCAGGTGATGGACATTGCCAAATCAGCAAAAGCCTCCGGTGCCAACCTGCTGCGCGGCGGCGCATTTAAACCCCGCACAAGCCCCTACGCTTTCCAGGGACTCGGCATGGAGGGTCTGGATATTCTCTGTGAAGTCAAGAAGGAAACCGGGCTTCCAATTGTTACCGAATTGATGTCCCCTGAATACCTGGAGATTTTTAACGAGAAGGTCGACTTAATCCAGATCGGCGCCCGTAACATGCAGAACTTTGACCTGCTCAAGCAGCTCGGACAGCTGGACCGCCCGATTCTCTTAAAACGCGGCCTCAATGCTACATATGAGGAATGGATCATGTCCGCCGAATACATCATGGCTTCCGGCAATGAGAACGTCATTCTCTGTGAGCGCGGGATTCGCACCTTTGAGACGTACACAAGGAATACTCTCGATCTGCAGAGCATCCCTGTTCTGAAGAAAAAAACACATCTGCCGGTTATTGTAGATCCAAGCCATGCCGGCGGAAAATGGTGGCTTGTAGAGCCAATGGCAAAAGCTGCTGTCGCAGCAGGAGCAGACGGGTTAATGATTGAGGTTCATAATGATCCCGAGTCGGCATTATGTGATGGAGCTCAATCATTGAAGCCGAAAAAATATAATGATCTGCTGAAACAAATCAAACAAATTGCTCTCGTAGTTGGAAAAGAAGTCTAAAGTGCAAGGGGGGTCAGACCCCTCTGCAGAGGGGTCTGACCCCCTTGCACTCCATTCTGTCTTAAAAGGAGAAATCTCGTGGAATTAACAGTTAATTTAGGTAAAAACAGTTATCCTATATATATAGAATCCGGAATTCTGGCAAATGCCGAAACTTTTGTCTCAAAAGTATTTCATGGAAAACGCATCATGATTATTTGTGATGACAATGTTTTTCCAATTTACGGGCAGAAGCTTATTGAAGCGCTTCCTTCTTATGAATGCCATATTCTTGTACTTCCGCATGGGGAGCTGACAAAGAATTTTCAGTCTCTTCCTCCGATTTATGCCGCAATGCTGGAAAGTAAAATCACCCGCAGCGATCTTGTTATTGCACTGGGCGGCGGCGTCATCGGCGATCTGGCCGGTTTTGCGGCGGCAAGCTATCTGAGGGGAATTAAACTTGTGCAGATACCCACCTCGCTTCTAGCTCAGGTGGATTCTTCTGTCGGAGGCAAGGTGGCAGTCGATCTCCCTCAGGGCAAGAATCTGGTCGGTGCATTTTTTCATCCCAGGCTGGTGCTGATAGACCCTGACGTACTGGATACACTTCCAGAACGGTATATCACGGACGGAATGGGAGAAGTGATCAAATACGGCTGCATTAAAGATGCTGCCCTTTTTGAGACTTTGAGCTCCTACGGTTCTTTTGATGAATTGAAGGATCAGCTGACATCTATCATTTACCGCTGTGTCGACATCAAACGGATTGTAGTAGAGGCAGATCAATTTGATACTGGTGACCGGATGCTGCTGAATTTTGGCCATACTCTGGCACATACAATCGAACAATATTATCACTATGAGCGTGAAAGCCATGGCGAAGCCGTTTCCATCGGCATGTACCAGATCACAAAGCTCTCTGAAGAAGCAGGCCTGACGGCACCGGGCGAAGCAGAACGGATCGGCCGGGTACTGAAAGCTTATGGGCTTCCCTGTGAATGCGGGCTGCCTGTTTCATCACTGCTGGATGCTATTAAGCTGGATAAGAAAAATCTGGATAATCATCTGAATGTAATCCTTTTGCATGCCATCGGTGACAGCTACATATACCCTACAAACCTCGATTTTTTCAAAACGGCAGGAGTAATTTAATCATGAACACAGCAAATAAGGAACCGCTGCATTTTGGGGTACTGGGCAATCAGCTTGGCCACAGTCTTTCTCCCGAAATCCATGAAGATCTGCTCAGACAGCAGAATATCTGCGGTACATATAAAAAATATGAAATGGACGAAAATGAAGCGCCTCACATACTCGAAGTAATGAAGGCCGAAAACATCCGGGGCATGAATGTAACAATGCCATACAAAGAAGTCATTTATCAATTAATGGATGTTCTCGACCCACATGCAGAAAAAATAGGTGCTGTCAATACTATTTTAATGAAAGACGGTAAATTCTATGGCTATAATACGGATTACATTGGAGCAGTCAGCATGTTCCACAAAGATGGTGTCTCACTTGCCGGCAGGGAGATTGTTATTCTCGGTTCCGGAGGCGCTGCAAAAGGTCTGATCTATGGTTTCCATATGGACGGTGCTGCCAAAATCACAGTAGCTGCCCGCAACGAAAAAGCAATTGAATATCTGGAAGAACGTTTTCCCTATATTCACACCTGCAGCCTGACAGATATACCGGCCGGAGATATTCTTGTCAATACCACCCCGCTGGGCATGTATCCTCACATCGGTGAAAGTCCCGTAGATGTATCCGTTATCCGGCAGTTTAAAGTAGCTTCTGATATTGTCTACAATCCTCTGATTACAGAATTTCTCAGGATCGCCAAGGAGGAAGGACTGCAGATTGTAACAGGCCTCATGATGTTGGTAGACCAGGCAATAGGATCTGAAGAAATCTGGCTGGACAAAAAGCTGGATTACAATATGGGGAATCGAATCCACGATGAATTAGCCAGAAAATTCTGACAATGGAGCTCAAAGGGGTCAGACCCCTTTGAGGATCCCTTTGAATTTCCGCTCTATACTAAACAATCATCCAGGGATTTTCTTTCCCCGCCTCATTCAGACAGCAGCTCTCTATGGAATGTTTCACCATATCGCTCACCGCCTGATCTGTATAAAATGCCATATGAGGGGTTACAATCACATTCGGAAATCCGCGCAGTATATATAAATCTCTCTTGCTTATAACATCTGATTTCCTGTCATAATAGTACATCCCAAATTCATCTTCAATCACATCCATTGCAGCCGCACCGATTTTTTCTGACTCCAGTCCGTCCAGCAGTGCTTTTGTATCAATCAGACCGCCACGGGCTGTATTAATCAGGACAACCCCCGGTTTCATCTTATGGATAGCTTCTGCATTGATCATATGGTAATTCTCGTCGCCGAGCGGCATATGCAGCGTTATCATATCACACTCTTCATAAATTGTATCAAGTTTGGCATACTCTGCATATGTTCCGACCTTTTCGGACGGGTACAGATCATAGGCATAAATTTTACATCCGAATCCGCTCAAATCTCTGATCACTGCCTGTCCAATCTTTCCGGTACCTATAACGCCCACGGTAAAATTGTGCATTTCACGCCCCTGTATACCTGGAAGAGAAAAATCATTGATCTCCTCCCGCTGCATAATCCGCTTCATTTTGCGGATTGCCATGAGCATAAGCATAAGCGTGTAGTCTGCCACACACTCTGGTGAGTACGACACATTGCTGACTCTGATTCCAAACTTCTGTGCCGCCTCCAGATCTACATGATCATATCCTATTGTCCGGGTTGAGATCATTTTAACGCCCAGTTCGTGGAAACGTTCGATCAGCTGCGCATCCATTTTGGTTGTGATAATACTGATGTATTCATATCCCTCCGCCAGGCCCGCATTTTCCATGCAGGGATCATCGCAGCAGATCCCCAGTTCCACTCCGTATTCCCTGGAAAATTGCCGGAAGAATACAGCCTCATCAAATTCCCGGTAATTGTAAACAAATATTTTCATCCCTTTGCCTCCTTTTGTATATTCTATTTACCCCAGGCCATAGTGGCTGATTGCACGGGCGATCCCGTCCTCCTCCACCTTTTCTGTTACAAACTCTGTATACGGATCAAGCTCTTTCGCATGGGTCCCCATTGCAATCGAATGTATCGCATACTCGAACATGGACAGATCATTCGTACTGTCTCCAAACACATAAGCCTGCTCAATCTCCATCCCGAATTTCTGCAAAATATATTCACATGCGGTTGCTTTGGAATAGCCTTTCTGAATACACTCAAAGGTATCCCCGCCCCGGTCGAGCGGCTCAATATCCGCTTCTATGAACCGGAAGAATGTTTCTCTGTCACTGAGCTCATCCGCATATACAAATAGTTTGTCATACACAAAGTCTCCTTTTTCAATATATTCTTCCAGTCCCAGCCCCGCATTTTGAAAATACCTTCTGGAGCTCTCCAGCCGGTCAAATCGGGACATTCTGCTTGGGAGATAAATATCTTCGGTGCCTTCCATAATCCCATCCAGTCTGCACTCCATCATTTTATCAATAATCTCTCTTCCCCGTTCACGGGAAATTGATCTGGAAAATAAAACCTCATCGTGATATGTGAGAAATGTCCCACAGCCGCACAGGAATCCGTCAAACTCAAACTGGCTGATCTTTGGCGGTATGCTGCAGAATGTTCTGCCTGTATTTATAAAAAGCAGATGCCCCGCACGCTTTGCCGCCCGTATGGCATCCAGCGCACTCTGCGGAATCTCTTTCGTAATCTCACTCAGTATGGTACCGTCAATATCAAAAAATAGTGCTGCTCTTTCCATCTTATACTCCTAACATTACAGATTTTCATCTATCACTTTATCACTCTTTCCCCGAAAAATCCATTTCTATACCTCACAAAAATATTGATTTTCGTTCTGCATCTTCCGCTGATTTGTCATAAGAGGAAAATATTTCGATATTCCCATCATATACTATAGGGAATAAGACTCTGGAGATGTAATGAAAATCAATCTGAAACCTGGTACGAAAAAGAAACAACTCTTAAAAAGCAGTGCCAAACTTGTACTGCTCTTTGCCGCCGCATTTATTGCCGGCCGCGCCGCCGGAAGGGCGCAGGACTACTTTGCCCCTCAGGCTGTCACCACCTCTGCCGAAGGGAACTGGGGACTAAGTTTCCAGGATGAAGGCCAGCCGCCGGTTGCCAATGCAACTGCTGAAGAACTGAAGCAGTATGACGCATACTATTCCGGAAATACAGACGAAAAAGTCATATACCTTACCTTTGATGCCGGATTTGAAAATGGCAATACCCCCGCAATTTTAGATGCTCTGAAAAAGCATAATGTGCCCGCAACATTTTTTGTGGTAGGTACGTTCATATCCTCTAATCCGGATCTCATCAAACGCATGGTTGACGAAGGCCATACAGTAGGCAACCATACATATCACCACCCCGATATGTCACAGATATCAACTCAGGAGGCCTTCCAAAAAGAACTGGGAGATGTGGAGGAAGAATACAAAAAAATCACCGGCCAGGAAATGACCAAGTATTATCGTCCGCCGCAAGGGAAATACAGTGAAACAAACCTGCAGATGGCAAAAGAAATGGGATATAAAACCTTTTTCTGGAGCCTGGCCTATGTAGACTGGTACGAAAACGATCAGCCAACCAAAGAGCAGGCCTTTGAAAAACTGCTCGGTAGAATTCATCCGGGGGCAATCGTACTGCTCCACAGCACCTCAAAAACAAATGGGGAAATACTGGATGAACTATTGACTAAATGGGAAGAAATGGGGTATACATTTAAACCGCTTTCCGAAATTTGATGGGGGGGCCGCCTGACAGAAGCATGGAGCAGGACGGCAAAGGGAAGCAGGGGGTGTTTTTGCGGGCTGACGCTTTGTGAAGAAACTCTAACAGCAAAACAGGAGAATCTTATGGCTACAGGCGGATTCACTGAGAAAGCCTGATGCTTTCTCAGCTCAGCCGCCTCAAATCTTGATTTTGTAAATCAAGATTTGGCCATAAGATTCTCCTGTTTTGCTGTAAGAGTTTCTAATCACACGCTTTATGCCCGCAAAAACACCCCCTGCTTCCCTTTGCCGCCCTGCTCCATGCTTCTGTCAGGCTGGGTGCATCCAGACGGTTGGGAACGCAGTTTATGGGGATGTATTTTGGGTGAGCAGCGAATGGATTCGGCTAAATGGAGCATGTTTTCTATCCGTTTAGGATGAGTTCCGCATAGAATTTTCAAATCCGCCTCTCCCGCCCCACATATCCCCCCGGAATGTACGGCGGATTTTACGGCTGGATGAACCAGGCGGGCGGAATCGTGACAGGGCTCTTCTGGATGCGTCTTTAGGGGATTACTGCCACTTTATCAAAATGAAAGCCAGCATATGAACTTTCCACAGGGCTTCCAGCCCTGCGGAAAAGACGACTTAGCGAGAATGCATCCTGCATTCTCGTGTTTGTCGTCGGTGTTCATTATGCTGGCTTTCATTTTGATTAGTGGCAGTTATCCCCTAAATCCGCATCCAGAAGAGCCCTGTCACGATTCCGGCCGGCGTCCCCATTCAATCAACGCGCCTTAAATTCCTCAACAATGTGAATCATTTCTTCTGAAGGGTTGGATATTACTGCCGAGTTTAATATTTTACACGGTGGATTTACCGTTGCGCTCTCTACTGCTGCTGTTACTGCGGAAACACTGCCGCTGATGAATATGAGGGCATGTCCTCCGCATTTTGTGTCCTGTGTCTCATAGGATACTTCTGCTGCCTTCAGCATCTGGTCTGTCACCAGTACAGCGTTTGCTTCCCCAAGGACTTCTACAAGTCCGAATGCTCCATATGCCATAACTATACCTCTTCCTTACTTGTTGATTGTCATTGTAATTGCTGGTTCTGTCTCAGCTAACGGTGCTGCAATTATTGTGTGGGATACAATCTCGGAGATTGGCTCCGCCACCCTGAGCGCTACTTCCATGGCTGCATTGACATTAGAGACATTGCCTCTCATCTTTACACATGCTCCTGCTCCCAGACGGTTTCTTTCCACTGCCTGGATCTTTACATCAGCAGCTTTTGCTGCCGCATCTAATGCTACAAAACATGCGCACTCGCTGTCAAGCTCAAATACGCCTATTGCCATACCTTCATACTGTCCGGCCATAATTTCCTCCTGCCCGCAGAACAACTATTTTTTCTGTTCTGTCAATATTTTTATTATATAGAAACGTAGAAAAGATTTCAACAAAAAAGTGGAGAATCTTTACTTTTTCTCCACCTTTTTTATCTTATAAAAGTAATACGGTACCAGAGGAATCAATGCCGCCAGCCAGGCCGCCGGATCTGAAAGACAGACTCCGAAAAAGCTTGTTTTTCCGGCCACAGCTGCTACGACAAGGGCACGGGCCGTTAGTTCAAACACGCCTCCCAGCATGGGGACCAGACCGTATCCCATTCCCTGCAGGGCATTTCGGTACACGAAGATACTTCCCAGAAACGGATAGCACCAGAAGACGGCCAGGAAATAGACCACGGCCGCATCGATCACGCCTTTCTCCGATGGGGATACAAACAGCAGCACCATATATTTTCCAAAGAAAAATATCAGTATCATCAGGATTGCACTGCTTATTAAAATCATTACCTGTGTATACCAGACGCCTTTTTTCACACGGTCTATCCTGCCTGCCCCCCAATTCTGCCCCACATAAGTTGCAATCGTTGCGCCAAATGCCAGAAAAATACAGGCGATCAGGTTCTGGATTTTCGCACCCGCCGAGAAACCGGCAATATAAACTGCACCGTATATGTTCACTGCTCCCTGTACAATGATCGTTCCAATCCCGGTGATGGAAAACTGTAGCCCCATCGGCGTTCCCAGCGCCAAAAGATTTTTAATACTGTTAAGTGAAATGCGAAAGTCTTTTTTCTTAAGATGCAATATCGGGAACTTCTTTATGATATACACTAAACATAGCAGTGCAGAGATTCCCTGGGCGATCACTGTCGCATATCCGCATCCGATCACGCCCATGTGGAACCAGGTTATAAATATGATATCCAGAAAAATGTTGATCACAGCGGATATGATTAAAAAATACAGCGGAGATTTCGAATCCCCCAAGGCCCTCAGCACCGCCGCCAGAGAGTTGTAAGCGGCCGTCACGATTAGTCCTGCATAAATGACCGCCATGTACCCTTTTACATCCGGCATCAGTTCTGCCGGCGTATTCATAAGCCGCAGAATCGGTTCATTAGCTGCCAGAAGGCCTGCCGTCATAATTACGATAATTCCAATGGTTAGGTAAACCGACATGGCCGTGTAATGACGCATCCGGTCGTACTTGCGGGCGCCAAACCACTGTGCCACTAAGATAGAGAATCCGCTGCTGATCCCGCTGATCCATCCGGTCACCATGAACATCAATGATCCTGTGCTTCCTATAGCCGCCAGGGCATTTACCCCCAGAAACTGTCCGGCGATAATAGAATCTGCTATATTATAAAACTGCTGAAATATGCTGCCCAGACACATCGGAACCATAAACCAGATAATCATCTTTACCGGGTTCCCTGTTGTCATGTCATTTGTCTTATTATTTTTCATTTATCTTTCCTTCAGCTCCGCTGCTGTCTTCTTTCACCGGAGGCATTTCCCGTACCATAAAATACGGCTGCACCGCCGCGCCGGCTTTCTTACAGCCGGATACGCTTAGTACAGCCAACTATTTTATAAATCTATGCTGATTTCCTGTTTTTCAATATTATGTTTCTTTGCATAACCGGTCAGCATCATAGTCAGTGCTCCGTCTCCGGTCACGTTACATGCGGTTCCAAAGCTGTCCTGAAGTGCAAAGATCGTAAGCATCAGTGCAGTTCCTGTCTCGTCAAATCCAAGCACACCTGTGATCAGCCCCAGGGAAGCCATTACGGTACCGCCGGGAACCCCAGGTGCTCCGATTGCAAAGATTCCCAGAAGCAGACAGAACAGTACCATTGTCCCTGCGGAAGGTATGCTTCCGTAGAGTATTTTGGATACAGTCATAACAAAAAACACTTCTGTCAGAACAGAACCGCAAAGATGGATATTTGCAAAAAGCGGGATTCCGAAATCCACCATATCCTCTCTGAGAGGCGGCTCTGATTTCTTCGCACACCGCAGGGCAACTGCCAGAGTTGCCGCAGAAGACATAGTTCCCACAGCTGTAATATAGGCCGGTCCGTAATTCTTGATTACGTCCAGCGGATTGCTTTTAGAATAGGCTCCGCCCACTCCATAGAGTACAGCCAGCCAGATATAATGTCCTGCCATAACGATCAGAACAACTTTGATGAATACCGGCAGCTGTTTTGTGATTGTACCCTCATAGGACAATGCACAGAATGTAAATGCTATAAATATCGGCAGTACCGGGATTACAACTTTTGTAACGATTTCCAGTACAATTTTCTGGAATTCATCCAGCACTTGTGTGATCACTTTGGCCTTTGTCCATGTAGCCGCGAGTCCGATCATTACGGAAAATACCAGTGCACTCATGACCGGCATGATCTGCGGAATATCCAGCTGGAATACCACCTCCGGCAGTTCTTTCAGTCCATCTACCTGAGACACAATAGAGAGATGCGGGATCAGTCCGTATCCTGCCAGCATGGACAGAAGCGCCGCCAGTACTGAGGATACATAGGCAATGACGATGGCCACTCCCAGCATCCGGGAGGCATTGTTGCCCAGCTTTGTAATGGACGGGGCAATAAAACCGATGATGATCAGCGGCACACAGAATGTGATCAGCTGTCCAAGAATGTATTTAACAGTGACTACAATATTCATGAATCCTTCATTGGCAATCTGGCCGATAAGGATACCTGCCACCACTCCAAGAAGGAGCCGGAATGGCAGATTATTAAACAATTTTTTCATAGTTTCAATCCCTTTCCTGTAGAATCGCTATATTATATCATATCTTACTTTCTCTCCGCAAACATTCCCCTGCGGTTCCTGTATTTACCAGATACTGAGGCCGGACAGCTATGTCTGCGGATGTCTTCCTGCTCTCTGCTGAATCAGCTGGGCCGTGATGCTCACCGCGATCTCCGCAGGAGTCTCTGCCCCGATGGCCAGACCGATCGGAGTCGTAATTCTGTCCAGATCCGTATCCGTAAATCCCTGTTCTTTCAATTTTGCAAACACGCCGGCTTTCTTATGCCTGCTCCCGATCACTCCGATATAAGCTGCTGAAGTCTTTAAAACCTGTGCCTGGACAGCCAGATCGTCCTTATGTCCGCGGGTCATGATGCATACATAGTCCTCGGCACCGATATTTACATAATCGGCAATATGGCTGTTCTCAATTAACAGGATTTCTTCTGCACCTGGAAATAACTCCGGCCGGCTGAATTCTTCCCTGTCTTCCAGGACTGCACACCGGAAATCAACCGCCGCGAGAGCCGGCACCAGCGCCTGTGAAACGTGTCCTCCCCCGAATATATAGACACGCCCCTGCTGCTGCATTTTCTCACAGTAATACTTCCGCCCCTCTGCATCTATCTGCACGGGTTTCCTCTGCAGCCCTTCCAGAACCGCTTCCGGAAGGGACAGTCCTGCAATAGTGCCAGACCGGCGGCAAACCGCCATACCTCCCTCCCCGTCCTCAGAAATCTCACTGACAAGCCAGAATTCTTCTTTTGTTTGATATAATGCCTCAATCTCCTTAATTAGAACCAGATTCTGTTCATCGCAGGCAGATATGTACTGAAAATACACATTTACATCGCCTCCGCAGATCATCCCCAGATCCTGGACCTCATTTTTCTTAAGCTGGAAATACTCCAAATGCGAGTTCTTCGTGCGCAGGACCTCTGCAGCCACACCTTCACTGTGGTGTTCGATTGCCCCGCCGCCCACCGTACCGCAGATCCTTCCTGCGTCGGTAACCAGCATGCGCGCCCCTGCCCCCCGCGGGGTAGAACCAGAGCTTGCGACAATCGTAACCAGGACTGCGTCCTGCCCCTGCGTCATACACTCATACAGTAAACGAAATAATTTCTCCATAGTATCATCCTTTCAAAGGGGACTGTCCCCTTTTCTCGCGTTACTTCATTAAAGTAACTCTGCCCTCAGTTCTTCTGCCGTCTTCATGGAAAGCAGCCCCGGTGCGATATCGAATACAGTCTTTGCGCCTGACTCTCCATTTTTAGAGAGACGATATGCAGCGCGCGCGTAGCATACCAGCACGCTGGATGTGAATTCCGGATTGGAATCCAGCTTCAATGAGTACTCTATTACGTGTTTGCTGCCGTCTCTTCCTGTCTCACCGCTTCGGATGACAAATCCGCCGTGAGGCATCCTGCTGTGTTCTGCTTTCAGCTCTTCTTCGGTGATGAATGTCACGGTTGTGTTGTAATCTGAGAAGTAGTTTGGCATGTTTTTGATGGTTTCTTCGATCTCCTTCAAATCCGCGCCTTCCTCTGCAACTACATAGCACTCTCTCAAATGCTTGTCTCTTGTAGTAAGCTTGGGCCCGCAGCCGCTTCTTACCTGTTCCACCGCTTCTTCAACCGGTACGGTATACTGGATGGCATTCTTCACGCCCTTTACGCGGCGGATCGCATCCGAATGTCCCTGGCTTACGCCTTTTCCCCAGAATGTATATGTATTTCCCTGTACAAGGATGGACTCCGCATAGATCCTGTTCAGAGAAAACATTCCCGGATCCCAGCCTACGGAAATAATTCCGATATGTCCGCCTGTTTTTGCGGATGCATCCATACCTGCAAAGTATTCCGGAATCTTTGCATGAGTGTCAAAGCTGTCGATTGTATTGAAGTTCTTAACGATCTCTGGTCCGATCACCGGAAGATCTGTTGCAGAACCGCCGCACAGGATCATAACATCGATCTCGTCTTTCATGCTCAGCATATTGTCCATGTGTACGACCGGAACGCCCTCTGTCATAATCCGGACGCTCTCTGGTGCACGCCGTGTAAAGACGGCTTTTAATTCCATATCCTCATTGCGTTCCACCGCAAGTTCAACTCCACGTCCGATGTTCCCATATCCAACAATTCCAATTCTGATTTTCTCCATCGTATATCCTTCCTCTCAAATATTTCTTTAAAAGTATTTTTTAGAATCGTTAATAAGTATACCATATGAGTCCTGAGTGCACAATTTAAAATTAAAGCGCGCCCCGGCATATTTACCGCAGACGCGCTCAGTCTTCTTCGCTTGATGCAATGCTGTACTAGTCTCATGTGCATCATAAATTCAATATTTGAAGTCATACACAGACCTGTCACAGTTTCTCAATTCCCGCCGCAAAATAACCAGCCGACTGCACCACCTCTTTCAGCCTGGTGTCCGGGTGTTCCTTTTTCATCCTGACCGTTACACTGCCCTCTGCAAAATCAGTCTTTGCCAATACACCGTCCATACTGTTAAATGCATTTTCCACTCGTTTTGCACAATTGGCACAAGTCATTCCCCCTATCCTTATTTTCCTTATGTACGGATAATGGGCAATATTTTTATCTGCCGGCTTTACACGTTTTACCGTATCCTGACCGCCCCCACAGCACCCATGCGTCAAGCGCTTCGTATAACTTCTAATGCCCAGTACACAAATAATAATGATTATGATACATATAATTGCAGTTGCCATAAATCTTCACTCCTGTCTGACTTTAACTGTGAAATAAGAGGAAACAAGCGCCGTTAATTCCGGCACCTGCGTCCAATAGTTAGCCTTATCTAACTAAATAATAACTCACAATCAACAAAATGAAAACCCTTTTTCTGTTTTTTATATATTTTTTCTGCATATCAATTCAATTGGTGAAGCATAAAAGTCCCAGCAATTAACTAATAGTATAACAGCTATATTCTGCAAATATGGAAAGAAAATGTAAGCCACTTTATAAGGTTTCACAGTCCGTCCCGGCTCTCGGTAAGCGTCCCCTCCTCGCCCGCTCCCCCCACTAAAACTCGTTCCCCAAATCCCAATGTCACTTTCCTGTCACTTTTGTTTTTTAATATGTTATCATCAATCATGAAAGGAGTTTTTAACTTATGGAAATTTTACGCTGCAGTCATCTCACAAAAACTTATGGCAGTGGTTCCAATACGGTAACAGCACTGGATGATGTCTCTCTTTCTCTGGAACGTGGCAGCTTTACTGCCATTGTCGGTGCATCCGGTTCCGGGAAGTCCACTTTGCTGCATATGCTGGGAGGGGTCGACCGTCCCACCAGCGGCAATATTTTTATCGAAGACACGGATATCTCAACGCTCAGTATGGAGCAGCTTGCGGTATTCCGGCGCAGAAAGGTTGGGCTGGTCTATCAGTTTTATAACCTGATACCCACACTCAATGTAAGGAAAAATATACTTCTCCCCGTACTTCTGGATAATCAGAAGCCGGATGAGGAACGGTTCCGCCATCTTGTTTCCACACTGGGGCTCACCGACCGTCTCACCCACCTGCCCAGTGAACTATCAGGAGGCCAGCAGCAGCGCACAGCTATCGCAAGAAGCCTGATTTACCATCCGGCAATCCTGCTTGCCGATGAGCCTACGGGCAATCTGGACCGAAAAAATTCAGAAGAGACGATCGAGCTTCTGAGACTTTCCAACCGGCAGTACGGACAGTCTGTACTCCTGATTACACACGATGAAAAAACTGCCCTGAAGGCAGACCGCGTTATCACCCTGGAGGACGGTAAAATTCTGTATGACGAGGTGGTGTCCTGATGAAAATTTTACGAGAGTACGTATGGGACACGATCAGAAGAAATAAGCGGACCAGTATTGCCATCATGACCGCATTATTTCTCATGACCACTATGATGTCCTGCTTCTGCGGTTTCGTCTACACAATGTGGACTGATGCCATTGCCCTTACTAAGATGGAGGACGGTGACTGGCACGGTGAACTCTTTGATACAACTTATGGGAAAGACCTGGAGCACATCGAAAACTATGCTTCTGTCTCTGCAGTCCTCGTGAAAGGTCCCTGGGAGGTGGCCAGGCTTGAAGACGAAGGCAGACGGAACTACCTCATTACCCGCGGTGCCAGCCAGGAGTACTGGGATTCCATGCCGGAAAAAGATTTTCTGACCGAAGGCAGACTCCCGCAGGCATCCGATGAGCTTGTGCTTTCAAAACAGTACTTTGAGGATCATCCTGAGGCAAAAGTGGGCGATACCCTCACGCTTCCCATCGGACAGCGCATCTATCAGGGAGAGGTGTGCATGGAAACAGACGGATTTCACGAAGAAGAAACCTTCCGCCAGACCGGCACAAAGACTTACAAAATCGTAGGAATCCAGGATGTCACTACATCCTCCTCTGTACCGGCATACACCGGAATGAGCTTCCTTGATCCAAAAACAATAGCCCCGGACGATCAGCTTACAGTCTATCTGCGTTTTGATCCCATGAGGAGCACTTATAAAGAGCTCCCGGCGCTTGCCCGCTCCATAGGCTATCAGGCGGATGAATACGGCAGCTATACGCTCAGATATAATGCAGACCTGCTCTCTAAATACGGGATTCTCTCTCCGGAGCAGCTCGGAAGCATCGACAGTCTCAACGTCCTTGCCGTGCCTGCTATGTTTCTCGTAATATCTCTGCTGTTGATTGCTGTATTTGTGCTGGTCATCCACAACGCCTTTGCTCTGTCTGCCAGCGAAAAACTGGTACAGCTCGGAACACTTGCGGGAATCGGTGCATCCCCCAGACAAATCAGAGCCGCAGTGATATCAGAGGCAATGATTCTGCTGATTATACCGCTTCCAATCGGAATTTTATGCGGCTGGCTGCTGGATATAGGGCTGTTTCGTCTGATTAACGGGGCAAACAATATCGGCAGAACCGCTCCGGATATTGTACTTACCTTTGGACTTCCCGCCATACTGCCGGCAATACTTTTGTCCGCCGCCACCGCATGGCTCTCAGCAAGAATACCCGCCCGCAGAATCGCAAAAATGATGCCTGTAGAGGCTTTGAGGCAGGTAGAGATGCTGAAAGGGAAAAAGATCCGGCAGGGACGCATATCCAGCCGTTTTGGAATCAGCGGGGAGCTGGCTTCCAACGCCCTCGCTGCACGAAAAAAATCCTATAGGGCCGCTACCATTTCACTGTGCCTTTCTTTCCTTCTGCTGACAGGCTTTCTATACATTATTACTGCTCAGAATGCATCAAAAGAAGTATACAGGGCGCAGGATGAATCCAATGGCCACGTTTTTTTCAGTATCAGCGACGGCAGGCCGCCTGAACAGAAGGCCCTGGATGAGGTTCTGGAAGTGCCTGGCATCTCAAAGGGAGTTTTAATGAATAAAATGCCCTGTGCCACCTGGATCACAGAATCTCAGACTTCCGACGATATCGAAACGTATTTGGGCGGGTTTGATCAAATTGTCTCTGAAAAAAAATATTCCCCGATTGAAAGGAACGGGAAGTACCGGATTTATTCTGTACTCATAGGCCTGGAGGAAGACAGTTTCAATGAATACTGCAAAAAAATGCATACGAATCCTGCTTCTTATTATGAGGATCCCTCTAAGGCGCTGATTTATAACCGGACCGCGGATCCTAAAGCGAGCACCCGTAAACAAAACGTCTACCATGATATCCTGAAACTTGAGCAGGGACAGTTGCTCACTTTTACAGAAAGAGCCTATGATGAAGATACCGGTGATTTTGAGTTCAGCCTTACCGCGGGGGATCTTGTATCAGAACTTCCCGCAAAAGGCATCGGTCTGCCGCGTTTTACATTAGTTGCAATTATGCCTATGGAACATGTGCTGGATATCGCCGAATCCTGCAGTGAAAAACGGCAGTACACCGCCTCATCCATCAACGGCATCTTTCTGACAGATGACACCGGAGGCATCTCTTATCCGCTGGTTCAGAAAGTCTCCGGACAGATCAGTCAGATCCTCGGGAAATATTACGGCAGCGGCGACTACATGGTATCTGACCTGGCAGAAAAGGACGAGATGCAAGAGCAGTCCACCAACGTTATGAGCATTATTGTGGCATTCTTAACCGGGCTGCTGGCACTGATCGGTATTTCCAATGTGTGGGCAAGTATTTCCGGAAATCTGCGCCAGAGAAGCCGGGAGTTCGCAATGCTCAAATCGGTTGGCCTCTCACCGGCACAGCTCTGGCGGATGCTGTTTCTGGAAGGATTGGAACTGGGGCTAAAACCATTGCTCTACAGTCTGCCGTTCCAGGCAGCAGTCCTTGCAGGTTTCCTTTACATCAATGAGGTAACACTGGCAGAATATCTGCCTTTTGCACCATATGCAGCCGTCCTTGGCTACACCTTACTGGTTCTTGCTTCTATCATAGGAGCTTACTATATGGGCGGCAGAAAAATTGTACGCCAGAATATCATATCCGCAATTAAGGATGATACCATCTGATACAGAAACGGGCATGTCCCTGTGCAGAATTCTCTGCCCGGACCTGTCCGTTCTGCTTTTCAATGATGGATTTTGCAAGCGCCAGGCCGATACCGGCACTGCCATCTGCAGCCTCCTCCCCCCTGTAAAACCTTTCAAACAGATGGGGCAGATCCTTTTTCGAGAACCCCCGTCCTCCATCCTCTACGATCAGCTCCGTATAAAGAGGATTTTCTTCACAGGAGACACTGATTTTACTGTCTTTTGGGGAATGCTCCAGGCAGTTCTTCAGAATATTCAGAAGAGCCTCCGCAGTCCACTGGACATCTGCAAAGAGCCAGATCTCCTGCTCTTTTGTTCCCCCGATCGAGCATGCAAGTTCCACCCGTTTCTGCCGAAGCATCGCTCTAAGCGGCTCTGCAGCCAGTTCGATCAGCTCTTTGGCTTCTACATTCTGCCTGTGGAATACCATCGTATGCGAATCCAGTTTCGCCAGAGTCAAAAGTCCCTCTACTAACCCTTTCAGTCGCTCCACCTGATTTTCCAGCCGATTCAGATATTCCTTATCTTCCTCTCCCAAAGAGGGTTCCAGAAGCTCTGCCATCAGTGACATAGAAGTCAGGGGTGTTTTCAACTGGTGCGCTATGTCCGCTGTTCTCTCCGCCAGAATCTCGTGATCCCTGACCGCCTCTTCTCTGGTACATGCAAGCTCTGCAACGGTCTTATAAATCTCGTCCTCCAGATGGGAAAACATATCCTCCTGCCTGTTCAGCGCAGCTGCCTCTCCCCGTCCTGCCGCCTTCAGATATTCTGTCAGGCCTTCGATCCGGCCCCTGCATCGCTTATCTTTTCTTCCTCTTAAAAAGAACAGAATTGCCCCTGATATTTCAAAAAGTACAATCCCTGCTGTCAGGGCGTACGGCAGATGACCCGGAAATCGATCCAGTTTTCCATACCCATAGGACTGCAGGTAGGCATCCGCATCAACAGCAGCCTGATCCGCCTCCCCCGCCCCGCCGCTCGTTTCCGGTATTTTATTCTCATCGCTTACGCTCTCTTTATCCGCACTGCCACCCTTTTCTCCGGCATATTTTAAACCTGCCGCGATAGATTTGCCCTCAAGCACCGCCTCTGTCAAACGAACCGTATAATCATATTCACGAAGGCTATAACAAAAGGCAGTCAAAACCCCTGCCAGTATCCCGGGTATCAGCCAGAATACGCAGGATACCAAAAAGGCTTTCAAGCCCTGCCTTCTCATATATTCGCCTCCATCCGATACCCAATACCGCGGATGGTAACAATGTACTCAGTATCCATCAGCTTTTTCCGCAGGCGCTTCACGGTAACCGTCAGTGTATTGTCATTGACAAAATTGCCCTCTGCATCCCAAAGTTTATCCAGAATCAGATTTCGCGGCAGCGTCCGCCCCTTATTCTCCATAAGAACTTCCAGCAGACGGTATTCCAAAGCTGTTGTATCCACCGGCTTATCATCCAGCATCACCTGTATTTTCTCCTTATTGAGCCGGATATTCCCACAGATGAGGACATTCCCCCCCTCCGCGGGCGTGCGGCGGAGTACCGCCGCAATTCTGGACTCCAGAACCGCAACATGAAACGGTTTGGTAATATAATCATCAGCGCCCATATCCAGACCCCTTGTGATATCCCTGACATCGTCACGAACCGTCAGGAAGATGACCGGAGTATCTGCCCTCTCCTTCACCCATCTGCAGAAATCATAACCGCTGCCGTCCGGAAGATTCAAATCCAGGAGAACCAGCTGGAATCCCCCCGGAAACAGTTCCTTTGCCTGCCTTACAGAGGCGCAGCCCGTACATACATATCCTTTTCGCTTCAATGCCGATTCAATCCCAAATAAAATCGTCTCATCATCTTCCACCAGCAATATATTCGTCATAAATCCTCCGCTCGCCCATATTGGTTAAAATATTCCCGGGCAGCCCCACCTAATTCTCCAAAAGTTTCCTTGCTTTCCATTTTCCGCTTTTGATCCGCAGGAATGAGAACAGGGACCCGATTCCCCAGCCAATCGGTATAGACCACCAGATGGCACTGGACCCGATAAAATGAGCCAGCAGGTAAGCGATCACAACCCTCGTAACCAGGTTTGAAATGGAACTGAGCATGAAAGCTCCCATATCCCCAGCTCCACGAAGCAAACCGTTTCCTACAAACATAAATCCCATCAGCACATAAAATACAGACACAGTCTTCATGTACTTCAATCCATATCCCATTGCACTGCCTGCCGCACCTGCATTCAAAAAGAGTCCCAGAAGATGCGGTCCAAACAGAAAGATCACGCCTGTAATTATAATGGAAAATATCAATACCATCAGCAGGCACGCCTTATACCCCTGTGTTACACGCTTTTCCTTTCCTGCCCCGATATTCTGGGCAGTGTAGCTTGACATGGCATTGGAAAAGTTCATATTCGGCATCATGGCAAGAGTATCAATCTTTGTAGCCGCCGTGTACCCTGCAACAAATACCTTTCCATAAGAGTTTACCAGCCCCTGCATAAACATCATGCTCACGGATACAATCGACTGCTGAATCATAGACGGTACCCCTACTTTAGCAATCCTTTTCATCGCAGACATCTCAAACAGACCGGGCTTTTCCTCTGCAAATTCAGGTTCATTTTTCATATCCCGCATCCGGCGCATGAGGACGAAAAATGAAAAGACCGCGCACATTCCCTGGGCAATCAGTGTAGCCCACGCCACCCCTGCCACTCCCATATGAAAACGTATGACAAAAAGCAGATCCAGCACGATATTGGTAAGTGCCGAGACAATCAGAAACTTAAGGGGCGTCTGGCTGTCTCCCAGCGCATTATAGATACCATTCAGAGAGTTATATAAAAACAGAAAGATTGCACCGCCAAAATAAATCCGCAGGTATGTAAGTGAATCCGCAAAAATTTCTTTATTCGTCCCCAGAATATTAAGCAGTGGAGATGAAAAAAGTTCTCCCAGCACCATAATAATCACCCCGACCACCCCCAGTGTAATCAGCGCCGTATAAATGGTTGTCTTCATCTCTTTTATCTGCCCTGCCCCGAACAGCTGAGAAATTACAACCGTACAGCCCATGGAAAGTCCTGCCGCAATCGCAATCGAGAGAAATACAACAGGGAAGGACGACCCAACCGCAGCCAGAGCATCCTCACCGACGAACTTTCCCACCACCATAGAGTCCACCATATTATAAAGCTGCTGAAACAGATTTCCCAGCACCATAGGCAGTGCAAAGAAAAACAGCAGCTTCAGCGGCTTGCCGTTCGTAAGATTTTTAACCATTACTCTTTCCCCCATTCTCTTTTTTGTACCCCACTACATTCTGGGAGATACGTTTAATAAATTCCGTGTTCATTTCCCTTTCTTCGTCCGTAAAGCCTTTGTAGCAAATAGCATCCCATGCCTGATAAATCTCACAGATCGTTTTATAAGCCTCCAGCCCGTTCTCAGTCAGCGATACAAGCTTCTGACGTCTGTTCTTCTCATTAATTACCCTGTGAATCAGACCTTTTTCCTCCAGCATAAAAATCGTCCTGGCTATCCTGCTTTTATCGATATCCAGAGTCTCTCCCAATTCTTCCTGACTGCAGCAATTATCCTTCAACAGCCGGATAAGACGTCCCTCCAGCGGAATCAACCCAAACTCCTCCAGTTCACTTCGAATGTATGATAACTCACATCGTCTGATGATGCTGACATAATTATACTTCATGCTTCCTCCCAATGGTGTAATATTTAATTGTTGCCCAGCCAACTGTTGATCAATTCAACTGTTGTATAATACAACAATTATAAACTTCCCCTCCCCAAAAGTCAAGGAAATTGTGAACTTGTGGGGGTGCGGAGAAGGGGACGCTAAGCAAGAGGGAAGACTGGCTCCCGCCGGGGATGGGGATGCCATTTCTAGATCCTGTCCGTTTGCGGAGAACCCGTTAGAGAAAAAACAGGGACTATGAAGGGTGCTTGCCGCAGTTGGCCCGAATGCCAATGCATTCGCGCCGCCGGCGGCAACAGAATTTGCCTGGTAAGGCAAATTCTGCCCTTCATAGTCCCTGTTTTTTCTCTAACGGGTTCTAACCGCGCACTCTATGGACTTAGAAATGGCGTCCCCATACCCGCCACACTCCCGCTTACAACAAAGCATCCCCTATGGTTCCTTCCGGCATTTTTATGCCGAAGTTTTTGGTGATTGTCGCTCCGATTACCGCGAAGGTGTCTGCCTCCGGCAGTTCTCCGCCTTCGTCCATGGATTTGGAATAGGCCAGGAAGGGGACTTTTTCTCTTGTGTGGTCTGTTCCTGTATAGGTCGGGTCATTTCCATGGTCGGCTGTTATGATCAGCAGATCGTTTTCTCTCAGCTTTTCCATCAGAATGCCCAGTTTTTCATCAAACCGCTCCAGCTCTTGTGCATAGCCCCGGGGATCTCTTCGATGGCCCCATAAGGCATCAAAATCTACCAGGTTTACGAAACACAGGCCTTTGAAGTTTTCATGTTCTGCCATATCGATGGTCTGTTCCATTCCGTGGACGGAGCTTTTGGATTTCAGCGCTTTTGTGATGCCCTGTCCTGCAAAAATATCATTTATCTTTCCGATGGATATGACGTCCAGGCCGTTTTCCTTCAAGGCATCCAGTGCGGTCTTTCCAAATGGCTTTACGGCGTAATCATGCCGGTTGCTTGTTCTTTTGAACTCCCCCTTTTTCTTTCCCACATAAGGTCTTGCAATGACCCGTCCGACCTTCCATTCATCTCTCATGGTCAGCTCCCTGGCAATCTCGCAGCAGCGGTACAGTTCCTTCAGGTCAAAGGTCTCCTCATTACCGCAGATCTGGAGTACGGAATCTGCAGATGTATAGACAATCATATGCCCGGTTGCAATCTCTTCCTCCGCAAGCTCATCCAGTATTACCGTTCCACTCTCGCTTTTGTTTCCGATGACCTTGTGGCCGGTTCGTTTCTCCAGCTCTTCGATCAGCTCTTTTGGAAAACCAGTCTCTGTAAAAGTAATAAATGGTTTCTCTGTCTTAAGTCCCATGATTTCCCAATGGCCGGTCATGGTATCTTTTCCTCTGCTGCATTCATTCAGCTTTGTATAATATGCCAGTGGATGCCGGACAGGAGAAACCTGTGCAAGGGGATGCAGGTTCCCAATCCCAAGCTTCTGCAGGTTTGGGATATGAAACTGTTCCACGCTCCGGGAAATATGTCCCAGCGTATCCGCGCCTGCATCATGGTATTCTGCGGCATCATCCGCTGCTCCCACTCCCAGTGAATCTACAACGATTACGAAAATCCTTTGGTATCTGTCCATAGTTTCCCCCTTTTCTGTTCTCTGTTTTTTTCTCTATTCTATGCAAGATTTGCTGGACCGAATCCCATGGGCAGCATTTCTTTCAGAGAATGGATTTCATAATGCTCCACATCCTTCGCCAATATAATCTGAAACTGAGCCGGACGGCAGAATTCCATCATTACCTGACGGCATACACCACAGGGAGATGTCAGATCTGTCAGAATACCATCCTTTCCTCCCACTATGCAGATTGCCTGAAATTCTTTTACCCCTTCACTTACAGCCTTAAAAAATGCTGTTCTCTCTGCACAACAGCTGGGGGAATACGCCGCATTTTCAACATTACAGCCCTGGTAAATCCGGCCGTCTTCAGTCAGAAGGGCAGCTCCTACTCTGAAGCCGGAATAGGGTGCATATGCACGTCCCATTGCCTCAATCGCCTGTTCAATTAATTCCTTCACCGGCAGCATCTCATATCACGCTCCTTTTATCATCATGCACCACGCTTTTTTTAATGAATCTTTATATCGCAATCGTTTTATAATTGTTCCTTCTTTCCCTGTTCCTCTTTTATCAGCTCTTTTACAGCTTCCACCGCCACACGGATTGCGGCATCCGTATCATGGACAATCGGATTCTCCAGGCCCTGCTTTGCCCTCTCCTGATTTGCCATAACGAGGAATACGGAACCTGCCCTCACCTTCAAATAGGATGCCACAATAAACAGCGCAGCGGACTCCATTTCTGACGCCTTGCAGCCCAGTTTCACCCAGGCATCCCATTTTTCCGTCAGTTCATATCCCACAGGCTTCGTTTCCGGCGAATGCTGTCCATAAAATGAATCTTTGCACTGTACCACACCAACATGACTGGTTTTTCCGAGTCTTTTGGCTGCCTTCACGAGTGCATTCGTTACACCGAAGTCCGGCACTGCCGGAAATTCTATGGGAGCATATTCTTTGCTTGTCCCCTCCATACGGATTGCACCGTTCGCAATAACAAGATCTCCGCTTTTTACGTCGATATCCATTCCCCCGCTGGTTCCGATCCGGATAAATGTATCTGCACCGGCCATTACCAGCTCTTCCATCGCAATCGCCGCAGACGGACCACCGATTCCGGTAGATGTCACACTTACTTTTACACCGTCCAGTGCTCCTGTGTAGGTGACATATTCTCTGCTATCAGCTATCAGCACCGGATTTTCAAGATATCTGGCAATAAATGCGCATCGTTTTGGATCACCGGGCATAATAACATACCTTCCAACATCCCCGGGTCCAATCTGGAGGTGATATAACTTTTCCTCATTTTCTGAATAATTGATCATAATTTTATGCCCCTTCCTATTTTTTATATGCTTTACATTTTACAGTTTTTTATGAATTCTCCTGCACATCTCCTCCGCAATAATGACAGATACAGTCTCTTCCTGCATTTTTAGCATCGTACAATGCCTGATCTGCAAATTTCAGCGCAGCCTCGAAACTGCCCAGTTCCTGAAGCCTGCCGCTCCACACACCGATACTGACGCTTACCCTTTGGTTTCTGGTATCTGTTCTTGGGAGCCCGGCTTCCTCAATCCTCCGCTGAAGCTCTCGGGCGCGGTCTCTTTCCTCAGGATTTTCAAAGAACTTCAGCGCCAGGAATTCTTCACCGCCGTACCGTACCGCAATCATCCCATTCTCCTGACAGTATTTTCTGATCACAGCAGACACCTGTCTCAGGCAGTCGTCTCCCTTTAAGTGACCGTAAATATCGTTATACTGTTTAAAATAGTCAATATCAATCATCAGAAAAACTGCCTGCATCCGGCTGTTTTGATATGCTTCATAGAGTCCAAGCACATGCTCCATCAGATACCGCCGGTTATACAGGCCCGTCAGCTGATCCGTACAGGCCATCCTGTTCAGCTTGGCATTTGCCTTCTCTATTTCCCTGTACTGCTGGGCAATCGTCTCCCCGTCACGGTACGTTACTGCCATATTTTGATAACTTCTGATAGAAATAAATAATGCCAGAATTGTTGTAAATGTACTGTTGATCAGATCCGCCGTAAAATTGGGCGTTTGAAAGAAAGCAAGCATACCCGTCAGAGCACCCCAGGAAAGCCCGAATATCAAAAGGCTTTCCAGGGGAGGCTGAAGCATAACAGCCGCCAGTGTTGGCACCATATAACAGTAGATTACAATCCCCATACCGCTACCCTTATCCAGCAAAGTCATGCCAATAACCCATGAATATAGGATTACGACATATAGTCTGCGGATCCACAGATAAGCATTGTACCGCTTCTTCTTCACCAGAAAGACATGAAGCGGAATAATAGAAACTGTCGCAGTAAACAGCATAGCATACATAAAAAAATATCTGGCAGATACAGAATCAGCAAAAGGCCCTCCTGCTTTACATGCTGAAACCAACATCATGCAAAGCTGAGTGCCTGCCACTATCGCCGCAATATTCCGTTCTGTCTTGTACACCCGTTTCGGAAAATACTCACGGAAGCCCTGTTTCTGGGCCATTGTCAGTATTGGCCCGGACTTTTTAAAAAATCTGCCAGCCTTCATCCGTCTGTCCCCATGAACTTCATCTTTATTATATCTATTGTATAAATTTTATGATCACATTATAACATGAATCAAAGATTCATGTCATCATTCACTGTTCGGAAAATGTGCAGGCACGCTTTCCTCACTAACGCTCATTATATCATAAATTTTTTATTTATTACAAATTTAAAACAGCAATGCAGATTATAGCTTAAACATGAGTACAATGTTCCTATTCAAATCCCCTGATTCTTTCCACCACAGACCCCTTTTTAGCCAGAAAATATCTTGCCCCCAATGGAATCTCGGGAGTTTGACAGTTGAA
>LDAQ01000035.1 GCA_001028025.1 Faecalicatena fissicatena | reverse complement strand
CGAATGCATCGGCATTCGGGCCAACTGCGGCAAGTACCTCTATTCCCCACATTTTGTCTGTTACTGCTTCTTATCAAGTGGCGCGGGCTTTCAAACGGCATATACAGCCTTTGGCGGAAACCAGACTCGCCTCTCCATCAGCGCCCTCCTACCCACAAAACATCTTGTAGCCTACTGCCAGGCAAATAAAGGTTACAAGCAGTCCGATTGCGTTGGGCAGTATGAGCATAAAAAACATTCCTATTGCAAACCAGAGTAATGCAAATCCTATTACTTTTTTCATAATCTGCCCCGCTTCCGGCAGGTGGTTTGGTATTATTCTATGCCTCTTTTTTAAATCTGTGCATCATTTTCGGTGGAATCTTCAGAATTCAGGATGTCCATGACATCATCTTCGGTCACTTTCTCTTCTTTTTTCGTTGTGAACTTGTCTACCATATCCGGCACCATGTCCAGAAGCTTTGTGATTGTATCCTGGTTCTTGATGTTGACCAGCTTGGTTGTTCCGTTTTTGATGACCAGAACCGCACTTGGGGTTATCTTCCCGCCCATGCCGCCTGTTCCTCTGCCTTTTTTATCACCGTTAAAGTAACCGGCTCCCATTCCGAACGATACGTCCACAAGAGGAAGGATAATGGTATCGTTGATGTGGATCGCATCCCCCACTACCGTCTTGGACGTCACTACATTGTCCATTCCCTGAAATAATGCCTCCACGGTCTCCTTAAAATTACTTCCTTCTGCCATGCCTGAATCCTCCTTATTCTTAAAACTCTATTCTCGCGAAGGCAACGAACCAAGTATACATGCCTGCATGTACATTTGGTGACTGCCCGTAGGGTCAAATACCCCGCAGCTCGCTGCGCTGCTAATTTGATGCCCAGTAGCTTGCTACGGGGCCTTTGACTTGCTTATAGTTCAAATTTTCTAATATGCCTGAATGTAGTGCGCACGTTTTTGTTCCATATCAGATTCCATCCCATGATCACCACGTACAGAACACGTAACTTTCCGGAAATCGCTATGTTCCCTTCCAGGATCTTCTGTTCAAAATCCGGCTGAATATTTGTATGTTCTCCCAGAAACGGGTATATCATACTGATGAGGCCGAGTACCTTTCCCGTTATACTGGGGTCCTCAAATCCAAAATGGAGGTCTGCTTCTACCCGCTTCGGCTTCAGAAAACGAAGCAGTCTGCGCAATTCTTTAAGCGCCGTGAAAAAGGCTGATCTGTGAATCTCGTCCTCTATAAACTCCAACAGCTTATCCTTCTTCTCCAGCAGTGTCTTTATCGTATCACAAATCTTCTCAAATGTATATTTTATCTTATTATAAATTCCCTGAATCCATTTGGAGCTCTTCTGATACTTTTTCTCAATTTTTGAAGCAATGCCTTCTTTCTCCGATTCAGTATCTTCAATCTTTGATGCAGATCCCGTTTTTTCTGAATTTGCTTTCTGATCAGCCGGTATTTTCTTCGAAACGGTTCTGTTTTCTGCTGACGCAGCTTTCTCTGCTGCTTCCTGGTTCTCTTCACCTTCTGTTATTTTATCAGGATTCTTTTTTCCCTGTAAGTTTTCATTCGGAAGATTTTCTTCCGGCGGATTTTTCTGCGGTGAATTCTCCGCCAATGAATCTTTCTCCGGTAAATTCTTTTCAGGCAGTTCTTCTTTCCTGCTCTCCTGCTGCTGTTTTTCTCCGCCGTCCAGCAGCTCTTCCAGAGCTTTCAGGTCCTCCTCTTCGGTATGCATAACGGCCCCTGCAGGCGCCTCTTCCTCTTCCCACTCTTCCTCCATGCCTCCGTATAGCTTCTTCCATGCAATCCGGATCGTCCACATCAGCTTCCCGCCGTCATAGACGGCACTGCCGCTCACCAGATGCAAAAGCCATGAAAACCGGATCTTCCCATAGAGAGAATCCAGGGTACCCTTGCATCTTCCCTCTGCCCGGTAACGCAGAGGCACAAAAAAGACAATGCAAACAAGCAATACCAGTAAACCCAGTATTGCAAGCAATATCCACCCTAAAATTTTCAGAATAAACAGGATTATATGTAACATCCGCTTTTACACTCTGCCTTCCTCATATTCTTTTTGTCGCCTCTGGATATAGCCGCGTATATCCAGGTCATTCGTCTTTCTGTAAATCTCTTCTGCAATGGCCTCCACCAGATAGAGGGCATCATCATATCCCTTGGCAATCCCTACAACGAATACGGGAGTATTTTCGTAAATATGCTGTTTGTACAGCACTGAGGAATAAAATTCCAGATGATTCTGCTGTCCCTGCGAAAGTGTGATGACATAGACAGAAGGCTGCAGGCTGTTGCTCTCCAGTTTCTGCATGACCTTCTCTTTTTTATCTTCCAGGTCCTCACTGACGTATAAGTCACAGTAAAATGTCATTTGCATACTCTTCACCACCCGGCTTTAATAGTAATAGGAATCCAGTATCTGTTTGGCAATCGGCACTGCCTTTGCCCCTGCATCACCATCATATCCTTCTATGATGACACTGATCACCAGTTCCGGATTATCCACGTTTGTAAAGCCCATGAACCAGGAGTGGGTCTTCTCCCCGTCATCCATGCTGTACTCAGCCGTACCTGTCTTGCCGGCAACCGTGTAGGACTGGCCGCTCAGCATGGTGGCTGTTCCTTCATCCACAACGGCCCTCATATATTCCTTGAGCTGAGATGCTTCATCAGATGTCATGAGTCTTTTGTAGCTCTTCGGTACGTTTTTGCGAATTTCAGCTCCATTTGCATTGGTGACCTTTTCTACCAGATACGGATCCATCAGTGTACCGCCATTTGCGATGGCCGAAGTTATCAGCGCCATATGATAAGGGCTGACCAGTGTTTCTCCCTGTCCCATGGCAGTCATCATCATTTCCGCCCCGCTGGAATTCTCATCGATCCGGAAGGATCCTTTTGAATAATCCAGAACAGAGGGGAGCTTCTTATTGAATAGCAGTTCCTCTGCTGTTTTCCTATAAGATGTCTTATTCAGAGACAGGCCGATATTTGCAAAAGAGGAGTTGCAGGAATTAGCCATGGAACCTCTCAGATCCTGCAGACCATGCACAGTACTGTCAAAACAGTGGATGGTGACACCCTCCGCCGTGATCTCGCCTGCACAGTCATACGTATAATTTGCATAATCGCTGTGCTCCCGCATATATTCCAGAGCCGTGACCACCTTAAACGTAGAGCCAGGTGCATATTGTCCCTGCGTAGCCCGGTTGAGAAGCGGACTTTCACTGTCATCCGCATTCAGGGCCTGCCAGTCCGCCTCTACGTTATTGGGATCATAGGTTGGACCGGATACCATGCTCAGAATCTTCCCTGTACTTGCCTCCATAACCACCACGGCCCCTTTATTGCCGCCAAGGGCATTATAAGCCGCCTGCTGAAGATCCGCATCCAGGGTTGTGACCACTGTATCACCCATATTCTTTTCGTCTTTAAATTCATTCATAAGCTTCTGCGGGAAAAATGCATTAGAAGTAAGCAGTTCAAAATTCTCGATGGATTCCAGCCCGCTCTTCCCGGTTGACGGATAGCTGTACCCCACGACATGTGCGAAAGCCGCCCCATAAGGATAATTGCGCACTTCTGTCCCGTCCTCAGCCACATTCGTCTCTGCCAGCACGTTTCCGTTTTTGTCCACGATGCTTCCGCGGATCACACGGTCTGCAAATGCATCCTGCCGCTCATTGTACGGACTGTTAACAATCGTCTTTGCCCGCACAATATTAAAATATACCATATAAGCCATCAAGGCAAGAAACAGAGCGACAAACAAGTACGTGACTCTAGCGAACTCTTTGTTTCGGAACTTCTTCGAACGCTGGCTTTTTGCCCGGCTGTTTTTTCCGCGGCGCCTTTCCTGGCTGTTCACTTCTTCGTAATTCTCTCTCTCTTCTCTTCTCAATAATTTCTTCCTCGTCTTCTCTTAAAATATACAGGCCCTGTATAATTCCAAACATAATCATCGTACTCAGCATGGAGCTTCCGCCATAGCTGATCAGAGGCAGCGTAACCCCCGTGGAAGGGATAAACTTTGTAACACCGCCGATTGTAAGGAACACCTGGAAAATATAGCAGGTTCCAAGACCAAGAGCTATCAGTTTATAGAACTGGTTGCGTATCGCCATGGCAATGTTCAGGAACATGACATAGCAGCTGACACACACCAGAATCAGGCACAGTGCAAATATCAGACCCATTTCCTCAGAAATGGCTGAAAATATAAAATCCTCCTCCGCTACAGGAATACTGTCCGGAAGTCCCTGGTACAGTCCCATTCCAAACCAGCTTCCCGTCCCAATTGCAAAAAGAGACTGGGCTACCTGATAACCGCCCTCACTGTAGGATGCAAAGGGATCTTTCCATGCAGATACTCTTACCTGAATATGATAAAAAAGATGGTAGGCCAGCACCGCGGCCACACTCCCGCCTCCTATCCCGGCCAGCGCATACAGCGGTTGTCTGGTAGCTACATAGAGCATAACCAGATACACCACAAACATAATCAGAGCGGCTCCCAGATCCGTAGAAAGAACCAGGATCAGCACGTGCAGTGCAGCCACTGCCGTCGTAATCACCACATTCTTAAACTCCGTAGACTTGTTCAGACTTGCCGCCACGTAAAATACAAATAAAATCTTTACAAACTCCGAAGGCTGAATTCCGAATCCCGCAATCGTGAATCCCAGTTTCGCCCCGTCTGAGAGCTGTCCCAGAACAGCCACCGCACCCAGTGCCAGAATACCGACTCCGGCATAGATATAGGCCCAGTCCTTCAAAAACTTCAGCTTCCGTATCAGCACCGGCACAAAGAGTCCGATCACGGTACCCACTACCGCAAAGATAAACTGCTTCACCGCCTTCGAGTAGGTCAGTCTGGTAATCATGATAAATCCGACGCTCAGCAGCATACACATGTTATTGACAATCAGCCTGGATACCTTCGGATAAAGAACCCGGTAGAGTATAAGCACTGCAAGCAGAAGCACAACCTGTGCCGCATAGAAAAAAATCAGCTTTTTCTCATTTGTCTGCAGATACATTACAAGGTATGCAGTAAACTGAATCAGGAACATCAATACATTCTGCCTGATCAATATCCATTTTTTGTCTTCCTCATAAACCTGGGCGAATATGGAAAAACAGGAAAATGTATACACTGCCATCAGTATAATGATAATATACTTCGATAATTCTACTACAATATTAACCACTTTTTCACCTGCTTCTAAGTTATTCCTCGTTTAAAATGTCCTCTGGTACAGTCCGGATCATCCATACGAACCTGTCTGCCGCCGCAGTAAATCTTTCTGTACATGTCCAGAATTCTCCGGGTTTCCAGTCCGCTTTCCTGTGTAAACATGAGCCGGATTCCCGCTGGTGACAGTCCACATATCTCCTCCTTCAGGTCCAGGAGAAACAGCGGTTCTGTGTGATACATTACATTATAACAGAATCTGCAGCAGCGATTCACAGGAAAATCTTTCTGATACCTGTCCTTAACAACCGTAATGCCAGGTGTCTTTGTACATCCTGATGTCGTCTTTTCAACACACTGTGCAGACACCATAACAGGAAGCCTGCCGTAGACAGGCAGCTCCGCCCGTTCAATCATCAGGCGTTCCAGTTCCGCTTTGTTCAGTTCTACCGGCGCTGTGAACGCCTGAACACCACAGCTGTCCCAAAACTGTTTTGCAGACTGGTTGAATACATATAGATTATGGTCCAATATGACCTTCTTGTCAAATCCATGTTCCCGAAGAAAATGAAAACTCTCATAATTGCGGAGTAAAAATCCGTCAAAAGCAGCCAGTGCCTCCTGATTCTCTTTAAAATAAGACACTGCCTTTTGCCTGAATATATGGGGCATTGCAAGATATATCTCTTTTCCCTCTGCTTTTGCCTCGCGGCATATTTCAATATATTTGCCTTTTCCTATAAAATCTGTCCCTGAACTGCTGTCCAGATAAATCCGAAAGACCTCCGGGCAGGTAATTGCTTCTGCCGTCTGATCTTCCGTTTCGACTAATACGGATAAATAAGGGGACTTCTTTTCTTCCTGCCTTCCCGCCGTCTCTTTCCATACTGTATTTTTATGCTGAATTTCCGGCACACAACAGTTTCTTCTGTATGTTTTGACCGCAGCTTCTGTCAAAAGTTCCAGCGCACTGCGCCTGAGCTCATTCAATCTCTGCATTGGAAGAAACACGGGGCCATCCGTTATAACATCCAATTCCTCAAAAACAAACTCGGTATTTCCTGTTTTCCTAAGCTGTTTCTTAATCCGTTCTTGATCGAGGGGCTGACTTTTCGCGGCTTCCGTCAGTTCTTCAGTCTCTGCCGTCACAGTGATTCCCCGATACTCAAGCGTCAGCACCGCCGGCTTCTGAACGGCCGTTCGAAAACGTCCGGTTATCCGTTCCTGCAGAATTCCATCGGTATACCGCTTTTGTATAGTATCCAGCAGTTCCTGATTCCGGATTCGGGACAATACGGTTCCCTTTTTCAAGGACATTCCTTTCGGAATCAGAATCTGCACTCTGCCCCCCGCCGGAACCGCTGTTCCAAATGTGTACCACTTCTGGTATCCCGGATCACCGGACGGTCCCAAAGACCTGCCGCCGATACCATTCGGCCGTGTATTTGCATTATCTCTGCCAGTTTCATCCCCCAGCTCCAGGATGTCTCCTTTATGAATATCAGTAAGCGCTTCCCCTGAAACCTCACGTCCTCTTTGCGCAGTGACCCGCACTGCCGGCACACCGGCATGGTTCGGACGCCCAATAGAAAGCATTTCCCGTCCGTTGTGCTGCTTATAGTATCCCTGGCTGAATCCGCCGCGGTTATAGATATCCATCAGCATCTCTATATCCCTGGCAGAAACAGAAAACCCCTTCCTGCCATTCTGAAGATACATGTCCGTATATTTCCGGTACATGGCCGTAACCAGTGCCACGTATTCCGGCTTTTTCATCCGCCCTTCGATCTTAAAGGAATCAATCCCCGCATCCACCATCTCTGGTATCAGTTCCAGGGTGCAGATATCCTTCAGACTCAGAGCGTACTCTTTTTTCCCGTTTACCGTATAGGGAAGTCTGCACGGTTGCGCACACTGCCCTCTGTTTCCGCTCCGCCCCCCGATCAGACTGCTCAGCAGGCACTGTCCGGAATAACAGTAACAAAGTGCTCCATGAACAAAGCACTCAAGTTCAAGTCCTGTCCGTTTTGCAATATCCCGTACTTCTTCCAGAGCAAGCTCTCTTGCCGGCACAACACGCACCGCACCGTGCTCTTTCAAAAACAGAGCGCCCTCTGTGTTTGTGATCGTCATCTGTGTGCTGGCGTGGATGTCCATCTCCGGAAAATGCGCTCTTACAAATGCAAGCACACCTATATCCTGCACGATAACAGCATCCAGCCCCTGCCTGTATAGAGGCTCCAGATATCCGTGCAGCATCTCCATCTCCTCGTCCTTTAACAGGGTATTCACTGTCAGATAAAACTTTCTGCCATGGAGATGAGCATAATCTATCGCCTCCAGTAGCTGTTCCTCCGTAAAATTATCTGCAAAGGCTCTTGCACCAAAACGAGGGCCGCCTGCATATACTGCATCCGCCCCTGCCGTAACAGCCGCCTTAAAGCTCTCATAAGAACCTGCCGGCGCCAGTATCTCAATTTTTTTTCTGCCTTTTATGCCTTGTATCAATGGTGTTCCTCCATATAGGATAAAATAGAGTCTCATTTACGAAACTCGTGCCTGCGGTAACCGCAGTGCGCATCCCGCCGGGTGGGCTTTTTATCTTATAGGCAAACTTCCCTATAAGATGAAATAAGCTGTCCAACGACAGCCTATTCTTATTTTCTGCGATTCTTCATCTCAGTTTCTAATTTCACAATCTGCATCTGCAGATCGTTGTTCTCTTCCTTCATCTTAGCCAGTTCTTTTTCAGCGTTCTCCAGCTTAATCTGAACAGATATCAATTCGTGCTTCAGGTCGTACATCTCTTTGTCTTTTAGTTCGATATCACTCTCAAGGGAATCACCCTGTTTCTTCGCCTTAAAATAGTCGTCCGCGATATTCAGGGCAAGGAGCACATTCCGGGTGTCGGCGCTCTGTTTACGGAACCCTTCACTGTTCGCACATTCTGTAATCTTATGGTTCAGATAGGAAGAAACTTTTTGAAGATATTCTTCGCCTTCAAATCCGCTTAATGTATAGACCTTTCCTCCAATTAAAACTTCTGTAAAATGTTTTGCTGAACTCATAGCATCCTCCTCGCGTTTCTTACCTGTTATTATAAACTATATGAATACAAAAACCAACCATTTTTTCAAGTTATTTCCTATTCCAGGGCCAGAACAAACAGGTTTCTCAGTCTGAAAGCGGGATTCCCAGGTGAGTATAGGCCAGTTCAGTCGCCACTCTTCCTCTCGGTGTCCTCTGGATAAAACCGCTCTTCAGCAGATAAGGCTCATAGACGTCTTCCAGCGTCCCGGCATCTTCGGAAATAGATGCAGAAAGCGTGTCCAGCCCCACAGGCCCCCCCTGAAACTTTTCGATCATCGTAAGAAGAATCGTCCGGTCAATATGATCCAGCCCGTATTTGTCCACATCCAACAGGTCCAGTGCGTAATTGGCTACCGCTTCGGTAATCACGCCGTCATACTTCACCTGTGCAAAATCCCGGACGCGCTTGAGAAGGCGGTTTGCCAGCCTCGGCGTCCCCCTGGACCGCTTTGCCAGCTCCAGCGCCCCGTTCACGTCGATCTCAACACCCAGTACCTGTGCAGAACGCATAATAATCGTCTTCAGCTCCTCCTCCGTATAGAATTCCAGATGATTGACAACCCCGAATCTGTCCCGCAGAGGTGCTGTCAGCATCCCCGCCCTGGTGGTTGCCCCGACCAGGGTAAACTTGGGTAAATCCAGACGGATGGAACGGGCCGTCGCGCCTTTTCCAATCATAATGTCAATCGCATAGTCTTCCATAGCGGGATACAGCACTTCCTCCACCTGCCGGTTCAGCCGATGGATCTCATCCACAAACAAGACATCATGCTCCTGCAGATTATTGAGAATCGCCGCCATCTCACCCGGTTTTTCAATTGCCGGGCCCGATGTGATCTTCATGTTAACGCCCATTTCATTAGCGATAATTCCTGCCAGAGTGGTCTTGCCGAGCCCCGGAGGACCGTAAAACAATACATGATCCAGAGCCTCCTGCCTCTCTTTGGCCGCTTTTATATATATATTTAAGGTTTCTTTCGCCTTCTCCTGTCCGATATAATCTTCAAGATGCTGCGGCCTCAGGCTGCTCTCAATCTTTACATCTTCTTCCAGGTTTTCTGTTGTAATGATTCGTTTTCCCATACTGTCCCTCTGTCATCAATCAAAGCATTTTTTTCAAGGCTTCCTTCAGCACATCCTCCACGGTGGGATTGTCCAGCTCCACCTGCTTGACTGCACGCAGACTCTCCGTGCTTCCGTATCCCAGAGCCACCAGCGCCTGCACTGCCTCCGACTGGATTCCGCCGTTATTCACAGGTACTGCAGCCGCACTTCCCTCTGCCGCATGTGTAAGCACATCTTCAATGCTGAGCTTGTCCTTCAATTCAATAATCAGCTTTTCCGCGGTCTTTTTTCCAATTCCGGGTGCTGCAGAAATTGCCTTCACATCTCCCGCCATCACCGCGAACCGCAGGTCATCCGGTGAAAGCTGAGAAAGAATATTCAGTCCGCCCTTAGGCCCGATCCCGCTGACCCCGATGACCAGCTTAAACACCTCCAGATCGTCCCTCGTCAGGAATCCAAACAGCTGCATCGCATCTTCCCTTACATTCAGGTATGTATGGATCTTGACTTCATGCCCCGGCTGAGGCAGAAGCCCCATCGCCTGTCCGGGCATATAAATGCCATACCCGACACCGCCTACATCTACAATCACTTTTTCTGTCTCCACAGCAGCAAGTTCGCCGCGAATATATGAAATCATCGTTTTCCCCTTTTCTGTCAATCCTTATCTTATTACATCAGTGTCAGGTTCTTCAGCCGCCTGAGAACCTCCCCTGATACGATTCCAATCAGCGCCCCGGTGATCACTCCTGCAATCAAAAGCACCGGAAGATAATATCCCACCTTGTATGTTTCTACAACCAGCATAGCCACCAGGAGCTGTCCTATATTATGAAATACGCCTCCCGCGATACTGACTCCGGTCACGCTGAAGGATCCCCTGCCCTTTAGCAGTGCCATAACCGCCAGGCTCAGAATACCGCCGGCCAGGCTGTATATGATGCTGAACATATTGCCAAATATAAATCCTGCCAGTACGATTCTGACAACGGAAAGCATCAGGGCCTCTTTTGCCCCACATTTATACAGCATAATAACAATGAGCAGGTTCGCAAGGCCCAGCTTGATCCCCGGAATTCCGAACTGAATGGGAATCAGCATCTCCACATAGCTGAATATAAGGGCAAGCGCCGTAAATACCCCGAAATAAGCCGCTCTGTTCTTCACACCTTTTCCTCCTGTACTCATGGACCCCCGGTACTGCTAATTCGCCACCGCATCGATCTCGTTGTCTTCGCCGCCTTCCACAGATACTACGATCTTATTGGGCAGGCAGATGATGCTCTCCCCATCCCTTGAAATTGCCTTCTGATGCACACAGAGCCTGTCAGGGCAGTCTGCTTCGGACATCCGGGCCTCACCGTTATGAATCTCCAGTATGTTTGTACCCTGGATATCTATGGTCTGCTCCTCCGACAAATCATATGTCCCATATGTTTCACCGTCCACACGGATTACTACTTTTCCTGGGCCAGTATCTTTCTTTAAATAATGATAACCC
Organism: Faecalicatena fissicatena; assembly: GCA_001028025.1. Classification (GTDB taxonomy): domain Bacteria; phylum Bacillota; class Clostridia; order Lachnospirales; family Lachnospiraceae; genus Faecalicatena; species Faecalicatena fissicatena_A. The sequence goes on along the minus strand of LDAQ01000035.1, from coordinate 22,402 downwards.
ATCACAGAAACTGCGATGAGCAGAACGAGTCCGATTAATAAAAAATCATTTTTTTTCATATCCGCCTCCAGCCACTATCATAGCACACCGACTTTTAGAATGCAATCACATGTTCGATTGTAATTCTTCCTGAAAATGGTTATAATATTTCAGATATAGAATAAGTACCACAGCATACAGACAGGTACTTAAATACATTTGAAAGAGGAATCACATGAAACATACGCTTATAAAACGTGCTCTGTCTCTGTTTCTGCCCGCCGCCATTGTACTTTTGTCCACAGGCTGCAGCAAAGTGCCCCGCGCAGACAGTTCAATCAAGATGACCGGCATGTATTTTGATACGATCGTATCTGTTGAGGTCTGGGGTACCGCCGATGAATCTATCCTGGATCACTGCAAAGAAATGTGTACGCGTTACGAACAGCTTTTCAGCCGTACTATTGATACAAGCGATGTCTCCCGAATAAATGCTGCGGGAGGAACTCCCGTAGAAATAGATCCCGAGACAGCGGAATTACTGGAAATGGGCCTGTATTACGGCGAACTGTCCAACGGCAGATTTGACATCACGATTGCTCCTTTAAGCGAACTGTGGGATGTAAAAAACAATCCGGGAAATATCCCGGACCAGGAAACCATAGATGAGGCCAGAAGCCATGTGAACTATGAAAATGTCATTCTGGACCAAAATACCGTTACTCTGACCGATCCAAAGGCCGCCATTGATCTGGGGGGTATCGCCAAAGGTTTCATTGCAGACAAGCTAAAAGCTTATTTAACAGGAAAGGGCATCGATCACGCGCTCATCAGCCTCGGCGGCAACATCGTTGCTGTCGGCGGCAGGCCCAATGGACAGCCCTTCCATATAGGAATCCAGAAACCCTTTGCCGAGACAAATGAGGCCATCACTACCGTGGAGATCAGCGGTCAGTCGGTAGTCTCCTCCGGCACTTACGAAAGGTATTTTAAAAAAGACGGGAAAATCTATCACCACCTGCTGGATCCCGGCACTGGTTATCCCTACGACAATCACCTTCTGCAGGTCACCATCATTTCGGATGCTTCCGCAGACGGGGATGCCTTAAGCACCGCCTGTTTTGGTCTCGGCCTGGAAAAGGGGACTGCTCTGATCGAATCTCTTGACAATATCCGCGCTATTTTCGTAACCGATGATTACGCTCTTCACTACGCCAATTAGCAGTAATAAAAAAGCCAGTACATAAAACTTCCGCAGAGCTCCCGGTTCCGGAGAAGTTTCATGTACTGGCTTTTATTTTGCCTGTTTTATACTGTGCCGTGAATCAGCGTTATGAATATCATATTCCGGTTACGCAAAACCATTCTGACACAATCTTCCTGTTGTATTCTCCCTAAGAAGTCAGTGGAATCTTCCGGGGTATAATAATCTTCCGCGGGCATTTATCAGCACATACTCCGCAATTCGTACACTTGGACGCATCAATATGCGCCAGGAAGTTTGTGACTGTAATTGCGTCTGTTTCACAGTTTTTCTCGCAGAGCCGGCATCCAATACACCCTACCAGGCAGACATCCATCAATGCTTTTCCTTTCGCGTTGGAATTACACTGTACAAACGTCTTCTGGTCATAAGGGATCAACTCAATCAGATGTTTCGGGCAGGCTGCGATACATTTACCGCAGGCTTTACATTTTTCCTTGTCTACTACTGCTATGCCCTCAACGATATGTATCGCATCGAAAGGACATGCCTTCACACAGGTTCCATATCCCATACACCCATAAGAACAGCCCTTTGGGCCGCCGTCCTGCATCATATTTACCATGATACAGTCTTCAATTCCCTGGTACTTATACTGGTCCTGCGCCTTCTCACACGTTCCGGCACATTTTACAAATGCGACCTGGCGCTCCTGTTCCCCTGCAGCCACACCCATAATCTCGCCGATCTGAGCGGCAACAGGTGATCCGCCGACCGGGCACCCGCCTACTTCCGCTTCTCCTTTTACGATTGCAGCAGCCAGGCCCGAACATCCGGCAAAACCACAACCTCCGCAGTTATTGCCGGGAAGAACACCTATGATAGCCTCTTCTCTCTCATCTACTTCAACGGCAAATTTCTTTCCGGATATCCCCAGGAAGATACCGATGAATAATCCGGTTCCGCCGACAATTACCGCAGCTATTAAAATTCCTGATATACTCATGTTCCTTCCCTCCTAAATCAATCCAGAAAATCCGAAAAATGCAATCGCCATCAGTCCGGCCGTAACCAGAACAATCGGAGTTCCCTGAAATGATTCTGTAATGTCATTATGTTCGATTTTCTCACGGATACCTGCCATCAGCACGATTGACACGAGAAAACCAAATGCTGTTGCAAAACCGTTGATGACACCCTGCAGAATATTGTAAGACTTCGTCACATTTGTCAGTGCAACACCAAGCACTGCACAGTTTGTTGTAATCAAGGGCAGGTAGACGCCCAATGCATTATACAGAGGCGGCATCGCCTTTTTAAGAAACATTTCAACAAACTGAACCAAAGCTGCAATAACAAGAATAAAGACAATTGTCTGCAGATATTCAAAATTTGTCGGTACAAGTATAAACTTGTAGATCAGGCCTGTAACAAACGACGCGATTGTAATAACGAAAATAACAGCGCCGCCCATACCTCCTGCGGTTTTCACGTTTTTAGAAACACCAAGGAACGGACAGATTCCAAGAAACTGACTAAGCACGACGTTATTAACAAATGCAGAACCAACTGCGATTAAAAGTAATTCTTTCATCTCATTCCCCTCCTATTCTTTCTCATTCTTAACTGCTTTTTTCGGTTCCGGGCGCACATCGATAAACATGCCTCCACCGCAGGATTCTTTCTTCCCGCATGTAGCACAGCCCGAACCGCATCCAATCTTTTCAGCAATCGGATCGCCCTTTGCCGCAGCCTTTTTCTTCACCTTATTCTGCAATGCAGTCAGTGCTGCCAGAACAAAGAATGCGCCAGGTGCCAGGATGAAGATTGTAATCGGTTCATAAGAATCCGGCAGAATCTGAATATCAAAAACTTTTCCTGATCCAACAATCTCTCTCACAATACCAATTGCCGTAAGTCCCACCGTAAAGCCAAGCCCCATTCCAATTCCGTCAAATATGGACGGAACAACCGGATTCTTGGAGGCATAACTTTCTGCTCTTCCCAGGATAATACAGTTCACAACAATCAGCGGAATATAAATTCCCAGAGAATCATACAGACTCGGGACAAACCCTTCCAGCAAAAACTGGACCATTGTTACAAAAGAAGCTACAACAACGATGAATGCCGGCATTCTGACGGAGTCCGGAATGATTTTTCTCAGCATGGATATCAGCATATTAGATAATACAAGTACGACTGTTGTAGAAAGTCCCATGCCGATACCGTTTATAGCGGAAGTTGTAACCGCCAGTGTCGGACACATTCCCAGCATTAATACGAAGGTAGGGTTTTCTTTAACCAGACCATTATACAGTCTTTCTGTATTCTTATTCATTGACACTACCTCCTAACACATTCTGAAAATATACCAGGGCAGAATCAACCGCATTGGTCACCGCATTCGTCGTAATCGTTGCGCCGCTCAAAGCATCAATCTTATCGTCGCCCTCTTCTCCGCTCTTTGTATAGGAGAACTTCTCTACCTGCTTATCTTTGAACTGATCCTTAAAATCCGATTCTGCTGCTTTCATACCAAGACCTGCCGTCTCAGCAATCGTAAGCATCTCGATTCCTTTTACGGTTCCGTCGCTCAGGATACCAACAGAGATTTTGATATCTCCGCCGTAACCTTCATGTGAAGTCACTGTGATTACATACCCCACGGTTTCCCCGCTTTCATCCAGAGCAGCAGCCACTTCCGTGATATCATCGCTCTCATAACCGCCCTCTTTTAAAGCTGAGGCAGCTTCACTTTCATCGAACTCTGCGTACTCTTCAAAAGAAGCCGCATCTGAGAGAACCGTCCTGTACGCTTCCTGCTTGGCATTCTCCTGTGCCGTCGCAATAGGTGCCTTTGTCACCTCATAGACAAGTCCAAGAAGTGTTCCTGCCACCAGCGTAATAACTGTAAGTATTAAAGTGTTTTTAACAATCTTATTCATTATTTTTCTCCTCCTTTACCAAATGGTTTTGGAAGAGTAACCTTTTCGATCAACGGCACTAAAAGGTTACTGATAATAATCGCATAAGATACGCCCTCTGCGGAACCGCCGAACAGCCTGAACAGCCCGGTCAGCAGCCCCAGACAGATACCGTATACGATCTGCCCCCTCTTCGTAATAGGCGAGGTTACATAATCGGTTGCCATGAACCATGCCCCCAGCATCAGTCCGCCTCCGCAGAGGTGCGCTGTGATGTACTGCGGGTCAAAGCCGTGACCGCCAAAGATGGTAATAAAAATCACAAATGTCACGATGTATGTACCAGGAATTCTCAAATCAATGACACCAAGCAAAAGAAGGAACATCGCCCCCAGCATAATCGCGAGAACAGAAGTCTCTCCGATGGTACCACGGATATTTCCAAGCAGCATATTCATTGTATTCACTGTCTCCCCCGCTTTCAATTCTGCAAGAGGGGTAGCCCCGGTAACTCCGTCGTATACAAAATATGTCATACGTCCGGTAAAAGAAATGAGCAGAAAACATCTTGCGCCCAAAGCCGGGTTCATAAAGTTCTGTCCCAGTCCACCGAACAGCTGTTTTACAACGATAATAGCAAATACAGAACCAAGTACGCCCATCCACAGCGGAAGGGTCGGCGGAAGGTTCAGCGCAAGCAGCAGGCCTGTGACAAGCGCACTGCAGTCTTTGATCGTGATCGGCTTATGCATCAGCCTTTCATATATGTATTCAGCCAGCACCGCAGATACTGTAGTTACAACTACCAGGAGCCATGCATTCTCATGCCTGAAATTATAAATTCCAAAGATTGTAGCCGGCAGAAGCGCTATAACAACCATCAGCATAATATTGCCGCTGGTTACTTTCGCCCGTATATGCGGTGAAGATGATATGTTATAATTCTCGTTCACTTTGATTCACCTCTCTGTTATTTTTTCTTTCTGTTTGCCAGGGCAATCTTACGCATTGACCCTATGGATTGTTTTAACGGCCGTTTTGCAGGACAAACATAGCTGCATGAACCACATTCCACACATTCCAGTCCGTTCTGGGCTGTAAATGTCTCTTCATCGAACCGCTCGGCACAATCTGCAAGTCTGGAAGGTATGATCCTGCTCGGGCATACTTCTACGCACCTTCCGCAGTTGATGCATGCTGTTGTCTGAGACTTCGCAACAATATCCTCTGTAAATGCAAGAATAGAAGAAGAGGTCTTCGTCACGGGCGTATCCAGAGTCATCATAGCAAATCCCATCATAGGACCGCCGGAAATCACCTTCTGGGGATCAGCCTTGAAACCTCCGGCCGCTTCTACAAGCTCCTGCTGATTGGTTCCCAGCAGCACCAGGAAGTTTCCTGGATTTGACACTGCATCACCACTGACTGTCACTACTCGTTCGGTGAGTGGACGCCCCTTGGCAACCGCATGGTGAATACCGATCAGTGTCTCCACATTATCCACAATACATCCTGCATCTGCGGGCAGCATGGAGGAATTGATAGCCCGCTTAGTAACGGCATAAATGAGCTGGCGTTCAGCACCCTGCGGGTACTTCGTCTGCAGCACTTTTACTTCCATGCGCGGCTCGTCTTTCACAGCTTCCTTCAGCTTCTCAATGCAGTCTTTTTTGTTATCTTCTATGCCAAATATCCCTTTGGCATTCTCGAACAGAGAAAGAACAATCTTCATACCGCTTACAAGTTCTTCGGTATTTTCCAGCATCCTGCGGTAATCAGCCGTGATATAAGGCTCGCATTCAGCGCAGTTTGCTATGATATAATCAATCTTCTCCGGTTCTTTCGGTGAAAGTTTCACTTTGGTAGGAAACCCGGCCCCGCCCATACCGACAATTCCTGCCTCACCGATCATACCGATCACTTCATCTCTTGTCATCTCTTCAAGAGGTCTTATCGGACTGCGCTCAGCTTCCTCATATTCACCATCGTTTTCAATCACAATACAGTCCACCTGGCTTCCTGTCGGATTGAAATGCTTTTCCAGACCTTTGACTGTCCCGGATACAGATGCATAGACCGGCGCGGATACGAAGCCGCCTGCCTCTGCAATCTTCTGGCCTTTTAACACATGGTCCCCCTTCTGGACTATTGGACTTGCAGGAGCACCGATATGCTGAGAAAGCGGATATACCAAATTGCCTTTCGGCAGTACTTCAGCAATCGCCTGATCTTTTGCCAGACTCTTACCGTCATTTGGATGGATTCCGCCTTTAAAAGTTAAAAGTCCCATTCTTTACTACCTTCCTTTCTTTTTTATCGCAATATATGTATTGTACTAGAAATTATATTTAAAATCCAGTAAATCTAATAAATTCCTGTTCATAAATACATACATCTTGTCGTTTTTTTAACACTTACCTTAAATTTCAATGGGATCAGGGTTCCTTTTTTTACAAAGAAATCCTGACCCCATATACATTTTTTGGCTATAAATTACTATACCTTATTCTGCAGCTTGCAGCAGATCCGCCCGCAGAGCATGAGTTGCGGGGTGCCCTTGGGTATACCTTATTCCGCAGTTTACTGCGGACCCGCCCGCAGGGCATGTGTTACGGGATGCCCTTGGGTATACAATAAAGATAGAGACTTTCACAGTCTCTATCCTTTATTCTATACCATTCCTGCACCATCTTCCATACTTTTTTCATGGTCTGTGCAATATAGTATTCTTATTCTTCTGTTACGTCAAATTCCTGTGCTTCCGGCTCCAGTGCTTTCATGCTCAGGCTGATCTTCTTGTCAGACTCATTCAGGTCTACGATCTTGGCTGTGATCTCCTGTCCGATTGAAAGAACATCTGAAGGCTTCTCTACATGTGCTCTGGAAATCTGAGACACATGAAGAAGTGCATCAACACCAGGTGCAAGTTCAACAAACGCACCAAAGTCTGTCATACGTGCCACTCTTCCTGTGATCACTGTACCAACTGCAAAATCCTCTGCCGCATGTGCCCATGGATTAGTCTCCGGGAACTTCAGACTGAGTGCAACTTTTGTATCATTAATATCTTTAACCAGAACTTTTAAAGTATCACCAACCTGGAATACTTTCTTAGGATTCTCTACTCTTCCCCATGACATCTCGGAAATATGTAACAATCCGTCTACTCCGCCAAGGTCGATAAATGCACCGAAATCTGTTACATTCTTCACTGTTCCTTCAATTGTATCACCAACCTGAAGTTTTGCGAACAGTTCTTTCTGCTTTTCTGCTCTCTCTGCTACAAGGAGCTGTCTTCTGTCACCGATGACACGGTTTCTTCTCGGGTTGAATTCGCTGATTACAAATTCAATCTCCTGACCTGCATACTTGCTTAAATCCTTCTCGTAAGAGTCAGAAACAAGGCTTGCCGGGATAAATACACGTGCCTCGTCAACTGTTGCACATAATCCGCCGCCGAGAATCTGTGTAACTGTAGCCTTCAGAACTTCTTTGTTCTCAAACGCTTCTCTCAGTCTCTCATTGCCTTTTTCTGCGGCAAGTCTCTTATAAGTCAGTAGCATCTGTCCTTCGCCGTCATTCACTTTTAAAACCTTCACAGTCATGGAATCACCAACTGATACTACAGTTGTCAGATCTACAGACTGGTCATTAGAATACTCGTTCTTAGTTATGATACCATCCACTTTATATCCGATATTCAGGATAATCTCATCTGGCTTCACATCAATGACTGTACCCTCAACTACCTCTCCATTATGAATTGTTTTAAATGACTCGTCTAACATTTGTTCAAAAGATAATTCTGACATTATTTTGAACCTCCTCAATTATATTGTTGGGCGTGGATGCCCCTGCTGTAATACCTACTGTTTCCACTGACCCTAATTGATTCAAATCCAAATCGTCAAGTGTCTGTATATAGTACGTATCTTTACATGCGTTCTGACATATTTCAAATAACTTCTGGGTGTTGGAACTATGTTTGTCACCAATCACGATCATAGCATCCACCTCTTCTGCAATACTCCCCGCTTCATTCTGACGCGCCTTAGTTGCACTGCAGATCGTATTTAAAACACTTACATCATAACTCTTTTTTGAAATAATTTCAACTAAATCTTTAAATTTATTGTAATTAAATGTCGTCTGGGCAACAATGCAGATTTTCTCTTCCTGTTCAGGAACGAACTTTTCCGCATCCTCAGCATTCTGCACAACCGTCACATTTTCTCCCGCCCATCCTTTGATTCCTTCCACTTCCGGATGCTCCGGATTGCCAATAATGACTATATGTTTTCCTTTACCGCTTTCTTTTTTAACGATGTTATGAATTTTTTTTACAAAGGGGCAGGTAGCATCGATTACAGTAAGCCCCCTGTCTTCCATTTTTTTATAAATATATTCCGGAACACCATGGGAGCGTATGATCACCGTACCTTTTGCCAGTCGCTCCAGATCAGCTTCTGTTCGCAGTACCTTCACTCCTCTTTTTTCCATATCCTTTACAACTTCCTCATTGTGGATAATGGGACCGTAAGTATAGATATCCTCGTTGTCCGCTGTTTCCTTTTGGAGCTCTTTATAAACCGTCTCTACGGCACGTTTCACGCCGAAGCAGAATCCGGCTGTTTTCGCCCGTTTTACTTCCATCTTTTTTTCTGCCCCTTTCCCGTTTATTTCACAATTACTTATCTGCAATGTCGGATTATTTCGGTCACAACTTCTTCTATCGTCATCTCCGAACTGTCTATGAGTATGGCATCCTCCGCTCTTTTCAACGGAGCCGTCTCCCTGTTCATATCTCTCTCGTCCCGTTCCCTTATGTCCCTTGCTATTTCCTCATAGCTGCAGTTTTCGCCCTTATTCAGCAGTTCCTCGTAGCGTCTTTTGGCCCTTGTCTCCACACTGGCCGTCAGATAGATCTTTACGTCTGCATGGGGCAGGATATTTGTTCCGATATCTCTCCCATCCATAATCACATCTTCCTTCCCGGCCAGCTCACGCTGAAGCTCGAGAAGTTTCGCCCGTACCTGAGGGATAGCGGAACTCGCGGAAGCCATATTGCCGACGGCTTCTTCCCGCAGCCGGGATGTCACATTCTTTCCATTTAAATAGACCTGCTGTATGCCTTCCTCGTATCTGATGCTGACCTCTGCCCCCTTACATGCACTAATAATCTTTTCTGTCTCATCAGGAGCAATGCCTGCATCCAGGAAACAGAGTGCAAGCGCACGGTACATCGCTCCCGTGTCCACATATACATAACCATTCTCTTTTGCCACCAGCTTGGCTATGGTGCTCTTGCCGGCTCCTGCCGGGCCGTCTATCGCCACATTATATCCCATTTATTCTTATCCTCCTCATGCCTTCCTTAACTGTTAACCTTATTTGTCAATGTACTGATATTCCCGCCAGATAGCCGGTAGACCAGGCGATCTGCAGATTAAACCCGCCTGTCAGGGCATCCAGATCCAGCACTTCACCGCTAAAATACAGCCCTTTGACCAACCGGGACTCCATCGTACCGGGATCAATCTGCCTGACATCAACACCACCCTTTGTGATAATCGCTTCATTGTACCCGCGCAGTCCTGTGAGTGTCATATCAAAATTCTTAATCATTGCAACGAATCGTTGCCGCTCCTCGCGGCTGATCTCATTCACCTTTTTATCTGGATGGATACCGCTTCTCTCTATCATAACAGGTTTCAGTTTCGCCGGAAACAGCTTATCCACTGCATTCTTAAACTGCCGGTTTCTGTTCTCCTCAAAGTCTCTGAGTACGCGCTGATCCAGCTGTTCAAACTTCAGCGCCGGCTTCAGGTCAATACTCAGCCTCAGATCTTTCTCTCCCAGAAGCTTTCCCATCACGCTGCTGGCGCTGATGATGATCGGCCCGCTAACTCCGAAATGGGTAAACAGCATTTCGCCGAACTCTTCGTAAACCTTCTTTTTACCATCATAGATTACCGCATCCACATTGCGCAGCGACAGCCCCTGAAGCTCAGGAATAAAAGTTTCTTTTACTTCCATGGGTACAAGAGACGGATACAGTGCAGTTACTTTATGTCCTGCTTCCCGGGCAAACCGGTATCCATCCCCGGTAGACCCCGTCGATGGATAGGAGACCCCTCCCGTAGCTATAATACATGAGTCTGCAGGTATCTTTTTTCCGCCCGCAAGGAGAATACCGTTAATATATCCCTGTTCTGCCAGCACTTGCTTCACTTCAGTGTGCAGATTGATTTTGACGCCCAGCCGCTTCAGTTCTCTGCTCATCGCCGAGATAACGTCTGAAGAATGATCTGATTCCGGAAACACACGATTTCCCCGCTCAACTTTTGTCCTGACACCAAGATCTTCAAAAAAATCAACAGCCTGCTCATTCGTAAAACTGTAGAACCCGCTGTATAAAAACTTGGGGTTGCTGCTGACAGAAGAAAAAAGAGTGTCCATTTCCCCTGCATTTGTCAGATTACATCTGCCCTTCCCTGTTATGAAAAGCTTTTTTCCCAGCTTTTCATTTTTTTCGTATATATGGACTTCGTGCCCGTTTCTGGCGGCAAATATTCCCGCCATCATCCCGGCAGCACCGCCTCCGATTATTACTACTTTACTCATTCTCTTTTCCTTCCGCATCCTCAGCCGGCAATGATGTGCTGACATGATTCAGCTCGTCTCCGCTGTATACCTGATACTCGTCCCATATTTCTTCCAGCATCTCCAGCGTTTCAACCACTTCTTTCTGCTTTTTCATGCAGAGCGCAACAACAAGTGCATTCACAACACTCAGCGGCGCCACCAGGGAATCCACAATAGATGCCATGTCGCTTCTTGCTATCAGATTGCATGATGAATACAAATTCATCGGGGAATGTATGCTGTCTGTCAGAGTGATAACCTTCGCTTTACGGTTGCTTGCAAATTCAAGTGCTTTTAATGTACGCATAGAATATCTAGGAAAGCTGATTCCTATAATCACATCATCCTGATTAATCCGGATAAGCTGCTCAAAAATCTCGCTAGAACTGTTTGTATTCACTGCGGTCACATTGTCACATATCAAGTTCAGATAAAACGTCAGAAATGCTGCCAGGGGCGCACAGCTCCGTATACCGATCACATAGATCTTCTTTGCTTTCAGTATCGTATCTATGGCAAGTTCAAAAGCTTTCTGATCGATGCCTGCAAGCGTCAGCTTTATTTTTTCTATATCCGACTGCAGCACGGTAGCGAGAATTTCAGACTGGCTGATCCTGCCATATGTTACTTCCATCCTCTGAATAGAATTCAGTTTATTGCGCACAAGTTCCTCCAGCGCTTTCTGAAAGCCCGGGTAACCTTTATAGCCCAGCTGCGTTGCAAAGCGGACAACCGTGGACTCGCTCACACCTACAATCTCTCCCAGTTTCGCAGCAGTCAGGAAAACAGCTTTATCATAATTCTGGCATACGTAATCTGCCAGCCTCTTCTGGCCTTTACTGAGGCGTATATATTTTTCTTCTATTCTAAGCAGCAGTTCATTGGTGCTGTTCTCGTTCGTACTTACCTTATTCTCACTCACGGCAGTTCCTCTTCTTATTCTATTTGGGCAGAATATCCCCGTATATTAATTAAATTCAACATTCTGATTATACAATACAGTGATTTTGATTGCAAGGCAGATTTAAAGCCAAAAGCCCCGCACAGGCAGTTCAACACTGTCTGGCAGGGCTTTCGATGTTAAATTTCTCTCGTATACTCTTTGAGCCACTCCTGCTCTTCTCCTGTTAAATAGGGTGCAATCAGCTCATAAACTTTTTTGTGGTAATCATTCAGCAATGCCTTTTCTTTTTCTGTCATCAGATCCGGGTTGACTGCATCCAGATCGATCGGTACAAAAGTGATTGGCTCGAAATACATAAACTGGCCATACTCATTTTTCTCGCCTTTGCGAACCAGAAGCTCATTTTCCGTACGGATACCATGGGATCCTTCAATATAAATTCCCGGTTCATCCGTGATGATCATATTCTCTTCAAAAGGATGGATCTCATTTGGCCTGAACTGCCAACGGAAACCTGTAGGCGGCTCATGGATGTTCCCCAGATAGCCCACGCCGTGTCCTGTTCCGTGGTTAAAATTCAGGTTCTGTCTCCAGAACGGCTCTCGCGCCACATAATCCAGATTCATCCCGGTGCAGCCATAAAGGAACCTCACGTCAGCCAGATTCAGCATACTGACAGCTACTGCGGTAAAATGATCCTTTTCCGTCTGGCTCACTTCCCCCAGGGCTACGGTCCTGGTGATATCGGTGGAACCTTCATAATAATGTCCGCCTGTATCTGTCAGGAAAAGACCGCCTTTCTTCAACTCTACGTTTGTCTCCGGCGAAGAAGTATAGTGCACGATAGCAGCATGTTCTTTATACGCACAGATCGGCTCAAAGCTCGGCCAGAGGAAATTCCCCTGCTGTGCACGGAATTCTTCCAGTTTATCGGAAGCACTCAGCTCTGTTATTTCAATCCTGCCCACATTCTTTTTCAGCCAGTACATAAACTTCGTATGTGCCACGCCATCCTTGATGTGAGCTTTTCTGATATTCTCAACCTCAGTATCGTTCTTGACTGCCTTCATAAGGATGGTCGGATTCTCCTGCTTTACAGTCCTGACCCCGGCCGGAATATTATTATAAAGCGCAAAGTTCATTCTTTTCGGATCAATCAGTACAACATCATCTGCCCCGAAGGCCTTAACAGCTTCGTAAATATCATTGTATGCATGTATACAAACGTTGTTTTTTGTAAATTCAGCTCTGATTTCATCGTTAAACTTCCGCTCATCCACATAAAGCTCCACAGAATCCATCTTCACAATCGTATAAGAGAGAAGCAACGGGAAATATTCCACATCATCCCCTCTTACATTGAGAAGCCAGCCAGTATCATCCAGACTGGTAATAATATGGGCATTGGCTCCCGCCTCCTTCATCGCGTTTCTCACACGTTCAAGCTTGGAGGCAACTGTCTCACCCGCATATTTAACATCCAGCAAAAATGCCGGTTTCTCAGACAGCGGCGGCCTGTCCTCCCAGATTGACTCCACCAGATCGCAGTCATAAACCACACTTCCGCCCTTTGCGGCCGCGATATCGGCATAAACCTGTCCTTCATTCACGCCCACCGTACGTCCGTCAAACCCGATCACGCCCTTCTCCGGAAGAGCTGCCTTCAAATATTCCTCAACCGTTGGAACTCCCGGTTCCCCCATCTTACGAAGCACAACGCCAGTTCCCTCCATCTGCTGTGCCGCCTGAATAAAGTACCGGCCATCCGTCCACATCCCCGCTTCATCCTTCGTAAAAACAGCCGTTCCAGCCGACCCGGTAAACCCGGTCATAAAAGCTCTTACCTTAAAGTGTTCCCCAACATATTCACTTTGATGGTAATCCGCAGTCGGCACGACATATGCATCAATCCCCTTCTCCGCCATCAACTGGCGGAGCCTGTCAACTCTTTCTGAAACATTCATGAAAAAACCTCCTTTAACATTCATAAAACCTATTATACCACCGAATGAAAATCAATACAATTTATTGGGGGAAAAAATCTATTTGTGAGAGCGACTGTCCGGAGCGGGAATGCGGGGGCGGGATTCGCGGTTCGTGATACTCACGCTTATACTGGAGTAGAAAAGCTTCCGTGCAACCATCCCAAATCCGTCTCCCCCGTCTGCATCCCCTCCAAGTCACGGTTTCCCTCCCCTTGGAGCGCCGTAGCTAAGTGAAAGGTACATCTGACCCCAGCCGGGGCTGTGTATGCCATTTCAAAATCCGACCCGCTTGCTAAGACTCCGTTGGAGAAAAAACAGGGAACATGGAGGGCAGACTTTGCCTTACCAGGCAAAGTCTGTTGCCGCCGGCGGCGCGAATGCATCGGCATTCGGGCCAACTGCGGCAAGTACCCTCCATGTTCCCTGTTTTTTCTCCTACGGAGTCTTAGCAAGCGGGTCGGATTTTGAAATGGCATACACAGCCCCGGCTGGGGTCAGATGTACCTTTCACTTAGCGCCCCCATACCATCCTTTAAACCGGATAAGCTCCATCTTTTGTATCAGCTACTTTTGCATCTATTTTTGTCTGCTGTGCTTCTCTATACTTAAAGAAGTCTATGGCTACCTGTGGGAACAGTGCATATGTCAGCACGTCCTCATCCTGCTGAATCCACTGTTCGCATTCTTTGCGCAGTGTGTCTAATTCGTTAGGAATCAGGTCTGCAGGACGACAAGTGATAACTTCTGCATTCTCACCGATAACTTTTTTCTGTACTTCCGGATTAAACGGCTTTACTGTTGCGCCGTATTTTCCTGATAATACGTCTTTTGTCTCTTTTGTTGCCATCTTATAACGCTCTCCCATCAGGACGTTGAATACTGCCTGTGTTCCGACAATCTGTGAAGATGGCGTAACAAGCGGCGGCTCACCGAGATCTTTACGGACACGTGGTACTTCTTCAAGCACTTCGTAGAACTTGTCCTCTGCTCCCTGCTCTTTTAACTGTGATGTCAGGTTGGAAAGCATACCGCCCGGTACCTGGTACAGAAGGGTTTTGATATCTACACCCATATTCTTCGGGTTCAGGAGGCCACTCGCAAGAGCTTCGTCTCTGATCGGTCTGAAGTAATCTGCAATTTCAGCAAGCAGGTTCTGGTCCAGTCCTGTATCGTATGGCGTTCCCTTGAAAGTCTCAACCATAACTTCTGTAGCCGGCTGTGAAGTTCCCATTGCAAATGGTGACATTGCAGTATCGATGATGTCAGCACCTGCTTCGATAGATTTCAGGTATGTCATTCCGCCCACACCAGATGTATAATGTGTGTGCATTTCGATCGGAATGCTAACAGCAGCTTTCAATGCCGTCACAAGCTCTGTTGCCTGATAAGGGCAGAGAAGTCCTGCCATATCCTTTACACAGATAGAGTTTGAACCCATATCTTCGATTCTCTTTGCCAGATCTGTCCAGTATTCCAGAGTATATGCGTCACCCAGAGTATAGGACATTGCTACCTGAGCGTGTGCCTTCTCTTTGTTTGCAGCCGTAACTGCTGTCTGCAGGTTACGAATATCATTCATGCAGTCAAAAATACGAATGATGTCAATTCCGTTTGCAACTGATTTCTGTACGAAGTACTCAACTACATCATCTGCGTAAGGACGGTATCCCAGGATGTTCTGTCCGCGGAATAACATCTGCAGCTTTGTATTTTTAAATCCGTCACGGAACTTTCTGAGTCTGTCCCATGGATCTTCATGCAGGAAACGTAAGGATGCGTCAAATGTAGCACCGCCCCAGCACTCTACTGCATGATATCCTACTTTGTCCATTTTATCTACGATAGGCATCATCTGCTCTGTTGTCATTCTTGTGGCAATCAGGGACTGATGCGCATCACGCAGGACTGTTTCTGTTATTTTAACTGGTTTCTTTTCAATCTCTGCCATTTATTTGTCCTCCATTATTATTTAACACCGAAGATAGCCATAAATGTTCCGGCTGCTACTGCAGTACCGATAACACCTGCCACGTTCGGACCCATTGCGTGCATCAGCAGGAAGTTTGTAGGATCCGCCTCTGCCCCGACTTTCTGTGAAACTCTGGCTGCCATAGGTACCGCAGATACACCTGCCGAACCGATCAGCGGGTTAACCTTACCGCCTGTTGCCACGCACATCAGCTTGCCGAACAATACTCCTGCAGCTGTACCAAATGCAAACGCGATCAGACCAAGAATAACGATTTTGATTGTATTCCAGTTCAGGAACGCTTCTGCACTCGTTGTAGCACCGACAGATGTACCCAGTAAGATAACTACGATATACATCAGGGCGTTGGAAGCTGTTTCTGTCAACTGTCTAACCACACCGGATTCCTTAAACAGGTTACCCAGCATTAACATACCTACCAGAGGTGCTGTTGTCGGAAGAATAACGCAAACCACGATGGTTACAATGATTGGGAAGAGAATTCTTTCCAGTTTGGATACAGGTCTCAGCTGCTCCATCTTAATCTTACGCTCTTTTTCTGTAGTCAACAATTTCATGATCGGCGGCTGTATGATCGGCACAAGTGACATATAAGAATATGCCGCAACAGCGATCGGCCCCATAATTGCTGTCTGTGACAGTTTTCCTGCAAGGAATATGGATGTCGGTCCGTCTGCACCTCCGATAATAGAAATGGCTGCCGCTGCTTTGTCTGAAAATCCTAATGCCATAGCACCCAAGTAAGCCGCAAAAATTCCGAACTGCGCTGCTGCACCAAGAAGAAAACTCTTTGGATTGGCAATAAGCGGTCCAAAATCTGTCATCGCGCCAACCCCAAGGAATATCAGAGATGGCAAAATCGCCCATTCATCAAGCAGATAAAAATAATAAAGAAGTCCGCCTGTCCCATTTGCCGCGTCCTCAGCATGCAGCATAATATCAGGGTAGATATTAACCAGCAGCATACCAAAGGCGATTGGAACAAGCAGCAGCGGCTCAAAGCCGTGCCTGATTGCTAAATATAGGAAAACACATGCAACAACAATCATAACCAGATTCCCAACGGTAAGATTCATAAATGCTGTCTGCTGCACGAGGTTTCCCAACGTATTTGAAATATATTCCATTTGTCAAACCTCCTGGTGAACTAGTTTAATGTAGCTAAGACTGCTCCTGATTCAACGGCATCGCCTACTGCTACATCAATACTAGCAACTGTTCCTGCCTCTGGGGCTACTACAGGGATTTCCATCTTCATGGCTTCGATAATAACGATTGCATCTCCTGCCTGAACACTCTGTCCTACGTTTGCTTCGATCTTAAATATTTTACCTGCTGCTCCGGCTGTAACCTCAATTCCACCTGCCGCAGCTTTCGGAGCTGCAGCTGCCGGCGCCGGTGCTGCCTTTGGTGCTGCTACAGGTGCAGCTGCAGGTGCTGCAGGTGCTGCGCCTGCCCCTTTTTCCTCAACGGTTACATCATATACATTGCCATTCACTGTAATTGTATAGTTTTTCATCTCTTATATCCTCCTGATTAACTCCATTTATTTGACTTTCTTCTCTTGATAGAACGGACTATAAATCCATCTGCAGAAGTGCCTTCAGCTGCTGCAATCGCTGCTGCAATAACCGCTGCAAGCTCTCCGTCATTATCCGCAGTCTGTGGAACCACTGGTGCTGCTGTCGGTGCTGTAGCCGGTGCCGCGGGAGCTGGTGCCACGTTTGCTTTTTTACTGAATTTCTTTTCTATTGCAGGTATGAACTTAAATAAAGAAATAATGAATGAAATGAAAATCAATACAACGAATACAGTTCCCATTCCAAGTACTGTATTAAGCCCTGCTTTTTCCAGTATCTCGCCTGTCGTATAATCTGCATTAACTGTCAGGCTTTCCATGTTCATCTTTTCATCAAAGGAAAATGAAAGTTCACCTTTTCTGTCTTCAAATGTTGCATTGGCCTTGAGTACTGCGCCGTCGTTTGAAGTAGTCAGCTCATATTTATCAATGCTGACAAGAGTTCCGCATTCCTTCATGCCGGCCTTCCATGCCTCAATAATAGTCAGGAAGTCATCTCCCTCAACCGGGATCCCTGACTGCATCAGAGTCAGATTCAGTTCAAGGTCTGACATATCCTCGAATCTGTTAAGATCGTCATCTGTCATGCTGCTGAAACTTTGTACAATTATGTCAGCGTAGCTCTGCAATGTAGCCTGGTCAAATTCTGCTGCGTCTTTTGCTTTACTGCCACATCCTGTAAAACTGAAGATGAGGAGAAAGATAAGACCTAATAAACTGATTTTTTTCTTCACTTTGCCTCACCTCACTAAACCGTACCGTGTTTCTTATCCGGATGGTCCTCTCTCTTTGTGAACAGCATTTCGAATGCTCCGATTACATATTTTCTTGTCTCTGCTGGATCGATAATTGCATCCACATATCCTCTTCTTGCAGCAGACAGCGGGCTTGACTGCAGTTCCTTATATTCTGCCGCTTTCACTTTTTGAGTGTCAGCGTCCGCATCGGCGTACATAATCTTCGCAGCCAGTGCAGCATCCATCATACCGATCTCTGCTGTCGGCCATGCATAGACCATATCAGCTCCCACCGACTTGCTGTTCATGGCAACATAAGCGCTGCCGTAAGCTTTTCCAATAATAACATTCACTTTTGGAACTGTTGCATTTGCAAATGTATAAGTGAGTCTTGCAACGGCTCTCGCCATGTTCTTCTCTGATTCAATCGTTGCAGCAAATCCTGTAACGTTTGTCAATGTAAGAACCGGAATAGAGAATGCGTCACAGAAATTCACGAAGTCAATCGCTTTTTTGCATCCATCTACAGAAAGGGCTTTGTCGAACTCTTCCGCTACATTGCCTTCGGCGTCATATACCTTAGAGCGGTTTGCTACGGCACCTACTGTCATGCCGTTCAGGCGGATAAATCCTGTTACCATGTCTTTTGCGTATTCTTTCTTTGTCTCAAAGAATATATGATTGTCAGAAAGTTCTGCCAGTGCAATGCCTGTGTCTTCTGCAGCATTTGCAATGTCAGCACAGAGACGGTTCAGGTCATCTGTACATTCTGAATAAGAAAGATCGTCTTCGTTATTGGCAGGAATCATGCAGATCAGTGCACGGATCTGTCCGAGGATATCAGCTTCTTCGCCGATTCCGTCTACCAGGCCTGCGTACTTGCTCTGATATTCTGCAGAAGAAGTATCACATTTAGAAGCAATGTTTCCTTCCAGTGCATTTGGTGAATTTACAAACAGCTTTCCTTCTTTACTCTCCATGAATGTAAAGTCTGTCAGTCCCGGCACTACTGCCAGACCGCCGCCGCACATTCCAAAGACAGCAGTAATCTGAGGAATCACGCCAGATGCCATAGACTGTTTGAAGTATAAGTTACCGAAAGCTTCCAGGGCATCTGTTGCCTCCTGAAGTCTCAGTCCTGCACAGTCAACCAGTCCGATAACTGGTGCACCCATTTTCATTGCCATGTCGTAAATATTGGCGATTTTCTTAGCATGCATCTCACCAATCGCGCCCTGTAAAACAGTAGCGTCCTGGCTGTAAACATAAACAAGATTACCGTCAATTACTCCGTAACCGGTGATAACACCGTCAGCCGGAGTATCTTTTGCCTGCAAGTTGAAATCAGTGCTTCTTGCTGTAACAGCACCGCCGATCTCAACAAAGCTTCCCTCATCAAGCAGCATGGCAATTCGTCTGCTCGCTGAGTTTTCTGTAGCGTTGTAGCTCATAATCTAGCCCTCCATATTATTAAATTTGTTTAAAATAAAACCAAAATTTCTGCCTATTCTAGTATATAATACTTAATCCAAAATATCAATTCATAATATCCATTATTTTGATATTTTTTTCACATATTTCCATTTACAATGTATCAAAATGAAAGCCGGTATACGGAATTTTCCATTGTACCGGCTTTTATTCTGAGTCGTATCAGTTATTTCCTGATTTCTCATCTGCACGAGTCCTGCCGCGCTTCGCTGAAGCGGCCATCCCGTCTATTTTCTTGTCCTCCGCAGAATTCTAGTAATTATGAGCCTGCCGTTCAAAGTATGCTTTTGGATACTGGCATACCGGGCACACTTCCGGTGCATCTGCTCCTTCATGTATATATCCGCAGTTTCTGCATTTCCATCCGAGAGGCGCTTCCCCTGTAAAGGTCTTATTTGCCTTATAGTTTTCCAGTAAACGCAGATAACGCTTTTCATGCTGCGCCTCCACTTTCGCTACAAGCTCAAATCTGGCTGCAATCTCATCATAGCCTTCCTCTTTTGCTTCCTCAGCCATTCGTCTGTACATCTGCGTCCACTCTTCATTCTCGCCTGCAGCTGCATCTATCAGGTTCTGCTCCACACCGTTAATTCCGTGGAAAGCCCTGAACCACATTTTTGCATGCTCACGCTCCTGTTCTGCTGTTTCCAGGAAAATCGCAGCCATCTGTTCCAGTCCATTTTCCTTTGCAACATCTGCCCAATATGTATATTTATTTCTTGCCATCGATTCCCCTGCAAACGCTTCCATAAGATTCTTCTCTGTCTTTGAACCCGGTGCTGGTCTTCCGGATACGCTGACAGGCTCTTCTGCTTTTACCGATGCTGCAGTTTCCTCTTTCAGTTCCTGAAATCTATCCGCCGGCACTTTACAGATCGGACACTGTTCTGGTGGATTTTCTCCCTCATGAATATACCCGCATACACTGCATTTCCATTTTTTCATTAAATTTGTCTCCTTCTCTTTTTTATTTTGCGCTTGTGTTTCTTCTATTATAATAGCACTTTCATTCGTTCCCTGGTATTCTAAATTATCCGGATTCTTTTTTCCTTCCGGTCCCAGATCCCCGGAACGGTCCGTATACCCGGTATGCAGCATTTTCTCAGACAGACCACTCAGTGGTGCTTCGTAAAATGTTTCGTAAAGTTTATGTATTTCAGGATTTTCATGGCTCAGCCTGAGCTGCATCTGCGCATCTCTTTTATATAATGAAGAAATCCTCGATTTTCTTATCTCATCTGACATCGGCACTTCCGTCTTCGGCTGTCCGCCCCCGCCGATGCAGCCGCCGCGGCACGCCATCACTTCGACAAAATCATAATGAACATTCTCATTTTTCCATTGCTCCAGAAACTTGCGCGCATTCTCTGTACCATGAATCACCGCCAGCTTCAGAGGTATCCCGCTGATCTCCACGGCAGCTTCTCTTACCCCGTCCATTCCCCGTACAGGTTCAAGGTGCAGAAAGTCCTCCGGAGGATTCGAGCCGCTCACAAGAAAATATGCCGTGCGGGCTGCCGCCTCCATAACACCACCGGTATTTCCAAATATTACACCGGCTCCGGAAGCCTTTCCCATAAGTTCGTCGTACTCACTGGTTCCCGCGCCGCCAAGATCTATACCATCCTCCCGCATCCAGCGTGCCAGTTCCCGTGTTGTAATGACATGGTCCATGTCACGAAGTTCATCTATCTTATTATAGTCAGCAGAATCACGCATCTCGGCTCTGCGTATCTCGAATTTTTTAGCCGTGCATGGCGTTACAGCAACGTTTACAATATTTTCAGGATTCATTCCTCTCTGCTTTGCAAAATAGGTCTTTATGGTTGGACCCTGCATCCCGATCGGGCTCTTTGAGCTGGATATATGCGGCAGTACCTCCGGATAAAATGTTTCAACAAACTTAACCCATCCAGGACAGCAGCTTGTAAACTGCGGCAGCACAGCCTTCCTGCCTTTTATTCTCTCGACCAGTTCCGATGCTTCCTCCATAATTGTCAGATCTGCCGCGAAATTCGTATCCAATACATAATCCGCTCCCAGCGCCCTGAGTGCCGCAACCATACCTCCCTCTACAAAACTGCCGGGAGGCATCCCGAACTCCTCTCCCAGTCCGACTCTGACCGATGGTGAAGTACTGAATATTACCACCTTGTTCGGATCTTTGACTGCCTGTCTGACTTTCCGGTACTCATATACTTCTGTGATAGAGTCTGCCGGACAGACATTCGCACATTGTCCGCAGTGAATACAGATTGCTTTTTCTCCCGTGCTTCTCAGAGTGTAAAGTTTTCCTACCCCAATTTCATCCTCACACACTCTTCTGCATTGTCCGCATTTGATGCACAGATCTTCCCGCCTCATAATAGAGGGGTTATCCGGCTCAATTGGTATCCTGATCTCTGTAAACCGATGCATATTGACTCCTTTCCCTTCTCCTAATTTTAATAATAATTACTGTTATTATATTGTCATAATTTGGATATTTTGTCAACAACTTTATAAACATTTTTGTAATTTTATGTTATTTATATTTATTTCGTGCACAATACTAAAAAATAGTTATTAAATCCCTATGAAATTTTATAAATTAAATATAAAGTTTTATTTGTCCTTTCGTATAAACTATGGTACAATCTCCTCATGGAGAAAATTTAACAAAGGAGGAGGTTTTTCTAACATCAGAGAATACCTGGTATAGTATTCTCAGCAGCACGCACTATTACAGTGCTCAATTTAAAAACTAATTGGAGGGTTTTTATTATGGAAACAACTAAAAAGAAGAAACCTTTTGGCTTTTATGTATGTGCCTTAGGTTTCACATTTGAACGCTGCGCGTTCTACACAGTGAAGTACTTATTGGCAATCTGGATTGCCACGAATGCAGCAGGCGGCGGTCTGGGATTAACAGATGCCCAGGCAAGTGCAATATCAGCATTCTCTTGAGTTTCCGCAGTTTTA
>LDAQ01000034.1 GCA_001028025.1 Faecalicatena fissicatena | reverse complement strand
GTAAATTTTCAAAGTAAATGCAACCCCTATGTCCATTACCGGTTGCATTTACTTTAAGAATCCGAAATGTTGCATTAAGTGTGACAAATTTTGTATGATTCTTCCAGTCGTGTCTGGGAATACGATTGGAGGATTTCATTATGAAGAAAACACATTTATCATTAGAAGACAGAATCACAATCTCACAAATGCTTTCCGAGCAGCAGTCCTTTAAACAGATTGCCACCGCTGTAGGCAAGAACTGCACCTCTATATCCCGGGAAATCAGAAACCATTTGGAATTCAGAAGGATTGGCGGATATGGACGTTCATACAATGCCTGCCGCTACCGCCGGAACTGTTCCAACAGCTTCCTGTGTACTTCCTGTACCTCCACCAAAAGAAAGCATTGCTCCCTCTGCGAGAAATGTAACTCAAACTGTCCTGACTTTAAACAAGAAAGTTGTAGCACACTGGAAAAACCTCCTTATGTCTGCAATGGATGTCCTGACAGGCGCAGCTGCACCTTAGAAAAACGTCTTTATAATCCTGCCTCTGCAGACAAAGAATACCGGAATCTGCTTTCAGAATCAAGGTCTGGTATCTCTTATTCCGAAGAGGAAATCCGGCGTCTGGATGGCATTGTCTCCCCACTCATCTTACGGGGGCAATCCCTTAATCATATCTGTGCAAACAACAAAGATTCTCTCATGGTCAGTGAAAGCACTCTCTACCGTCTGGTCGCTTACAACGTGTTCACGGCCAGGAATATTGATCTTCCAAGGAAAGTCAGATACAGCAGGCGAAGAAAGATGAAGGACTTCAAGGTGGATAAGGCGTGCCGGATTGGGCGCACATACAACGATTATATCACCTACTGCAGTCAGCATCCCGACCTACCCGTCACACAGATGGACTCCGTAGAGGGGAAAAAGGGGGGAAAGGTCCTGCTGACCATCCACTTCGTGAAAGCAGAACTGATGCTTGCCTTCCTGAGGGATTCCAATGATTCACAGTCGGTCCTTGATATTTTTGATCGCCTCTATCTGGAACTCCGCCCGGATATCTTCATGTCCATCATACCGCTGGTCCTCACCGATAACGGGAGCGAATTTTCAAATCCCAAGGCAATTGAATATGACCGGCAGGGGAATCTGAGGACACGTATTTTTTACTGCAATGCATCTTCGCCAGGTCAGAAAGGCTCTGCCGAGAAGAATCATGAATTCATACGCTATGTCCTCCCCAAAGGAACTTCCTTTGATAGCCTGACGCAGGAGGATGTCTCCCTGCTCATGGACCATATCAACTCTTACAGCAGGGAAAGCCTTGGCAATAAATGTCCCTGCGAAATGTTTGAATTCCTCTATGGCACCGATATACTCCATGCACTGGGATGCCATCGAATTCCACCTAATGAGGTAAACCTTACGCCATCGCTTTTGAAGCGCCAGGAATAAGAACATCAAAAAGCCGGGATTTGGCACCGCCATCCCCGGCTTTCCAACAAAACAAACATTAAGGCTAAGCTTTACACGGCAAACAGCCTTAATTATCCCCCAGACCCGGCCTTACATAATATAGCGCCTATATAGGGGTGGCATTTACTCTGGCAAAAAAACAGGTAAATCTCACTTCCGGCATAGTGCACCTATTTTTAAGGCTTTTCATGGTGGATTACTATTATTTTACACGAAATTCACATAAAAAACAGTCCTATTTCACATTTTTCACGAAATAGGACTGACCAGACTGCATTTACTTTGATAAAGTTGCATTAACCCTGAAATTCAACC
>LDAQ01000033.1 GCA_001028025.1 Faecalicatena fissicatena | reverse complement strand
AGTAGGTAGACCCAAGGAACCGCCCCTTGAGTCCCCATCCGAACCGTACGTGAACCTCTCGATTCATACGGCTCCCTCTCCAACGGCTGGCGTAATTCCAAATTTCCAGTGTGCAAACAGGTTTCTGTCTCGTTTGGCTATTTTTCCTAACCAGTGTTCAGCCCGGCTCCTTGTATTTCGCTTCTTATAAGTCCTTCTTACCCATTTCACTAAACAATTATTGATGTATCTAAGCACCTCATAAAATTCAGTCTTATAATAATGCGTGTAATAATTTATCCAACCTTGGACTATCCTGTTTATTGTGTCTGCTATGTCTTTCAGCGACATATTAGTTTTCAATTGCAGTTTCCATTTTCGAATCACCTGTTTCATGGCTGTTTTTGCTTTTTCACTGACTGCTGGGGTAAATCCTACAAAGTATGCTCCATTCCTGCTTTTGTTTCGTCTTGCCCTGAATGTATATCCCAGAAACGTAAACGATGTGCATTCATAGTTCAGCTTACGTCGGTCATCCTTACAGTATACAATGCTTGTTTTCTCCTGATTTAACTCCAGACCAAACTGCCGGAATCTTTCTTCCAGAACACTTTTAATATATATCGCCTGTTTATACGACTGGCAGTGTAACACTCCATCATCTGCATATCTTTCCCAAGTGATGTGAGGGTATACCTTAGCCATGAAATCATCAAATACATAGTGCAGAAACAGATTTGCAAGTATTGGACTAATAACTCCGCCTTGCGGCGTTCCTGACTCTCTCTGCACCACTGTTTCATCTTCCATTTGGAACGGCACCGTCAGCCACCTCTGTATATACAGCAATAGCCACTTTTCTTGTGTGTGTTTCTTCACCATATACATCAGATAATCGTGCCTGATATTGTCAAACAGTCCTTTAATGTCCAATTCCAGCACCCAGTCCTGCTTGAAACATCTTTCCCGTGTCACTCCGACTGCCTGAATCGCTGACTTTCCTGACCGATACCCATACGCGTCTTCGTAAAACATCGGCTCTACCAATGGTTCAAAATACATTTTTGCTACCATCTGTGCAATTCTGTCTTCCACAGTGGGTATCCCAAGTATTCTTGTTCCACCAGACTTTTTGGGAATTGATACTGCTCTTACCGGTTTTGGGAAGTAGCTGCCCGATGTCATTCTGTTCCAGATTTTGTATAGGTTATTATTCAGGTGCTCTTCGAAGTCTTTTATGGATTGTTTATCCACTCCATATGCCCCTGCATTTTTCTTCACTCTTTGAAATGCTGCAATTACTGTTCTTTTGGAAATATTAAACCGCTTTGCTTCTTGCATAAGTTCCTCCTTATGTTCAAGTTGACTTATTCTTAAAGCTTGGATACTATAAGCCCTTCGCTCCTTCCATCTTTCAATGGCTCTCTTCACTACTACGGCTCATTCTGCCCCTATGACTGCATCAGTACTCTTACCTTGTGTTTCATACACTTGGCATACTCCCTTAACATCAGCCCGTAGGTTCCCACGTTCCATACAGATGCCTGAGCAAAGTTCATGCCACCTTTACGCCGCCCACCGCCAGACCAGTAAACAGGTTTCCGTCCGACTTATCCCAGGTTAATGACTGACCCCCTGGTTTTGATGGAATCCCTACGCTTTCGACGTTTTCGTAAGTGGTTCACAGCTTCGTTCATCTCCGATGCTCATACCTGACAGTTGTAACTGCCTTTTTCCCTAACGCTCAATACCATGGCTTTTGACCACAGCACCTTAGGGTGGTTTGGAACCTCCACCTGCATGGCGATTCCGGCGGGCCCCCCGCCATCATCTGCACAGCATAGCTGTCTTCAAGTAGCTACGCTACTTGGTCGCGCTTTCGTGGCGCACAATCATC